>JAHEZM010000029.1 GCA_023251075.1 Flavobacteriales bacterium | reverse complement strand
TGCAACATTATCTTGATGAAATGGCCTTCAAGTATAACCACAGAAAAATAAAAGATAAAGGGTTTAATATCCTCTTGAAAAGAATGGTAGATATGAATTTGCCTTAATATGGGTCATTACCTCTTAGAGAAGAGGGGTGTGATTTTGCCCTGCGCGCTGCAGGGAGATGGATGACCGTCAATTATAAGATCACTTCCTCTCCACCCAATCACCATTTTCCTTAATCAAATCAATCAGTGCATCAACCGCCAATTCGGAGGATATAGATTTTTGAACTACTTTTTTTCCTTTGTATAAAGTAATTTTACCAACACCTGAACCAACATAGCCGTAATCGGCATCGGCCATTTCGCCCGGACCGTTAACGATACAACCCATAATACCAATTTTCACGCCTTTCAGGTGATTGGTAACTGCACGAATTTTAGCAGTGGTTTCTTGTAGATCGAAAAGAGTTCTTCCGCAGCTCGGACAAGAAATATATTCGGTTTTAGAAATCCGGGTTCGGGTGGCTTGAAGCACTCCAAAGGCTTGTGATGTTTGTGCTTGTAAGGCAATATCTTTCGCTTTTATCCATACACCATCACTTAAACCATCTAACAGCAATGCACCGAAATCGGTGGCAGAATACAGCTGAAAATTCTGTGGTGATAAATTCTCGTATTCTCTTTTTACTATCACAGGAATTTTGATCTTATTTTCTATCAAAGCGTTGAAGAAAGCTCGTTGTTCTGCCATTCCATGAAGATTGGTAGTTTTAAGAACAAGTGTAGTATTCTTCAAAGATTTTAGTGCTGGAATGATATCGAGATTGTGCGCATGAACGCTCAGAAAATGCTGAGAACCTGCTTTGCCAATTGAAAAATGACGTTCTTTTTTCTGTACTTTTCCTTCGTTTTGAATCACACCTAGAGTTCCTGGAATTTCAAAATCAACGGTGTTATTTCCTACATAAATATAATCAACGGCCATGTCGGAAATGGACCATTTATCATTTGGTACAGAGTAAGTATAACCTACCGCAAATAAATTAGCAGGTTTAATTTCTTTCAATTCAGAAAGGTCGGCTACTACCACAGGAATAGATTTTCCACCAATATTATTCACAGCAATGGTTTCTCTTCTGTTGTAATTGTATGAATCTATTTGATAATTTTTAATGGGCGTAATTGCTGTATGTTTTTCTCTGCCCACATATCTGTCAGCTAAAGCTTTTGCTACCGGTGCTTCAAATTCAGGGTCTTCAGTTAGCGAAACACGAATGGTGTCGCCTAACCCGTCTTCCAGCAAAGTACCAATACCTACCGCCGATTTTATTCTTCCATCTTCGCCATCTCCTGCTTCGGTAACACCCAGGTGCAGTGGGTAATTCATGTTGTTTTCTTTCATGGTTTTCACCAACAAACGATAGGCTTGCACCATCACTTGGGTGTTACTTGCTTTCATGGAAAGAACAATATTGTGGTATTTTAAATCTTCACAAATGCGTAAAAATTCCATGGCCGATTCTACCATTCCTAATGGACTATCGCCATATCGCGACATAATTCTATCGCTTAACGAACCGTGATTGGTGCCAATACGCATAGAGGTGCCGTACTCTTTGCACACTTTTACCAAAGGCGAAAATTTCTCGCGAATTCTATCCAACTCCTGTTGATATTCTGAATCGGTATATTCTAAGGTTTGAAATTTCTTTTTATCGACGTAGTTACCCGGATTCACACGCACTTTCTCAATAAGGCGCGCAGCTACTTCAGCAGCGTTAGGCGTGTAATGTATATCTGCAATTAAAGGAACATTGTATCCTCTAACTTTCAATTCTTTTTTAATATTGGCTAAATTTTCGGCCTCTTTGATGCTGGGCGCGGTGATGCGCACCAGCTCACAACCCGACTCCACCATACGAATCGTTTGCTCCACTGTAGCAATGGTATTCATAGTATCGGTAGTGGTCATCGATTGAATTCGAATAGGATTTTTTCCGCCCATTTTCAAGTCGCCTATGCTTATTTCGCGTGTAAGCCAGCGTTCGTATTGTGTGAGATGATTGGTGTACATTGCCATAATGCGAAAATAAGAATATTGTGCGTATTTGTTACCTTCGTTAATGAACATCACGAGCAACAAGAAAAATGAGTGCAAAAGAAACGATTTACCTCGATTATAATTCTACAACACCTATTGATTCAAGAGTGTTACAAGCAATGATGCCTTATCTTACCAATGAGTTTGGGAATGCATCGAGCAGCACACATCGTTTGGGATGGGTGGCGAAAAATGCGGTAGATGATGCGAAAAAAACGATTGCAAATGCCATTGGTGCTGATGAAAGTGAATTGGTTTTTACATCTGGGGCTACGGATGCCATCAATAAAGCAATAGTGGGTGTTTTCGAGTTGTTTTCTGGATATAAAAATCATTTTATTACTTGCGAAACAGAGCACAAATCGGTACTTAAAGCACACCAATATTTAGAAAAAAGAGGGGCTCAAATTACTTATTTGAAAGTGGATAGAAGTGGATTTATTGATTTGGAAGAATTAAAAAACAGTATTTCAGAAAATACCGCAATGGTTTCTGTAATGATGGCTAACAATGAAACAGGAGTGATTCAGGATATTCGGAAAATTGCAGAAATAGTTCACAATAGCAGTTCCTTGCTTTTTTGTGATGCGGTGCAGGCTGTGGGGAAAATGAAAGTGAATGTAGATGAATTGGGAATTGATGTGATGGTGGTTTCCGGACACAAAATTTATGGTCCGAAGGGGGTGGGAGTTTTATATACCAGAAGAAAAAATCCTCGTGTAAAATTACCTTCTGTTTTGCATGAAGGAACAAGTAATGTTCCCACAATTGTGGGAATGGCAAAAGCTTTTCAATTGTTGGATATAGAGAAAGAGGCAGCCCATCAGTTTTATTTGAAAGAAGAATTACTCAAGGGATTGCAAGCTTTAGGAGCTGTAAATAATATTCCGCATTCAACCACATTATGCAACACTTTAAATATTCGTTTTCCAGGAGTAAAGGCGAGCGAATTGATTTCAAAATGTAGCGAATTGGCTTTTTCATTAGGGTCGGCTTGTAATTCTTCTAACAACGAACCCTCGCATGTTCTTAAAGCTATGGGGTTGAGTGATTCTGAGATAAAGGAAAGTTTTAGATTGAGTTTGGGAAGAAATACCAATAAATTGGAGATCGATAATATTGTAGAGATATTTCACAAATTAAATCGGTAATTCATGAGAAAATCTATTTGGATTATTTTTGTTTTAGCTTATTGTTTTTCTTTCTCACAAAAACAAAATATTCCCTTGCGGGAAGAGTTTGATGTAAATTCTTTTGACAATTATATTTCTGGTTTAAGTGCTAAAAATCGTGGTGAAGTGGATAAGGCCATTCAACGATTTGAAAATATTTCGCGGAATGATAGCTTGTATGAAAAAGCATTGACTGAATTGGCAGAAATTCATTTTTCTCAAAGGAATGATTCTGAAGTAGTGGAGCTTTGTTTAAATGGTATTTCTATTGATGGAGAGAATGATTTTATTTTTCGCGATTATTTATTGGAAAGCTTGCTCAATTTAAAAGATGAAGAATTTTTTACACATCTTGTAACTGCAAAAAAAAGGTATCCATACAGCGAAGAATTATTGGTAATGGAAGCACGTGGCTTGATTCGTTTTCAACATTACGATGAAGGAATTAAAATTTTACAAAATGTAATTCGCAGAAATCCATTCAATAAATCGGCACATTATTACTTAGGTCGCCATATGGCTGATAGAGGGGATTTTATTCGAGCCGTATTTTCTTTGGAAACTTTTCTTTTATTCTCGAACAATAATTCATTAAGAACAGACACTGCTCTTAATGTTTTGAATCAAATTGCTCAACATGAATATGAAATTAAAATTAAAGGCATCAGCAGAAATAATTTGTTTCAGGAGTTAGAAGAATTGGTGGAATCGGGAATCGCTTTGGGTACGAAGTATCCTAGTGCATCGCCCTTAAAATATTCCATATCTCGTCAAACAGATCTTCTATTGAAAAATGTTCAGTATAAATCGGAAGGTGCTGATTTTTGGATGGAATTTTATGTTTCGTTTTTAATTGCTGTTAGAGAGAGAAATTTCATTAGAGCTCATACTTATCAGTTTTTATCTTATTTGGGTAATGCAGAAGTAGAAAAAGGGAAAATAAAATATGCTGATGAAATAAAAGCTTATGTAGATTTTACTGTAGATTATTTTTCATCCTTAAGAGAGCAATCAATTATTGTGGTGGAAGGACAAGAATTTACAAAAACTAAGTTTTATGATGAGGATGATTTTTTGCAATCGGTAGGTAAAATGGAAGGCGATATACCTCAGGGAAAGTGGTATTATTTTTACCCAACAGGGGCTTTGAAATCTGTAGTGAATTTCGATCAACAGGGTAAGTTTACCGATAGTTCTAAAGTGTATTATGAAAATGGAAAACTGCTTTCCATTTGTACCAGTAAAAATGGTTTGGTAAATGGTACATTCACCACTTTCTATCCCACTGGTGTTGTGAAATCGGAATGGAATTATGTAAACGATACTTTGGAAGGAATACAAAAAGATTATTACCCTACAGGTGCTTTGAAAATCAATTCTATTTATAAGTCGGGAAAAGCAAATGGGAAAGCTTTCAATTATAATTCTAAAGGAGTTTTAGTGTCGGAAATAAACTACAAAAATGATGAACTCGACGGTGATGAAATTTATTATTATCAAGGAAAGCGACCGAGCACGATTTTAAAAAACACAGAAGGGAAAGCCAATGGAATATTCACTTCTTTTTATGAAAATGGAAAGGTGAGTAAATCGGGAATGCTGGAAAATGGAAAAGGACTTGGAAAATGGGAAGAGTATTTCAACAATGGAAAAATTTCAAGTGTTTACCATTACAATAACAAGGGCGAATATATTGATTCTACGTTAACCTTCCATCCTAATGGAAATGTAGAGAGTAAAACATTTTACAAGAAAGGAAAAAGAGTGGGGAGCCAATATATTTATGCCTCTAAAGGTTGGTTGCTGGCAGAATTTATTTATAAAAATGATGCGTTAATTAAGTACACTTATTTTACTGAAAAGGGTAAAGAATTAGATAAAGGAAGCAATCACGTAAAAAATTATAATGAATATGGAATGTTGGTTTCCGAAGGTTCTTTTGTGGGTTCAAAAAGAGAGGGAAAATGGGTTTTTTATTACAAGGAAGGAGTAAAACAAGCGAGCTGTTTGTACAACATAAATGGAGAATTAGAAGGTGTTTATGAGGCTTATTTTAAAAGTGGAGCATTGGAAAGTAGATCTTATTATTCCTATGATTTATTAGATGGTATGTACACTGAGTTTTATGAAAACGGAAATTTGAAAGTAGAAGGTCTTTATGTAAACGGCAAACAAAAAGGGGTTTGGAATGGATACTATTCCAATGGAAATCCTCAAGAAAAATTCTATTACCAAAACGGAGAGATTAATGGAATAGCAGAATTCTGGAATGCCGATAGTACCCCGAACTATGAAGAAAAATACAATATGGGCGATTTCATTGCTCGTTATTATTACAATGTTGGTGGCGATGAAATAACATCCATCGAAACAAATAATGGAAATGGAGAAATCAATCTGCAAATTCCAAATAGTGAATACCAACAAAAAGGAAAAATGCAGTATGGAGTTTTAAATGGTAATTCCAGGGAATATTTAGGAAATAATTTGGTGAGCGATCTGAATTATGATAATGGGGAAATGCATGGGATTCAGAATTATTATTTTTCCAACAGCCAATTGATGAGCTCCGGAGAAGTTGTTTATGGAGAAAGAAATGGTGTTTGGAAATATTACTATCCTGCCGGAACATTAAAAAATAAAAGTGCATTTAATCTCGAAAAATTAACCGATACCGTTTTTAGTTATTATCCATCGGGAGCTTTAAGAATGTTGAATGTGTATGTAGAGGGTAAGCTGGATGGAGTTTCAATTTGGTACTATGAGAATGGATCTGTTAAGAAAATCACGAGTTGTTCTAATGGCGAACGAGAGGGGTGGACTATCGATTACGAACCAGAAGGAAGAATACTCATGGAGAGGTTTTACCATACCGGAGTTGCTATAATTATTAAGGGGTTGGCAAGCAACGGAAAAGATACTGTTGTTGTAGTGCCCAAATTGAACTCTAACGATACCTTGAATTTTTATTACGATAATGGTCAGTTGGCCTACTGCGCGCGTTTAAACAATGGCTTATTTGAAGGTGCAATTGTTAAATATTATTATAATGGGCAAATGATGGAGCATTCACAATATAAGCATGATCAACCGGTTGGATTAGAGGAAGAGTACTATTCTAGCGGAAAATTATACAGTCAAAATAATTACAAAGATGGTGTATTACATGGTCAAAAAACAGAATACTTCGAGAATGGACAAATAAGTGAACAAGAAAATTATTATCTTGGAAATAGCCATGGCGACTACAAGGCCTACAACAAAACAGGCACATTGTTAGTATATGCCGAATATAATCATGGTACTTTAGTAAAAAATAAATGGAGAAAGTGATGCGATTTTATAGTGTTTGTTTGGGTTTGGTGTTAGCGCTTAGTTTAAATGCACAGATTGTTGATGTGGATTCTTTGCGCTTGAAATTTAAGGAGGAAGGCGCAGCTTATAGTACTTTTAAGGAAAAACTCACCATCAAAATGGAAAAGGATAAGTTGGTATCTTATTCCGATCATGAATCTATGTTGTGGTTTTTGAAAGACAATGCTTCTGATTATGCCGATCGATCAATTCACTATTATTATTTTACTGGTATTTCTGATATTCATGCTGTTTCATTTATTCCTACCGAAAAGAAAGGGAAATACAATCAGGAATTTGTAACCAAAATTACCGAGAACAATACTTCATCTTCAGGTGTTTTTTATGGCAGCACTAAGAGAAAGGCTTTTGTTTATCCGAAAGCCCAAAAAAATGGAGCTGGTTTTTTACAGTATCGTGAAACTTATAATGATCCTCATTTCATAGGCTCTTATTATTTCAGCACGTACGTACCCATTGAGTATTCTCAATATTCGGTTTCTTTTCCTTCGGAAGTAAAAATTGAATATACTTTGTTCAATACCGAGAAATACAAAATCGATTTTAAATCGGAAGTAAAAAAGGGAATTACAACCTATACATGGACTACCCGAGATATTCCATCGAATGATGCCTACAGCAATTCTCCCGCTTTAAGCTATTATGCTCCACATGTTGTGGTACGCATTGCAGAGGTGAAACATAAAAATGGCGAAGTGGAAAAATTATTGCCTGATGTAAAAGGGTTATACGATTACTACTATGGTTTTGTGGAAAATGTGAATCAGGAAGAAAATGTGGAGTTAAAAAAACTGGTTGATTCATTGGTGAAAAATGTTCCTAACAGAGATGAAAAAGCGAGAACGATTTTCAATTGGGTTCAAAATAATGTGAAATATATTGCCTTTGAAGATGGCATGGGTGGCTTTATTCCGAGAGAAGCGGCAATGGTTTGTCAGAAAAGATATGGCGATTGTAAAGATATGGCCAGTATCATTACAGAAATGTTGCAATATGCCGGAATAGAAGGAAGTTTAACATGGGTGGGAAGTAGAGATATACCTTATACTTATGAAGAAATGCCTACACCTGCCGCCGATAATCACATGATTTCCTCTTACAGAAACGACAAAGGTGAAGTAGTATTTTTAGATGCTGTTGGTTATTATACTCCATATGGTTTCCCCACTGCTTTTATTCAAGGTAAAGAGGCCTTGCGTTGTCAGGGTAAAGGTGTTTGCGAAGTGGTTACAGTGCCTGTAATTCCGAAAGAAAGGAATGCACGAAAGGATAGTTTACAATTGCAGATAGAAGGTGATGTTTTAGTAGGAACAGGAATGATTGACTCCAGAGGATATGATAAAATTGATTTCGTAAATAATATGCTCAATGACAACGAGGAAAAAAGAAAGGAAAAATTAAAAGCCACTCTCGATAAAGGAAATAATAAGATTGATTACGGACATGCAAAGTTTTATGGTTTAGAAAATAGAGATACCAACCTTTCTATTGCTTATGATTTTAAATTGCCCGATTATTTGAAAGTTTCAGGCGATGATATTTTTATTAATATGAATTTAGAAAAGGAGTTGCGCGGTTCACAATTAGATATTAAAAAGCGTAAGGGTATTCCCCTGGATAACGAGTATAAATACCAAGAAGAAGATATCAATGTATTATCTGTCCCTAAAGGTTACAGAGTAGATTATGTGCCTTCGAATGTGGAATATCAAAATGATTATTTTGGTTTTAATATTAGTTATAAAAACGAAGGAGAAAAAGTTACTATGACTAAAAAACATTACATCAATTATTTGATATTGAAAGAAGATCAGTTCGTGAATTTTAACAATATGATCAAAGAACTAAACAAGGCATACAGCGAAGTTGTTGTGCTTCAAAAAGTAACCAAAGCCACTAAATAGATGAAAAGTATTTTTTCCGCAATTCTGGTATTATTTACCTCTTTTTCCTTTGCTCAAACCGATACTTATGAAATGAAGGATTATGATTGGGATGCTAATCCTGTTCTAACTTCTATTAGTGAGGAAGAGGCAAAAGACCATGCCGTTATTACCAAAGATTTTGAAGTGAGAGAATATAGTTATATAAATGGTTTTCTTACAGAAGTAATTACCATTCATCAAAAAGTTAGAGTGAATGATGATGAAGGTGTGGAAGGTAATAATAAAGTGTATATAAGAAAGGAAAACAACACAGAAGTAATTGGTTTGAAAGCGCGTTGTATTTCGAAAGATGGTAAGGTAGTAGAATTTAATAAAGATAATATTAAAGAGATTGAGAACTTCGAAAATGCTGGTCCTTACACTATTTTTGCTTTAGAAGGCGTTGAAAAAGGGAGTGAAGTGGAGTATATGTACACTTTGAAATCTGCTATTTTTACTTTCAATTGTGATTCATATTTATTAAATAATTTTTATACTGTTAAGAATGCGCATTTCGAATTGATTTACGATAAAGATTTAGTGTTTTTATGTAAATCATACAACGGATTACCTGAGCCTAAATACGATACTACAAAGACGGGTAAAAACCGTCAAACGGTGGAAGTAAATAATAGTCCATCGGTTGATGAAGAAGATTTTTCTTACAAAAGATCAGCCTATAAAAGATTGGAGTATAAGTACTCTAAATCGAAATCAGATAATGCGGGTGAAGCCAACACTTTTGATGATTTCGCAAAAATGTATTTCAAATATTTTTATGAGAGTCCGCAGGGTGATAATCCATCAGTAAACAAGAAGAACGCGAAGGTTTTCAAAAAAGAAATTAAGGCGATTGACAAAATGCTGAAGTCATTGGCGTTGGACGGATTGTTGGAAGAACAAAAGATTATAAAACTGGAGGATTATATCAAGTCGTTTACGCTGAACAATCAGGCTCAAAAAATGAATATAGTTTCTGTTTTGGAATCTAAGGAATTGATGCCTATTACCATGTGTAGAATATTTGCATTGAGTTTAGATCGTTTAGGAATTGAACACCAAATGGTAATTACCAACGACAGAAGTAATAAGCGTTTTGATGGAAATTTTGAGAGTTGGAATTTCTTAACGCATATTTTATTGTATTTCCCTAAATACAATAAGTATTTAACGCCGATGGAAGCTGAATACAGATATGGTTTAGTGCCTTATAATTATTCCTATAATGACGGAATTTTTATTCGATTTGTGAGTTTGGGTGAACTGAAGAGTCCTATTGTTCGTGTAGGTTATATCGATGGAAACACTGAAAAACAAACTTATTCGAACCTAGATATTGATGTTACTTTTGATGCTGATTTTTCGGGTTGTGATTTAGATGTTACTGAAACTAAAGCCGGACATGAAGCAGTGTATTATCTGTTTTATAAAAAATTATATTCTGCCGAGAAAAAAGAAGAAATCGCTAAGGGTTTATTAACCAATGTTTCTGATGATGCTGAAGTAAAATCTTTTGAATTTGATACCACCCAGGCTGGTGGCGATATTCTTAAAAAGGTTTTTGTGGTGAAAGGGAAAGTACATTCTTCTGCGTTGATTGAGAAAGCCGGTAACAATTACTTTTTTGAAATAGGTAAGGTAATTGGTCCGCAAGCAGAATTGTATGAAGATAAAGAACGTTTAACCGATGTAGAAAACACCTATGAACATTCTTATACTCGTATTATAAAATTTACTGTTCCGGAAGGTTATCAGGTTAAAAATATAGAGGATTTAAACATGGATGTTTTTGTGGAAAAAGAGGGAGTAAGAAACATGGGTTTTACCAGCTCTTATAAAAAGGAAGGAAATGTTTATACTGTTGCTGTGTATGAATTTTACGGAGATATTCGTGTGCCTAAAGCTGAATTTGAACCCTTCAGAAAAGTGATTAATGCTGCTGCCGATTTCAATAAAAAGCATGTTGTTTTTGAAAAAATAAAATAATGAAGTCAGGAGCAGATTTTTGGATCAATCATTTACAACTGACCGCCCATCCGGAAGGCGGATATTTCAAAGAAATTTATAGAGCTAAAGTGATGCATGGCAATAGAAATATTGCTACCAGCATTTATTTTTTGTTGAAAAAGGAGGAGGTGTCACATTTGCATCGGCTCACTGCCGATGAGTTGTGGTATTATCATCAGGGGAGTGCTTTAAAAGTAACGGTGATTAACCAGGAAGGAAAATTACAGGAATATTTTGTTGGTCCTGATACAGCCAAAGGGCAGACTTTACAACTCATCATTCCGGCAGGATCCATTTTTGGGTCGGAGGTAATTGAGGGAGAATTTTCACTGGTAGGCTGTATGGTATCTCCTGGATTTGATTTTAGAGATTTTGAGTTATTTACTACCTCTCAACTGATGAAAAACTATCCTCAATATGAATCTTCCATTCTGAGGTTAACCAAGGAAAAGTATTCTGTATAAAACCCAAAGTACTATTTGGGGGTATAAAGCACTGACATAATCCTGACATTTTGCTTTAATCGTGGTTTTTAGCGCCTTAGCTATGGTATCTCCTAAGCGATTGATGTAACTTGGAAAGGAATTAACTACTTCAAATATTTAACTGCATGATTAAAAAGGGAATTTTTCTCGTTGCTTTTTTTGCTGCCTATATTTCATTGTATTCTTATACACCAGGAATAAGATCATATACTACTAAAGATTATGATGCCCATCAGGTGAGTTACGATGCTTTGTTTGACGAAAAGGGCCTTTTGTATTTGGCCAATGCATACGGTATTTTGTCGTTCGACGGTGATGCATGGAATAAACTGCCGATGGCAGTGAGTAATAGTCCGATTGCCTTGTGTTTATCAACCGACAAAAAATTGTATTTCGGAGGGAACAATGATCTGGGGTATGCAGAAAAGGATAAATATGGCATGATGACCTATCATTCTTTAGCCGGATTACTTCCTGATTCTGTTAAAAATCAAATAGGTTGGGTGCATCATTGCGAAGAGTATAAAGGCAAAATTTATTTCGCATCGGAATATAGATTGTATGTTTTTAATGGAAAAACTTTAACAGTAACTTCTGCTGAAAAAGGAACTAAGTTTTTATTTCTCGATAAAGTAGATCAGGATTTGTGCTTGATGCAAGAGGGAAAGGGAATTGGTTTTTTGCGTGAAACAGGTACCGATTGGTTAAAGGGGGATTTAAAAAATCTGGAGATAAGGGGAATTGAGAAAGTTAAAGAGAATGAATATTACTTATATGGTCGAACAGGGATTTACCATTATCTATCAGGAAATATGAATTTGACCTTACCAGAAATAGCCGAAAATATTATATCTGACGTAGTGATATGTGGTAATTTAAAGGTGTTGGCAACTGAACAAAATGGTGTTTATGTTCTCAATCAGAAATTTGAAGTGCTGCATCATTTTAGTGCTACAGATGGAACCTTGAAAAGTAACTATGTTTATGCTGTGGCTGCTAATCTACAAGGTGATATCTGTGTGGTTACCAATAATGGGGTGAGCGTAATTAATTTATCTGGTTCTATAAATTACATTGAACAAAGAGAGGGAATTGAAGGTGGCGGATACTCATCGCTAAAAAGAAACGATACTTTATATTTAGGTACTTCACAGGGATTGTTTTTTTCTTCTGATACACACATTTCTAAATACCAAAAAATACAAGGAGTTCAAGCTTTTGTTCGCAGTTTGTTTTACCATCAGGGTAGAGTTTTTTGCTCTGATCAAAAAGATGTCTACGAAATCAGTGGTGCTAATGCTAAAGTAATATCTAACAATAGTTGGCGAGGTGCTTGGGTATTTAAAGCTGTGCCGGGCAGAAAGGATTTATTTTTAGTAGGAACCTATTCGGGAATTGATGTTTACAAATGGAATGGTAAGGCATGGTTGTTTTCTCATGCATTGGCGGGGTATAAAGAGCAGGGTAGAACTTTTGAATTTGACGATAATGGTTTTTTATGGGTAACCAGCGGTTCAACAGGATTGTATCGTTTGCAAATGGATAAGGATTTTACCAAGGTTTTGGTGATGGACGATTATTGCAAAAAATTGAATTTATCGAGAGATTATTTTACCGAGTTGGTGAAAGATGATAATACCATTTTGGTGGCCTCTAAAGGAGGTATATATAAAGTGGAAAATCAGTACTTGATGAAGTTTCCGATGATGGAAGGATTGGTTTTCGACAGGATTAGAAAGATTAAGGATGGCTTGCTTTACACAATAGATCAACGGGCACCTCTAGTTATCAAAAAGAATAATGGTGTTTATAGTATTGATAGTACTCATTTACTCAATACTATAAAAATTGAATTGATTGGGAATTCGGAATGGATAGCAGAGATAGCAGAGGATAGGTATTTAGTAGGAACTCCTGATGGATTTATTATTGGTACCAACCATTCTCAACAGAAATATTATGGTAAAGTGGAAGTGCGCAGAATTCAATCGATGAGTAATGATAGTTTATTGGATCTATCCAGTTTATCTATTCCTTATGCATCTAATGATTTGCGATTTTATTTTTCTTTTTCCGGATTAGAAAATTTCTATGATATTGATTGGTATGTGATGTTAGAAGAGGATGGAGAAGGAGAATGGAAAAAAATGGAGAAAGTTCACTTCAAGGAATTTACCAATTTGCATGAGGGTGATTATGTATTTAAAGTGAAAGCAGTTCGCCGTTTTCAGGTTTTAGGAGAATCGGCTTATACCTTCAGTATTTTACCGCCATGGTACCGAACCATTTTAGCCAAAATAATTTATTTTCTACTCATTGTTATAACCATTTATATTGGTTCTCAGCTCTGGAAAAAACGACTGAAGAGGTTGGAAGAAAAAATGGAAGAAGAGAAGAAACGTGAATTGTTGATTCAGGAGAACCTGCATAAAGCCGAACTTTTACAAAAAGAATTACAAGAAAAAGAAACGGAATTGTCGTTCATCGCTTTAAATTATTCTCAGAAAAAAGAATTGTTTGAACATGTATCAGATAAGTTAGAAGGCTTGATGGAAAAGTTGGACGATCCTCGTGCCATGCGTTCAGAAATTAAAGGATTGGAATATTCACTAAACAATTCAGAAGGAGATGAGGAGAAAAAATGGCTGGAATTTCAGGTGCATTTTAATAAGGAGCACAACGACTATCTGGAAAAAATAAAGGCTGTTGATCCCAAAATTAAAGAATCCATGCTATTGATGTGCACTTATATAAGAATGGGGAAAAGCAACAAAGACATTTGTAATTTATTGAATATTTCTATTAATGCCTTAGATAAACGGAAGTCTCGATTGCGTGAGAAATTCAATGTTCCGGAGGAGATTACACTAAATGAATATTTACGTCAGCTTTAAATTAAAAAGCCCCTTGATTTGCTGATCAAGGGGCTTTTTTGGTTACTTTATTGTTAAGCCATCAATAAATTTCTGATTTCGGCTAATTCTTCACGATTGTATTTATTTTCTGATCCTTTGATCAAGTTTAAGAAGTAAATGAATTTGTTTTCCTCTTCTTCCGGACCTTCAAAAACTAAATCGAATTCATTGTTTTGTTCGATATATTCTTTTGATAATCGAAGCAGTTTTACCACCAATGGGTCTTCTTCCTTCAAAGCAAAGGTTCTTATTTCTGTAAGCTTCGTAGCGATATTAGCTACATCAAAATTTTGCTCAGACGATTTAATTAATTCATCTAGCAATTGAATGGCTTTTGGATCTTTCATATTTAACTTTTTATTGAATCGCTGCAAATGTAAGAAACTCTTTGGAAACGGCCCGATTTTAATTTCTTGTAGCAAAATATTTTTTACTTTTGGGCAACGATTGGCTTTTTTTAAGTCTTGGTTGTTACTGATTGGGTCGAATTTAATTGTATTGCTTTGTTCTTGTAACATTTGGTGTTGCGGTTTTGTTCTATTATGCGGGTATGGAGTGTTTCTAAATATTTTCTCAAATTTAATTGTATGAAATCGTTGCGATTTACTTTGCTTTTCTCTTTGCTAACAATGGTAACTATTGCCCAAACAGAAGTTTGGTATTTTGGTGGCTTATGGGGTGGTAATAATGGTTTGAGTTTTACTGGCCCTGGTAATTCTCCGGTACAAAAAAACAATGGAATTAAAGGTTTTTATGAAGCGATAAGTGTGTTGAGTGATGGTAGTGGAAATGTGAAATTTTATACTGATGGTATTGAGGTTTTTGATAAAGGAAATGCATTAATGCCGGCATTGGCTGCTTATACCAGTCCAACTAACGGTGCAGGAAAACTCACTGGGCCAAATGAACCAGCAACTATTTCCGGAAGTAGTATTAATGGTGTTTTGGTTGTAAATGAACCAGGCAGTACTACAAGGTTTTATATTTTAACTGTGGGTGAAACAGTAAGTAATAATGTGAATGGCTTTAGGTACTCTATCTTAGATATGACACTGCCTGGAAATGGTACTGTACCTTCCCCAAAAGGTAATTTGGTTGCAGGTCAAATAGATAAATTGGTGGATGCGGGTAATCCTATGATGTCGGAAGCAATGGCTGCTTATGGATCTCCTTGTGGCGATACAACATGGATTGTGGTTCATGCTCGATCTGGTCAAAATTTTTACGCTTATCCTTTGACTTCTGCTGGTTTCGGCGCTCCTGTAACTACTACAATAACCCCAAATTTGGTGAATTCAGTGAATAATACCAGGGGATCTATGGACTTTACACCTGATGGAAAAAAAATTGCTTTTTGTATGCAAAATTCAGGTGCTGGTGGTGCAGGTGCATATATCTATGATTTTAATGCGTCCACGGGAGTTTTAAGTAACATGGTTTCTGCCGATGTTACTTCAGGATGGTATGGTTGTGAATTTTCTCCAGATGGTAATATTCTTTATTACAATGGTGCAAATGCTGCAAAAATGAAAAGATATATTTTAAGTACAGCAACGGTACAAACAGTAGAAAATACCGGTCATTTCTGGGGAGATATCGAACGTGGTAAAGATGGTAAACTATATGTAGGTAAGCATCATGCCGAAAATAGCAGTTCATTAGCAGTGATTGATGATCCAAATAACCTTACTTTGGGTTCTATTGGTTATAATTTTAATGGTTTTGCAACCAATACTACAGTAAGTTCTGGCTTACCTCAAATGTTTATTAATTCTGGTGGTGCTGGTAGCCAGGTGGGTGTTATTACCGATCCCGCATCACTTAATGTATGCGATAACGATGCTGCATTTCAAATTGTAGCAGCTCCTCCAGGAGGAGTTTGGTCTTCATCTCCTTCAGGGTTTGTAAATAATTCAGGGATGTTTGATCCTGGTGCAGGATCGGGTGCTGGGCCCTGGCCTGTAAAAGTATATTATGGCAATCCTCCGTGTATGACTACCGACTCTGTTACTATCACAGTTACGGTTTGTTGTCCTCCAGTATCTACGAATCCGATTGGTGATATTTGTCCGGGTGATAATTTAGATTTATCTGCTTACGTTGCTCAAGGAACAGGAAATTGGTCTATCGTGTCGGGAGTTGGCGGATCGATTACAGGAACAACTTTCAAGTCGAATACCGCAGGTGCATTCACGGTGAGATATACTTTAAACCCCTTACCTGGTGGTGGCTGTACTCAGTACTCTGAACAATCTTTTAATGTTAAAGCAGCCCCTACACCTAATGTTGCTGATCACACTCAATGTTTTGGTGATCCTGCATGGACTTTCGATGCGGGTGCCGGTTATAATCCTTATTCATGGGTGGGCCCTGGTGCAATCACCGGATCTTCACAAACATTATTAACCTCTACTGCTGGAAAATATACTGTTACGGTAACCTTAAATGGTTGTACGGGTAGTGACACAGCTCATTTAACAATTACTCCTTTACCTGTTGTTACTTTTGTATTGGCTGATGCTGATGCCTGTATTAATGAGGCAGCCTTTGCTTTAAGTGGCGGTTCTCCATCTGGCGGAACCTATTCTGGCCCGGGTGTTTCCGGTGGAAATTTTGATCCTGCAAATGCAGGTGGCGCAGGAGCAAAACAATTGACTTATACCTTAACGGCTTCTGGTTGTACCGATTCAGCTCATGCTACTTTAAATGTTCATGATTTACCTGTAGTTACTTTGGATATTCCTGTGGCGACTATATGTATTGATGCTCCGGCTTTTGCTTTATCTGGTGGTTCTCCTTTGGGTGGAACCTATTCTGGTCCGGGTGTAAGTGGTGGAATATTCTCTCCTTCTTCAGCTACTGCTGGAACAAAAACAATTACTTATGAATATACCGATGCATTTACTTGTAAAAATTCGGCAACCGATACTATTAAAGTTAATCCACTTCCTACGGTAACTTTAACATTACCAAATAGTAGTGTTTGTATTGATTTGGCTCCATTTGCTTTAACTGGTGGCTCTCCGGTGGGAGGAACCTACAGTGGAAATGGTGTTTCTGCTAATACTTTTGATCCAATGTTAGGTGCTTCACCAGATACAATTACTTATACTTATACCGATCCAACCACTACTTGTACTAATTCAGCTACCGATATCATTATTATTAATCTCCTGCCTGTGGTTAGTTTACAAGATACCAGTGTTTGCCCAGGTGGTTCAGGCATCATTTTAATTCCTTCTCCTCCTTCCTGGTCGCAATATGAATGGAATACAGGAGCAACGACTGCCACTTTAAATGTGAGTGTTCCAAATACACAATATTGGGTATTGGTAACCGATGCTAATGGTTGTAAAGACACTGCTTTTGCTTTTGTGAGTATGGGTGATACCTTACATGTTGATTTGGGTGGGCCAAAAGATTTTTGTGCCGATCAAACAGTAGTTTTGGATGCCGCTAAATATGGTCCTTTTTCAGCTCCTGTTACTTATCAATGGTATGGTGGAATTTCTTCTACATCTACTTTAACTGTAACTGGAAGTGGATTATATGGTGTTTTAGTAATGGATGGCAGAGGTTGTATTGGAGGTGATACGGTATCGGCAGCAGTGCATGCTTTACCGGTTGTTGATGTTGGTCCAGATACTTCAGTATGTTTTGTAGGACATGAAAAATATTCATTTACGCTACCAAATAATTATAAAACTATTACTTGGTCAACCGGTCAGTTAGGTGTTAAAGGCATATTAACTGTACCTGGAAATCTTATAGTAACAGTGACCAATAACTTCAATTGCGTAGCAAAAGATACAGCGGTGATAACAAATTATTGTAAACCAACTAAATTGTGTTTCCCGAATGTAATGACCCCGAATAATGATGGATACAACGATTTATTTAAAGTGTGTCATGATCAAATGGATTCCATTTGGGATGGAAATTACAAGGGCTTTATGGATAATATTCTTTCGGTAGATTTCATTGTGTATGACAGATGGGGAATCAGAGTTTTTCAATCCAAAAATTTACTGCCGGTGTGGGATGGCAATTTCCAGGGACTACCTGCTTCTCCAGGGGTTTACTATTGGGTAGTGCGTTATAAAGATTCTAGTATGGCTGAATATGAACAGACAGGGTTTGTTCAGTTAATTCGCGACTAATCAAATTAAATACAGAATAAGCGGCAAGTTTTCTTGCCGCTTTTTTTGTTTCTGCTATCTTTGAAAAAAAAGAACCGTGCAAGCAAAAATTTCAATCAATTCAGGAGAACATTCCTTTTCTTCAAATCCGGAAGTTCCGGTTACTAAAATAACAGTAAGTGATGTAGCTGTTTTTCCTCTTAATCTTTTTGATGGGGAAGGAAATCAAGAAACATTTGAGATTCCTAACTGCAAGATAATTACGGTAGAGGGAGATAATTTTAAAGAAGAAGTAATTGTGTCAAATTCTCTTATTTTTTCATTTGATCATGATAAAACGCCTGAAGAGCAAGTGATAGAAATAGAGTTAATAGGTGATAAAGATATTTGGGAAGTTGGATTCGCTGAAGGATTTTTCTTTGATATGGAAACTGTTCCGGCAAAATTGAAAGGAATAGAACTGGGTAAGTAACAATATTTATTTTACGGTTATGAGTTTATTGAATAAAATAAATAAGGTAAAAGAATTCCACGAAGCTTTTGGAATTCAAAACAACGAAGAACCTACCACACAATTAACCAAAGAAGAAATTCAACTTCGATTCGATTTGATCAAGGAGGAGAATGAAGAATATTTAGATGCGGCCAATCAAGGAGATTTGGTTGAAATTGCCGATGCATTAGGAGATCAATTGTATATTTTGTTTGGTACTATGCTTAAACATGGATTACAATACAAAATAGAAGAAGTCTTTGACGAGATTCAAAGAAGTAATATGTCGAAGTTGGGTGCCGATGGAAAACCTATCTATCGCGAAGATGGAAAAGTAATGAAAGGCCCCAATTACTTTAAGCCAAATATTAAAAACATTTTAGATCGATAATTTTTGAACAAAGGTTATCAACACCCTTCCTTTTTTTGTTAGTAAATACACAGTTGCAATACACAACTGATCTAACACTTCTGCGTTAAATTAGCATAGTAGTTGCTATATCATCTCCGGCATGTTTTATAAACTTAAATCACTGCGTATGGAAGACTTTAATTTAAACTACCAGCACCGTTACCCACGGATAGAATTCAAAAACGGAATGAAAGTATTTGGAACTGTTTGGGCAGTGTATAATTCTAATAAGAAAAAAATGGATTATTATTTCGCTGATTCGAGCGAAATGAGAAAAATAAGTAACGATAACCCTGCATTATTAATTGAAGCTATTCGCCGATTAAAACACCTTGTAAAAAAAGAGGATATTGTTGCTGTAGAGTATTTAAACTAATAATGAAATAGAATAAAAAATTATATTGGAAGGGCGAGTTGATACTCGCCCTTTTTTATGCTGCGTTTTTAAAGTATACAAAGTATTCATTTTGTTCAATAATTCTTTTCCTAATAATTGTTAACTTCTTTATTCCTTTATAGCTTTCAACTACATTTACTTCCATTGCTTTAAACTGTGAAAATTAGATACATAAAAACGTTGGTGTTAATTATGACTGTTGCCCTCGTGGGCCTCACAGCAATTCAATTTTATTGGGTACAATCGGCCATTGAAATTAAAGAACAACAGTTTGGAGAAAATGTAGGAAGCGTACTGCATACAGTGGTATATAATATCGAAAAAATTGAGGCAGCGAACTACATCAAAAATCATAATTTGAATGGAAGAGTTCCGGCAGATATGTCGGCACTCCTTATTGATATTACGGCTCCAGGTGATTCCTGTTGTTTTAATCTTACAAATGTCAACACCAAAAAAGAGGGAATTTCATATTATGTTACTGCCGACGGGCAAACCATCAGAAGAGATCGCAAGGAAATTTTAAAGCAGTGTTTCAATGACCGACAATATGCGCAAATCAATAAAACGCATAAAGTTGATTTCCCTAACAATGCTGGTCAAAAGGCATCCATGGTGAGTGAAATTATTAATGATTTAATGAATATGCAGAATTTGCGGGTGGAAGATAGAATTGATCCGGAAATTGTTCGTTTGTTACTAGAAGAGGAATTGAATAGAGTTGGAATTTCAACTGCAGTAAATTTTGGTGTGGTATCTAAAGTGGATGGAGTTTTATTGAAAGAAAAAGACGCAGTAGATAAAGAACTTATTCAAAGTATATACAAAATTAAAATGTTCCCGGGTGAGTTCTCTCTTTACCCAAGTTATTTAAGTATTTATTTTCCACGTGAAAAAGGATTTTTATTGCAATCGATGAGTGGTGTGGTGGCTATATCTATTTTATTCATTGCTACTATCGTTTTTGTTTTTTGGTATAGTTTGAATGTTATTCTCCAACAAAAGAAACTGGCAATTGTGAAGAATGATTTTATTAACAATATGACACACGAATTAAAAACACCTATTTCTACCATTTCTTTGGCTTGTGAAGTTTTGAAAGATCGCGATATTCCTAAAAATGAAGAAAGATTAGAGCACTATGTTGATGTAATTAATGAAGAAAACAAAAGATTGGGCACATTGGTAGAAAATGTTTTGCAATCGGCCGTATGGGATCGCCCTGATTTTAAATTGCAAAAAATAGAATTGGATATACACCAAATTATACAAAGTGTGGTGGCGCGATATGAAGTGCAATTGGAAGCTTGTGAAGGTCAGGTTATGGTAGATTATAAAGCAGAAGACTCCATGTTGGAGGCCGACAGAGTGCATTTTGCTAATGCTATTTCTAACTTAATTGATAATGCGATTAAGTACTCTAAAGAAAAACCAATCATTCATATTTCTACTAAAAATGTAGAATCGGGAATGGCTATTTCAATCAGCGATAATGGAATTGGTATCGCCAAAGATGATCAGAAAAAAATATTTGAAAAATTATATCGGGTTCATACTGGCAATTTACATGATGTAAAAGGTTTTGGTTTAGGATTGAGTTATGTGAAGGCGATTGTCGATCAACATCAAGGCGAAATTCAAGTGAAAAGTCAGTTAGGAGAAGGTAGCACATTTGTTTTATTTATTCCAAAAAATCAAAATCATGAGCACAGAAAAAATTAAATTATTGCTGGTTGAAGACGACCGCAATTTGGGTAATTTATTGAAAGATTACTTAGTGGCAAAAGGGTATGAAACAACCCTGGAAGTTGATGGCGACAAAGGATTCAAATCTTTTTTGGCCAACAAATATGATATGTGTGTTTTAGATATCATGATGCCTATAAAAGATGGTTTTACTTTGGCAAAAGAAATTAGAAATACCGACAAACAAATTCCTATTATATTTCTTACTGCACGTTCCTTAAAAGAAGATAAGCTGGAAGGGTTTCGCAGTGGGGCCGATGATTATATCACTAAACCATTTACAATGGAAGAATTGTTGGCGAGAATTCAAGCTGTGTTAAGAAGAACTAAAGCAGGTGTTCCTGCCGCCAATTCAGAAAAAAGAAATTTTTCTATTGGCAGATATCAATTTGATTATGACCATAATTTATTGAAAGGTCCATCGGGTGATCAAAAATTAACCAGTAAAGAATCAGAATTGTTGCGCATGTTAAGTGAAAACACGAATGCAGTTTTAGAACGATCTGTGGCCTTGAATCACATATGGAAAGACGATAGCTATTTCAACGCCAGAAGTATGGATGTATATATCACTAAGTTGAGAAAATACTTAAAAGATGATGTTACCATTGAAATTGTAAATGTTCACGGTAGAGGTTTTAAATTGAGTGTGGGGTAAATTTTTTAAGAATTCATCTCCCTCACAATTCCATCCAGATCAATATTATTGATGCATTTAAAATGTCCTTTGGGACATTCATTAAATCCGATTTTTGAGCATGGTCGGCAACTGAGATCTTTTACTTCAAAGCTTGTATGTAAATCTTTGTTGTTGGGTAAATAAGGATACATCCCAAAATCAGGAATAGTATTTCCCCAAATACTTATTATTCTCTTTTTGAAACTGGAAGCAATATGCATCATTCCCGTATCGGGGGTGATGATGCAGTTGGCAT
This sequence comes from Flavobacteriales bacterium, assembly GCA_023251075.1. Lineage (GTDB taxonomy): Bacteria > Bacteroidota > Bacteroidia > Flavobacteriales_C > JAHEZL01. The sequence goes on along the minus strand of JAHEZM010000029.1, from coordinate 25,037 downwards.
TTTTTATTGCAATTGCCGATTGAAATAAATTCATTTCCCCACAAGTATTAAATATATTTTCTTTTACTTGTGAAACGATTTTATCTGCCAATTCTTTTTCTTTTTTCCCACCTACTAAAACAATAGGTAGAACACTTTTTTGAGCTATTTCAATCAATTGTTTTTCAGTAAGAGATTTTGTGTTGTGTGCCGCCCCTACCACCAAAACATTATATATTGGAGGCAAATTGTTTTTTGAAATAGTTTCTTTTTCGGGAATAAAAAAATCAAGTCCCTCTTTATCATTTTTTACGCCTAAAATATTTACTGCTTCAAAGTAGCGATCCACAATGTGAATTTTAGGCAACAAATTCATTTTGAATTTTACCATCATGAATTTTTCTACATTCAGTTTTCTGAAGGAAGTTGATTTAATACCCAGACTTAAAATCACTTTTTTTGATCTGAAATTTTTGTGAAGATCAATGATATGGTTGTATTCTTCCTTTTTTAATTTTTCGATTACTGATTTTGCAGATCCTTCCAAAGAGAATACTTTATCAATATTTGGATTGGCTTGTAAAATAGGAGCAAAAGCCGATTTTGTGAGATAATGAATCTGTGCGCCAGGAAATTTTTTTCTCAAGCAGCGCACTATCGGAGTTGTAAGTACAATGTCTCCAATAGAACTGAACCTTATGATTAAAAACCTCTTCATTTTTTAAATATAGGGCGGTACTTTGTCATTGCGAAATTTTTGTACTCAAAAATAAAGCAATCACATTTTGGAATGACTATTTTAGCTTTATGAATTTAATTGATACCCATGCCCACATTTATCAGGAAGATTTTCAATCTGATATTCAAGAGGTAATGGCACGTGCTAAAGAAAACGGTGTTTCTAAAATTTATTTGCCCAATGTTGATGTGTCTTCCATTCGGGAGGTAAAAGCTTTGGTAGAAAAAAATAGCGATTTATTTATTCCTATGATGGGTTTGCATCCCTGTTATGTAAAAGAAGATTACAAAGAGCAATTGGCTGTTATTGAAAAAGAATTGCGTGAAGGTAAATACGTTGCAGTGGGTGAAATTGGTATTGATTTACATTGGGATAAAACTTTTTTTGTTCAGCAACAAGAAGCATTTCGTAATCAAATTCGTTGGGCCGTGGAATTGAAATTACCCATCATTATCCATGCGCGTGAATCACTGCAGGAAATTTTTCAAATCTTAGATGAGGAATACCGCGAAGGCTTAAAAGGAATTTTTCATTGTTTTGGAGGATCGGTGGAAGAAGCGCAAAAAATTATTTCTTATGGCTTCAAAATGGGGATTGGTGGAACAGTAACCTACAAAAATTCAAATCTTCCGGAAGTATTGAAAAATGTAGATTTACAGCATGTTGTTCTCGAAACAGATGCACCTTATTTACCTCCCGTTCCGCACCGGGGGCAACGAAATGAATCTTCTTACGTTAAGCTAGTAGCATTGAAGTTGTGCGATATTTATGGCAAGTCTTTAGATGAAGTTGCCAATACAACAACAGCAAATTCGAATCAGGTTTTCACTATTTAATTTATTATTATGAGCAAATCAATTTTAATCATATATACCGGAGGAACAGTAGGAATGATTGATTCGGGTAACGGAACTTTACTCCCTTTCGACATTAAAAATTTATTGGTCTCTATTCCCGAGTTATCGAAATTTAATTTTCCTATTGAATCTATTTCTGCATTCGAAAAGCCTTTGGATTCTTCGAATATTGGTCCCGATGAATGGAAAATGATTGGAAAAGCGGTGGCCGATAATTATGAAAAATATTCAGGTTTCGTGGTTTTACATGGTTCTGATACTATGGCCTATACCGCATCAGCATTGAGCTTTATGTTTGATGGCTTATCTAAACCAGTAATTTTTACGGGCTCGCAGTTGCCTATTGGTTTATTAAGAAGCGATGCCAAAGAAAATATATTGACTTCCATTGAACTGGCTTCCATGCATGATGCAAAGGGTAATGCTGTTTTTCCTGAAGTGTGTGTGTATTTTGAAAACAGTTTATTTCGCGCCAATAGAACGATAAAAGCAAATGCCGAAAATTTCGATGCTTTTATGTCGCCTAATTTTCCTGCATTAGCAGAGGTGGGAGTGCATTTTAAATTGAATGAATCTTTAGTGCATAAAAGTACCACTCCATTTTCTTTTCGCGATAAATTGAGTCAGGATGTAGCTTTACTTAAAGTTTTTCCTGGCTTTTCAGCCAAGGTTTTTCAAAGTGTTTTTGACAATCAATATTTACGTGGATTGGTTTTAGAAACTTACGGAACAGGAAATATTCCGCAAGAGAAGCATTTATTGGCAGGTTTGAATCAATTGGCGGCAAGAGGAGTTCACGTATTGGTGGTAACGCAGTGTATCAAAGGAAGAGTGGAGTTGGGAAGATATGCTACCAGCGAAGATTTAAGAAAAATGGAAGTGCATTCTGGTCATGATATAACATCAGTAGCAGCAGTTACAAAAATGATGCATGTGATGGGCAATTATAGTTCTAAAGCCGATGTCGATACTCGCTTGCAACAATCGTTGCGTGGTGAAATGACGATGGTGTAAAGATATTTCGTATTTTCGTAATCCTTAAAAAACAGGAGAGGTGTCAGAGTGGCCGAACGTGCAAGCTTGGAAAGTTTGTGTACCGCAAGGTACCGCGGGTTCGAATCCCGCCCTCTCCGCTGAAAGGGACTTACCTGATAAAAAAGGGGAAGTCCCTTTTTTTATTTCCCCTGTACCCTTAGACAATTCAAAGATTCCTCGAAAAAAGTCGCTTACTTTAAATGTTCGAACTGTGTTGTTTTCACGGTTATAAGAAATTCCTTCAGGAAACACCAGTTTTTGCAATTGCTCTTTTTGTCTGATTGCACCATTTACCCATAATTCAGTGAGTTTTAGAGCAGGTGGAGAGGGATTATGAATTTAGTAAGTGATTTTTTAATCACAGAACAGAGATATTTAGAACACTTCACCTAAATTAAAGAAAAAACCTCTTGATCCATCACCTGCAATGCCATAGCTAGTGATCAAATTTACGTTTGATTTTTTGTTTAATTTGGTACGCAGGCTTATACCAATACCAGGAATAATATTTTTCATTTTATTATCGGGCCAATTCGATACGCTTTGTGCGTTGGCAAACACGGCACCACCGAAGAGTCCGTTTTTGCTAATATTGAATCGGTATTCACTTTCTAAATACACTAAATTATTTCCAATGTAACGTCCTTGTCGGAACTGCCTGGAGGCATTAGTGTAAGCATCCCAGCCAATACTTGGTAAATCAAAGTAAGGAGGTTTTCCTGCTAAGGTAAACCAGGCAATTCCCCATAAGCCTATTACATTTTTTGATTTTTTTGTGGGATTAAAATACGTGCGTAAATCAAACATTAGTGATTGCCAATTTTGATTGCTTCCTAAAAAAGTATGGTTTGAACGAAAAACAGCGTTTGCATAATATTCGTGAGCTATGGGTGTATTTGAGTTTTTTCTGTTGTCGTATAATAAGCATGCCGACAAACCAGAAGAAGTAGTGGTTTTGCTGTATCCGTATTTTAAAAAATCACTATTCGGATTTGCACTTGGATCCGTTCTTAGTACGTTCCAATGATGATCTAAATTGTAACCAATACCACCCAAGAAATTTTTTGCAATTCTTCTTAATGCGTATTGATATACTCTTATATAATTGAATGAAACGGGTTCTTTACTGCTTATTTTTGTATTTCCACCTAATCCGTAATTAAAAACATTGTAATCATAAAATCTCCAATCTCCCACAAGATTCCATTTATTGGCTTTAGTCCAAATACTAATATTGATAGGCACCATTGTTTGCTTATACTCGGTATATTCTGCGATTAAACTAACAGTAGAGATATTGTCGGTAGTATCTGCCAAATAAAAAGAAGTATTGGAAATGAGAACAGCAGAGATACCATTTTGAATGGCGTAACCTATGCAGGGTAATACAGAGAAATAAACGGGAGTGTCTTTTTGCTTTAGTGTATCTTTTTTTTCTTTGATTCTAAAGGCTTTTCGAGTTAAATCAATAAGATCAACCTGAGGAATACTATCGTTTTGGGCATGAATGCTGTTGCTTAAGAGCAGGAATAAAATAAAAATATTCCCATATATAAAGAATATCTTTTTTGTTCTTCTTACTTTTTTTATGGTCAGGAACGGGTTAATTTTATTAATATTTTGGAGCAGAATGTTTACCACTTAATTTGAAATACCCTTTCATGTATTTGCCTTCAATACCTGCTCTGAAAATGGAATAAATACCCGCTAAGAAAAGCTCTATCATACTTCTAAAGGTTGCATTGTAAAATCTTCTTGCAGAAGTTTTAACAGCAGTTTTTCTCAATAATTTAGAACGATAATATTTTGCAGCATCAACACCGTATCGGTAATCTTCAAAAATAACTCCTTCATGAAAACCACCTATTTTTTGATGTATTCCTTTGGTTGAAAAAATGCAGCAACCATGTACTGCCGGTTTAAATAATCTTAGTACAGGTAAATAGATATTGGAGTAGTTCCAGTACAATGATTTGTAATAAAAGTTATCTTCAGCTGCATATATTTTGGTGCCGCCCACTTTAATTCCTTTTTTTTGTATTTCTTCCAAAGCTATTTTCAAAAAGTTTTTTGGTAACACTACATCTGCATCAAGAAACAGAAGCTGATCGTAGATCGCTGCCTCGGCACCTTTATTTCTTTGTGCGGAAATATTTCGCAGGTTTTTTAATACCAATAAATTGATGGGCATTCCTTGCTCTTTGTACTTTAAAGCAACTTCTCCGGTTTTGTCATCAGAACCAGCATCGGCAATTATTATTTCATACTTAACACCGTCTTGAAGTTTAATGCTTTCTAGTAGTTTTGGAAGATAATGTTCTTCGTTAAGTGTGCAAATTACAATAGAGATCATGTTATACTTGGAATTGTAGGTAGTTAATAGGATTGTGAGATTTGTAAATCTTGTTCTTCAATAATTTCTTCTGCCGTTTTTTTAAGGTGTTTGATATGTGAGCTAACACCTTCGAAAAAACTAAAACTTTGATACCAATCTAATTTATTTTCGGCAAGTACTTCTTTAATAATTTTAGTTAACTCGGGGTAGTGTGTATGACAAACTTCAGGAAAAATGTGGTGTGCAATATGTAAATTGAATCCTCCGAAAATAAAGTTTGCTACAGGACTATCGGCGTTAAAATCGATGGTGGTTATTATTTGATGATGCACCCATGCATCATCTACCAATTGTTTTGATTCTTCCGCTGCAATATAGGGTACCTCTTGCACATGATGTGATATAAAAAAGGTATAGGTTAAAAATGCCGAAACTAAAAAATGCATAATTAAAAATGCACTAATTATTTGCCATGTGGAAAAGGAAGAGAAGTAAATGGGTAAGGCAACAAAAATTACCAAATAATTTACCTTAATCACAGCCATTTTTGCTAGTTCATAAGCTTGAAATTTTTTGAAATTTAAATTGGCTTGTTGTTTTTTAAAGAAGAAAGTGAAATCGATAAAAAGGATCCAAAGAATGGAGGAAAGCATATATAAAAAAGTAGCATAAATATGTTGAAATTTATGCCAGTAGTGTGATTTCTGACTAGAATGTAGTAGTAATAAATTGGTTGTTTCAAGATCCGAATCGTAATTCAATACGTTGGGAAAAATATGATGAGAGCTGTTGTGTCTTATTTGCCAGTAGTAGCTTCCCATTCCATTAATGTTAAAAGAAAATTGAAAAAGCAAATCATCAATTTTTTTATTTCCTGTGATGCAATGGTGAGCAGCGTCATGGCCCAAATTAATTCCCAGCAAAAGCAAGGAAGTTCCCATGGTTAAATACAATAAACAAAGAATTATAAAAGAGTCAATTTGGAAAGTGGTATAAAACGCAGCTCCAAAAATCGCAAGAAAAACAAAAGCTTTAATCCACAACAAAGGGCCGGCATTTTTGCCTTCTTTTTTGTTTTCAAAATATTTATCAGAACGAGCTTTTATTTGTTTTAAGATATGATCGGGGGTGTCTTTCGAAGTGTATTTTAATTTCTTTTTGTCAAATGCTTTCATCAGTAAAATATTCAATTGTATTATAGTCCCAGTACGTTATGTTTTCAGCAAAGGCTGCGTGAGTTTATATTTTTATATTAATGCCAGAATTAACACCAAAATAATTAGGCATTGAATTCACTTTTACATTATTATTAATAAAGTATTGAGCACAAATATACCAATTCCAACGATTGTATGAAGAGTTAATGAATCCAACAGATGGAATGAAGTTATTCCAAATGAAAACCCTTTGTGGATAAGAGTCTTCTTCTTTAATTTCATGATTATCACCGTTTTTAAAATTGTAAATTACTACGTTGGGTAAAACATAGCGAAAACCATAAGCTAAGCCAACGTAGGGTTTAATTTTTGTTTTTACGGGAAGTAAGTATTTTAAACCAACCTGAAGATTTAAGGAGGATAATGTAGTGTAAGCACTGGATAAAGTATAACCGGTTATTGGGGCTGTTTTATGCGGAATACCAATCATGTTTTCAAATTGCCTACTATAGAAATATAAGGAGTTGTAGCTGATTTCACTTTCACATTGTAAGTTTCTGGATAAAATCAGATTATGATGTAACCCGCCACGAAATCCGATTTGTACTTCTACATTTCCCTGATGAGGAAATAGGGTTCCAACAGAAGCACCTAATTCCTGACCTAATTTTTGATGAATCTTTTTTTCTTCTTTTTTATCAAGAGATCCTGCAATTGAATCATCAACGTTTTCGCTAATAGTTGTTGCTATATTCAATGTACTATCCTTCTCTCTTACTGAAATTTCGTTTGTTGCTTCGGTTAATTTTAAAACTTCTTTTGTGATTTCATTTGCAGCAATAGTGTTTAATGCTTCACTTTTAGCAGAAGTTTCTTGAAGCAGAGGGTAATTATTTGTTTTATGTTTTTCAGATAATGGAGAGTTGATTTTTATGTTTTCAGTGTTTATTTCCTCTTTCTCCTCAGCAATTGTTTTAACGTACACTATTTTTTGTTGAAAAAGTGTATCGTGAATTACCTGAATTTTATTTTTATTCCGAAGGGTTACTGAATTATTTTGAGCAAGTAAATCCTGAATTAAATCATTGGTTTTATTTTGATTGTAAATTGATAATAAGTTTAATCCGAGTAAACAGGCAGCAATGGTCCAAGGTAAAACCTTTAGAAATTTTTTACGACGATTTGCACCATCGTTATCTAATTGTTGGTGTATTTTTTCCCAACCTACTTTACTTGCATGGTAATCTCTTTCAGATTCAATGCTTTTGTTAAATAGGTCAGATAATTCTTTTTTATCCATGATTTGCTATTTTATTGGTCATCGGAAGCAAAGCGTTTCTCAGTTGCATTTTTGCTCTCGATAAATTTGATTTTGATGTACTGAAGCCTATTCCTAGTTTTTCAGCAATTTCTTCGTGAGAATAACCTTCTATTACATACAAGTTAAATACTAAGCGATATTGTGTTGGTAATTTATTTAAAAGCTCCAGTAAATCATCATAACCCAAAAGATCTAAACCTGTCAATTCAATGGATTCTTCTTGTACATATAATAAGCTCTCTGTTGTTTTAATTTTACCGTATTTTCTGTGATAATCAATGGCAGTGTTGACTATTACTTTTCTAAACCAAGGTTTGAAATTATTTTTTTCATCAAACTGATCTAATTTGCTAAACACCTTATAAAAGCTTTCTATCAGTATATCTTCTGCTTCAGATCGCTCGCTGCTGTAGTGCATACATACAGTTAAGCCATATGCATAATACTTTTTATACAAGGTTTCCTGCGCAAGACGATTATGGTTTTTGCAATCTTTTATGAGTTGTATCACTTGTATTTCGTCGGCATTCATTTTTTAGCTCTTTATCAATTACGGCAAATATAACTAATTGGCTGCGTCTTGGGGTTGACAAAAATCATTTTTAGCACCTTAATTATTATTCAACGTCATATTTAACAACTATTTAGCCCATAAATTTCTTTAAGCGCTTATTATTCCGCACTTTTGAAAATGTTTGAGATCGGAATATTAGAAACCATTTCTTTTTTGTTGTTGAGTAGTGTCAAAATTTTATTGACTCCTATTGGTATGGTTGCGGCTGGCTATTCTTTTTGGACTACCATTATCATTACCTCTACTGGTGGAGCTTTGGGTGCTATTGTGTTCTTTTATATGGGAAGGGTTATTTTTACAGCCGTTAAGAGTAAAAAGAAAAAAAAGGCTTTTACTCGTAAAAACAGGTTTATTGTGAAGCTGAAACATAGGTTTGGATTGGTAGGAATTGCCTCTACCATGGGTTTTATATCTGTACCATTGAGTGCTATATTGGTGGCTAAGTATTTTGCTAAAAATAAACTCGCAGTACCAGTGCTTGTTCTTGTTGCTCTTGCTTGGAGTTTTGTGATGACAAGTATTTCTTTTTTGGTTTATTCAGGTTTCACTCAATAATGTTTGAATCATTACTTTTTTGAAAATGAATTTCAATCATGGGAAATGTTGGTTTGTATTGAACAAAAATCAAAATAAAATTTTATACTTCTATACTTTTCCATTTTCCTTTTTTGAAATAATACCAAGCACAAATAGCTACTACAGCATCGGTTAAAGGTATTGCTATAAAAGCTCCCTGTGATTTCCATTCCATTCCAAAGGCAAAGAAATACGCCATAGGCAATTGAAATATCCAGAAACAAAAAAAGTTAATCCATGTGGGTGTTTTTGTGTCGCCAGCACCATTCAATGCCTGAGTTAAAACAATTCCAATTCCCCACAATACAAAGCCTGATCCCATAGTACGCAGGGCGATTGTTCCAAATTCAACTACCTTTTCTTCTGCCGTGAAAAATCGAATGATGGGTTCAGCAAACAAAATAAAAAAAAGAGTGATTACACTTAAAAAATACACATTGTATTTAACGGTGAGCATTACACTTTTTTCGGCTCGCTCAATTTGTTTTGCACCTAAATTTTGTCCTACTAAAGTTGCCGCTGCATTACTTAATCCCCAGGCCGGAAGAATGCATGAAATAAAGCATCGCATGGCAATTTGATATCCGGCAGAGGCTGTTGTTCCTCCGCTTTCAGCTACTAAGCGCGTTAAAATTATCCAGCTTCCACTGGCCAAAATAAACTGAAAAGCTGCCGGCCATCCAATATCTACAATGGCTTTAATACTTGAATTATTCCATTTGTATAAAGTTGATTTAATTTTAATAATTCCACTTCCCCAATACAAATGATAGCATTGATATAGTACTCCTGATCCTCTTCCAATTACCGTAGCAATAGCAGCACCTTTCAACCCAAACCATTCAATAAAAAACGGACACAAAATAATATTGATTGCACTGGCCACCCATAAGCTTTTCATCGCCATAGCTGCGTTTCCTGCACCTCTGAAAATACCATTAATTAAAAAGAGAAAAATAATTACACCACTGCCTCCCAATAGAATTTGTGTGAAACTGGTTCCATCTCTTATCACTTCATCACTGGCTCCCATTATTGTAAGAATATCTTTTGCGAATATTATTCCTGCTATTCCAGAAACCACGGATAGTAAAGCTGCAATAGTCATTGTTTGTGCAGCAGCATGTGCCGCTGCTTCGTGATTTTTTTCACCAATTCTTCGTGCAACAATGGCCGTTGCTGCGGTGCTTATTCCAATAGCCAAAGAGTAAATGATAGTAATTACCGATTCCGTTAAACCAACGGTTGCAATCGCATTTTCACCCAACTTACTTACAAAGAACATATCCACTATTGCAAAAACACTTTCTAAACTCAATTCCAATATCATAGGAATAGAAAGCAAAAAAACTGCTTTGCGAATGCTACCTTGTGTATAATCAAGTTCTTCTCCGTTTAAAGATTGCTTAATCAGTGCATATATGTTTTTAATGGATGCGGTGGCCATGTTTGCAAAGGTAAGTTAATTTGTTTGTTAGTTTACCGACTCCACATACACTTTTACCTATTTATACTTGTCAATTAAAGCTTAGAGTTTTAGATTTAGAAGATGAGAGTACTTCCTATTTTAGTTATTTGGCTACTGGTTGACCTGTTTACATTCCGTTCGGTATCTACAGCTTTTTCTGGTAATGAATCTTTATCGGAATTAACTACCTGGTTATTTTGGTTGATAGATTTGGCTTTATTGGTAACGATTGTTTTTTTTGTTGCTCGTGGAAAAATGGCTCAAGGTCCCAATAAAAAATTACATTGGTTAATGGCCTTATTTATGATTTCAATCATTCCTAAATTACTACTGGTGCCATTTTTAATGTTGGAGGATCTTTATCGTTTCTGTAGAGCTCTTTATCATGCTTTTGTTCTGAACGGAGATTTCAGTATGGGATATCGAAATGTTTTGTATCATCAAATATTACAAGCTCTTCTTGTTTTTCCTGTGGTAGGAATTATTTACGGAGTAATTAAAGGAAAGTATGCTTACAAAGTTCATAAAGTACAATTGAAATTTAAAGATTTACCAGAAGCTTTTCATGGCTTTAAATTAACTCAGATTTCCGATGTTCATTCTGGTTCACTCGACAATAAAGCCTTAGTGGAAAGAGGCGTAGAATTGATCAATCAGCAGGCTAGTGATATTATTGTTTTTACAGGTGATTTGGTCAATAATGTAGCCGTAGAAATGGTGGAGTGGATCGACACATTTTCTAAATTGAAAGCAGAAAAAGGAGTGTATTCTATTCTTGGAAATCATGATTATGGAGATTATATTTCTTGGAAAAATGAAGAATCTAAAAGAGAAAATTTGAATCGTTTAATTAAAATTCAAAAAGAAATGGGTTTTAATTTACTGATGAATGAACACGTGAAGATTGAGAAGAACGGACAGTCAATTTCGCTAATAGGAGTAGAGAATTGGGGCAAAAGAGGTTTTACAAAATATGGCGATTTAGAAAAAGCAATAGCAGAGGTTGATCACCATCAGTTTAAAATTCTTTTATCACATGATCCTTCACATTGGGAAGCAGAGACATTGGATCATGACAAACATATTCACTTAACTTTGGCCGGACATACACACGGTATGCAATTCGGAATTGAAATGTTTGGAATTAAATGGAGTCCGGTAAAATACATTTATAAACAGTGGGCTGGTATTTACGAAAATGCAGGCAAATACTTATATGTAAATCGCGGTTTCGGATTCCTTGGTTTTCCGGGTAGAGTAGGTATAATGCCTGAAATTACGGTGATCGAATTACAACGCGGGTAATTCATTTTCTTCTTTATTTAAAGAATAAATTTTCCATAAACAAAATCCGCAAAAGGCTGTAGAAATAATAGTTTGAAAGAAAAATTCATTGGGTAGATTGTCTAAAGGACTCGCTTCTGTATTGCCTGCATAGTAAGCAAAAACCACAATTAAACTGTTGTAAAAGCTATGAGAAATAATGCTTGCCTTAATATCTTTGGAGAAATAATAAATGTAGCCCAACAGTAAACCTAAACTCAAGCGCACAAAAAAACCAAAAAACTGCATGTGCACGGCGCTGAATATAAAAGCTGCAATTAAAATGGCTAAATGCGGATTTATTTTTGTTTCAATAATGATGTTTTGAAGTGCCGCCCTAAAAGTAAGTTCTTCTGCAATACCTGTTAAAATGCCCACGAATAAAATAATAAACAACAATTCTTTTACTGAATTCATATGTGCAAAACATTGTTGTATAATTCCAATTTTAACTTCCTGATCGAGCATATATTTTTGAATGCTTTCTATTGGAAATATTAATTTCCCATTCCATATCCCAATCATTCCAATAAGTGCCATTGAACTGAAGAAAGCCAAAATGGAGTAAAAATAAGTTCTTCCTTTAATTTTTTTTAGATTCAGCAGTTCAGAATTTCTGTGAAATAAAAAACTATAAATCATTGCAGGAATAAGTAAGCTGATTGGACTACTCACTACCATCAACCACGATACTAATTTTACTTTATGGAAATTCGAGATGTAGTTTGGTAAAATGCTATATCCATATTTTATTGCCTCTTGGGGATCAGAAAATTTGCTCATACTTAATGTCGTCACTTGATCTAATTTTCCATAAATCTCTCCTACTTCTTCCATACCTAAATCGGTGGTCAATTGAAATACTATGGAAATTAAAACAGGTGTGAGTATTAAGCTAAGAGCGAACAACATCAATAACATTAACAATTTAACTCCTGTAGAACTGTCTTTCGAAAATTTCATTTTCTTTTCTTTTGGCGTATTACTTTGTACTTTTAACTTTCAATGGTAAAGATAGGAAATATAGAGCTTCCCGATTTTTCTTTGTTGCTGGCGCCAATGGAGGATGTTAGTGATCCGCCCTTTCGTGCTTTATGCAAGATGCATGGTGCCGATTTGATGTATACTGAATTTATTTCCTCAGAGGGATTGATTCGCGATGCGCATAAGAGTAAAATGAAGTTGGATATTTTCGATCAGGAACGCCCGGTGGGTATTCAGATTTTTGGTGGAGATATAGAAGCAATGGGGGAAGCAGCTGAAATTGTGGAAGCCGCCAATCCTGATTTAATAGATATTAATTTTGGTTGTCCGGTAAAAAAAGTGGTTTGTAAAGGAGGTGGAGCCGCAATTTTACAAGATATTCCCAAGATGATCCGACTCACGGAAAGAATAGTAAAATCAACTAAATTACCTGTAACAGTTAAAACACGTTTGGGTTGGGATGAGAAAACTAAATTCATTGTTGATGTTGCCGAACGATTGCAGGATGTGGGTATTCAAGCTTTGTCTATTCACGGAAGAACAAGAGTTCAATTGTACAAAGGAGAGGCTGATTGGACTCTCATTGGTGAAGTAAAAAATAATCCAAGAATGAAAATTCCCATTTTTGGAAATGGTGATATTGATTCTCCTGAGAAAGCAAAATTATATAAAGAAAGATATGGTGTTGATGGTATCATGATAGGTAGGGCGAGTATTGGAAACCCTTGGGTTTTTAATCAAATGAAACACTATTTAAAAACAGGTGAACATTTGCCTGATGCTACGATAGAGCAGCGTGTAGAAGCCGCGAAATTCCATTTAGATGCATCAATTCGTTGGAAAGGAGAAAAGTTGGGTATTGTAGAAATGCGCCGACATTACACCAATTATTTCAAAGGATATCCTGGTATTAAAGATTACCGTCAGAAATTAGTAACCATAGAAAATTCGAAAGAGTTGGAAAGTGTGATGGATGAAATTGCGGTGAATTATAGTGGGATGGTGTTGTAGTCAATCTTCTTTAGAAAAGAAGCAAACTAATCCCTCTCCGCAATCACCTCATTCACCTTCATTACATAATCGCCCACACGTTCGAAGTTGGCGTAAAGGTCTTTGTAAAACAATCCGCTTTTAAAGCTGTAAGCACCATTCTCCATACTATCTAAATGTTGTTCTTGTGCTTTGTCGCGAAGGGCATCAATTTCTTCTTCAATTTTTTTTGCTTCACTTATGGTTACATCGTTGTATTCGCTTTTTAAGTTTTGAATTAAAATCTCAAAAGCTTTATCTAGCTTATCCAACATTTGATTTAAGATATCTCTTTGTTCTTGAATGAACCAAACTTTATTTTCTTTTTTGCGCTCCATAATGAGAGCGTTGGCGTAATAAATATCACCCACTTGTTCCATATCACCTACCATTCCAATGAGTCGTCGAATACAAATAGAATTTTCTTCGGTAAGTTCTCCTTGCGAAACTTTAGTTAAGAAGTTGGCAATTTCTTCTTGCATGTTATCGGTGAGATCTTCTCTTTTTCTCATTTCCAAAATGAGTTCTTCGAAATTATTGTTTTCTTGTTCTTTTAATAAATTTCTAAAAGTGGCATTCATCGACTTGGTTAATTCTGCAAATTTCACCATTTCTTTTTTTGCTTCGGTGATGGATATTTCAGGCGAAGTCATTAGGCCACTGTTCATGAACTCAAGGTGATATTCTTCATCGGCATTGCCTTTTGATTTTACCGATTGAGTGGCCAGTTTAACCAAATAAGGCAACAAACCAATCATAATTAAAACATTGATCACATTGTAAGTAGTGTGAAAAACAGCAATGCCCATTGGTGCGCCACTGCTAGTGTAAATGCTATCCTGATTAAAAATATTTTCAGCAATAAAATTAATTTGTGGAGTAATGACACTTAATAAAAGAATCATCCAAACCATACTTATTAAATTAAATAAAGAGTGAATTCGTGCAGCTCTTTTGGCATGAACATTACCGGTATAAGCAGCAATTTCTGCATTGATGGTAGAGCCTATGTTTTGCCCCAGCACCATTGCCAGCGCACTTTCAATAGGCATTATTCCTGCGAAACATAAAGTTTGAGTAAAGGCTATTGCTGCCGCAGATGATTGTAAAAGAAAAGAAAGTACAGCACCGATTAACACAAAGGAAACTTCATTTAAAAATGAAGGATCGTTATTACTCATTACAAATTCAAGTACTCTGCTTTGACGCAATTCAAAAACACAATCTTTTAAAATTTCTAATCCCCAAAAAAGAATAGCAAAACCAATAATGATTTCTCCTACGAATTTTACTTTTTTCTTTTTCGCAAAGAGGAAAGGAACACCCAGAGCAATAAGTGGTAAAGCAGCATAATAAATATCTGTTTTGAAACCTATGGTAGCTACCAACCAGGAAGTGATAGTGGTACCAATGTTAGCTCCTAAAATAATACTTGATGATTGTAATAAAGTAAGAATACCTGCATTTACCAAGCTTACAGTTACCACTATAGTAGCCGATGAAGATTGAATCAATGAAGTGGTAAACATTCCTTTAAAAACTCCGGTAAAACGATTTTCAGTGGTTGAACTCAGCATTTTTCCTAAGTTGTCACCTAATACTTTTTGAACGGCTTCGCTCATCATTTTCAATCCAAAAAGAAGAAAAGCTAACGAGCCTAAGAGATAAAGGAGATTATATAATTCTGGATTCAATGTTTATTGTTTTTTTATGTGTCGTAAAACTTTTGCTTCGATGTAGAAAATAATTTCTTCGGCCATATTTTTAGTAAGGTCACCCATTCTTTCAATCTTTCTCATGGCTCCCATGATGTATAAAATCTCTTCTGCTTTTTCAGGATTAGATTTCATTTTCTCAATAGCTATTTTGGTTGCTTTTCTGTTGTATTCATTTAGCAATTCATCTAAATTGAATACTTTTCTGGCCAAGGTTGGGTCTTCCTGGCGGTAGGAATCCATGATCAGAGAGAACATTTCCAATACCCTGTCGAAAGCAGGCATAATATTGAATACCTCTAAAATATCTTGAGGAAATGGGCCTGGAGCATGATTTACATACATTGCCAAACCCTCAGCGTTATCGCCAATTCTTTCCAAACTGTGATTCATTTTGATACACGCCAACACAAAACGTAAATCGATGGCCACAGGATTGTAAAGCGCTAAAATATTTTCACAATCGCGGTCGATAGTTAATTCTGATGCATTTACTCTTTTATCATTTGCTACCACATGACTTGCCAAATCGCGATCGCTTTTAGAGATAGCCTCTTTACTTTTCTCGATTTGAGAATGCACCAACTGAAGAAGTTGAAAAACCTCGTCTTTAAGATGTTGTAATTCTGCTGCTAAATGTGACATATAAATTAGTTCAATGTTTAATGTTCAATGTTAACTATACGTTTAACCAAAACGACCAGTGATGTAATTCTGAGTTCTTTCTTGTTTTGGATTGGTGAAAATAGTTTTTGTTTCATCGTATTCTACCAAATCACCCATGTAGAAAAACGCGGTGTTATCGCTAATTCTACCTGCTTGTTGCATATTGTGCGTAACAATAACGATGGTATATTTTTCTTTTAACTCCCAAATTAAATCTTCAATTTTCGAAGTAGAAATTGGATCGAGTGCAGAAGCAGGTTCATCCATTAACAAGATACTTGGTTCTAAAGCCAAAGCTCTTGCGATACACAATCTTTGTTGCTGTCCGCCCGAAAGCGAAAGCGCTGATTTTTTCAAATCATCTTTTACTTCATCCCACAATGCCGACTGTTTTAAAGATTTTTCAACTGTTTCTTCAATCAGCTTTTTATTTTTGATGCCTTGAATTTTTAATCCGTAAGCAACATTTTCAAAAATAGTTTTTGGAAAAGGATTTGGTTTTTGAAATACCATTCCTACTTTTTTTCGAAGCTCTTCCACACGCACCATTTTTTGGTAAATATCTTTACCATCAATAATGATATCACCTTCTTTTCTAAACCCTTCAACGTAATCATTCATACGATTGAAAGTGCGCAGAAATGTTGATTTACCACAGCCAGAAGGACCAATAAAAGCGGTAACTGTATTGGCTTTAATAGCAATGTTTACATTTTTCAGAACTTGTTTCTGACCGTAATAAACATCGAGATTAATGGCCTCTAATTTTTTTTCTTTAATGCTTAATTTTTCCATAAACAATATTTTACCACTTCACTTTTTTCTGCCATCTGTTGCGCAAAAAAACAGCAATTCCATTCAAAAGAAAAGTGATCATTAAAAGGACGATAATTCCTGCTGATGATATTGTTTTGTAATCACCATCTGGAGTTTCAGGCATGCCTACCCAATCGTAAATTTGCATAGGTAGAACAGTAAAGTTGCTCATTGCATCTTCAGGAATGTAAGTGATATAAGTTGCGGCACCAATAACAATTAATGGCGCAGTTTCACCAATTGCGCGTGAAATGGCTAATATAATTCCTGTAATAATTCCACCTGAAGATGCAGGTAAAACCTGGTGCCAAATGGTTTGCCATGTATTGGCGCCCATTCCATAAGAAGCCTGACGAATGCTATCGGGAACAGCTTTCAATGCTTCTCTGGTAGATACTATAATAATGGGTAGAATTAATAGAGCTAATGTACAGGCTCCCGATAAAATACTTGTGCCAAAATTTAATGTTCTTACAAAAATTTGAAGTCCTAATAATCCATAAATAATGGATGGAACACCTGCTAAATTGGCCAAATTTATTTCTAAAAAATTAGCCATTTTACTTTTTTTCGCATATTCTTCGAAGTATACTCCGGCAGCAATGCCAATAGGTAAAGCGATGATTGCCGTTAAACCTAAAATCCATAATGTTCCAATTAATGCAGGGTAAATTCCTGCTTTTTTTGGTCGGCTTGAAGGGAAACTACTTAAGAAATCAAAATCAACTTTTTGCCATCCGGAAATTACAATATCGCTCAGAAAAATAAGCAGCATAAAAATACCAAAGAAGGTGCAGGCCATACCGAAGTATCCAAACATCTTGTCTTTGATTCTATTTTTATCGGCGTTAGTCATACTTTTCTTGGAATCTTTTTTTAATGAGAAAGCTTATGCTATTTAAAATGAAAGTGAAAACAAATAAGGTAACTCCTGCAGCAAAAATAGTTTGGTATTCAATGGAGTCTTGAGGTACGTCGCCAGTCGACATATTTACGATGAATGCAGTAATGGTAGCAACTGTTTCTCGTGGATCGGCAGTTAAGTTGGCCATATTTCCGGCAGCTACGGTTACTATCATTGTTTCTCCTACGGCACGGGCAAAAGCCAAAATGATCGACACGATAATACCTGATGAAGCCGCGGGCAAAATTACTTGAAAAGAAGTTTGTAAACGAGTTGATCCCATTCCATATGCTCCTTCTCGTAATGATTTAGGTACAGCATACAATGCATCTTCGCTTAAAGAGGAAATCATGGGAATGATCATAATTCCCATTACTAATCCGGCGCTTAAAGCATTGAATCCTGAAAGATTGGGAATATAATTTTGTAAAAACGGAGTAACTACTGTTAAGGCAAAAAAACCATACACTACGGTGGGTACCGAAGCCAAAATTTCTAGCATTGGTTTAATGTAGTATCTGAATTTTTTGGGTGCGTATTCACTTAAATAAATAGCGATGGTTACACCCATAGGTACAGCAATGGCCATTGAAATGATAGTGGTAAGTAAAGTTCCGGAGAGAAGAGGTAAAATACCGAAATGTTTTTCTGTAGAAACCGGACTCCATTTGGTATCGGTAAGGAAGTCCCAAATTGAAACATGTTGAAAGAAAGTATAGCTCTCAGAGAAAAGCACCCAAACAATTCCAACAGTAGTTAGAACGGTAATTATGGCGCAAATCATCAATACTCTTTTCATATTCTTTTTTAACAGTAAAACCTGCTACCATGGGTAGCAGGTTCCAAATATAGGATTTATACTATTCTTTTTTATTTCAATCCTTTAACAAAAGCATCCCACTTTACAGCTTCTGCTTTATACTGATCGGCAGTTAATGCAGCATAGTGCGCTTCTTTCACTAAAGTTGGAGCATTGTCTAAGTAAAATTGAACAAATGCAGCTGATTCTGGTTTTTTTGCTTCTTCAGCAGTTACATAAATAAACAGAGGACGAGATAGTGGAGCATAAGTTCCATCCATAATTGTTTTTTCATTAGGAGTAATAGCACCTTTTCCATTATCAACCGCAACAATTTTTAATTTTGCTTTGTTGGTTTCGTAGTATCCGTATCCAAAAAAACCTAAAGCATATTTATCGCCCGATACACCTTGAACCAATTGGTTGTCGTTTTCACTTGCATTGTAATCTGTTCTGCAAGCATTCTTTTTACCATTAATTACCTCTGTGAAATATTCAAAAGTACCTGATTCATGACCTGCACCATGAAGGTTAATAGGTTCGTTAGGCCACTCTTTACGAATTTGATTCCATTTTTTAATTTTTCCTTCTGCAGCAGGTTCCCAAATCATTTTTAATTCAGCTACTGTAATACTGGTTAACCAAGTATTTTGAGGATTTACAACAATTGATAATCCATCTTTCCCAACTTCTAAAGCCTGATATTTAATACCTAAACTATCACATTCGTGAGCTTCAGATTCTTTAATAGGGCGAGAAGCACCACAGATTCCAATTTCTTTTCTGATTAATTTTTTAAAACCGCTACCCGTTCCTCCTGCCGCTGCAGATATTTTTACTTTGTTGTGTTCTGCTGTAAAATCTTCAATAACTAATTTAGTAATTGGAAATACAGTGCTCGAACCGTCGATAACAATCGTTCCAGAAAGTTCTGTAGATTCTCCTTCTTTTTTTGAATCTTCACCTCCGCATGAGTATGCGAATAATGTACTTAGAGTTATTGCTGATAAAATTAATTTTTTCATTTTTTCTGATTTAATGAAGCGAAGATAGGAAGTAAATCAACCTTCTATTCTCATCTCATGTTAAGTAATAGTTAACTTTTAGTTCTCTCTCACTTTAAGTATGTAATTATTTTGTAAATTAATGACAAACAGAATGTTAAATAACGTGTTGTTTTTTTGAAATTAATTTTCCCCAATAAAAATGGCTTTAACAAGTTTTGCATTTTATGAATAGTTGTAGTGAGTAGATTTATAAAGGTTAACAAAAGGTTAAGCAATAGTTAACCTTGTGTGATTGCTTGACCTTCTCTTTCTCTGTACCTACTTTAGATAGCGAATTGTAAATGATTTAATGTATTTTTGAAAAACCACTTATGGAAAACTCGAACGAGAAAATATTGATAGTAGATGATGATAGAGATATCCTTGAATTTCTTTCCTATAATCTTAAAAAGGAAGGTTTTGAGGTGTTTAAAGCAGAGAATGGAAAAATTGGTTTAGAGGTGGCTTTAAAAGTAATTCCCGATTTGATTTTGTTAGATGTAATGATGCCCGAAATGGATGGCATGGAAACCTGTTATCAGATCAAAGAAAAACCCGAATTAAAAAATGTAGTGGTTGCTTTTCTTACCGCAAGAAATGAAGATTATTCAGAAATTTCTGGTTTAGAAGCAGGTGCCGATGATTATATCTCAAAGCCTGTTCGTCCACGTGTTTTAGTGAGTAGGATTAAAGCATTGTTGAGAAGAAAGAAAAATGGAGGCGTACAGGAAGAAGCTTCTGAAACCACTATTAAAATTGATAATTCACGTTATCTTGCTGTTAAAAATGAAGAAGAAATTGTTCTTCCCCGCAAAGAATTTGAATTGTTGAAATTGTTGTTATCAGAACCCGGAAAAGTTTTTTTACGCAATGAAATTTTAGATAAAGTTTGGGGAACAGAGGTAGTGGTGGGAGATAGAACGATTGATGTTCATATTCGAAAATTGCGCGAAAAAGTAGGTGAAGAATATATTGTTACGGTTAAAGGTGTAGGGTACAAATACGAAGAACAAAACGATGAACTTCTCTAATCCAAAACGATTAGTATTCCTTTTATCAACGCTAATTTCTGCGTTATTTTTATTTTTTGTTTTTATTTTTTTTCAAGGTAGTGAATGGTGGTTGAAATTGATCTCCACTGCGTTGTTTTTTATGGTGGTGTATGCTTTAGTGTATAGCTTGATTAAAAAGTTTGTGGTAGATAAAATTAAGGGGATTTATAAAAATATTACTACCCATAAATCTGATGAGTTATTCGAGGCAGATATTCAAAAATCATGGGAAGAGAATCCTTTAGATGCTGCAGGAGAGAAAGTAGAACGTTGGAACGAAAAGCAAAAAATAGAAATTGCTACACTTCAGAAACAAGAGAAATTTAGAAAAGAATTTTTGGGAAATGTAGCCCATGAATTGAAAACCCCTGCCTTCAATTTACAGGGATACATTTTAACCTTATTGGATGGTGGATTACAAGATGAAACTATCAATGTTGATTATTTGAAAAGAGCTGCTAACAACGCAGAGCGTATGATTAGTATCATTGAGGATTTAGATGAAATTTCTCGTTTGGATTCAGGTGAGATTGCCATACATAAAAGTGTTTTTAATCTTACTGAATTGGCTGTAGAAGTAATTCATTCGGCAGAGATTCCTGCAAAGAAAAAAGCCATTGAACTAAAGGTTGAAAAACCAAGAGAATATTGGGTGAGTGCTGATAAAGATAAAATCCGACAAGTACTTACTAATCTTGTAATCAATGCAGTGAAATATGGAATTCAAGGGGGTTGGGTTAAAATTCAGTTCACCGATATGGATGGTGTATTAATGGTGGAAGTGGAGGATAATGGAATCGGGATTGATGAGAAACACTTACCGCGTTTGTTCGAAAGATTTTATCGTGTAGATGAAAGTAGAAGCAGAGAACTGGGTGGATCTGGTTTGGGTTTGGCTATCGTTAAACATATTGTAGAAGCTCATCAGCAAAGTATTGGTGTACGTAGTTCTCTGAAATCAGGAAGTGTTTTTCATTTTACTTTAGAGAACGCAAAAAAATAGTTTACTTTTACGGTCTAACTTCATTGATATGCAAACTTTCAAAAGTGATATTAGCAATCAGGAGTTTCCTATTGCTGAGCAAGTGTCCGCTAAAACTATTCGCGAATCTTTACTACTCTTTATTCAAAAGGATAAACCCGGTTTTTTAGAAGATAAATGTTTGTCGCTAAGTGAACTAAACTACTATCGAGAAAAATATATCTCCGAATATTTATTGAAAGAATTAGGAGAGCTGGGTGAATTGGAGAAAACAGTGTTATCTGCTCTAACTGATCGATCTACTTTATCAGATAAAATAGATGAAGAAGATGTTGTAGTGATGACTTTCGGGCAGCGAATTGCCGATAAAGTGGCGTCGTTTGGAGGTAGTTGGACTTTCATCATATCGTTCGGAATTTTTATTCTCATTTGGATTACGTTGAATGCTGTTTTTTTATTGAATGATGGATTTGATCCCTATCCTTTTATTTTATTAAATCTAATTCTCTCTTGCCTAGCAGCATTACAGGCTCCGGTGATTATGATGAGTCAAAACCGACAAGAAGAAAAAGATCGTGAACGAGCTAAAAAAGACTATATGATTAATCTCAAATCAGAGCTCGAAATCAGAATGCTTCATGAGAAAATGGATCATCTAATTATGCATCAACATCAGGAAATTATGGAGATTCAAAAGGTACAGGTAGAAATGATGAATGATTTGTTTAATAAATTGGAGAGTAAAAAGTAGAATGTGTTTCTTTTTAAAAAAGCGAGTTTAATATTTCATTCTCGATGCTAAGTACTCCTGTTCCGTTTGTCCGGGTGTAGCAATATATTCCGCCTTTAATCCTAAAGCGTGTAAATCCATAATAGAAGAATATCCCGATCTGCAGATTATTTTTTTTGCGGAGTAAAGCGCAGTAATAAATTCGTTGTCGTGGAGATGAGGAACTATTTCGAGATTGTTGAATGTTGAATAGCTCGTCCGTCCACTGACGGATTGAATATTGAATGAAGGCTTGCCGGAAATGAGTAAAGTTTTCCCCTCTATCTTTTGAAATTCATTTTTCACTTGCTCAAAAAATAAAGTACGCTGTGGTTCTGGTCCGGAAACAATTCCCACTATTTCATATTTTTTTTCCACATTAGAATTCCCTTTGCTGAATCGCGATTGCGGACCGATATATTTTATATTCTTTGGGAAGTTTTTTTGGTAATATTCGTTTTTAGGATGCGATAAATCTCCCGATAAATTATTTTCTCCTTCGTAATCGGGAACCCAGCATTCATCATATTTTTCTATAAACCATTTGTTGATTTTAAAGAGTGTTTTTTCTGCAAACGGACTAATAATATTTATCTGATGAGTGATGAAAACGGAGTGAATATTTGTGTTCCATAATCCGTAGCGATTGTCGGAAATAACAACATCAATTTTATGAGAATGAATGATTTTTTTTAATTCTTTATGTTCGCGGTAAATTCCCCAAAGTATTTTAGGAATTTGAAATAACATCGATAAAATCATCCATCGAGAATAATGAATATTTATTCCTTTGAAAGTAATAAATTCGCATTGCGGAAATCTCTGCTGTAGTATAGTTAATGGCGAACCATCCGCAGCTATAATCACTTCGTTTCCCTTAGTGATTTCCTCTTCAATTAAAGGAATACAACGGGTGGCATGACCCAATCCCCAATTTAGCGGCGCGAATAGTATTTTATTTTTTTTGCTCAATAGCGCTTGTCTTTTTCTAATTTAGCGCAAATTAAGAATTAATGGCGAAAAGAAAATTAAAGCGTTTTGCAGAGGTGGATACATTTGATAATGTGCTTAAACCAACCTTAGACGAAGCCATGCAAGATAAATTCTCTTTGAAAGGTAAATGGAATTCTGATTACTTTAAAAACGACAATCCTATAGTTTTGGAACTGGCTTGTGGCAAGGGAGAATACACTATAGGTTTGGCAAAAAATTATCCCAATAAGAATTTTATTGGAATGGATATTAAGGGTGCCAGAATATGGGCCGGTGCAAAATATGCGATTGAAAATAAGATGTTGAATGTTGCATTTGTTAAAACAAGAATCGATTTCATCGTTAACTTATTTGCTCAAGATGAAGTAAGTGAAATATGGATTACTTTTCCCGATCCTCAACCACCTAAAAATAGAGCGAAGAAGAGACTTACAGGAGAGTTGTATTTAGGGCGCTACCGCCAGATTTTAAAGAAAGGTGCTGCGGTAAATCTTAAAACCGACAGTGATTTTTTTTATGAGTTTACCAATGAAGTGGTTCAAAATAATAAATTGGAAGTGAAAATAAATTCTGCCAATGTTTATGAAGAATTGATTCCCTCTTTAGGCAATGACGCTTTAGCAACAGACTTGAAAATATTAACTTATTATGAAAGTCGTTGGTTGAGCGAGGGAAAAAAAATAAAGTTTATTTCATTCGTTCCATGAAATCTTCCAATGAAATAGATTTTTTTCTTCAGGTTTATCAGGTAGTTCGTTTGATTCCTAAAGGACGCGTTACTTCTTATGGAGCCATTGCTAAATACCTTTCCTCCCCCAAGGCCTCACGTATGGTGGGTTATGCGATGAATGCTTCTCATTCTCAAAAACCAAAAGTTCCAGCTCATCGTGTAGTAAACAGAGATGGCTTACTTACAGGTAAACATCATTTTTCTTCCCCCACAGAAATGCAAGAAAAGTTAGAGAAGGAAGGTGTAAAAGTAAAAAAAGATCAGGTGCAAAATTTTGATAAAATCTTTTGGGATCCCACGATAGAATTAGCTTTATAAACCCTTCTTAAGAATTATTCTAAATAATGATTCTCTTTTCTTAAATTTGCCGCATGGCAATCAATAATGAACAAGTATTAAAAGCTTTAGAATCGGTGCAAGAGCCCGATTTGAAGAAAAATATAGTGGAGCTGAATCTGGTTTCTGATTTGGTTATTTCCGATCAAAAAATTTCATTTACTTTAAAAGTTCACAGTCCTGCTCTCCACAATAAAAAGAAAATGGAAGAGGCTTGTGCTTTTGCGGTAGAACGCTTTATTGGTAAGGAATATAAGACATTAGTAAACGTGATTGCCTTGCCTATTGATCGCCCTAATGAATTGAGAAAAGTATTGCCCAACGTAAAAAATATTATTGCTATTTCATCGGGTAAAGGTGGAGTAGGAAAATCTACTGTAACTGCAAATTTAGCGGTGGGGTTGGCGCAAAAAGGATATAAGGTAGGATTGGTAGATGCCGATATTTACGGTCCGTCCATGCCTTTAATGTTCGATTGTTTGGAAGAAAAGCCTGAAGCTTTCGAAAAAGATGGAAAAACATGGATTCGTCCGGTAACTAGTTATGGCGTAAAAATGTTGTCGATTGGTTTTTTCGCAAATGCTGATCAGGCTATTGCTTGGAGAGGTCCGATGGCTTCGCGTGCTCTCGGACAAATGTTTACAGAAGCATATTGGGGTGAGTTGGATTACATGTTGATTGATTTACCTCCAGGTACAGGTGATATTCATTTGTCATTGGTACAAACTGTTCCTGTTACGGGTGCAGTAATTGTTACTACTCCGCAAGGTATTGCCTTGGCCGATGTTCGTAAAGGAGTGGCGATGTTTAAAATGGATTCCATCAATGTTCCTGTTTTGGGAATAGTAGAAA
>JAHEZM010000004.1 GCA_023251075.1 Flavobacteriales bacterium | reverse complement strand
TTTTATGTAGTATAAATAGTAATTTTTTTGGACATTTTTCAAACCGTAAATTCTTTACGGTTATGCGGCATACATTGCATTTTTTACGTATTTTCAACCGCTATAAAAAGAAATTATAAATGACTGATCTAAGAGAAATAGAAAAAACGCTTTGGGCTGCTGCCGACAAACTCCGTAGTAATATGGATGCAGCTGAATACAAACACGTTGTATTGGGGCTCATCTTCCTAAAGTATATATCGGATGCCTTTGCCGAACTACACGAAAAATTAGCTGAAGGACAAGGAGAGTTTGCAGGAGCAAACCCCGAAGACCCAGACGAATATTTGGCGTACAATGTTTTTTATGTGCCGGAAAAAGCTCGTTGGGCTTTTTTGCAAGCCAATGCAAAGCAACCAACTATTGGTATTCTCATTGATCAAGCAATGGATGCCATTGAGAAGATTAATGATAACCTGAAAGGCATCTTGCCTAAAAATTATGCTGATCCTGATTTAGATAAACCTCGTTTGGGTGAATTGCTTGACCTTATTGGAAACATTGGTTTTGGTGGTGAAGGACACAAAGGCAAAGACTTATTGGGACAAGTGTATGAATACTTTTTAGGAATGTTTGCCGATGCTGAAGGTAAAAACGGCGGACAGTTTTACACACCTCAAAGCATTGTGAAAGTATTGGTAGATATGCTTGAGCCTTACAAAGGCAGAATTTATGACGGCTGTTGTGGTAGCGGTGGAATGTTTGTGCAGAGTGAAAAATTTATTGAAAGCCACCAAGGAAAAATTGGTGATTTAAGTATTTACGGACAAGAGAGCAATCCAACTACCGTAAAGTTGGCTAAAATGAATTTAGCTATACGTGGCATTGATGCCAACATACAATTTGGTGATACTTTTACCAACGATTTACACCCCGACTTAAAAGCAGATTACATTATAGCCAATCCGCCGTTTAATATTAGCGACTGGAAAGGCGAACAACTGCGTGACGACAAACGATGGAAATATGGCGTACCGCCAGTTGGCAATGCCAACTATGCTTGGCTACAACATTTCATTCATAAATTAAGCCCCAATGGTACAGCGGGCATTGTATTGGCTAATGGAAGTATGAACAGCAACACAGGAAGCGAAGGCGATATTAGAAAAGCAATGATTGAAGCAGGGGTGGTAGATTGTATGGTATCGTTACCAGCACAACTTTTCTATAACACAATGATTCCTGCGTGCTTATGGTTTTTAGCAAAAAATAAAACCAACGGAAAGTTTAGAAACCGAAGTAATGAAATTCTATTTATTGATGCCCGAAATTTGGGTACAATGATAAACCGCAGAAATAAAGAACTAAGCGAAAAAGATATTAAACAAATTACAGACACCTACCATAACTGGAGAAATGTAACGGGAAAATACAATGACATTGCTGGCTTTTGCAAAGCAGCCACAATGGATGAAGTGGCAGCAAATAATTACGTATTAATGCCCGGAAGATATGTTGGTGCTGAAGATGAAATTGAAGATTTGATTCCTTTTAAGGAAAGAATGCAAACACTAACGGTAACATTGGCAGAACAATTTGTGCAAGGAGAAAAATTGCAAAAAACAATTCGTGAAAACTTAAAAGGAATTGGATATGAATTTTAATAATTGGAAAGAATATAAGTTTTCTGATTTCGTCTCTATAAATCCAACAATCTCATTGAAAGGCGGTAATAGTTTTTCCTTTATTGAAATGAAGGATCTTTCAGAGGGGAAAAGATATGTTCATCCATCAATGGACAGGAAACTAACTGGAGGAGCAAGATTTAGAGAAGGGAATACATTATTTGCACGAATTACACCTTGTCTTGAAAACGGTAAAATAGGACAGGCCATTCGACTTAAAGATGGTGTTGGATTTGGCTCAACAGAGTTTTTAATATTTGAAGAAAAACAAAATGTTTCTAATAAAAATTTCATTTACTATTTAGCTTGTTGGCAAGAGGTAAGAAAGTTTGCCGAACAAAATATGGTAGGTACATCTGGAAGGCAAAGAGTTAGTAAAGATGCTTTTGAAAAGCTTGAATTAACTCTGCCAAATATAGAAATTCAACAACGCATCGCCTCTATCCTATCTTCTTTAGATGATAAAATAGAACTCAACAACCAAACGAATCAAACACTTGAAACCATAGCCCAAACGCTCTTTAAAGAGATGTGTTTGCCTAAAGGAGATAAATTGCCGGATGGTTGGAGATTTGGAAAGCTAGGAGAAGTTGCAGAAATTAATATGGGGCAATCACCCGCTGGAACCAGTTATAATCAAGATGGAGAAGGAATCATATTTTTTCAGGGCAAAGCTGAATTTGGTTTCAGGTTCCCTAAAATTGATAAATATACAACTGAACCTAAAAAGTACGCAAACAAATTCGATAGCCTTCTTAGTGTTAGAGCACCTGTTGGAACAATAAATATGGCAACAGAAAAGTGTTGTATTGGTCGTGGTCTTGCTGCAATTTCAGGAAAAAATAATTGTTCCTCATTTGCATTTTATCTTTTAAAAAGTCTTTCTGTAAAATTTGAAATGTATAATGGAGAAGGAACTGTATTCGGTTCAATTAATAAAACCGATTTGGAAAATATCGAAATTGGAATACCACCAAAAAACGTAATAGAGGAATTTGAGAAGGTTGGAAAATCCATTGATAAATTGGTTTACAATAATGAACAAGAAACCCAAACACTCACTACTCTAAGGGATAGCTTGTTGCCAAAGTTGATGAAGGGAGAAATAAATATTTAAACCAATGAGATATAAATCATTCTATATAAAAAACTATAAAGGAATTAAGGAGCTCTCTATTGATCTAGACAGAGACCCGAAAACCAATATAATTACTCTTGTCGGTTTAAATGAAAGTGGTAAAACTACAATTCTTGAAGCTATTAGTTTATTCAGTATTGAGCCATTACCTGCTGTAATTCATAAACTCATTCCTAAAAGCAAAAAGTTCAGTTTCACGGATACAATTGAAATTCACGCGACATTAGAATTAGAGGTACAGGATGAAAAAGCAATACAGGATTTTTGTGGCTCACAAGATTTCAAAAACATTCAACCTATAAAAGAGTTCACTCAAAAAATTATTTACGAATTTAAAGATTCTGAATTCTTAACAACCGAATCAGGTTGGGAGTATGAATTTAGCTTGAATGGTTTAAAACGGAATAAACAGTATAATCGAATCTATAATCCTGAAACACCGGAATTTGAAGCAATTCAAGAATTTATTTGCAAAAAATTATTGCCGCCAATTATTTATTATCCTAACTTCTTATTTGACTTTCCGAATAAAATATATTTAGAGGAGTCACGTACCGAAGACCCGGAGCAAAAAACATATAGGGCTGTTCTCAATGATATCATGGACACTTTTAATGAAGGGTTAAATATCCAAGACCACATTATTAAGCGTCTAAGAAATCCGTCAGACGGAACAAACGAAGCATTGGAATCTACGATTGACAGGATGAGTGTGCAAATTACAAAAGTTGTATTTTCTGCTTGGGGGCAATTGTTCGATTCAAATGGAAAAGAAATACGACTCAAGCCAGCTATAGATCGTACTAATAATTTAGCTTATTTAGAAGTTAAATTAAAAGAAGGAACTGAACAGTTTCAAATTTCTGAACGGAGTTTAGGTTTTAAATGGTTTTTTACATTTTTATTGTTCACTGAATTTCGGAAAAATCGTCAAAGTGAAAAAGGCGAAATTCTTTTTTTACTTGACGAACCTGCATCCAATTTACATTCAACAGCTCAAAAAAATCTACTTATTACATTTGAACAATTGGTTTCAAAATGTAAAATGATTTATACAACCCATAGCCACCATTTAATAAATCCAAAATGGCTTTCAGGTGCCTATATCGTGAAGAATAGAGCTATTGATTATGAGAAAGAGTTTAATGCTTTAACTGAAAACACAGATGTTGAAGCTACCATTTATAAACAGTTTGTAGTAAATCATCCTGAACAAAGAACATATTTTCAGCCAATTCTTGATGCGATTGAATACACTCCAAGTAATTTAGAGGAGGTTCCAAATATTATACTTACAGAAGGTAAAAATGATTATTATACTTTCAAATATATGAACGAAGTAATATTTGCCAACGAATATGAACACATCAAACTTTATCCTGGTAATGGTGCCGACAGAAACAATCAAATCATTGCAACTTATTTAGCTTGGGGCAGAGACTTTACAATTCTATTAGATGGAGACAAAGCAGGTGAAGACGCTAAGAAAAGATACATTAAAGAATTTGGTGTGATCGTAGAAGGAAAAATAATAACGCTTAAAGACATTGATTCTTCGTTTGCTTACCCTGCTGAGAAACTATTTGCTGACGCGGAGCAATTGGCAATCATTAAAACCTTTGACCCAGTGGCAACCGTTTTTGATAAATCCAAATTTAATACGGCTTTACAAAGCTTGTTCATTCAAGAGCAGGTCATTGAATTTAGTGAAACAACCATTACAAAATTTAAAAAACTATTTGAATTTATTAAGTAGCAATGAATATTCTAACAGAAGAAGAAATAGAACAAATGGCTTTGCAAACTTTGCGAGAGCAAGGTTATGAAATTATAAATGGTGCAACCATAGAGAGACCTTACAACGAAGTTGTTCTAACTAATCGTTTACAAAATGCCATTGATAAAATAAATCCTGAAATTCCTGTCGATATTCGAGAAGAAGCATTAAGAAATGTATTAAGAATTCCGTTCACTGCTTTATTAGCCAATAACGAAGCATTCCATAAACTACTCACCGAAGGTATTGATGTAAAAGGCAGGGATGGTGAACAGATTAAAACTTTTAAAGTGTGGTTAATGGATTTTCAAAATCCGGAGAACAATGATTTTGTTGCCGTTAATCAATTTACAATTATTGAAAACCACACCAATAAAAGACCGGATGTAATTGTATTTGTAAATGGTTTGCCGCTAGTTGTAATTGAAATAAAAAATGCAACCGACGAAAACGCTACTATAAAAAATGCTTTCGACCAGTTGCAAACATACAAGCAAGCTATTCCTTCCCTATTTAATTATAACAGTATTTTAATTGCCACCGATGGTTGGTTTGCTAAAGCCGGAACTATAACAAGCGATTGGAGCAGATTTAGCGGTTGGAAAATCCCACCTGCAATTACTAAAGTTTCTAATGCAGTTGCAGAACCTAATGCAAGCTACAATTCAACCATTTTTCCAAAAGAACCTACACATATAGAAATGGATGTGGTGTTGAACGGGATGTTAGAAAAAAAAACAATCATTGATTTAATTAGATACTTTATTGTATTTGAAAAAACAAAAGAGAAAACAGTAAAAAAAATCGCGGCATACCACCAATATTATGCGGTAAATAAAGCTATTCAAGCTACTATAAAAGCCGCATCTGTTAATGGTGACCAACGAGTAGGTGTGGTTTGGCACACGCAAGGAAGCGGAAAGAGTTTGAGTATGGTTTTTTATTCGGGTAAAATGGTGGTGACACCACAACTCAATAACCCAACCATTGTGGTTTTAACCGACCGGAACGATTTGGATCAACAACTTTTTGAAACATTCAGTAATTGTCAGCAATTAATTAGGCAAACACCTATACAAGCTGAAAATCGTAGTCATTTACAAAGTCTGTTATCAGTTGCTTCCGGAGGAGTGGTTTTCACAACCATTCAAAAATTTATGCCGGAAGAAAAAGGCGGTACTTATCCAAGACTTTCCGACCGGAGAAATATTGTAGTGATTGCAGATGAAGCGCATCGCAGTCAGTACGACTTTATAGATGGTTATGCTAAACACATGAGAGATGCCTTACCTAACGCATCATTTATAGGTTTTACAGGAACGCCAATTGAAAAAGAAGATAAGAATACGAAAGCTATTTTCGGAGAGTATGTTGATATTTACGACATACAACAAGCCGTTGAGGACGGCGCAACGGTTCGGATTTTTTATGAAAGTCGTTTAGCTAAAATTGAATTGGACTCCGATGAACAAAAAATAATTGATGAACGAATAGAAGAAGTTACCGAAGAGGATGAATTAACAGAACGACAACAACGCTTTGCAAAATGGACACAACAAGAAGCTATAGTAGGAAGTGAAAAACGCTTGCAGCAAGTGGCAGCGGACATTGTAAAACACTTTGAACAACGCAGCGAAGTGTTTGATGGCAAAGGAATGATTGTTTGTATGAGTCGCCGTATTTGCGTGGCTTTACACAATGCAATTATCAAAATTCGTCCCGAATGGTATGGTGGTGAAGATGATAAGGGCGTAATTAAAGTGATTATGACCGGATCTTCTTCTGATCCTTTAGATTGGCAAGAACACATTAGAAATAAACCGCGAAGAAAATCTATTGGTGACCGCTTAAAAGATCCTAAAGACAGTTTGAAATTAGTACTTGTTCGGGATATGTGGCTCACAGGTTTTGATGCGCCGTGTTTGCATACATTGTATGTTGACAAGCCAATGACAGGACATAACCTCATGCAAGCCATCGCAAGAGTAAACCGAGTTTTTAAAGACAAAGAAGGTGGTTTGATTGTAGATTATTTGGGCATTGCACAAGATTTGAAAAAAGCATTGAGCATTTACACGGCAAGTGGCGGGAAAGGGAAAATCGAATTTGATCAAGAGGAAGCTGTTGCTAAAATGGAAGAGTTTTATGGAATAGTTGTGGACTTGTTTGATAAATTCGATTACAAGAGATTCTTTGGTTTACAGCCAAGAGAAAAGCTAAGTTTTCTGTTAGATGCCACAGACTTTATTTTAGACTTAGACAGAGGGAAAGAGCGTTTTAGCACCAATGTCAACAACCTTTCTAAAGCATTTGCCATTTCCGTTCCCCATCCAAACGCTATAGCAATTAGAGATGATTTGAGTTTCTTTCAAGCTATAAAAGCAAGGATTTCTAAATTGAGGGAAAGCATTAAAAAACGCAGTGATGAAGAAGTTGAAACGGCTATCCGGCAAATAATTTCCGATGCTTTAATTTCAACTGAAGTAATAGATATATTTCAAGCAGCTGGTTTGCAAAACCCTGAAATATCAGGATTGAACATCCTTTCGGATGAATTTATGGCAGAATTAAAAAATATGCCACGAAAGAATTTAGCATTGGAACTTTTAAGAAGATTACTGAATGACGAAATAAAAAAACGTTCGGTAAGAAATATTATACAAAGCAAAAAATTCTCTGAAATGCTTGCTGATGCAATAAAGCGTTATCAAAACAATGCAATAACCGCAGCGGAGATCATTGAGGAATTAATAAGACTTGCCAAAGAAATTAAACAAGCCGACCAACGCGGAGAAGACTTAAACCTTGACTTTCGGGAGTTGGCTTTTTATGATGCGCTGGAAGTAAGTGACAGCGCCGTAAAAGTTTTAGGCGATGAAATATTAAAAACAATTGCAAGAGAATTAGTAGAAAGCGTTAAAAACTCAGTCACGATTGACTGGGACAAGAAAGAAAGTGTACAAGCCAAAATGAGAGTAATGATAAAGCGTATCCTGAAAAAATATGGCTATCCACCGGATAAACAAGACCAAGCGGTGAAAACTATTTTAGAACAGGCAAAATTAATAGCCGATGATTTTTCGGATAAGATATAATGGGAATGAACAAAGAAATGAAAGAATTAGAAGCATGGCTACACCGATATGTCAATAACACCGAAGTAATTGACGATCAGGAAGTGTATTTCATTAAGCGGCTCGTGGAAAAAATTCGAAATATGAAAATCGAAATTTATTCTAATGACCACAATCCTCCCCATTTTCACGTGAAATCAGATTGCAAAAGCATAGATGCGGTATTTGGATTGTATGACGGTTCTTTTATTGAAGGGCAAATTTCAGGAAAAGACAAAAGGAGAATAGAAGCGTTTTACCAAAACGGAAAAGATCTTTTGATAAAGGTTTGGAATGAAACAAGGATTAGCTAGAAAAAATAGCAAGTATAACGCAATGAAAAACTAACTCGGAATAGATTAAAACTATTTATAATGGCAAAGAAAGTCACAAATAAATCGGCGGTAGCGAAAAGCAAAAAACCGATAACAGACAAGCAATTGTTTAATGAGTTAACACAACTTATTGAGCACACTAAAACACAGGTGACGATGCAAGCCAATAGCAGTGTTGCTTTAATGTTTTGGCAGATAGGTAAAAAAATAAACGAACATGTTTTGCTACATAAACGGGGAGATTACGGTCAACAGATTGTCGTGACAGTGTCACGACAATTGACAGAAAAATATGGCAGAACCTATGAAGAAAAGAATCTTCGAAGGATGCTTCAGTTTGCCGATCAATTTACTGTTGTGGAGAAAGTCGTGACACTGTCACGACAATTGAGCTGGTCGCATTTTTTGGCTTTGTTACCCGTTAAAAAACAGGAGGCAAAATTGTTCTACGCTGAAAAAGCAGCAATGGAAGCGTGGGGCGTTAGAGATCTACGAAAAAACATAGAACGCAAAGCTTATGAACGAACTTCTATCGCTGATTTACAATTACAAAAAGCAGCAACGGATAGCAGCGGCATTTTTAAAGATCCCTATTTTCTGGATTTCTTGGGTTTGAAAGACACTTATCTCGAAGCCGATGTAGAACAAGCTATACTTCGTGAATTAGAGAGTTTTATTTTGGAATTAGGCAAAGGATTTGCTTTCGTGGAGCGGCAAAAAAGAATGATAATAGATGGAGAAGATTTCTCTTTGGATCTGTTGTTTTATCATCGTGGCTTAAAAAGATTGGTTGCAATAGAATTAAAATTGGGCAAATTTCAGGCAAAACACAAAGGGCAAATGGAGTTGTATTTAAAATGGCTGAATAAAAACGAAAGAAAAGAAGGAGAAGAAACTCCAATAGGATTGATACTTTGTGCTGAAAGCAGCCGAGAGCAAATAGAATTATTGGAAATGCACAAGGACGGAATTATGGTTGCTGAATATTGGACAGAATTACCTCCTAAAAAAGAACTAGAGAAAAAACTACATATTGCTCTGCTTGAAGCACGGGAGCGATTTGAGAGAAAAAAATTATTGTAATTTGATCGGCGGCGTAAGCATCAGGTTCAAAAGATAATTTAAAACTCTCAACGGTGTTGAGAGAAATTCGTGCTTACGATATTTATGCCACAGGCTGTGGCACAATTAAAAGCCGTGATCATCGAAAAGTTAGTTTATAGATTCTTTATTTAAAGGATTTCGCTATTCTTGGCGATTCAATTTCACCACAATACATATAGGACTGAGGGGGAACAAAATCTGCGAAAATTTGCTTAGGATCAAGTTGATTTCTGAATTTTTTTACTGATTTAATTCTAATGGAATAGCCTATCTCTTTATTTGAGAAGTATTCAAAGAAATCTCCTTCGTTGATAACACCTACTTTTTTAAATTTCTTCCAAAGCCCTTTTGGAGAATCGGAAATAATATCTTCAATAATAAAATAACCAATTATTCTTTGTTCCGGTGCGCTGGAATAAATATATACTTTTTTGACTTCTCGTTTAAAAGTAAGTTTTCTAAACTCAACTTTCTTTTCGCCGGCAATAATTGCATTGGCGTACTGAGGTTTAATTGATAATATAACGTTCATCGAAATGTTGTTTTGATTTTAGATTAATATAGTCTGATTCCGAAAGCGTTGTTATTGTTTGAAATTTATTGGAATGGCTTTCTAATTGTATTATCCCCTCATATTTAATCGGCGTTTTAAGATAATAGAGCAATCGAAAAATCAGAACGGTGACGGGATTTTTGCCAAGTACCATATCTGTTAATTGCTTATTTGAATAAACCGTTTTTCTTTTTACTAATTGGGTTATTTCTTCTAAGTCTTTTGTGTAAACCACTTTATCAAGAATTCCAACTGGTTCAATCGTTTTATATTTTCCGGAGGCATAAAAGAACAATAAATCTCCTGCTTTCATTGAAACTCGTTTCGATTTACAAAGGTATGCTTTGGAAATAGTATTGCCCTCAATTTCATTTAGCCCGAATTCTGTACCATCAAAAATGGAAGGTTGTCTAAAAGCCCCATCTTTAAATAAGGTTGAGTAAAATTGATGTTGAATAGGAATTACAAATTTATTTACAACTTCAGCGTCATTGTAAAAGGGATGTGAAGCAATTGCTTGTGGATTCAACTTATATTCCGCTTTTATTAAACTTTTTATCATTCGTAGCTCTTGCTCTCCATCTTTGTTTTTGAATTCATCCTGTTTAAAACCGAAGCTTTCTAATAATTTAATGAGATGGACGTGATGTTTGAATACAGTTAAATATAGGTAGTTTAATTTTCGCTCAATACAAAGAGCAAAAACTTTTTGAAGAAATAATTCACCGAGCCTATATCCGAAAACCGTTTCGTCAACCTTGAGCGTACACATTTTCAGTACGTCTTCATGGATGTTTGGAAGGTTGTGTTTTTCTGCTTTTTCCTGATTATATAACAGTATAGCGCTTATTTTGTTATTTACTTTAAGAAGATAGCATTTTCGATTTTCCTTTGCGCAGGTTAAAAACCAATCGTTAAATCCTGAATAACTACTTCGCAGAGAATCAAAAAAAGGATCATTTAATTCACTTTCTATTTCCCTGACGGAACACTCTGTTAAACACGGGTGTTGTGGAACAATTAAATCAAATTGGTCTTTTAAGCGCGTAAGTCCTTCTTCAATTTTTAGCACACTTTTATTCAACTCCAAGCTATTGGCTTTCGCAATAATGCCATTATCTTCTGTAATGAATAAATCGGC
Source organism: Flavobacteriales bacterium (assembly GCA_023251075.1). Classification (GTDB taxonomy): domain Bacteria; phylum Bacteroidota; class Bacteroidia; order Flavobacteriales_C; genus JAHEZL01. The sequence goes on along the minus strand of JAHEZM010000004.1, from coordinate 185,548 downwards.
GTACTCTTTTACAATTTGAAAAAGTTGAAGATTATCTATTTCATCATTTTCTTTTTTCTGACCTACTTTTTCAATAAACTCTTTTGTTGGTGTTGCCGGATCAGGGAATTGAGCATACTTACTAAATTTGGAGAGAGTGATTTCTTGTCTGTTGGTATCCTTATCCCGTTTAATGTCCTTAACGCACGCCGGATGATAATAAACCTCGCATTTATTAGCAATGGCAAATTGATAAAATTCAGCAAAGTTCTTATCAATGACTTTGTTGTCTTCTAACTGGATAATAATATTGGTGTCTATTAATATTTTCACTCTTGTGTATGCGACGTTACTCTATTCATTGCTGTTAAAGATATTATTTTCAACCCTACACTTTCTATCATTATCAGAAATCTATCAAGAACGAATAGTTTAAAAATGATGAACAAACTCAGAACAAATAGAGACGAATGCAGAACAGATAAAGAACAAACGGCGAACAAATAGAAAAAACGCCATTTTTCTAGGTACATTTACGCTGCGCTAACGATTGTATCGCCTGCTATTTGTATTAATACAAACAACAATGTCATTAAATATTTTAACAGGTTTAAGTTCTTGAAAAATGCTATTAGTATAATGCGCTCCGTTGTACGCTATCTTATTTCCCATAACATTTATAGAAAGGTAATGTCCGTGTGAACTCTCCGGAAGTAAGAATATTGCCGTGGAATCATTTTTAGGAATGTCTTTGTTTAAATAGTCTTGTAATTGCGTTTCCGTGATTTGTTTAAGGCTGTCAATGCCTAAACCTCGAAGTTGTTTCACGAGGCTATCAGCAGGAAATGACACTATAATTATTTTTGCTTCCGGATCAAGTACTGGTGTGATTGGTGTGACGGATAAATATATTCCTACCCAATGTTTTTTCTGTTTGTATACAATAGTCATTTCCCTAAATCCAGAATCTCCTTCAAAATCTATTCGATAGGTAAGGCTATCCGGATGCTTTCTAATTAAAGAATCCCTAGTAACAGAATACTTTTGCCACAAATTTTGAGTGAAAGAAACACTCCACATACAACTTAGTAAAAACAGAAGCAGGAACGTTTTCTTGGGTTTCATATCAGATACTTTTTCTGAAATAAAAGTACATAAAACAGGGCAACGAAAATAGCTAAATCGTTCCTTAATCAACCTTATTGCGCAGTAAAGTACAGAAAAGCGAAAGTGTGTCAAACCCATTGCTTTTCTTTGAAAAATGACTACGATCGTTATTTAAGAAAATCTCAGAAAACCACTTTATTCCGCAATAGTCGGCAGGAAATTACAAAATGGTGCCAAAGTCGGAAAGTGTGTCAGAATTGCCATTTAACTTTGACAAAACGCCGTGCTTAGAAACGATTAAAGTTGTTCAAATTAGACTTTAGCTGTACTGAAGTGTTCTTAACTATTCCAGTGTGTGATTGCGCCATTTTTCGCGCATAGTTTTGGCAGAAGTACAATGAATGTTAAACCGTAAACCAATAATGCCTATGATAATCAACAAAAGCCCCTACAGCAATGGAAAAATTCAGGTGCTGTACCAGTATTTGCAAAACGCCATCAACAAAGGAAGACCAATCGAGTATGAAATCCGTGTAGATGATTTAAAAGTTGTTGGCAGAACCAGTAGCCTTGAAGAATTTGACGGTTACGAAGAATTCGTAACGGAAGATACTCGAACGGTCACTCTCATTTTTTACGAAGGTCAATCGCGGCGAAGTACGCGTCATGTGTTGGAATTGAATGGCAAAAAAGAAGAACCGAAAGAATCAAGAGAGCTTCGTGAAATCCGACAGCTCAGAGAAGAACTTTCCGGAATACAAGACAGAAAAATAAAAACGGAGAATTCTAATTCATCGAAAGAAATTGATTTTGACGAAAAACTTAAAAACTACCGCAGGGATTGGGATTACACAGAATTGCAGAAAAAGTATTCCGAACTCGAAAAAGATTTTGAGCAGGGAAGAAAAGAATATGAAGCATTGGATGAGAAAAATGATCGCTTGATAGAACAAATTCAAGCAATAAAAAAGCAATTGGATAGCGCAGAAGAATCTCCCTCTGCTAAACAATTGTTTGCACAACTTTTTGAAGACGTACTGAAAGGAAAGGATGAATCGGTAGTGTTATCTGGACTTTCTTCTTTGGGAATCTTTAGCGGAAATAAAGCAAATAAAACTCTTGGTTTAAGCGGTGCGGAAAAAACACCCGCCGAACAAGCAGATGCTACTTTCCGAAAAAAAGAAAATCCGGAAGAACAAAAACCATCCACTGATCCACAAAAAGAAAAACAATATATCATTTCTGAAGAAGACAAAGTACTACTGGATGGAATAAAAGAAGCTGTAGGAAATTGCAACAAACAACAAATGGAAGATATCGTTTCTCTTTTGGCTTGTGTTGCTGAAAATCCCGATGTTACCAAAACCGCTTTAGAAAGTTCGCAATCTGCAATGCAACAAAACCAACCTAAAAATCAATAATCATGACTACACAAATTATTCAGACAAACTATTTTGAAGTGATAGAAGAAAATTCTACTGCTTTTTTTAAAAATCGATTCGATAAAAAACTAAAAGAAGAAATTGAAAAGGAAAAAACCAAATGGCAAGAAGAAAGTCAGCGTGAAATTCAAAGACTGCAACAAGAACAAAATCAGAAAAGAGTGTGGAATGAAAAATTGATAGAGAAGCTTTTTGATATTGGAATTAAGGTGTTGGAAGCTGATGGAAAATCACCTGTACTGGTATCACTGATCAAGGAATTTAAAGAACCATTAATTCCCTTCTTTGCCGGACTTTAATACAAAAATCTACTAATCGGGGCGAAAAAACCGCTACATCCCAATAATGGATGGGTTTTTGCAGCAGATATAGCTGAAAATATTAGACCTTTCAACCATGATCGGTTATATTGGCGAGCCCAATTTAAAACAACATTTTATGGACATGAAGAATAAAATAGAAAAATTGAGAAAAGCTGGTCGACTTACTGTTGATCAGGTAAAATCGTGGAAAATGTTTCAAGGAATCAATGATGAACAGGCGAAAGAAATAATAGATAGCCTTCGCCAATTTACCATCATCTTTTTTGACTATTACCACACAGTGGTAAAACCGAAACAAGAACTCAAACAAAATGAAAATTTAAATTGTGCCGCATGAATAGTACCGTTTTATTTAATCAATTCGCCAAAGGAAAAACATCTGTCAAAATCCGCAGCAACAATTGCGTGATTTACACTAGGGTTTCTACCAAAGAGCAAGCAGATAACAACATGAGTCTTGCTACCCAGCGGAAAGTTTGTGAGCAATACGCCGTAAAAAATAATTTCGCCATCATGGGGAATTTTGGTGGAACGTATGAAAGTGCAAAGACCGATGAACGGAAGGAATTCAACAATATGCTTTCTTTCGTAAAAAACAGTCGGCAGAAAATTTCATACATCATTGTTTACAGTGTTGACCGTTTTTCACGGTCGGGAGCCAACGCGATTTACATCACCGAGCAATTGAAAACGCAGGGAGTAAACGTAATTTCGGTAACACAACCCACTGATTCTACTACACCAAGTGGCAGCCTTCAGCAAAATATCCAGTTCATTTTCAGTGAATATGATAATCAGCTCCGCAGGGAAAAATGCATGAGCGGAGTGAAAGAAGCTCTGCTCCGCGGCGAATGGTGTCATAAACCGCCAACGGGATATGATACCATTAAAGAAAATGGGAAGCGAAAAATAGTGGTGAACGCCAAAGGAAAATTATTGCGCAAAGCTTTTCTATGGAAAACCGAAAAAGGACTATCGAATGAGGAAATTAAAAAACGATTGGCTTCAATGGGACTAAAGGTTTCTCACCAGTTTATTTCAGCTTTGTTCAAGAATCCTTTTTATTGCGGACTCCTTTCGCATAATGCTTTGGAAGGAGAATTGGTGGAAGGACATCATGAGAAATTGGTGTCAAGAGAAATATTCCTTGAAGTAAATGGCATTTTAAGTACCAATCATCATGGGTATAAAACCAACGAAGAAAGAAAAGAACTTCCTTTGAAACGATTTATGCGCTGTGAGGATTGCGCTAAATTTATGCGTGGTTACGTGGTGAAGAAAAAGAACCTGTACTACTACAAGTGCAACACGCCGGGCTGTAAAAACAATAAGAGAGCAGATGATTTGCATAAAAATTTTAGCTCCGCTTTAGAACGATTTAATATTAACGATGAGGAGATGAAGGATGGTATTGCTCGGGAAATGATTGCCGAATATGAAGAGAGAATAACCGTGAAAGAAGATGAAGCCGTTAAATGCGAAAATCAACTCGCGGAAATTGACAAAAAACTGGAACGCTTGGAAGAGCGGTTCATTTTAGAAGAAATCAGCGCAGAAATGTTCAGGAAATACAAAGACCGTTTCAACGCAGAAAAAGCCGAAATAGAGAAGCTTTTGATGAAATCCGGCAGGAAAATGTCAAACTTGGAAGAATGCGTTAATGTGCTTTTAAACTCTGCTGAAAACATTAGTGAATATTGGGGTTCTGCCGATTATGTCACCAAACAAAGAGTACAGTTTTGGATCTCTTCCGAAGGATTGCTGTATGATAAAAAGACAAATCAGTGTCGAACCAGCAGTTTAAATCCTGTGTTAGCGCGTATCGCTTGCCAAATGCAGGAAATAGAAGGAAATAAAAAAGGCATACCTGAATTAAATATCAAGTATGCCGCGCTGGTGGAGCCGGAGGGAGTCGAACCCTCGTCCAAAAAAGGAACCTGATGGCTTTCTACATGTGTATCTTGTAATTGATTGTAGGAAATAAACCGGATACAAGCACCCTATTTATAACTTAGTTTCTTAATTTTCGCATTCACACCGAAACGTTGTGAACACTAACCCAAACTCGGTTGTGCCTCAAAAGAAAAAAGTATCAGGTGCACTTCTTTCAGAGACATCTTGTTCCTGCTCCTAGAGCAGGAATTAAGTTAAACTATCTGAGATAGATTAAGCAGCAAGAGCGTAGTTATTTTCGCCAATTAAAATTTGAAATCCTTGATTTACGAGAGGGGTTTCAACTCTCGACACGCTTACCAACCGATTGCACTTCCTGTCAAAACCGGTCAGCCCCATAGAATAAAGAACTGATATAAAAATACACTGAAAACTTAGTAAATGAAAGGTAATCTTAAAGAAACTGAGATTTACCCTTTAAACAGTATAGGCAAAAATATTGATTTGCATATCCATTGCTCCTTTATTTCCCTTTGTAACGAAGGGTTGAGCTAACACTACTTCTTCTTTCACATAATACCTAAAACCATTGTCACTTAAAATAGAAAGTATTTCATGTAGGTATTGTGGTTGTCCTTTAAAAGAATGGTATTCAACGAAAATATTTTTACATTTTTTAAGCACTTCTTTAGCCGAACGAATCACCTCTACCTCTGCTCCTTCAATATCTATTTTCAATAAATCAACACTTTGATGTGCGGCTAAAATATCAACCAACGATATACTTTCAACAGAAATGGTTTTTGCATTCTTATTGGAAGAAACAGCGCCACCGTCGGCTCCTTCAACACTAAAACTAACACCCTCATTGTTAATCCAAACAGCTTTATTTATCCCCACTACATTGCTCATTCTACTGATCAAAATGTTATCAGTTAAACATTTAAAAACATTGGTATCGGCTTCATAAGCAATTACCTTAGCGTTAGTATAGTTGCGGGAAAAATACAAAGCACTCAATCCTACGTTAGCACCACAATCAATAATAACAGGAGAAACAGAAGTGCTTTTAAAAGCATAACACTGATCCACATATATTTGTTTGTACTGCCAAAAGAAAGATTGAAAATCGGCGATATTGAATTTATTTCTCGAGAAGCTTACTTGTTTGGCCTGATATCTTTTGCTTCTGCCATACTTCAATCCCAAGAGCAACAAAACCCTATATTCTTTAATAGTAAAGAATCTTTTAACTTCATTCAAAAGGATATATAAGAAACTTTTCATTGCAATAAATTAATCTTGGCGCACTAAGATAAACATATTCTCTCCTCACCAAAGTAGAAACTTCAAACGAGCAAAATTTTAGCTACTTTTAAGAAAGATTTTAGTATTTCGAATAATGAAAATTGTTTTTGTAACGAGATGGCATTCCGATAAGATGGGCTACATGAACAACTGTTTGGCAGAAGAGTTTGCCAGGCAGGGACATGAAATGCACATCATCACCTCCAAATACCAATCTTACTTTAACATTCCCAACTACGATGAAATCTACGGCAAGTTTTTAGGTCCGCCTATACTCCCCACCGGCACCTCCACCTATAAAGGAATACAAGTTCATCGAGTAAAATCTATCCGAATAAAAAACAGAATCATACTCACGGGTGTTATTGGAAAACTAAGGGAGATAAAACCTGATATTATTCAAACCTTTGATGGGCACGAACCCTCTACCATTTTAGTATCGCTGATAAAACCATTTTTCAAGTATAAATTATTTACCGGAATGCACACCATTTTAATCACTTACAGAGTGTTATTAAACTGGAAAAAACTAAGTGTAAAACAAAAATTATTTTGGTCGCTATTTTTTTATTGGCCCAGTAGAATTTTAATTAGAAACTACGTGACCTGTTACGCTGTAACACGTGATGCCAGTATGATTGCACACAAGATGTTTGGTGTTCCTTATTCAAAAATAAAAACACAAACCTTAGGTGTAGACATGAATTTATACAACAATGAAATCACAGAAGAAACACTTAGAAAAAGAGAAGAACTAGGCTATCCTAAAAATGAAATCGTTTGCATTTTTACCGGAAAAATGAATGAAGAAAAACAACCTCATTTATTGAGTGAAGCTGTGGAGATTTTAAATAAAAAAGGATATGCATTTAAAGCACTTTTTATTGGCGCGGGAAAAGAAGATTTAATTCAAAAACTAGCACAATATCCCAACAGTAAAGTTTTAAATTTTGTACCCAGCAGCGAATTACATCACTACTACAAAATGGCCGATATTGCAGTTTGGCCTAACTCTATAACCACGAGTATGTTGGATGCGGCAGCTTGCGCAAAACCAGTTGTGGTGGCCAATAATGTTTATGCCTACGATACAGTGAACGGACATCAGGAAGGAAAAAATAAAATACTGGGTGCTTTTTTCCAAAGTGGGAATGCAGATGATTTAGCTCTTCAATTAGAATCATTTAAAAACGAAGAAAAAAGAAAAGAAGTAGGAAACAAAGCCTTTCAATATGTACAGGAAAATCTTTCCTGGAAAAGTATAGCCCTCAAAAGAATTGAGGACTATAAAAATTCCATTTAATTTACACCGCTTGTTTTTTGTTTGAATAATAGCTGTATGCTAACAAACCAATTATTGCAATCAATAAAATGATAGAAGCTATTCCACTTACTTTAGTTCCCACTTCAAAAGAATCAGGAGCAAAAACAAAAGTAATTTCATGATTTCCGGCAGGAATTACCAAACCACGCAAAACATAATTCACGCGCAATAATTCAGCTTCATTTCCATCAACAGAAACCTTCCATCCTCCGGGATAATAAATTTCAGAAAATACTGCAAATCCTGCTTTTGCAGAAGTACTGGAATATTTTAATTCATTGGGTTTATAAGAGGTCAATTTAATTTTACCATCATTTACTCCCGGCTTTTTAAGTGAAATTTTATTGTAAAAATCCTGAGAAATCACAGCAATTTTAGCGGCATTAAAATCTTTACCTAAAGCATTAATTTCTTCATCGGCAGTTTTCACCACTTTAAAATCCTGAATAAACCAAGCATTACCCAAAGCATTTGGATTATCCAATTTCATTTGCTGATCTTTTTGCAAAGGAATAATCAAATATTTTGTATTCAACATATTCAACACTTGCGTTTTCTTTAAAGCACTATCAGGATTTCCGGCAAAAACACTTTGCATTTCGGGATAAATATTTCTTTCAATCAAATCCTGATATCTCCTCAATTTAGCAGCGTGGTAACCACCTACCGATTTATGGAAATAAGAAGTCATTGCATCATTAAAAGTATTGGCTGCCATGTTTAACACACGATAGTCTAAAGATTTATCTTGTAAAATTTGCTGATCCACCGGACTAGGATCAAAAGTCATTTCCTTACGTTTAGCTTTTTCAAATTTCTCTTCCGGAAAGAAAACTTTATCTACTTTATAAATATCGAAAAGAGAAATAACGCAAATGCCAATCACAATAAATTCGGCTTTTATTTTCTTGGTTAAATAGAAAAACAAAGCACCAAATGCCAATGCGATAAAGAAGAACGACATCATTGCATCTCCTTTCAACATTGCTTTTCTATCGATAACCAAACTTTGTTGAAGATCTTCATAAGACACATCCAATTGTTTGATTAACTCTTGCGGATATACTTTTTGCAAATTAGCAATATCCGATTCCGTAGAATAATCGTTCACGCCCACTACACCGAAATACAAACAAATTCCACCTACCACACCAAAAGCAATGAACAGCATTTTCTTCATCTTCGCTTTTGCCGCTTCACTTTCCGCATTAAAGAATTCATGCAAAGCCAAAACAGCAGAGATAGCGGCTGTTAAACTTGCTATCGACAACCACATGGAAACCGAACGAAATTTATTGTAGAAAGGAACATGATCAAAAAGGAAATAATTAAGCGATGGAAAATTTTGTCCCCATGATAATAATACCGAAACAACAGTACCTGCAATTAACCACCAGCGAATTGGACCTTGAATAATAAGAAAACCAAAGAAGGCTAAAAAAACTAAAACACAACCAAAGTAAATCGGACCGGCAGTGCTGCTTTGATCACCTCTATAGGTAGGAACATTTTGCGTTAAGTTATCCAGATATTCAGCCGGTGCGCCTTTTTCTGTTAATTTCTCATCCAACAGCTTATACACCTCTGAATTTTTATCCACCTTTTCATAACTGGCACCTCCCATAAAATGAGGAATGAGCAAGGTAAAAGTTTCCGATTTTCCTTCACTCCAACTAAAAGCATAATCTCTTTCCAAACCGTTGCTCACTGTTGCTTTTTTATCGGGAGAAGTCAATTCACTTCCTCCACGCATGGTTTCTTTTTGGTACTCGTAGGTAGTCCACAAATGCGAAAGATTAGGCAACACTCCAAATACACAAGCTAATGCAGTAACTACGGTTGCTTTGAACCACGATGACAATTCTTTTTTAACGATAGCATAAATCAACCACGACAAAATAAAAACACCCATTAAAACCACGGTGTAATAAGTAATTTGTAAGTGATTAGAACAAATTTGAACCCCAAAACCTATACAAGTAATTAAAGCTCCCCAGGCATATTTAGAACGGAAACACAAAACCAATCCCGACAAAATCAAAGGAATATAAGCAATCGCATAAGCTTTAGTGACGTGACCGGCAGAAATAATTACCACATTATAGGAACTCAAAGCGAACATTAAAGCACCAAAAAATGCTTCCAGAGGCTTGACCTTTAGTACCAACAAAAACAAATACAAAAAAAGAAAATAGCTAAAGATAATGGCCACTGTTGTATAAGGTAAACCCAATCTAAGCGCAACTGTTAAGTAGTGAAAAATATTACTGCTTTGATCTCCTCTGATCATGAAGGTAGGCATACCTCCAAACATGGCATTGGTCCACATCGATTTCTCTCCTGTCTCCTCCTCAAAATCATTAATTTCTTTGGTCATCCCTAGACCGGCAATACTATCGTCTCCTTTAAGTGTTTTACCTTGAGTAACCGGTTTGAAGAAAAGCATAAAACTCAATATCAATCCAACCACTACCAAGATGACATGAATCATCAATTTCTTTTGAAAAAATTCTAGCATGATAAATATTTTTAGGGTAACGAAAATAAGATTAATTATTGGGAAAAAAGAACGAAAAAAAGAAGGATCTACCGATGAGTCTTATACGCTAAAAATCAAGTAATTAAATAGGATTGTTTGCGTAGCCATACAAATCAATTTATAAGTGTTAACACCTAATTATTTATTTTTTAACGCAATCTTGACCCATGGCTTGCTTGCAACCTTATTAATCGTTACATTGGGTTCATGGCGGGTACGAAAATTATTTTTCTGCTCACCGCACGGGTACGAGACTTCAGGACATTATCATTTCGGACATTATTTGCAACGGGAGTATTATTATTTACTTTTTCCTTTTCTGTTCTTAGTCAGAGCTCGCTAGCGGTGAATGCGAATACTTATTCAAAAGATGATGAACATCAACTTTTAGAAGCATTAGAGGAATTTTATTCCGCAAACTTCTACACCCCAAAACATTTTGAAAATCTTAAATCTTCCTGGAAAGGAGATCCTTTAGAATACGAAGCTGTACGACAAAAACTGATGTCAAAACAACTGAGATTACAGAGTGAATTCGGTGAGTTTTGTATTAAACAACATGGAATTTTACCCCATCAAAAAGATTCATTTGTTATAGCACTCAACAAAAACTTGAATGATTTGCTGGAATATTATTACCAAAATCCAACAAAAACCGAAAACCTACACATTGCTGAAATACCTACTTCACCCACACCACCAGTTCCCGCAGGTTGCGAAAATATTGATTTTTCGAAAACCAATTTTGACAACTGGCAAATATTCGAAGGAGATGTAGACCCTAAAACCGGATCCCCTTTCACTTATATCAATAATGCTGTCTCTGGTACTTTTGGTGCTACCTTCAATTCAGGTTTGGAACATAATATTATAACAGTTGCTGGTTTAGATCCAAGTGGGGTGCCTATTCAAATGATCAGACCAGGACGAAGTGCATCAGCTCTCATAGGAGATGGAACCGGAACCGGAGGTAGGGCTGCCAAATTAAGAAAGAGTATTACTGTTACTCCCGCAAATTATAATTTCTTCTATAGCTATGCTGTGGTTTTACAAAATCCAGCTTCAAACCCACACGTACCTAATGAAATGCCTTATTTCACTATTCGAATGTACGACCAAAACAATGATTTAATTCCCTGTGCTACATTTAGCGTTTTTGCAGGGAATGGTGATGCAGACTGGAGAGTTTTAGGTGTTAATGAGATTAATTACATGGACTGGCAATCGGCTTTTATCCCCTTACAAGGTTACTTGGGGCAAACTGTGTCTATTGAGTTCACTGTTGGAGATTGTACAAAAGGTGGTCATTATGCTTATGCTTACATTGATGCTAGTTGCGATCAACCTATACAATTGAGTGATACCGCAACCTGCAAGGGGCATCCGGTTACACTTACTGCCCCTGATGGAGCAAAAAATTATTTATGGTCGAACGGAGCCACTACCCGTGCCATCACTACCACTACACCAGGCACCTATTACTTACGAATGGAAGGTACTGCGGGTGGCGGATGTTACGCTTATGACACCGTAAATATTTCCTTATACAAAATGCCAAAAGCCGACTTCTCCACCAACCTGGTATGTTTGGGGAATCCAACACAGTTTAATTACCAGGCCGTTTCGGCAGATCCTGTTGCTACTTACAAATGGGATTTTTTAAATAATGGTACTACGAACAGTACGATTCAAAGTCCAAGCTATACTTATGCTACCAGCGGAAATTTCTCCGCAAAATTTGAAATCACCACCAACAAAGGATGTGTGCATGATACCATTATACCTGTTACTGTTGCGCCCAAAGCCACTGCTGATTTTACATCTTCTTTAGTTTGTACGAAAGACTCTACTGTTTTTACCAACACCTCAACAGGTAGTATTAGCAATTATAAATGGGATTTCTACAACGACAATACGAAAACCTCTACCCTTATAAATCCCAAATTTTTGTATACCAATCAAAATGGGGTAACCGCTAAATTAAAGGTAACCTCATCGTTAGGTTGTTCCGACTCTATTACCCACCCTGTGCTATTTAATCCATTACCTATTGCCGGTTTTACGCAAACAAATGTATGCTTTCCCAGTGCTATGGCTTTTAATAACACCTCCTCTGTTAGTGCGGGCACCATTGCTCAAAATGCATGGAACTTTGGTGTAGCTAATGCTACAAGTACCATTCAACACCCCAGTTATTTGTACTCTCAATTTGGAACTTACAATGTAAAACTAAAAGTAACTTCTGATAAAGGTTGTTTAGATAGTATTACCAAAACAGTAAAAATTTTAGAGAAACCTACTATCAATTTCACTGCGCCTAATGTTTGTGATAAATTGAATGTAACGTTAACCAATACATCTACTATTACTACTCCAACTACCTTTACAGGATGGCAGTGGGATATTATGAATGATGGATCGAATGAGTACACCACTCAAAATGCCTCTCATCTTTTTCCTTCCGCCGGAACTTTTAGAATTCTATTAAAAGGTACCACCAATGAAACCTGTTGGGATACGGTTTCTAAAAGCGTAATCGTTTACCCACTTCCTAAAGCAGAATTTAATTCTAAAAATGCCTGCAAAGGAAAAGCTAATATTTTCACCGATAAATCTACCGGAACAATAAATTCATGGAAATGGGATGTAGACAATAATGGATCGATTGATTTGAGCACACAAAATCCTACTTATACTTATGCAGCAGCGGGTGCTTACACTGCTAAACTGAAAGTTACTTCCGATAAAGGTTGTGTAGATTCCATCACTCATCCCACCAAAGTAAACCCACTTCCCGTTGCCGGATTCACCAGCACCAATATATGTTCTCCATCACCAATGCTATTTGTAAATAGCTCTACCGTAAGTCCTGGAAATATAAATTATATCAAATGGACTTTCCAGGGAAATAACGATACCAGTAATATCAATTCGCCATCGAAAATATTTACGAATCCTGGCAATTACAATATCAAATTATTTGTAAGATCAGATAGCGGATGTGTAGATAGTATTACTAAACCCGTAATTTATTTTGAAAAACCTGTAGCCAATTTCACGTATGCCGATCTTTGTGCACAAAGCAAAGCTACTTTAACCAACTCTTCTACTGTTGCAACTTCCACTATTCAATCTTACAAATGGGATATAAATGGAGATTATACTACTGAATATACTTCTAACAATGTATCACATAAATACAATACAGCCGGAACTAATGTTATTAATCTAATTGTTACCACCGCTCAGGGATGTATCGATACGGCACAAAAAACAATTACTGTAAATCCACTGCCTGTAGCTGATTTCACTTCACCAAACGTTTGTATGAGTGATAGTTCTAGCTTCACCGCTAATTGCTCCATTAATGGTGGATCAATAGTAAGTTACGATTGGCGGTTTAACAATGGTACTTCCGTAACTCAACAAAATCCAAAACGAAAATTTGGTACTCACGGCAATCAATTGGCTAAATTGATTGTAACGAGTGATAAAAACTGTAAAGACACTGCCGATAAAACTATAGTAACTTGGCCTCTGCCTCTACCCGATTTTTCATCGAACGAAGTTTGCTTGAGTGCTTCCACCACCTTTGAAAATCTAAGTAGTATTCCTACTTCAGGCTCTAATCCAAACACCATTCAAAGTTTAGATTGGAATTTTGGCGACGGCAATAGCTACAACGGAACAGTTCCAGTGCATACTTTTAATGCTCCCGGAACTTACACCATGAAATTAAAAGCAATTTCTGCTAATCAATGTATCGACTCTATTATAAAAAATATTGTAATCAATCCTAATCCTCAACCTAACTTCACCTCTAGTACACCCGAAGGTTGTGCTACCTGGTGTGTTGATTTCACTAATGCCACTACTATTTCATCGGGAAGCATAAGCTCCTATACCTGGAATTTTGATGATGGAGGAACTTCAACGGCTACCAATCCTAAACATTGTTTTGCAAACACTGGTTCAACGCCTTTAAATTTTGACATTAGCTTGCATGCTGTTTCTGATAAGGGTTGTGTGCACGACACCACCATCAAAAATATGATTACGGCTGATCCCATCACTCATGCCGATTTTAGTTTTAGTCCAACAGAATTAGATGAAAACAATACCAATGTTGATTTCCTTAACGAGTCGAGAAATGAAAATCAATGGACATGGAGATTTGGCGACAACAATACCTCTACTGCTGAAAATCCGAAAAACAAGTATGCTGTTTCCGGAGATTACAACATTACATTAATAGTCAACAACCAGTACAACTGTATCGACTCTATTACTAAACCACTAAAAATAAAACCGGTTTGGTCGTATTACATTCCTAATGCTTTTTCTCCTAATGGCGATGGAACTAATGATATATTCTATGTGTATGGATACAATATCATCGATTTCAAATTGTACATTTTCAATCGTTGGGGAGAACAAATTTTTGCTTCTTACGACATTAACCACGGTTGGAATGGTGAGCTAGATGGTCGTCAGGTTCAAATAGATACTTATGTTTACAAAGCTTATTTAACCGATGTTTTTGGTGAAAAACATAGCGAAGTAGGAATAGTTACTATCGTTAGATAAATGTTGTAAAAGGTTAAAAAAATATTTCCCTATATCACTTTTTCTTTTCTTTCGTTCCCATAAAAACAAACACTTAACTTATGGGAAGAACTTATTTGATCACCTTCGTGTGCACCATTGCTTTTGGATGCAATGCTCAAGACACCACCACTTCTAAAAAACACAACAAGATTAATAGCCTGAGTGATCTCTATTACAAAAACAACAAAGGAGATTCCTTACCCAGCAAATCATTAGGAACAGTATCCAAGGGAACTCTGGAAAATGGAAAACTAATGCCCAATGAAGGGGAAAATTTTTCTTATTTCAGTGCAGAAAGTTATTTGGCCGGAAGAGCTTACACCCACGAAAAAGTAATGAAAACAGTTTTGGCAACTTATGCTTCTTTAGGCAAAAAATATCCTGGTCGACAATTTAAATTAATGGAATGCTCCAATGAAAAAGGAGGTAAAATATGGCCACACCATACCCATCAAAATGGCTTAAGCGTTGATTTTATGATGCCGCTAAAACAAAGTGATTCGGCATATTACAAATTGGATGACAGAGGACGAGCTCATTATTTATTAGACTTCGACGATAGAGGAAGATATTCTGCCGACAGCACGGTTTCCATTGATTTTGATTTAGTGGCCAAACAAATATTAATACTTGATGAACAAGCTCGAAAAAATCATTTGAAAGTAAGTAAAGTGATTATAAAAATTGAGTTGAAAGATGAACTCTACTCCACTCCTCACGGAAAAAAATTAAAAGCAAAAGGAATATATGTAGTAAAGGCTTTAACCCCTTTGATTAATGATTTACACGACGATCATTTCCATATTGATTTTGAAGAGATTTAATTATAAATTGCAATCACAAAATTGCTGATGAGACACTCTACTAAAATAAAAATGACTTTCGTTTGTGACCAGGAATGGAGTGAAATGCCCGCAACTACTAATGGCAGATATTGCGGCGAGTGTGAACGCGAAATTATTGATTTTAGAAATTATAGCTTATTGGAAATACATGAATTGAAAAAAGAAAATCCGGAGTTGTGTGGGATTTTTGATATTAGTCAAACCAATCAAACTAAACCTATAGAGTTTAATTTTCTTTCGAAATCATTTGCTATTGCCTCTACTCTATTTTTATTGAATACAGCTGATGTTAAAGCACAAAATATTGATTCCGTTAAAACTGAACAAAGAGATACTAAAAACAGTAACACTCACTGCAATGATATCTCTAATAACGATCAAACAGCAACTACTACCACTGTTAGTGCTTCAAATACGAGAAGAAAAAATAGCGGACCACTGATGACCCTAGGAAAATACAGAGTTTATAAAAAGAAAGAATTTCCTTTTTATAGAATTCGAAAAAGATATCAAGCAGTAGGCAGGTTTTAATCCCCCTCTTTTTTATAATTGTAAATAATTTTGAAATACTCTTTTTCTAATTCTTCTTTTCGTTTTTCTTCATCCCAATAGTATTTTCCAAAACGCATTTCATTGAAAGTATCATCGTCGTTAATGATGATTTTCTTTTTTTGCGGACCTTCTTTTCTATAATAAATAGCTAAAACAATTCCGGCTAAAAATCCTGCTAAATGACCTTCCCAAGAGATACCCGGTTTAGTTGGGAAAATTCCCCACACGATACCTGAATGAGCAAAAATAACCAGAAAGGTAATGGCCAAAAGATGAGTGTCTCTGCGAATCATTCCACTTGGCACCAGGAATCCAAACAAAGCATAAATAATAGCACTGGCACCAATATGATATCCGCCATAAGCAATACTCCAAGTCCAAAACCCTGAAATAAAAAAACACAACCAAAAAACTTTGTACGCTATGGATTTATAAAAGAAAAAAAGCAAAGTAGTAAGGGTAAGAATACCAAATGAATTATTGAGAATATGCTCTAAATCACCATGTAAAAAAGGCATCAATAAAATTCCAAGGAGTCCTTTCCATTCTCTCGGACTCACCCCGTATTTATGAAAATCCAAATCGAAAAACACTGCTGTAAAAAAAACCAACCAGCACACTGCCAAAAAAAGTAATGGAAAGCGAATACTCTCCAATACTTTTACCCTTAATTCTTTCAGTGCAATCGACATACGATCAATTTAATTAACTTTAAACTTGAAATAAATAAACTCTGCGCACATGTGGTTTAAAAACTATACTCTTTCTGATCTGCAAAAATTTATCCCAAATACTATTTTAGAACATATTGGCATAGAAATCACCGAATTGACTGAAAATTCAATTTCGGGAAAGATGCCAGTTGACCATAGAACGATACAGCCAGCGGGAATACTACACGGTGGATCATCGGTAGTTTTGGCAGAATCATTAGGTAGCATTGCTTCTGTTTTAGTGATCGATCAGGAAAAATACATTTGTGTTGGCTTGGAAGTAAACGCCAATCATATTCGTCCTGCTAGTAAAGGCTGGGTTTACGGAATAGCCACTGCCATTCACATTGGTGCGAAAACACATATATGGGAAATTAAAATTGTGAACGAGCAAGAAAAATTGGTTTGTATTAGCAGGCTAACAATGGCGGTGTTGGTGAAACCGAAATAGTAAATATTTACTTCATCCCTCTCACATTACAAATCAAATCGTAAGCTTCCTGTACTTTTTGAAACTTCTCTGTAGCTGCTTTAACATGAGATTCTCCTAAGCTGGCTACTTTATCGGGATGATATTTAATAGCCATTTTGCGATAAGCTTTTTTCACCGAATCATCTTCAACATTTTCTTCAATTTCAAGAATTTTGTAGGCAGACGAAGTGTTCATTTGATTGCTTCTGGAACGTTGTTGTCCACCCGCATTGCTGTACTGTTGTTGTCCGCCATACCCACCAAACATAAACATGGCTTTTAAAGACTCATAATCTTTAAAATTAATTCCCATGTGCATCGCAATATCGTAAATCATATCTTGCTCTTGCTTGCCCATTTGATCATCGGCATTGGCTAAACCAAAAAGACAATGGAGTAGTTGCAAACGCAAATGATAATCCATGTGATCACGAATTTCGGTACACACTTCCTTAATAGCAATATCTTGTTTGAGTAACTCTCTTAATTCTAAAATTTGTTGTTGAGCGTGATCCGCTCCGAATTGTTCACTAAAAAATCTTTTAACAAAATCGAGTTCCGATCTCATAATTTTACCATCGGCTTTCATCACTGCAGCCGATAGAATTAAAAGACTGGTACTAAAATCACCAATGGTAGTTTGTCCACCCCCTACTTTCACCTTCACTGTTGAGCGATCGAATATGGCGCCTATAAATAAGCCTGCCAAAGCTCCCACCCAATTTCCACCTGATAAGGCCCAACCTATTGCTGCACCAAAAATTTTTCCGAACATTAATTTTACTTTGAAATTTAAACCTGCCCAAATTTATACATATTATTGTGCTGGAAAATTAAATCTTGTGAAAATTGTATTGTTCGATTTAGATGGTACCATTACCGATTCCTCTCAAGGGATTGTGAATTCCATTCAATATGCCTTAAAAAAGTTAGGTTTTCCGGAAGAACCGCGAGAAAAAATACAGCAATTTATTGGCCCACCTCTGCAACATACCTTCGGTGTTAACTATGGTATTGCCGATTATCAGAATGCAGTGCGTATTTATCGCGAATATTATGCAAGCAAAGGGATTTACGAAAACCAATTGTATCCTGGAATTGTGGAGGTATTAAAAGAATTGCAAGCAAAAAACTATACGATAGGTTTAGCCACAGGAAAGCCCACCTATTACTCAGAAATAATTTTGAAATACTTTAAAATCGACCATTTTTTTTCGGCAGTAGTGGGAAGCAACATGGATGGATCGAGGGGAGAAAAATCAGAGATTATCGCAGAAGTATTACTTCAACTCAATTATGATCCGAAAAAACACAGTGTAATGATGATTGGCGACAGGAAACACGATGTTTTAGGGGCAAAGCACCACCAACTTCCTTGTATTGGAGTAAGTTATGGTTATGCAGAAAAAAACGAATTGCAGGATGCGGGGGCTTTGGTAGTGATCGATGAGGCGCTGGAAATTTTAAATCATCTTTAGTCTTTTTCTGTTTCCAAGTGTAAAATATGCATTAAGCGGTGAACAGCCGGTGCTAAAAGCATTGCTGTTGTAGTTAAAAACACAATTCCACTATACAAGGAATAAGCAGATGCAAATATTTTAGCCGCATTAGAACTGAGTAGGTTCACCGGTCCCATTCCGGTTAAAATCATAGAAGCATTCAGCAAAGAATCAATCCATCCTAAATTTCCCAGATAATGGTATCCCACCATCCCCAAAACCAATGAAAATACAATAATTAACACGGCATAGATTACAAATTGAAATTGTCGGCGAATAAAGGATTTTACAGAAATCACCTTTTTCGATTTGTGCTCAAAACGTTCCATAATGCAAATTAAAAATGATTTTTCATTACCAGGTAAATATAAACAGAACATTTATAGTTTTTAAAAGTATAAGTCAGTGTATTTTTAGCAGCACTATTAGTATTTTCAAAGTAAGATTGTATATTAGTGCTATCAATTCAAAGAAGAAATTGAACTTATGGGAAACATTAAAATAGAAGGTACAGCTAAATCTCCAACAGTAATATTTAGCGCAGAAGAAGGTTTATTAGAATTAAAAGGGCGATCAATTCCCGAAGATTCGATTGATTTTTACACCCCTTTAATTGAAACAATCACACACTATTCAAAACAGCCACAACCCAAAACCATAGTTAATGTTCATTTAGAATATTTCAACACCAGTTCTTCTAAATGTATTCTTGATATTTTCAAGCAATTGGAACAAATTGTTAAGTTGGAAAAAGAAATTGTAATCAATTGGTACTACGAAGAAGATGATGAAGATATGCGTGAAGTAGGTATTGATTACCAAACCATTATTAAGGTTCCATTTAATATGATTGAAATAGAGGAATAGCTCTAGGTATTTTAATCATTTAAAGAATCAGTATTTGCACCTCAAAAAGGTGCAATTTTTTTTATACAAAATACCGATTATCTGGCATTTCAGCTTAGAGGTCATGTGGGTACCTTGCTTGCATTAAACCAATGCCAATGAAAAATTCAAAAAACACTCATTCTAGTAAGTTTAATATTTACGTGATGGAAGGCACAGAAACCTCTCCTCATATCCTTTTTGATGCCGATCAAGGACTTTTTCAAATGTCGGGCAGATCACATCCTGAAGATTATCATTCCTTCTTTGCCCCACTCATTGAGATCATAGAAGAATATGTAAAAAAACCACAAAAGAAAACACTAATGAATATATACATGGAATACATCAATACAGGATCTTCAAAGTATTTCATCAAGCTATTGATAGCAATGAAATCGGTAGTAAATGAAGGTTATGAAATAGAAATTAACTGGTTATATGATGAATCTGATGACAGTATGTTAGAAATAGCCAGGGATTTTGAAACAGTATTAAAAGTTCCTTTCAATTTTATAGAAGTTGAAGAGTAAGTTTCCTCAGTATTTTACGCAAAATAATATCTGTAGTTTATCTAAAAAAAATCCATAATTATTGATAGAGCAATCGAACAGCTGTTATTATAATTTTGAAGTAACCAATTAATCTAAAGTATATGATTAAAGCAACATTAAAAGAAAGGTATATCTTAAGCGCAGATGGCATTAAGCGTCAGCGAACTGAAGAGATCATTCATGAGGTACGTTATTTTTCCAGCATGGAGAAATTTCACGAATGGTACGATAAATTTAAAGCAAAATTATGGGAGGATGACCCTAAAAAGGTAGATATGGTGGAAGGTGTTTATGTGGTAACGGAAAAGATAAAAGCCGATGATATTAGTAAGCCTGAAACACTTTCTAAATACGCATCTTTCCGAGAAGGAGTATCTTATTTTTACGCCGCTTAACCCACGGCACTTGCCCAAAAAGGTCGCTTGATTGGTGGGGATGAGCGGCCTTTTTATTATAGAAGATAATACTACCAGTTCATCATTGCGAGATTTTTGTACCCAAAAATGAAGCAATCTTATCATTAATTACAACTTAAAACACTTAGATAAATAATTAGCATATGCGTCATAAGATTGCTTCATTTTTGGGTACAAAAATCTCGCAATGACGGACTGAATGTAGAGAAGTAGGAAACTTAGTTTCTTATATCAAATTCATTTTAGCTGCTTTCTTAATTAATTCTGCAGAATTTTGTACCCCTAGTTTCTTCATCATATTCACTCTATGCGTTTCGATTGTTCGGGTGCTAACACTTAATTGATCGGCTATTTCCTTGGTGATTTTTCCATCAGACACTAATTTCAATACTTCTAATTCACGAGGGGTCAATTCATTTTCCACATCATTTTCGGGAACCCCCATATTATTGATCATCAACTCGGTGATATGGCGATTAAAATATTTCTTATTCGCATAAACCTCTTTAATGGCAAGCTTCAATTCATTTTCATCCACATTCTTAAGCAAATAACCGTGCGCACCATTTCTAACACTTTTAACCACATATTGACCTTCATCATGCATGGTAAGCACAATGAATTTGAGATGAGGATGAGCTTGCTTCGCGAGAGTAATTACTTCTTGTCCGCCCATTCCTGGCATCGCCAAATCCACCAGCACCACATCAGTTAGTTTATCTTTTAGCAATTGAAGTAATTCTATTCCATTTCCTGCATCGCCAGTTACCTCAAAATCACGATCATTTTGTAAAATAGAAATGATTCCATTTCTAAACAATTGATGATCGTCGGCAATAACTACTTTTATTTTTTCCATAAGGGTATTTCTACTTCTATTGTGGTGCCTCTTCCTTCCGAAGTTAAGTAAAAATCACCATTTAACAGAGCAACACGCTCCTTAATATTGATGAGTCCTTTTCCTGAAAAATCGGATTTTGATTCTTTATAATGAATACCTTCTCCATTATCGGAAATATAAAAACTAACATGATCTTCAAACTCGGTTAACGACACCTTAATTTCATTGGCTTTTGCATATTTAAGCGCATTGTTTAATGACTCCTGAGCAATGCGATATAAAGTCACATTAATTTCATTATTCAATTTACTGGATTCTTTTTTAGAGTCGTCGATAAAAAATATTTTACATGAAGTAGATTTGCTTACTGTTTCAATCAAATTTTTGATGGCTGCTCCAGCACCAAAATCCAATAAAACAGGTGGCATTAAATTATAGGAAACTCTTCTTAATTCAGTAATAGCCTCATCAATCAAGTCCTTCAGATTATTTTTTTCTCCATCGGATAATGGTAATTGAGCCAAATTCAATTTAATAGAAGTAAGTATAGGCCCTACTCCATCGTGAATATCTTTCGACAAACGGGCTCGTTCATCTTCCTGACCTTGCACCAATGCAAACTTGCTTTGTAAGGCCAACTCATCATTTCGCTTTACCAAATCGTTTAATCTTTTTTTCATGTGCTCTAAAGCTTTTCCCAAAGCATCTTCATCACTCAACAACTGATGTTCGGAAGTAAAATCTCCTTGTCCGATTTTATCTGCAAAAACAATACTTTTTTTCAATCCACTTACCAATTTCTCAATAGCTTCGGCCATTTTACCAATCTCATCACCACCGGGCTCAGGAATTTCTTTCGGAAATTTACCTTCAGCCAATTCCAACACTACATTTTCAATAGCCCTGATCGGAATCGCAATTCTTCTGGAAATGTAAACCGAAACAGCAATAATAATCAATAAAAATATTGCAGAAATAACCATTAATCGATTGCGCATAATATTTACTGGTAACAAAGCTTCCTGCTCATCTATCTCCGATAAAATCACCCAGTGAATAGTACCCCAATTAAGCTTACGGTAAACACTCAAAACATTCTCTCCTCTATAATCTTTTATTATTCCTTGTCCCTCATTTTTATCGAATGCATTCAATACTCCTTCAGATTTCACTTCTATAGAAAGAGGATCTGTATCAGGAAAAAACCTCGATGAACTTCGCATTTTGTAATCAGAACCAACCAAATACGATTCACCCGTTAAACCCAAACCTGTGCGTTCGTGCAATAATTCTTGTATCTCTGCAGGATACTGCATGTAGAACAAATTTCCTTCTTTGGTTGGCACAACGAGAGCAAGCAATAAGTTTTTTGATTTAAGCTCATGACTGAGATCAATGAAAGTAATGTGCTTGTAATGTTGATTAAATATTGCGGGGGGAATAGCTTCCTGGCAATCGACATAAAGCATATTACTAGGTAAATAGTGCATGCCTAGCTCAGAAGGCAAATCTAACCACCACTCTTTTTTTCCGCTTTTCGATAACTTTTCTACGCTTAATAATTTTTGTTGGAGTGTATTTTCAACGCCGGTTTTCTTCAACATATTCACCGAACTTAATTGCTCAATGGTTCTGTCGATCAAAGCTTCTTTAAACTGAAAATAAAAAACTACAGAAACTACTATCAACACCAATAATCCTAAGGATAAAAAAGCCAGTGTTAAGCGATGAACTATTCTGAATTTTTTAAACATTCAAAAAAAATTAAAGAATATTTTTATTTTATTTCCTTGGCCTTATTCCAAATCACCTCCATTTCGGGAAGCGTCATATCATGCAAATTTTTGCCTTGTTTATTTACTTCGGCTTCCAAAAAATTAAAACGAGTAATGAATTTTTTATTGGTTCTTTCCAAGGCATCTTCTGGATTAATACCTACAAAGCGCGCATAATTTACCAAGGAGAAAAGAACATCACCAAATTCTTGTTCCATCTTTTCCTGATCACCTATTTTTTCCTCTGCTTGAAATTCTGCTATTTCTTCCTGAACTTTTTCCCACACCTGGTTTTTATTGTCCCAATCAAATCCCACGCCTCTTGCTTTATCTTGAATTCTGGTGGCTTTAACCAAAGCCGGTAAAGATTTTGGAACACCTTGTAAAACAGTTTTCTTTCCTTCCTTTAATTTCAATTGTTCCCAATTGCGTTTTACATCTTCTTCATTTTCAACTTTCACATCACCATAAATATGAGGATGACGGTAAATCAATTTTTCACACACAGCATTCAACACATCGGCCACATCAAAAACCTTGGTTTCAGCAGCTATTTTAGAATAGAAAACCAAATGCAAAAACAAATCACCCAATTCTCCTTTGATTTGATCCATATCCTTTTCTAAAATGGCATCGCACAACTCATAAGTTTCTTCAATCGTTAGGTGACGTAATGAATCGAAAGTTTGTTTTTTGTCCCACGGACATTCGGCTCTCAACTCATCCATTATGTTTAATAGACGATCAAAAGCTTTTAATTTTTCATTCATAGGGAAAGAAATTCAGGGAAATTATTTTTTATTCATGATGTCGGCCAAACCTGGAGAAACATAACTCACGATTTTACCCTTATCGTCTTCATAAAGGAAATAAGCTTCTATGGTTTCCATAGGATTTACTTCCACAAAATCTCGGGCTTCATCAGGGCCCATCACCATCAATGCGGTAGCAAAAGCCTCTGCTTTTGTGCCTTCTTGTCCGAAAACAATTACTGTTCTCATACCATTATCAACAGGTAAATACTTACGTGGGTCAAAAGTTTGAGAGATAATTTCTTTTCCAATTTTTCTGGTGCTTGAATAGTTATCGCGAATAGCCATGGTGGAGAATTCATCTTTCAATTGAAAAGTTGTATTTCCTTTTTTGTTGAATAGATTGGCTACTTCAACCACCCACGGACTTCCGTCTGGTTTTCCGCCTTCGGTAACAATTTGCCCGCCCACACTAATCATAAAATTTCTGATTTTCTTTTTATAGAATAGGTAATCATAAATTTTGTCGGCAATATATCCTTTTACCACTGCGCTAAAATCAACCTGCAGAAGAGTATCTGTTTTACAAGCCCAATTTACTTGCTCCAAACCATCTATTTTTCCTGTATTCAACACATCACCGCCAATAGTGATTTTATTGAAGCCGGTGTGACCTTCCAGCTCCATAGAAACAGAATCAACATAATTCAAAATCATTGAATCGCGAATCGCCTGATCTGAAATAGTAAGATATAAGTTATCTATTTCACTGGTGCCTTCTGGTCCAAATCCCCAAACACGCGACAAGGTATAAACAGAGGGATCAAAAGCACTATCGGTACATTCATACACCTCATCAGCATTAAAAAACAAATCAAGAAAAGCACCATCTATATCCACACATGAATCTAGGGGGGCATGATTGAAACGATACAAAACAGAATTTTTATTAGTAAGATTTACGCATGCATCAACAGCATTAAAAATACTATCTATGCCCTTTTTTATATCAAGCTGAGTACTGTCGTGATACTTCACATAATAATCGATTCCATTGATTTTTGATTTTACTTCAAACACTTTGCTTTGATCCGGTTGATCTTTAACCAAATCTAAAAAGGTTGGAAACACCAAAAACCATAGCGCAAACACCACGGCAAATACAGAAAGGAAAACGATTATAAGCAGTTTTTTATTCATTAAAAACTATCAGTTGGGCTAAATTTAAGTTAAGTTAGTGAAAAAACTACTCCCTTAATGAAAGGAAGTTATTCAAAAATGTTAATAACTGATTTTAATTCATGAGAAAAGGCTGACTAACAAACAGGTCAACCAATCTTTCCTGAGCCGTTTCAACTGTTAAAGCATGTTTTTCAAACGCACGCACAGCCGCCATCATCTTTTTCAAACGAACTTTAGCATCCGGAGTAATCAAAGGAGCCTCAATAATTTCAGCGATAGTATCTAGCGCTTTTAAGTATTCAAAAGTTGAATTAATTTCCATTCAATGTACTGTTTGGACTAAAATAGTAAGTGCGACCGAATTTGTCAAGTTATTTAATAAACATCACCTTGTTAAAGAATGACACAAAACCGCGGTAGCTATAGAAACATTCAAGGATTCAGCCGCCGATGTCCCCCCTCTTTTTATAGAAACTTTTTTAGTAATGAAAGAAATAGCCTCACTTCTGATGCCTTGCGACTCATTACCCATTATCAAAAAACCTTTATCTACTGATTTTAATTCTCGAACATCTTCTCCTTCCATAAAGGCACCCAAAACAGAAAAATTAAGTTCTTTTTTGGCTTCATTCAAAAGTTCAACCATATTTACAGAATAAACTTTTACTCTCGCCAACGACCCCATAGTAGCTTGTACTACCTTAGAGTTATAAATATCAACTGAATCACTGGAACAAAAAACATGTTGAATACCAAACCAGTCGGCAGTTCGAATAATAGTACCCATATTTCCAGGATCACGAACACCATCGAGAACTAAAGAAAATTTATTTTTCCAACTATTATCTATTTTAATCTCTGGTATTTTAAAAACTGCCAGCACTTCGGGAAAGGTTGATAGCGAACTGATTTTTTTAGCGTCTTTTGTTTCTACCTGAAATATTTTTTCTGCACCTACTTTAAAATCACTAGCATTTTCTTCATTCAGCACCACTAATATTTCCAAATTCAATCCCGCATCTAAAAATTCTTGCACTCCTTTTCCACCCTCTACTACAAATTGTTGATGCTCTATTCGCAACTTCTTTTGTTGCAAAGAAGCAATGTGTGAAATTTTATTCTTAGATAGGGTTTGCATTATCACAGTAAAATTAGCTTATTTTGACAAAGAAAATGAATCTCTTGTCGAAAAGTATAGCACAAATATCTTTCTTACTCCTTATCCTAAGTATTTTACTAAACGGATGCAAATCGACTCATTTTGTTCCCGACGATAAATTTTTATTGTACAAAAACGAACTGAAATTCACACAAAAACAAAACACTATTGATGCTGAAGAATTAGCTTCATACCTAAAGCAAAAACCCAATAAAGCAATGGTTTTAGGACAATGGAGAATTTATCTTACCCTATACAATGTATTACATAAAAGAAAAGATGACACCGAAGATTTCATAAATAAAAAACATGGATTCTTTACTCGCTTGCGATTGAAATCGATTGAAGCCTTAGGGGAAGAACCTGTGGTTTTAGACAGCATAAAATTACCCGGCTCAGTCCTTCAACTAAAAACATATTTACGCAATAAAGGTTATTACGAAAGTAAAATCAACTACAAGATTAAATATATAGGTAAAAAGAAAGCGAACGTAATCTACACTGTAGATCTTGGTATTCCTTACACTGTTGCAAATATTAAATTGGTTTCTACCGATAAAAACATGCATCGTTTTTTCAATGAAGATTCACTTAATCTGCCTCTAAAAAAGAATGCGCTTTTCGATATTAATGAATTGAATAATGAACGACTACACCTCTCCAATTTGTATCAAAATAAAGGATACTTTGATTTCAATGAATATTTCATAAGATATCAAGTTGATTCTACCTTAGGAAACCACAAAGTGAATGTAAATGTGATTATCGACAATCCTGTTTATAGAAATTCAAACAGTGATTCGACCACTGTGAGCCATCATAAAAGATACCGCATTAGAAATATTTATGTTCAAACTGATTTCAATCCCGCATTACCACATTTATTACCTACCGATTCACTTACTATTATTGGAGATGTTTCCAGAAACAAGCGTAAATGGACACTCGACACCACCATGATTACCTTTATTTACCGTGATACTCTTAAATACAAAACCACACCTATTGCGAAGGCTATTTATTTCAAACAAAATAAACACTATCGCTTACAACAATACCAAGATACCTACCATCAGCTTAACAACCTGGGTATCTTCAATTATATAAAAATAGATTACAACAAAATAGAAACCGATACCAACCCCAAATTAGATGTAATCATAAAAATGAATTCCAAAAACAGGCATTCACTTTCAGCTGAAGGTCAGTTTACGTTTAGAGAAGGGTTTGGTGGTGGCGGAATTGTGGTGTATAAAACCAAAAACCCTTTTAGAGGATTGGAACAGTTAGAATTTAGGGTAAAAGTATTTGCGGAAAACATTAAAAACACAGCAACAGGCAATACAATCATTGGTACCGATATTGGGCCGCAACTCTCTATGCGTATTCCTTCACTTTTATTTTTCCCCACTTTATCCAAACAACTCATTAGAGATGCTTATCCTAAAACCACTATTTCCTCCTATTTCAACTACCAAAACAGAAAGGAATATGAACGCTGGGTTTTTGGTTTCAGCAATACTTATGAAATGAGTGAAACACAATACAAATCTCATAAACTCTCTATTCCTGATGTCAGCTTATCTTACTTAAATAAAAACTCTATTATTTTAACTCAGCTAGAAATTAAAGATCCACGTTTGGCACATTCATTTCAAGATTATTTTAATGCAGGTTTAAAGTATTCTTTTCTTTACAATGAAGCATTAAAAAAAGGAGTTACCAACCCCAGAACACTTCATGTAAATGGTAACTTCACGGGAGTTTTAGGCTCACTCCTCAATTACACAGGAATTTTTCAGAAAGACAACTCCGGAGCCCAAATGATTGGCGGAATTCGTTATTCTAAATTTGTGAAAATAGACGCCGATTTCAAAAAATATTACCAGTATGGAAAAGAACGACAATTAATTTTTAGAAGTTATGCTGGTTTTGCCATCCCCTTTGGAAAAGGTGATATTGCCGTACCTTTCGACAAGTTATTTTTTACCGGTGGTGCCAATGGTATCAGAGGCTGGAAAATCAGAACATTGGGACCCGGCTCTTCCCTTGATTCTTCAGCGATAGATAAATTAGGAGAAATCAAATTGGAATTGAATGCGGAATACCGTTTTAGAATTAACTCCATGATTAAAGGTGCCCTGTTCACCGATGCCGGAAATATATGGAGATTGCAGGACAACGACGATAAAGCAGTTTTTCATTTCAATAGAGCTTATAAAGAATTGGCTGTGGCAGCAGGAGTAGGTTTACGCTTCGATTTCACTTTCCTCATCGCACGAGTAGATGTGGGCTGGCCTATTAAGAAGCCGTATTTGAATGAAGTTTATCAGTTCAAACTCAATGAAGGCGAATTCAATATTGGTATAGGATATCCTTTCTAAATTGCCCTAAAACAAGCACAAACAACACTTTATCCCTCATACTTTAATCCTTAAACTAAATTCCTTACATTTGCCCCTCAAATTATGACAGAAGAATCTGAAACTATGGTTTGGTTTAAAAGAGTTAAAGAAGGAATTAACACTCCCACCGAAGAAAAGAAGGAAACGCCCGAAGGTCTGTGGTACCAATGTGGTAAATGTGCCAAAGTAGTAACCTCTGAGGAGCACAAAAGCACCCACTGGGTTTGCTCAGGTTGCGGCTATCACGAAAGAATCAACTCAAAGGAATATTTCCACATTCTTTTCGACGACAATAAATACATTGAAATTGCGCCTAACATGACCTCTGGCGATCCGTTAAAATTTACCGACACCAAAAAATACATTGATAGAGTTGCTGATTCTATTAAAAAAACCGGTGAAAATGATGCTGCTTCTGCAGCTCATGGTAAAATAGATGGTTTAGATGCTGTGGTAGTAGCCATGAATTTCAATTTTATTGGCGGTTCAATGGGTTCAGTAGTAGGAGAAAAAATTTCTCGCGCTATTGATCATTGTCTGAAATACAAAAAGCCACTGATCATCATTTCTAAATCGGGTGGTGCCCGTATGATGGAAGCCGCATTTTCATTAATGCAAATGGCCAAAACATCAGCAAAACTCACACTTTTAGCAAAAGCAAAATTACCTTATATCTCTTTAATGACCGATCCTACCACAGGTGGTGTTACTGCTTCTTTCGCTATGCTGGGTGATGTGAATATTGCTGAACCAGGTGCTTTAATTGGTTTCGCTGGTCCGAGAGTAGTAAAAGAAACTATTAAAAAAGATTTACCCAAAGGATTTCAAACTGCTGAATTCGTTTTAGATCAAGGATTCTTGGATTTCATCGTGGAAAGAAAAGACTTGAAAGCTAAAATTGCTCAAACTATAAAACTATTTCAAAACTAAAACAATAAACAATGACTGCTACTGCTACACAAATTAAACCAGGCGTAATTACTGGTGACGGGGTTCAACAAATATTTCAATTGGCGAAAGCGAAAAAATTCGCTCTTCCTGCTGTAAACGTTACAGGCACCAACACCATCAATGCGGTAATGGAAACTGCTGTGGCGGTGAATGCTCCCGTAATCATTCAATTTTCTAATGGTGGAGCTATTTTCAATGCGGGTAAAGGATTGAATAACGATGGTCAGCGTGCTGCTATTGCGGGTGCTGTATCAGGTGCTCACCATGTTTGGGAAATGGCTGAACTATATGGTGCAAGAGTAATTTTACATACCGACCACTGTGCTAAAAAATTATTGCCTTGGATGGATGGCATGTTAACTGCCGGTGAAAAATTCTACAAAACCAACGGTGTACCTCTTTTCTCTTCTCATATGATCGATCTTTCTGAAGAACCTCTTCATGAAAACATTGAAATATGCAAAACATATTTGGAAAGAATGAGCAAAATGGGAATGACTTTGGAAATTGAGCTAGGTGTAACCGGTGGTGAAGAAGATGGTGTTGACAATTCTGGTGTTGATAGTTCTAAGTTATATACTCAACCTGAAGAAGTAGCTTATGCTTACGAAGAGTTGAAAAAAGTGAGCGATAAATTTACTATCGCTGCCGCTTTTGGTAACGTTCATGGTGTTTACAAACCAGGGAATGTAAAATTAACTCCAAAAATTTTAGATAACTCACAACAATATATCCAAAAGAAATACAACACTGGTCATAATCCAGTTGATTTCGTATTCCACGGTGGATCAGGCTCTACAGTAGAAGAAATTCGTGAGGCTATTTCTTACGGTGCTATTAAAATGAATATCGATACCGATTTACAATGGGCTTTTTGGGATGGAATTCGTGGTTTCTATGAAAGTAAAAAAGGATACTTACAAGGACAAATTGGAAATCCTGAAGGTGAAGATTCTCCTAACAAAAAATATTACGATCCACGTGTTTGGATGCGCAAAGCAGAAGAGTCTTTCAGCGCAAGATTGAAACAATCTTTCCAGGATTTGAATAATATCAATACTCTTTAAGAAGAGAAAAAATAAAACAAAAAACCTTCGGTAAAAACCGGAGGTTTTTTGTTTAAAGTATAGGACACTAGTTCCTTCGGAGTACCTCAGGATGACAAATATTTCCGTGAATGCGACTTACTCTTCAGGCTCTGATTGTCTCCTGAAGTACTCCGAAGGAACTAGTGTCCCCTTACTCATGCAATCACCCCATACCTTTTTAAAAAATATTTCCCCATCCAAAGGCCTACTCCAACTCCTAATACTATTGTTAAAATAAGGTTGAACAGGTTGGGAGAAAGATGATATCCTTCTGCTGCAGAATAACCGTAAAAGATCAATATGAATGGATTGGGTTCATGAATATGATAGTAACAGGGATCCATGAATATGCTATCTATAATTCCAAAATTAAAAATCCACATAGCTATTACCCCTAAAGGAATAGAGATCAGAAATACTAAGCTTGTCTTTACCAATCTCATTAATCTTCCTCTTTTTGAATGAACCATTTATAGATCAGTATCATCAGGAACATCACTAAAGAAATATTGAAAGCAACAGCAGTATAAAAAAATGAATTTTCGATTTGCTTCTCCATCAACATCAGTTCAGTTTCCCTTAAACTTTCATACTTCAAACTAATTCCGGTATCTAACAATCTTAATTTATAATTCACCATTAGAATAGATAAATATACCATCGAAATTAGCAATAACGCCGACGGATACCGCCATTTAATTTTCCAACTCATATCTTTTTCACTTCTTCTTTAACCTGATAGAAGACCCCATTTCTATATTCAAATTTCCCGATTGCTTCGTAAAAAGTTTCTTCATTGTTTTCTTCTAAAAACTCACGATTGGTTTCTTTATAAGTAAAAGTTTTTTCTTGTGGATTATAATTCAAATAATGACTCGTTACATCTTCTTCCTCACTCAACAATTCATTATCATTCTCCCAAAAGTTTTTAATTGAACAAACCGAATACACCTCACAAGTATCATATTTCCCTATTTCTTCACTCACCATCGCCTGCATAGGAATTAATTCCAAAGTAGTATCCACCAATTTACAGTGGTAAGCACGGGTGTAGTTTAACACTTCTTCTCTATCTCCTGTAAAAGATTGATCTGTTAAAATCAAATATTCTGGTTGATCTCCTGAATTCACCAATTGAAAATTCACTACGGTAGAACTTAAATCGATATTGTTTTTGATTTCTTTTTTACCCAAAAATATCTTTCCTGATTTTTTATCGACTTTCAATTTCCCGTCGGAAGAAAAAGTATTCGCTGAAGTTTCTTCATTTTCAACAGGAAGCACCACCACTTTATCTTCCATGATCACTTCATTTTCTTTTAAAGTGAGGGGAGCTTCCACTTTAGGCACCGTGCATCCGTGCATCTCTAAATCAGTATTTTCTTCGTCAGAAGAATTACAAGCTGTGGTGGCGATTAAAGCGATTAAAAAATATTTTGCGTTCATATTGAATAATTTGATGAACCAAAGTTGAGATAAAAGAAGGAATTGTGTACAGGGATTTGAGTAGCTGTTTGTTCTAATTTATTATCCGTAGGATTTGGGAGAGGATTCGAAAAACAGACTTACAACACCTTTTGAATTTGATATTCCACACCATTGAATTTTGCAATAGCTTTTTCTTGAAGCCCTAGTAGTTTCAAAGCTATAGGTGCCTGTGCCGAAACTGCAAAATATACTTTCCCTTCCACCTCTATTTTACCTGCACTCACTGATATATAAAATGCCCCACGATTGGTTTCTACCAAACTACCCGAAGCTATTTTAGAATGCGTTGTGTTGAAATGTATTTTCTGTAAGGCACTCAACAAATCTTCTGCCTGTTTCATTTGCTCGGCATTTTTTTCTTGTTCAAGTTGAAGCATCGCCCGACCGGTTTCATGTTTGTCGCCAGCAGTACTTTTCGATTCAGATTCAGAAGAAGATTTCAACTCATCAAAAGTATGTTTCAAGGATTTTATTTTCCCTAAAACATACTCTTCACAAGCTTTGTGCAGTTTTTCTTTTAATTCCATTAATTTGCTTTCAACATCTCCACATCGAAAATCAATGTTGCTTTTTGCGGAATTACAGGAGGATAACCCTGATCACCATAAGCCAGATCGGAAGGAATTATAAAACGATATTTTGCACCGCTATTCATCATCATAATACCTTCATCCCAACCTTGAATAACTCTACCAATTCCCACATTAAAAGTAAAGGGCTCATCACGCTCTACCGAAGAATCAAACACGCTTCCATCTTCTAAATAACCGGTGTAATGTACTTTTACCATTCCTCCTTTTTTAGGAGCTTCACCACTTCCTTTTTCAATCACAACGTATTGTAATCCACTAGCGGTTTTTTGAATATTCTTAGCATCAAAAACAAAAGGAGTAGCCTTAATAGGTGCTTTATAATCTAAAACAGTTACATCAAAAATCAAGGTGGAATTCGCAGGAATTTTTCCTGTAGATCTTGCTCCATACCCCATACTGGCAGGAATAATCAAACGTGCTGTATCACCCACGTGCAATAAACTTATTCCTTCATCCCAACCTTGAATTACCATTCCTTTTCCAATCGCTGTTTTAAAAGGCATGTTCCGCGTTACTGAAGCATCAAAGGGAGTCATATCGGTTAAATAGCCCGAATAATGAATAAATACAGATCCTCCTTTTTCAACTTTTTGTCCTTTACCTTTTCCTGCAATGATAACCAACAAACCACCCGGACCTTTCAAAGTATCTTTCAGATGTTTTACTTCCAAGGGAGCTTTTAGGGCTGGACAAGCGCTCACTTTTTTCAATTCAATTTCAAAAATGATTAATGAATCGGCCGGAGCATGACTGTATTTATCGGAAGAAGTAAAAGCCAAACTTTTCTTCATTTTAAAAATTCCCTTCTCCCCTACTTTCAATAATTGAAGAGCTTCCACCATTCCAGCACTGGCAAAAGTAGAACCCAGAACGAAAGATGTTGTTTCATTTTTAACTGGTTTATGAAAAACTTTTTTGTCGGAATACATTCCCTTCCATGAAAAAGTCACCATTTGTCCGGAAGCCGGAGCAGCTCCATCCGTTTTCTTTACAATTTGATACTCAATTCCGGAAGCAGTGGTAGTAAATGCTTGTTTTTTTGAAGGTTCGCATGCAATAATGCTCAAACTCATCAACGACAATAAGGTGATAATTCTCATCTTCATTTTTATTTCAATTTACTGTTACTAATTCAATTTCGTAATACACTGGTGTATTAGGAGGAACAAGGCCTGTGCTCGATCCTTTTTCGCCGAAAGCCAGATGAGAAGGAATAACCAGGCCCATTTTATCGCCTTCATTCATCATCAGTAAAGCTTCTTCAATTCCTTGCAAAACCTGCATTTCTTGTCCGTACACCAAATCCTGAGGAGCCTCTTTTAAGAAAGTAGAATTAAATTCTCTCCCATCGAAAAATTTTCCGCGGTAGTGAAGATACAACGTTTTACCGTACGCTACTTTTTTATCATTGTTTACATCCTTCAAAAAGAAATAAGCCAAGCCTGATTTACTTACTTTAACCGGCATTTGATTTTCATTAATAAAAGCGCTGATCCTAGCAATTTCAGTAGCCGCAGAAGTATCCATCTGGGCATTTTTGATTTTATTTAAAAATTCATTTTTCTTTTTTTGATACTCTAAATCCGATTGAATATCGATCATTTCAATTTCTACTTTCGCTTTAGAATTTCGAAGAATGGAGGGTACTTTTTCGTGCATATATACCGCATAAAATTCTTTAGGAGAAAGAATATATTCCACTTTGGCGCCTTCATTCATCATAAACAAACCTTCTTCTAATTCGCCATTTTTAAGCGCTTTTATCAAATGCACCAACATACGGGAAGAAAAAATTACCGAATCATTCTCTGTTTTGATGGTGTATGCAAACCGAGTATAATCATCTTCTTCAGGAAGATCACCATCACCTATCGTTAGAAATTTATAGGTTAATCCGGATTGTGTTTGCGCGTAACCATCAGGCACGTCGCTGCAGGAATAAAAAAAAGAAATCGCTAATAAAATGACAACTACAATTCTCATTTCAAATTCACGTCTAAAATTTCAATATCATAC
The DNA here is from genome assembly GCA_023251075.1 of Flavobacteriales bacterium. Classification (GTDB taxonomy): domain Bacteria; phylum Bacteroidota; class Bacteroidia; order Flavobacteriales_C; genus JAHEZL01. The sequence goes on along the minus strand of JAHEZM010000004.1, from coordinate 150,839 downwards.
ACTACTGTAGATATGGCCGGAATTTTTTCTAAATCGCCCAACAAGCCATGAGCGCGATGCGATGGAATTAAAACAATGGCCTTATCGCCTTTACGCAAATGAACCAAGACATCGTGTAAACCGCTTTCCACTTCAGCTTTTTCTACCATAATTTCGAGTGGACCGGTTTCATTAGTGGAATAACATAATTTGCCATCGATCAGTGAAACATTAAAAACCACTTTCACATAATTTCCGCTTTGAATAATCTTCTGCTTTTCGTCGCCCTTTTTGTACACATAATAATATACGCCGGTACCTGTTTTTTCAGGCTTCATTTCACGACGTTTAAAGAAATTAAGAATATCCTCTTCTTCCCTTTGATTCTTTACTTTATTGCTATTCTCTAAAATCTTTTTCAATTGGTCGTTGGTATATTCCTCTTTGGGTTTCTCTTCTTCTCCGCAAGAAACCAGAAAGAATAAAGCAATAGCTAACATTGAACATTGAACCTTAAACATTGAACTACTTCTTATTAAGTTCTTTTTCATATTCAGGCAAAACAGATTTAAGTTTCACAATTGCTTTTTCCAAACCATCTGAAGAAATGCCACCGGCAGCATTAATATGCCCACCACCATTGAAATATTTTCTTGCCAAGGCATTTACATCAAAACTACCTTTTGAGCGAAAGGAAATTTTCACCAAATCTTTATCTTCTCTGAAAAAGGCTGAAAACACGATATCTTTCACAGATAGCGGATAATTTACAATTCCCTCCGTATCTCCTTTTTGAATATTATAAGTCTGATGATCTTTTTTATTTACCTTAATAATAGCCATTCTGTATTGAGGCATCACTTCCATCGTGTTGAGGCAATGACCTACCAAAGCCAAACGATCAATGCTTTGATTATCGTAAATAGCCAAATGGATTTCGGAATTGTTAGCGCCTGCCTTTATTAACTCACTGATTACGCGATGTGTTTCGGCGGTAGTGCATGGAAATTTAAATGAACCGGTATCGGTCATTATTCCTGTGTACAAAGCAGCTGCGGCACCAGCATCCATCAATTCTTTTTTACCCAGAGCTTCAATGATTTCAAACACCATTTGGGAGGTAGAGCAAGCACTGGTATCGGAAAAAGTAATATCAGGAAAAGCCTCCGGTTGCTGATGATGATCGATTAATACTTTTTTAGCTTTGGCTTTGGCAATCAAATCACCTGTTTCATCAATACGTTGTAAAGCATTAAAATCCAAACAAAAAATAACCTCAGCCTGATCGATACTTTGTTTTACTTTATCAGCCTCTTTAGAGTACAACACAATATTCTCTGAACCTTCTATCCACGCTAAAAAATTGGGAAACTCATTGGGTGCAGACACTGTAACTTCATGCCCCATATTTTTTAAAAATCTTCCCCAACCTATAGCCGATCCAATAGCATCCCCATCGGGATTTTTATGCGTTACTACGAAAATCTTCTTTTTCTTCTCCAGCAAGCTGGCCAATTGCTTAATGTCAGTATTGTTCAAGTGATTACAGTATTTTTCTGCACTAAGATAAAATAAAGACTTGTAAAACGTATCTTCTATTGATATTGAGCGTTGAATAACTTATGTTTGTAATATAACCTTTTCTTAAATGAACGGAAACAAAACCTTTACAATGATTAAGCCTGAGGCAGTCGCTAAGGGATACACCGGAAAAATAATTGATCAGTTTATCGTTGGTGGCTTTAAAATTATTGCCATGAAATACGTTCAATTATCGCTCACTCAAGCTCAGGAATTTTACGGGATTCATAAAGGAAAACCTTTTTTTGATGAACTCACTCAATATATGAGCTCAGGACCTATTATATCGATAGCTTTAGAGAAAGACAATGCGGTAAATGATTTCCGTGCTTTAATTGGTTCTACTGATCCGAACGAAGCCAACGAAGGTACTATACGTAAACGTTTTGCTGAATCGAAATCGAAAAATGCTGTTCACGGAAGTGATTCTGATGAAAACGCACTGATTGAAATCAACTTTCATTTTAGTTCGAAAGAAATTATTTCATAATTCGATAAATACCGTAACACCCCATTGCTTCATCAAAACTTCCTGTAAATTGCCGACGGTTTTAACCGACGGGAAAAAGAATACATACAGGGCTTTAGCCAAAAAATATTATTTCGGCTAAAGCCTAATTAACAAAACAATCAAATCCGTCGGTTAAAACCGACGGCAATTGAAATTAAAAACATTATAAGATTGCTTCATCCGTCGGCTGACGGATCTCGCAATGACGAATTGGATGTAAGATTTCGAACAATAGTTTAACCCACTATCTCTTTACCACTTTATACCTGTCCCACTCACCATTTTCGCCAAATACCATTAACACGTACATACCCGAACTGAGATTTTGCAAATCCTCAAAACCAAAAATCAAGTATTGATTTTCCTGCACTTCTTTAGTTTGATCTCCTACCAATCTTCCATTCATATCCAGCAATTGAAAACGCACCTTTTGTTGAGTGGCAGAATACAACTCAATACCCACATAATCTGTGAAAATGCTGTTGCGCAGCGACATTAAATACGATTGTCCGTAAACGTATTCATCACTCGATTTTTCCTTCATAAACATTTTCATAAAATCGGGAATTCCATATCCTAATAATGAATCGGGCTGTGCTGCCTGACTGGCATTCAACTCAATTTTACTTTTCAATTGAAGATTGCTGATAGAGGGCGAACTTTGCCAATAACAAGCTACCAATCCTGCCACCATAGGACCAGAAAAAGAAGTGCCACCCGATTTTAAGTACATACTATTATAGCCAATCACAGCACCATCACCCATTGCCGTTACATTGGGTTTAACATCGCCATCGGCACTCGGCCCTGTGGAACTAAACGATGCATAAACTCTATCTTTATTCACCGCTCCTACAGCTAAAACACTATCTCCGTCAGCTGGCGCAGCAATGTAATGCCACAAATTTGCTCCATCATTACCGGCACTACTCACCACAAAAACACCTTTACGAGCCAGCATATTCGCTGCCTGAGTAACCAGAGTAGTTTTTCCATCCATATCAAAGTAGGTGTGATTAGTAGCTATATCATCAAAAGTGGTATAACCTAAAGACGAGTTTACCACATCTACCCCGATGCTATCTGCTCTTTCAGCTGCCATCAACCAATTGTATTCCTCCAATAAGGATTCCGATTGAGTGTCTTCTGTTATAAATAAGTGATAATTGGCGTTGGGTGCAACACCTGAAAAATAAGTATCATGAGCTCCTAACACCGACAAAACCATGGTTCCATGCTGAAATTTTTCATACACATATTCATCTCCGTCCACAAAATCATAGGTTGATTTTATTTGATTCGATAATTTCAACTCATTAATAACAGGAAGCACATCAGGAAAGCCCGCATCAAAAACTGCAATATCCATTCCTTCTCCTTTAAATCCTCTTTCATGAAGAAAATGACCATTCATCATCGCTATTTGAGTAATACCTTCCAGGTAATTTTGTTGGTACCAATCTACTTCTCTTTCCAATTTATTAGCAGCATTAGTTTTTAATACTCCTTGTGGCAATAGAGTGAAATATGTTGCAGAGGCTACCACCGGCAAAGCTCTTAGGTTAGTAATGTTAGAGGTATCATCAGTTTTAATCAAAACAGAATTTCTCCATTTCGATGATTTCACCACATTGCCTCCTAAATTTTTTACATCTTTTATGTAATTACTATCAATGGGGAAATCACTTACATCAACGGGAATACCACGCTTATTCTTTTTTTGAATAGATGATTCACTTAAATAAATTTCGGGAGCTTGAGTAGAATAGAGATTCCCTTTATCAGTAAATTTTATTTCGAAATAAAAATCGGTTTGAGCCTGTGCAAAGGCATGCACAATAAGAAATAGGAATATTATTTTTTTAGTTATTGCCATGGGCCACATAGCGCCAAACATAAATATCACCTTTACCTATTTTCTGATCGAAGGGAACATTATTGGTATTCTTTTGATCAACATGTAAATCAATATAACATCTATATACCAATCCAATATTTGCTGCATAAACTTCAGAATACTTGGTTTTATCAATAGCATTGGAATCATTTCTCTGTACAACAGTTACTGTAGAATCAAATGCATAAGAATTAATCGTTGCTTTTTTATGCACATTTTTACATCTGAAATCCCACTCAGGATTAGTGTTATAAGAATTACCTTTCCATGTTACACCTTCAATTGGGGGGAAAATAAAATTGGTATATCTAAAGCTTTCTTCCACTCTTTGGTAATTTTTTTGGGTTCGGGTAACATACCAAACATTTTTAATCGTCCAGCCTGCTTTATCATCCATGTCTGCATAAGAAGTATCACGAACGTATCTTTTCAATTGATAAGAGTCATTTCCTTCTAAATCAACAAAAGGATCCGACATCAATTCTTTCAGTTGAAAGTGGAAAGTATCTGAAGTTTTGGTGAAATCATCGAAATGAATAGAATCAACATCGTAAATAATGTATTTACCTGTACCTACGGGAGTATAATTATAATAAGGATCAGAGAAAGTTTGTGCATCTTTTTTGCACGACCAGATAAAAGCAACAGCAAAAACTAAAACTAGAATTTTTCTTCTTTTATAACTTGTCCTTCTTGATTGTACGATTTCCATATTCCTTTTTTATGACCATTATAGTATTCGCCTTCTAACTTTACTTTTCCATCTGAATAATACTCAACGTATTTTCCATGAAATTTGTTCACATGATATGCACCTCCAACACTTATCTTACCCTGATCATACCATTTAAAAGCTCCTTCTTTATAGCCTTTGGTATAATTCACAGTAGAGTCTAAAGCACCACCTTCATTGTAATAATTCCATAGCCCCACTTTTTTATCTCTTAGGAAAGAACCTTCACGTTGTTTTGTACCAGACGGATAAAAATGCGAATAGTTGGTTGTGTAATCAGCATTATAGGTTTCTTTACTTCTTACAATGGTTGAATTGGTATCCCAATAAGAGATTCGTGGAATACTGGTATACACCATATTTCCTTTTTCATATACCTCTTTGCTTTTGCCATCCTGAGTTCCTTTTCCCGTTACTGCACCGGGGTTATAATTCCATTCCCCATCTTTTACACCGGCCTTAAAATTACCTACCGCAGCAATTGTGGCATCGCCATTATAAGTAGTAAATTTTCCTTCTGGCTTATCATTCACATACATTCCATCACGTTTAATTTGTCCGTTTTCAAACCATTCTTTTACCGGACCATCTTTTTTTCCATCCTTGTAAGTTTCCAAATTCGAAACTTGTCCGTTCCTGAAATAAGTTTTCCAATCGCCATGTTTCACCCCTTTTCTATAAAACTCTTCTGTTACCAAAGCACCATCTCTGCCATAATACTTCCACAAACTATCTTTCTCCATTTTAGCAGAATAGATTCCTTGTGCCATTACTTTACCATTGGCATGATAAAGGTATGCGGCTATTTTTTTACCATCGGGATAGTAGTTTAGCTGAGCCTCAATTTTACCATTTTCTTTGTAATATCTTTTGAATTCGCCATAAGGAACACCGTGATTGAATTGCCCCTCATATTTTTTTCCGGCACCTTTGTATTTTTCTATCCACGGTCCGTGTTTTTTTCCTTTTTCATCTACCTGATTCAGGGTAGGTAATTTTTGTGTTGCAGAAGTATCTACCGCTACTTGAGCAAAAGAATTAACAGAAAACAAAACCAATAAAGTGAAAAGCAAATTTCTCATGTGCTATAATTTTCGTTGAAAATAGACAAATTTCGAACCGAAATGTATCATTCGGTTTCTAATTTTATTAACGCACGATTGTAAATTCGTTACAGAACTTTCTCTAACTCGTATGAATTTCTTGTAGGGGAATTGCGTGAAAGAAGCTCGGCCACAAAGCCAGCCAGAAAAAATTGAACTCCAAGAATCATTGCCACTAAGCCCATGTAAAAAGAAGGGCGATCAGTGAGAATAACATAATCGAAAAACATTTTTGAGATCCATGCATAAAAGGTAAATCCAAACCCTAAAGCAAACATTAAAGTACCCAGAGCACCAAATAAATGCATAGGACGTTTACCAAATTTCGACACAAACATAATCGACAATAAATCCAGAAATCCGAACAAAAATCGCTCAATTCCAAATTTAGTGTAGCCATATTTTCTTTCGCGGTGAAGCACTTCTTTTTCTGTGATTTTAGTGAAGCCATTCCATTTTGCAATTACCGGAATATAGCGATGCATTTCTCCGTAAACTTCAATACTCTTCACTACATCGCAGTTGTATGCCTTTAAACCACAATTGAAATCGTGTAAATAAATACCACTCATTTTGCGGGTAGCCCAATTGAATAATTTAGTGGGAAGCGTTTTGGTAACAGGATCATATCTCTTCTTCTTCCAGCCCGAAACCAAATCAAAACCTTGTTCTACAATCATTTTTCTAAGCTCAGGAATTTCATCCGGACTATCTTGCAAGTCGGCATCCATAGTGATAACCACTTTACCCGCACACTTCTCAAAACCGGTATGTAAGGCAGCCGATTTTCCATAATTTCTTCTGAATTTTATTCCTCTAACGCTGGAATCGGCAGCACAAATCTCCTCAATCACTTGCCACGATTTATCTTTACTCCCGTCATCTACAAAAATCACTTCGTAAGTCAATTGATTTTCTCGCATCACCTTCACAATCCAGGCATGCAGTTCTTTCAACGATTCCTCCTCGTTCAGTAAGGGTATTATAACAGAAACATCTTGCATTACTTCACTTTATTTTTAAAAGTAGTTTTTTCTTTTTTAAGTAGAAAACCAAATGTTAACGCAGAAACAAATCCAATAATTGCAATAGATGTACTCATAAATATTAAAACGGTGAAAGGGTGCTGCAACATCAAATCGATAGCTTCTTCCTGTTTTTCAACACTTAGTTTTTCACCACTGTAAAGATCATGCATCAATTTATCGATAAACTCGTGAGAGGCGAATTTCACGATAATGAAATTTAAAAACACAGTCACCAATCCTGCTAAAAAACCAGTATTAACACCAATTCTAAACGACTCCAACATACTTAAAAAGCCTCCATTCACTTTGTTTTTATAATACTTCAAAAAATAAAACATACAAAGTAAGATAATAGCGAATTTCAACAAATTGCCGGTATCCTGAGAAACAGGAAGGAAATAGAAAATCAAATCTGAAAAGGTAAAAACCAATCCCCAAATGAGTCCAAAGTTCAATGAATATCTAACAACATGCGGCATATCGCGAAAATAATAAAACTTTGGCGTTTATTTTCAAGCAAATGAACAATACTTAAAATAACTTCGATAAACTTTCAAGTTTTTTCCTATTTTTGCGCGGGGTAAGTCTTGTGCGACCAGCTCCTGCTGAACTCCCCCAGGTCTGGAAGGAAGCAAGGGCAGGCGGTTGAGCGGTGCGACGCAAGTAGCTTACCCTACTTTTTTTAAGGGGATTGTCTACATAGTAAAAATGAAAAAAACAATGCGATGAAAACTACATTTTTTTTGACAATTTTCGCCTTAATGACCATTACTGCGACTGCACAATCCAAAGCCACAGCCGATTTAGATGAAGATGATTTCGAAGCTCCTTATTACATGTTTCAAGGAGGCGTAGGTGGCACTTACAATAACATGATTAACAAGTATGGTGTAAATAGCCGATTCTATTTCCACCTCAACAATAAACTTTTTATTGGTCCGGAATTCAGTTATTTTATGCCTAACGGACAAACGAAAAACGAATACTTTTTTGAATTTAATGTTACCCGAAATATTGTTCCTGTATCGAAAGTAGCCTTCTTTGGTTTGATTGGTGCAACCTGGAGATTTGGTGATGTACAACCTGTAATCAATAACAACAAAGCCTTTCAGGGAATCAATCTTGGGTTTGGAATGAGCTACAGAAAAGATCGTTGGTCGTACTACATTACCGAAAAAATCACCAGTAACAATGCTAATTTATGGTTAAACGCAGGAGTATCTTATTATTTCGATATACCTGCCTTATCAAGATTAACCAACATTTATAGCTTGAAGAAAAGAACCCGAAAAGAATAAAATTTTGAACTTCGCTAAAAGTATTACCAAGGAAGAAATTACCAATTTACCATTGTTTAGCTATGGTGGTAAAGTTGTGGTATTGGATAATAAAAGTGATTTAGAAAAAGCTTTCGAGGAGATTTCTCAGGAACCTATCGTTGGAATTGATAGTGAAACAAAACCTTGCTTTAAAAAGGGACAATACAATTACACCGCATTGATTCAATTGGCAACGGCCCATGCAGTTTACTTGGTAAAGCCTCAAAAAACCGGATTTCCAAAAGGATTGGTAGATTTATTAGAAAACAAAAAAATCATAAAGGTGGGTATCGCTCTTTCTCAAGATCTTACCGACTTTAGAAAATTCTCTCCTTTTAAAGAAAGGTCGATGATTGATCTCAATAATCTATGCGCTTCATTGGGATTTCAAAACATAGGAGCCAAAAATTTAAGTGGTATTTTTCTAGGTTGTAGAATTAGCAAATCACAACAAACTTCTAATTGGGAACAAGATCCACTCACCCACCCACAGGTTTTGTATGCCGCAACTGATGCATGGATTTGTAGAGAGATTTTGAATAAGATGATGGAGAGTGGATTGTATAAGGTGTAAATCTACCTCCTCTTCATCCAAACCTCACCACCTTTTTTTCTGATTTGTTCCATTAAATTCATCACCTGATCCATCGTTCCTTTTCCATAAATCACCTGATTCATTCCATTTTTTCCATTCACAATTTCAGCCGAATATCCTTTAGAAATTAATTCATCACGCAAACGAATGGCGTTATTTTTATCTTTAAAAACACCCGCTACAGCATACCACAATTCACCACCAATATTTTGATTTTCCTCTTTAATTTTTTTCTTCTTTTCTATTTTTATCATTTTTTTTTGCTCTGCCAATACATCAGAAACGTACTTTTGATATGCTCTACCTTTTGCTATAGAAGCATCCTGAAAAATATCGATTTCACCCACATAGCAAGCTACCCAAATTTCTCCTTTTTTTTCATCTACAGCTATACCAATAGGATTGGCTGCGGTTTTAATTTTGTTCGTTACTTTCAAGCTGTCGGTTTTAATTTTCGAAAAAGTATTTTCACCATAATTCACCACATACAAAAACTTACCATCTGCTGTAAGAGTCATCGATCGAGGAGCCTTTCCCACTTCAACATAAGTAACTGAATTATCAACCAAATTAATTTTAGCCACTTTTTTTTCATCTTGAATCGATACGTACAACAATCCTTTGGCTTCATCGAGGCAAAGATGGCGTAAGGCCGTTCCCACATTTTCAATGTACGTTACCTGATAAGTCAATACATCTATAACAGCAATTCTTCGTTCTCCCATGAGTGAAACATAAATCTTTTTTTTCGTTGGAGAAACAGCAATACCTCTAGGGAATTTACCCACACTCACTTGTTTCAATACTTTATTGGTATAAGAATCGATGAGCGTAACATCACCACTGGTCCAATTAGATACTACTACAATTTTCAACAAATCATTGGCCGCAATGAACTTAGGTACCGATCCTACTTCCACCGCTTTTTCTACTTTATAAGTCCAGGTATTTATTTTGTACACATAACTTTTATCGTAATTTTTTCCCGAACACAAATCACAACCAGGTTTGTTATAATTTCCACCATTCATTTGGTAATTGGTAATCCAATAATATTTTCCTTTGTCACTAAAAGTTCCTTCCACCGGAGCTCCCCAGTTCATCATAGAAATTTTAGAAGTATCGTATTTCGATAAATCCACATCGTCATGAACCGTTGAAATATTGCGGTAATTTCTGTCGTAAAAAGTAACGGTGTGTTTGTACATCATATTTTGCGCAGCAAACAAACCATCACCGCTATGCACAATAGATTTAGGAGTAACACCTTCTGTAATTTTGTGTTTAAAAAAAATACTATCCTGAGAAAAAAGGGAAAGAGGAAAAAGAATAAAAAGCAGTTTGAAAAAGTTAAACATTGAACTCATAGACTTTCCTTTTCAATCCAACTTAAATAATTTTTTTCACCATTTTGAATAGGTAAAGCAACGATACAAGGCACTTCATAACTATGCAATTCTTTTACTCTTTTTTGTATGGCTTCGAAATGATTTGATTTTGATTTCAGAAAAAGAGCTACTTCTTTTCCCTTTTGCACTTTGCCTTCCCACCAATAAAAAGATTGAATAGACGGAAAAATATTAGCACAGGCAACTAATCTTTCTTTCACTAAATTTTCTGCAATTAATATTGCTTCGCTTTCTGCAGAACATACAATATATACCATTTGAAATTCGCTCATAAACGAATCACTTCAAAATGTTTAAAGTTCTTTATTTCTCCTTGTCGAACATCTATTTTAGTCACCTTGGAGAACATTGGTCCCTGATAACATTTCTCAATCATTTCATCTACCAAAGCCTGGGTACCTTCCAATTCAGCCGTAACGGTTCCATCCAATTCATTGCGCACCCAACCTCTCACTCCACATATGTTAGCAGCCATCAACACAAAATTGCGATAGCCCACCCCCTGTACTTTTCCTTGTACCGATACTGTTACATTAATATTCATGTTGATAGTTTCCTGTTTCGGGTTTGAAGTTAAGGAAATTTGCTGTACAACAAACAAGGAGGAGAATATTAAGAATATAGATTTTTTTAACCACAACAATTGAACTTTTAAACTTATTTTTGCCCCATGGCTCATAAACACAAATTCAAGAACAACTATCCGCTTTTGGAAAACATTACAATATTAGATATTGCCGATAAGGGCAATACTTTCGCAAAGTTCAATGAACTGGCAGTATTTATTACAGGTGGGGTTCCGGGCGACGTGGTGGATGTACAAGTAACCAAAAAGAAAAAATCTTTCATGGAAGGAAGAATTGTAAAAACACATTCTTTCTCTGATAAACGCACCGAATCTTTTTGTAAATATTTTGGTGTATGTGGTGGTTGCAAATGGCAACACATGGGATATGAGCATCAACTAAATTTCAAACAACAACAAGTTAGTGATCAACTCACGCGAATAGGAAAAATTGAATTGCCTGAAGCCCCCAGAATATTGGCTTCCGAAAAAACTGATTTTTACCGCAATAAATTAGAATTTACATTTAGTCATTTGCGTTGGCTATACCCTGGCGAAATGGATGGTGAACAAAACAGTGATTTGCGGGGATTAGGATTTCACGTTCCCGGAAGATTCGATAAAGTAGTAGATGTAGAAAAATGTTGGTTACAGCCCGAACCATCGAATGCCATAAGAAATAGTATTCGAGATTTCGCTTACAAAAACAACTATTCTTTTTTCAATATTCGTGAGCATGTAGGTTTATTGCGCACCTTAATTATTCGCAATACGATGCAAGGAGAATTAATGGTGATACTCACTTTTTTTGAACCTGATATTGAAAAAATAAATGCGTTGATGGAACACCTAAAAATTTCTTTTCCTGAAATCACTTCGTTATTGTATGTGATCAACGAAAAAAACAACGACACTATTGCCGATCAGGAAATAGTTTGCTACAGCGGAAAAGATCACATCATAGAAATTTTTGAAGGAATAAAATTTAAAATCGGCCCCAAATCTTTCTTTCAAACCAATAGCGAACAAGCATTGGAATTATATAAAATTACACGCGATTTTGCAGCTATAAAAAAAGACGACATCGTTTACGATTTATACACCGGAACAGGAACCATCGCCAACTTTATAGCGCATCAAGCCAAAAAAGTAGTGGGCGTAGAATATGTTCCTGAAGCCATTGAAGATGCCGTAGTAAATTCTCAAATCAACGGAATTGAAAATACTATTTTCTTTGCAGGTGATATGAAAGATGTACTCACTTCTTCTTTCATTACCGAACATGGCAAACCCGATATTATTATCACTGACCCACCTCGCGCAGGTATGCACGAAGATGTAATTAACCGCATCCTAGAAGCCGAACCCAAAGTAGTGGTATATGTGAGTTGTAACGCTGCAACTCAAGCACGAGATTTACAGTTAATGAGCAGTAAATATAGAGTAACAAGAGTTCAAACGGTCGATCTCTTTCCTCACACGCACCATACGGAATCAGTGGTTAAATTAGAGCTTATTTAACACCTACTAAATAACGCACGACTCGATCGTGGATTTTCTTGCCCCTACAATTTTTTGCCTTTTTCTTTCTTTTCAAAAAAGCAAAGACTTCATTTTTCCCTAGCAAAAACAAGGCGATTTTTCTTGTATCGTCACTTAGTGATAATCCAGTCTTTTTATTTTTTCTTTCGCATAAAACGAAAATAACTTGCGATATACTTATAAAAAAAATTATGAAAAAAAGATTATTATTAATTGCCGGAGGTTTAATTGTTTCCATCAATGCTTTTACACAAATTAATTATGTGTTCAATGCTACTGTTACCACTTTAGCCGGTAGTGGAACAAAGGGTACAGCGAATGGATCGGGAGCAAACGCAAGTTTCTCTAAACTTGGAGGTATTGTTGCCGAACCTCTTGGAGATAATATTTATGTGGTGGATAGTAATTGTATACGAAAAATCACTAAAAATGGAGTCGTTACTACTTTTGCGGGCTCATACCAAAGTGGAAGTACCAACGCCACAGGAACAAATGCAAGATTTAATAATCCCCAGGATTTAGCGATTGATATGACTGGTAACATTTATGTTGCTGATGAAGGCAACTACTTAATAAGAAAAATTACTCCTGCAGGTGTTGTAACAACTTTTGCAGGCAATGGAGTTTCTGGTACTACAGATGGGCAAGGTACAAACGCAAGCTTTGACTCATTTAATTCGATTACCAGAGACCAAAACTCTCAATATTTATATGTTACTAATAGTTACAAAATTCGAAAAATTAAGATTAGTGACGGAACAGTAACAACAATACAAAATATCACCAACAATTCCGGAAATATGGGCGGTGCGCCATATTGTGGATGGTCTTCTAAAATTGTTGCTGACAACAATGGTGATATTTATTACTCAGATCAAGACCAACCCTTCATACATAAAATATCAAACAATATAGATAATGTGTATGCCGGCAATCTAATGGACTGGAACTATGTGGACGGAAACCTAAGCGATGCCAGATTTCAGTACCCACAAAGTATCGTAAGAAAAAACACAGGGTTATTTGTTTCTGAAGGAGGAACTTTTGGAGCAAGCATTCGATACATATCTTCTGATAACAAAGTTAGTACACTAGCAGGAAGCGCAACCCAAGGAAAAGCTGATGGTAATGAACAAACCGCAACATTCACTTCTCCCTCATTTATTGGATTAGATAGCCTGGATAACTTATTTGTTGTTGATGCTACAAACTATATTGTTAGAAAAATAAATATTGGTGCCATTATTACTGCCATTGAAAAAAATAATCCTTCGCTAAGTTTTACACTTTTCCCTAACCCCGCTACAGATAAGTTATATGTTTCAGGCTCATCTAAAATCATATCTTGTCAAGTGATTGATGTAATGGGAAGAGAAATCATTAATATTAATGGCAATAACCAATCAAACAACATATCTGTTGAAACAGCTTCTTTTGCAAAAGGAACTTACTATATTAAAATCCTCAGCCAGGAAGGAACAAGTATAAAAAGTTTTGTAAAAGACTAGAGTCTGTTTTAAGTTTTGAGAGACACTGACTATAGCGAATTAATTTTTAATACTGTCCAAAACAGCATAAACTCAACCCCAGTACACATCATTGCTTCATCCGTATACCCCCACGGATGAAGCAATTTCATTTTTTCATTTTCAATGTTAGGTGAACAGCAGCAAAATTTCTATGATCAATTTGTGCTATTCTTTCTATGTGGTTTTTCAAATCACCAAAATCTCAAGCACAATTATGAACTATGAATGGCAAAAAAAGAAGCATAAAAAAATCACTTAAACCACTTGATGATTATTTCATTTTTTTGTTTTTAAAAGAAAGGTTTAATACCCTATGTTTAGCGAAACCACTTAATCTTTCCTTTATGAAAATTAAACTACTATTTCTATTATTAGTTGGCGGAGCATCTTTACACGCAGGAGTATCGGTGGGAAATGAATTTAAAGTTGGAACGGTTGTTAGCGTACAACAATCTTTTTTATCGGGAATAAAAAGTATTCAAATAAATGATCTTACTACTTATAAAACAATTGAAAATTACAACGACAACAACAAGAGTTCAGGAACTATTGAGGGCTATAAGGATTCACAGTATTTTATATGTAAACAAGACAATAAAATTGAAGGATTTATTATTTTATCTGTCGCTAACAATGAGGCTTACCAATACAGTACCAATGAAAAAAATGAAGTTGTTCTCAATAAAATTTCTGTTGATAAATTATTATGTACCAATTACAACGGACACAAAGGAGCAAGCTTTAATAAAAATGAAAAAATTGTATTAGGAGGATCTCAGGAAATCCCTCCTATTTTAAACAGTTTACCAGGTTCCAACTACGTAATGTATTTAGATTTCGACGGATACAACCTACCCTCTGGCACCGGATGGAATGGAGGGAATTCTCTCACTGCACAATCCTCTGGATTGAGCAATCAACAAATCGCTGAAATATGGAATATAATTGCTGAAGATTATGCGCCTTATACCGTAAATGTAACCACCGATGAATCGGCGTTTTTATCAGCTCCACTAGGTCAGAAAATGAGAGTGGTATTCACCGTTACTTCCTCCTGGTATCCCAACGCAGGTGGAGTGGCCTTTGTAACTAGTTTTTCTTTTGGCAATGAAACACCATGCTGGGTTTTTGTGGATCGCTTTGGATATTCTTTCGACATGGCGGAAGCAGGCTCACATGAATTAGGGCACACCGTAGGTTTATCGCACGATGGCAACGCGGGCAATGCATATTACAGCGGGCACAACGACTGGGGCCCTATTATGGGAACAGGCTACGGAAGAAATGTAAGTCAGTTTAGCATGGGAGAATACGCTACTGCTACCAATACGGAAGACGATTTACAAATCATCTCCACTTTTGTTCCCTATAAAAATGATGATCATGCCGATAACAATACATTGGCATCAGCACTTAATTACAGCATCAATGCCGGTGTGGGCATTATTGATGCCGCCTCAAATTTCGGACTCATTGGAAACCGCAACGATATTGATGTATTCAAAATACAAAGTATGGCTGGAGGGAATTTAAACTTAACTATTAAACCAAGCGCAGGTACATCAAAAACAAATTTAGATGTGGAGATAAAATTATACGACAGTCAGAACAATTTAGTAAGCACCAAAGGTACCGGACACGTTAATATTATCAACGGTGTTACTTTCACTACTTCTATCAATGGAGGAGAAACCTATTATCTTAAAATAGATGGTGTAGGTACGGGAGATCCATTAACAGGCTGGAGTGATTACAATTCAATGGGACCCTACACTATTTCGGGTACCGTAGAAGGAATGCAGCCCAAACAATACGATATGGCTGTAAGTAAAATTAGCGGAATAAGTAACGTGGGATGTGGTAATAGTATTGATCCCGTAATCGAAATTGCAAACGTAGGTATAGAAACCATCCAACAGGTTACTCTCGAGATTTTATTCGATAACGTTGTAGTGGAAACCATCAATTACAATACCTTGTTGCTTACCGGTGGCAAAGCAACTATTTACGCAAACAACATTACCTTGATCAATCAGGGGAATAATATAGTATCAGCAAGAGTAAGTAATCCGAATGGGGTTGCTGATGAAGAAAATTTAAATGATTTACTGAACTTTCCTTTTTCTAAAAACTTTGGAAGCCTGATCTCATTTAAAATCTCCGAAGCCTCTTTGAATACAGCATCAATGGCATGGACCATTCAAGAAAACAACAACATTATTGTAAGCAGCAATCTTACAGCAGCTAAATCTGAAGGAGGGTTCTCTGTACAAGAATTTTGTTTGCAAGCCGATAAATGTTACGATTTTTCTATAAGTAATGCTTTCAAAATATCATGTTCTCAGTATACTCCGTGGAATGGCGCAACCATATATAAAATAGGTGATCAATTTTCATACAATGGTCGATTGTACTCGGTTAAATCTCAAATATGGAATGCCAATCCTATTGGATTTCCTCAGTATTATAATGATTTAGGGGCTTGCCCTTACCTAGCTCCCACTGATTATTTTGCAATAAACGACGAGGATCAGCAAACAGAACTGCTGAATAAAACAGTACTTGATTACACCTCTCCCTACAATGACAATTTCTGTTTGATTTCAACTTCAATACAAATGCTTAGCACTTCAACTGAATTACAATACTACCCAAATCCTGTAAGTAATCAATTGAGCTTTTCGCAAACCATTGAAAAAATTACATTATATGATTTGAATGGTAAATTTATTGAACAATACAACAATGCAAACGCTATTGATTTTTCTAATCTAAATCAGGGTATTTATTTTATTGCCACAGAGAACAAAACATTAAAAAGCAACTTCAAAATCGTTAAGATGTAATTGTTAAACTACTCTGTTTTTGATTCTCTGGTAGGAGTGGTAGTTGGTGTTCCTTCCCTCACATGACTTTTTGGTTTTTTCTCGGGGGTACATTTTTCTTCTTTCTTATAGGGAGATACTCCTGTATTGTTTTGATCATTAGAATCTGAACCAGAAGATTCTGTAGTGGGAGATTGAGTGGAATTAGCACCACCAGAAGATTTCATTTCATCAAAAGTCATCGACACACCGATATTAAAGGTTAAGTAATCAAATACTTTCGATTCTTTGTAATCAAAATATATATAATCCGCTGTTTGATTTACTTTACTGAAATCAATAAATTTTGTTTTTCCCCCCAGTAAATAATTCGTAGACAAATCAAGATTTACACCGGGTGCCAGTCGAATTAATAAACCACCTGAAAAATTCTGATTATAGGTAAGTACATTTCTAAGAGTATGATTCACCGCTCCGCAATCGGCACAATCATTACTCACCGATTCTTTAACCGAAGTAGAAAGAAATCCAGCACCATACCCCACATACGGATTAATAACACCTAGTTTAAAAACCAATCTTGAAGTAGCATTATTCATCCATGCCTGATGATACAATTCATCTTTATCTGCACCAAAAGTGTAAGTTTTAGAGCCTAAGGAACTATAATATGTTTGCCAGCCGAACTCTAAACCTATTAAAGAAGCTTTAGAAGTATTGTAACTCAACGACATTCCCAATCCTCCACCCGACTTTGGATACCCCAATTCTCTTAACGTTTTTTGAGGTAAACCACCGCCTGCCATAATAGAAAAATTTACTTGAGCGAATGTGAAATGACCCATCATAATGGCTATAACACAAGAAAAATAATTTTTAAGCATAAAATAAATTATTAGTTGAAGATACATTGTTTCGGTGGCAATAACAATGCCACTGTACGCAATAAATTCAGATTATTAATCAGAAGACCAAAACACTCTGAATGATCAGTATTTTAGGCATATACCAACAAAATAAGGACTATTGCTTCATTATTATTTTGATTTTTTATTGAAGTTGTAATTCTATTTTTCATCGGTATGTGAAGAAATTTGATCTCATAATCAAATAGAACCAAATTATTTACTCAGATATATTGCTTTTTAAAAAAAAAGAACTAAATTACTACTGCCTCTCATCACTACACTTTTACTTCCAACAACATTTTTCAACCCTTAAATTTTAAAATATGAAAAAAGGTGTACTTTTCTCAATGGCTATTCTATTGTGTAGTATTAACGTTAGCGCTGCTATCAAGTCTATTCGCTGGGGCAGTAGCGGGGATCCTTTAAGCGGATTAACTATCACATGGACGAACACAGGAGCTAACGACTCAATCAAATGGGGCTATAGCGCCTCACTGGAACAAGGCTCTAAAATCGCCTTAAAAAGAACAAATGCTGCTAACACCTTAGAATTCTTTTGCAGTTATGCCTTTAACAATGTCACCCCCAATGCTACCATTCATTACAAACTATACGACTCTAAAGCAAAAACATGGGGTTCGGAAATGTTGTTCAACACAGCTCCACCTGCAAACACAAGTAGTTATTGCTTTCTAGGTCTAGGAGATAGCAGAGATGATTTTACCACATGGGGACAAATTTCAAACCTTGCTAAAGCGAAAAACGCCAATTTTTCTTTATTTACAGGCGATCTTATTTATAATGGAATTGATTATCCTGATGACTGGAGTGCCTGGTTTGACTCCGCAGCGACTTTCTTGCAAAGTAATTTGGTTTATCACTCATTAGGCAATCATGATGCTAATGATGCCCCTCAATTTCAAAACACTTTCGATTTACCTAAAACCAACGGTAGTAATCTTTATTATTCATTTAAATACGGTAATGGCTTATTTATATGTTTAAACTCTGAAGCCGAATCTAGTACTACACAATACACATGGTTAAAAAACACTTTAGCGAGCTATCAAAACGACCCAGATATTACATGGAGAGTTGTTTTTAATCACAAACCATTTTACACTATAGGTAGTCATGCCGGTGAAATGGACCCCTACTTTAATACCTGGTGGAAAACTTTTGATGATTATGGAATAGATCTTATCGTTAACGGTCATGACCATATGTACGAACGCACAAAACCCATCAACAGAAAAACAAGTACTTCAACACCTGTAAGCACCTATGGGAGCGGAGTTGGAGAAGGAAGATGCCAGATAGTGTGTGGAGGTGCAGGAGCTCCCTTATACACAGGAAACTCTAATGTTTGGTTCATTGAAAAATACAGTTCATCATTTAATTATCTTGAATTTTGTGTAAATGGAAATTCACTGGAGGGAATCGCACACGACGAAACAGATGCTGTAATAGATAATTTCACCATTACTAAACCAACTACTGTTGATGTAAAAAACAACAACCAAAAGTTTAACCCAATCAGTATATACCCCAACCCTGTAGAAACCAACTTTACATTGAAATATCAATCTCTGGAAACAGGAAAAGGGACATTAAAAATTGTTGATATGAATGGGAAAATATTGAAGACAGAAAATGTGATGAAAGCACAACAACTTTTTGAAAATAAATTTGATGCTACTGGTTTAGCTGCGGGAATGTATTATGTAGAAATACAAATCGACAACCAATGCGATCGTACGCTAATGATCATTAAATAACCAATAATATGAGTGAAGATCTTTTATTCAAAAGAAAACACTTCACGTACGAAAGGATTTTAAGAGTGGGAGTTTGCGGCACTTTTTTTGGCCACGGACTCCTTGCTCTTATGGTCAATCCAAAATGGATTCCACTTCTTACTGTGTATGGTTTTTCGGTAGAAACAGCTTGTAAATTAATGCCCATCATTGGTGTTATTGATGTAGTTGTTGCGCTAATTGTTTTACTTTATCCCCTTCGTATTGTAATTATGTGGGCAGCCTTTTGGGCTTTTGCAACAGCAATAACCCGACCCATTGCCGGAGAATCGTTTATTGAGTTTGTGGAAAGAAGTGCCAACTGGGCAGCTCCACTTGCTTTACTTTTTATACAAGGATTTCCTAAAAAACCAAAACAATGGTTTTCACGCTGATAAAATAAAAAAAGTGAGTTCTTCCGAACTCACTTTTTTAAACCAAATCCACTGCAACCTATCTTATTATTTTTGCAACAATAACTTTTTCATTTTTTGTTATCTCCACAAAAAATACTCCCTGATCTTCTATACTAATCTGATTCACATTTCGGGCAGAAAACAAAAACTTTCTGGTTACATCATATACTTTTACCTGTTCTACTGAAGAAGAGAAATTCAATTGATTATTTTCTCCAATCGGATTAGGATAGATGGAAATGAAATTTTGTTTTTCTAAATCATACAATCCTGTGGTTTGCTGTGGATCAGGTATAGTGCCTTTAATATAATAAGTACCTATAGAGGCATAATCACTATACCCGTTGGTAGGAGTTCCAGTGCCTATTCCATCAATGGCTACATAATAATTTCCGGCGGGTAGGGTTTGTTTTAATGCAACTCCTTTAACAATATTTGCATTATGAGGAGTAGTTAATACTGTTTGACTTTGCCATTGTTCATTATACAGAGTTACCTGCATATCGAGATCATTTTTCACACTATATGAAGGTTTAAATGTAAGATCAACCAATCCTCCCCCGGTATAAAACTGGAAAACATCTATATCTGCGCTATTATGAATTGTGCCGAATACAGAATCAACAACACCTACAGTATTCTGCATCGTAAAAGGAATATTGCTTGCCGTAAGCTGTGTATTTCCATGATCATCATTACGCCAAGAAAGATAACCCGCAATAATACTTAAATCATCTTGTGTATTATTTGCATCAGCGTATTCACCTTTACTAAATTGCGAAATAGCTTGTCCGTATGCAACGCCCATGATCGGAGCCCATGCACTGTGTCCGCCATAATATTCTTCACCTGCCGATGCTCTTCCATCATGGTCTAAACCTAAACTATGACCTAGTTCGTGAGTACCAGATTCCGTTGCATCGTCCACATCAGCATTACTTGTTCCAAATACAAATGTCCAAGCCACCTTATAACCCGGATCTGAATTATCGCCGTTATCAAAAACACCTACATAACAAACACCTCCTGCATTTGGATACCAATCGGTAGGAGTATATACCAAGCGCATCTTTTTATTCGTTGGCGTATTGTTAAACACTGTTTCACTAGTTGTTACATTTACATTAAAAGGAGAATAATCCTCAGCTATAATGCTCCAGGCCATGAAAATCTGTGCGTTGCTATAACCTGCTGGTTTCGCATCTACAGCCACATCGCTCCATACTGTTCCTGCCGGTAAAGAATATCCATCAAAATCAAGATAAAGCACATTGGTTGCGTTTACGTCGCTGTTTAATACCGGAACAGGACCGTTGGCTATTTTGGGAATTTCTTTTTGTGAATTAACCTGTTTCTCCACTATACTTGTGTTATTAACCTTTCTATAATCCACACAAATAATATCATTAATAGAAGTAGGCTGAAGATATACTTCATTATTTTCATTCGTGATATACTTATAAGCAATATCATTTTCTTTAGATACTATAACATACCCTTCAGTAAACTGATCAGTAGTATGAATAAAAAATTTCGAATCAGGATAACCCGCCAATGTTCCACTAATTTTAGTTTCCGATTGCAAAGTAATATTCATAGTAAATGATTGGGAAAGGCCTATCTGCAGTTGTCCGTTATGCTGTATCAATCCAGCACGAACCTGTGCTGCAGATCCCATTAAAAAAGGATCTCCACTGCTTTTACCTGCATAAATATTCATCGTGAACAATGAACTTAAAATGAAAAGAATTAATTTATTCATAGCTGATGGGTTAAGGCAACGCACATGAAAAATAAAATGTGTTTAGTTGCTGATTAATAATTAGGGTATATATCGTTAAATATACACTGCTTATAAAAGAATGAATTCACATTTTGTAAAAACAAACAAGACATTTAACCCCGTTGATTTTGTCTAATAAATGTCCATTTCACTCTACGTAAAAAACTGATCTATAAAACGGAATTTATGTACTAATCTATTAGTTAACACATAGGAAATATGCTTATATAAAACACAGCGAAAAAATTCCTGATCTATTCGACACATCAAAAAAAGAAAAAGAGACAAAAACTATTTCAGGATTGAAAGATGACAATTTAAAATACTTAACGATTTCTAATTTTTACAAACAAATTGCTGAGGAGATTTTAAAGCGGGAATAAAATAATTAAAACCAAAGTGGCACATGATTGTCGAACTTTTCCATGATAAAATACAATTTCTCTCCCAAAATTTCTTTCTGAATTTCTTTTGATTTTTTTTCATATTCCCAAAACACTTTACTGTGCTCTCTATGGTGAAAAACAGTGATGAAATTACGAGTAATCAATAAATCTGCTGTCTTTTTTTTCATTTAAAAACTTAATAGAGAAAAACATCATATTGAGTAAAATCCCCATTAAAATAGTCATTCCCCAAGTATGTGGATGCGAAAAAGGATCAATCAAGCGATCGGCAACATCATCTATCAAAGCAGAAGGATTATTTATTATATCCCAACTATTCCATCTCAGATATCGCCCTAAATAAATACCGAAACTGGAAATAAATAAAAATAAAACAGTGATGATATTTAACACCAAAGGACTGAAATGTTTTTTCATCAAAGTAATAATATCCATCAAACTCACGAATCCAAAAATTAAACCGGTCCACGCAAAAGAAAAAATCAATATAAAATCAAACCAAATAGGAGCCGAATGTCGTGCTTTAAGATGAAATAAATCGGTTAAAATATAAGGGGAATTAGGAAAGAACAAGAGCCAGGTAACAATGAGGAAAAGGAGAGCTAATATTTTATTAGAATTTTTCACAATTAAAATCGTACTAATAATCCATGGAATAATTGCCAGAAATAAATTCCAATTCAGAAAAACAAAAAGCTTGGTACCGCTGATCGAACACCTGGCAATAGATAGTCCAACACAAAACACCGACATACAAACTAACAACAACGTAATGTTATACCTTCCTAAAACTCTAAGTTTATTCATTATTTACTTCGTTAAATGGATCAATCCTTTTCTGTTCAATAAAAATAGTAATCACTATCAAAAAGAATTAAAGCATTTATTAAGCGTAAGCTTAATCCAATTAATTGTATTGAAACGAAGATTATTTGACCAAGCCTTTATAAAGCCATAATAAAATCATTCAACGTAAGCTCTACAGGTACTTTAAACTTAGCTCTCAGGCGCGATTTGCGCTTATCAAGGGTATTGAGAGTAATATTTAAGAGCTCACTTATTTCTTTATTGGTTTTTCCCATCTTTATGTAAGTACACATCAGCAAACATGATTCTTTCATTTTAGGATCAAGATGCATTACTTTAGAAATAAAATCATTGTGGCTGTCACTAAAGCGAATTTTAAATTGCTGCAATTTAACATCTTCATATTTTTCGCTATGAACCAATGAAACGATCAGGCCTCTTAACTCAACATACAAATAACTTGAATCCTCTGCATGAATCAACAATTGCTTCAAGCGTATACAAGTAGTGTCGATGAGTTGTTTTTTCTGGGTATGATTAAGAATCAGGTAGGAAAGTTCCAGGTCCTTCTTTTTTAATTCCTCTTTTAAATTTTCAAGTTCAAAATCTACTTTGTTTTCTACCTGGGGTATGTTTTCAGAGGGCACAAAGAACTTCTTTAAATACCTGAATTTTCCACCTAAAACTTTATTAATATTGCTTACTCCATCTTTGATTGCTGTTTCCATAAAAATCCTGAATGCTATTACCATTTAATTAGTTTAAAAATTTCACCATTGTGCTGTAAAAAATATACTCCTGAAGAAAGGGTACTAATATCTATCCTTTGTAAAGAAATATCGATGCGCACTTCAAGTTGAAGAATACCCAGCTGATCAAAAATTCTGCAGATTCCCCCCTGATTAAATTCATTTAGTTGAATAAATTCATGTGCAGGATTGGGAAAAATATTTTTCTTATTCTTCGTGATTTTTATGTTCAAAGCTGTTGCTAGCGAAGCACAATTGGCGCCATCCAACACCAGACTGTCGGGTAATATAGATGAAATGATAGACGATGCTTTAAAATTATTACCCGATGTGATTACTCCCGAGCAGCAGGAACAATTGTACCATCCATTCTGCACATTATTTTTATTAGTGAAATTCACCAGGTTGTTCGTTACCGAAATTGTACTTCCACTGCATGCAAATCCCGCATTGATCTCTGCCTGCAAGCCCACATAAATTCCTACATTGGTCCAGGTTTGCATGGCCCCATAAATCTGATTATTCGAAATGGTAATGTTGTATCCTGAAGGTGCAGAGATCCCGTATTGTCCAACATCCACCAACACATTCCCATCCACCAAAATATCATGACTGCCATTATCGCCCACCATGATTCCGCCACCAGAAGTACTGGGTCCGCCGCCTCGCAAATGATTGCCAATTATTTGGATAGGATCACCACCTGCTCCGCTGGAAGCATACATATTAATAATATCCTCAGGATTACCAGATCCGTATTCATGCTCCAGAATATTATAATTCACTTTATTTCCCGATCCGCTGCAGGTATTGAATTGAACCATTTGTCCGCGCGGTTTTGCACCTGCAATATTTTTAAAACTGTTGCAATGTATATTGATCCCTCCGGTACAGTTGACTGCATAAATACCCGAAGAAAAATTTTCAAAATAGTTGTTGGTGATTTCTATATTGGAACAGTTGTTAAGTTTAACACCAACGACAGAACTGTTGATCATAAAATTGCAATTACTGATGAGTACATTACTACAATTCGTTAAGGTGATAGCCGCGCCATTGCTGCCATTTGTGAAAGAAAGATCATCAATTACCAAATTAGATTGACTGCTGTATGTAAGTGCTGCCGATGCCGTTTTTGCTTCGGCAAGCATACTGAGAAAAAGAAAAATAAATACAAAAAATTTAGCGTACATACTTTATCTTATTAATGAAACCTGACCCATCTTTTCTCCTCTTTTATTATTTACAGTATTGACGTAAGTTAACTTCCATACATATACATCTATTTGTGCATCGCGCATATTGTTGTTTCTTTTTCCATTCCACCTTTGGTAAGGCTGCGTGCTGCTGAAGATCAATTCTCCCCAACGATCGAAGATCAAAAATTCATAATCTCTTTGTGGCGAAAGATCGAGGTTCAATCCATCGGGAAAAAAATCATCGTTCAATCCGTCGCCGTTAGGAGTAAAAGCGTTTGGTACAAAAACACTAAAAGCATTATGGATCATAATATTCTTGATGAGTGTATCAGAACAATATTGATTGCTGCTAATCAACATTACCGGAATAGTATCGGCAACACTTGTGTTGAAATACACATATTCGTTTTCATTTAATGATGAAGAAGGGTTCGCCGAAGAATCAAAATACCATTGATAATTTTGCGCACCTTGCGATAAATTTTGAAATGCCATCCACGGATTAAGTACATTCACTTCTTCATCAAAACTAAAATCGGATACCGGTTGATTTTCCAAACTTACTTTTACGCTAGTGGTATCTTTACAACCATTTTCATAATCGACAAAAATTTTGCTTTCAAAATATTTTCCGTTGGAAATTCCATAAACATGTGATACTTCTTCATTTTGGTGCGATTGATACAAAGCCGATCCATCATCAAAATTCCATGTCATCTCTTTTACAATAGAAGAAATATGCTGTGAAAAATTAACTTGTAAGGGCGAACAACCCACCGACTCTTCGGGTACAATAATCAAAATCGGTAATGAATCCACTTGTATTTCTATAGAGTCGCTTTCACCACAAGAATTTTGCAATTGATAATACACCTTATGTTTCCCCAATCCTACTATTTTGGGATCAAACACACCTTGTGCATTGATTCCCGAACCACTGAATATTCCGTTAACAGGACTAGCATGCAGAGTTATCGCAAAAGAGTTTACACACAACACTTCCTGATCAGAAGAAAGATCTACCTGTTTATTTTCGCGAATAAAAATGACTACAGAATCAGATGCCGGACATTTTCCACTTTCACCCAACAGAGTGTAAATTGCTTTGTACGATTTTCCTGCCGTAAAAACAGAAGGATCAAATAAGGTTGAATTGAAATCACCTAACCACATACCTCCTTCTTTGTTCACCTGCAAACTAAAAGGTGCATCACCAGAACAAACAGAATCATGTGGTGAATCGACTGAAGTAATCTCACGAGTCATCAAAGAAATTTCCACACTATCAGAAGCTGCGCACCCAGCACTTCCACCATTGACCACATAATACACGAAATAAGAATTACCGGCAGCACCATAAGTGGGATTAATTACACCATCATCATTAATCAATGCATCTGGTGTAGAAAGCCAAGTTCCCCCTGTTGTACTTGATGCATCAAGAGATATTTCATACGACGCGGTATCTTCACATAATGAAATTATATCATCTGAAATTTCAGCGTGCATCGCATCTACCACATCGATATCCAATGCTGCAGTATCTCTACAAATGCCTGCGCTGATGTATTGAACAGTATGCTTTCCTGTACCAGCAGTTTGGGGATCAAAAGTACCTGCATTTACATTTGTGATTCCATTTCCACTCCATGTTCCACCTGTTGAAGAACCGCTGCTTAATGTTAAATCCACAGATGGATCGAGCAAGCAGAATGGTCCGGAATTTTCTATTCCTGCTTCATCTTTTTCATTGATCCAAATCGATACATGATCACTGGTATCGGCACCACAACTTTGTGAAATACTGATCCTCTTGTAATACATATTTTGTTGTACAACACCTGGCAATAAGAAAGAATTATTTTCACCCGATAGCAAAGAATACGTTATACTATCGGTGGAAGCGAGCCAGGCAAATGAAAAATTTGATGAAGCAAGTAAACCCACTATACTGTCTGCTTTTTCACCTGCACACATATTTTGATTTATGCCTATCTCTCCCGGAACGATTGAATCCAGAACTTCTACCTTCACCACATTGGAATATTTACTCAAATTCATCGATGTCACTTTTCTTCTAAACCAAGTAGTTTGTATTAAAGTATCTGCCGTGTAAACAGAATCATTTGCACCAGAAATATCGAGCCACACTAAACTATCCGAAGAAGATTGCCAGGTATATACATAGTTGCCATCTCCACCGATAGGTGCTGAAACACTATTGAATTTAAGAGGTGAAGAATGATAACATATAACCTGATTTTTTGAAATAATTCCGGCTTTAAAAGATACTGAATCACACATCGATTGAACCACCACCGTATCAAAAACATCGCATTCATTGTTCGCACTTGCTTTGGCAATATTGGTGAGTGTTTCATCTTCTTTCGGACAAGCGCCATCTACTTTCATCCAAAATTTATAGACGATGCTGTCGTTAATTTTCAATTGAGCAATGGCATCCCAGCTAATATTTTTTCCATTCACTGTTCCCACAGGATAACCAGCGGTGAAGCCAACAAAAGTAACTCCGGTAGGCAAAATATCACTCACCACCACATTGTTTAATTCTCTTCCGCTGATAGGTGCATCACCATAAATTCTCCGCCAGCAATAGCCATCCCATTCTTCTACCAATTGCTTGGTAATGGTTTTAGTAACATTGTTTGAACAATTGTTGGGATGGTATTTTAACACGGGTTGATTCAGTAAAGACGGATTCGTGAAATCATTTGCGATAGGCCAGTACACATCACCATCTGCCGCTTGCATGGTAGGTTCCGATGACCAATCGTTGGTCCAGTCTTGTCCCATCCAGCTGCTTGCATGCACATCAAAAACCAATCGTTGCGGCATCAATGCTCCTTCATGAATGTACCTTCCCTGTCCGCTGTAAAACGCTAGATGCGGAGTAATGGTCGCCAGCTGATCAGGGAAGGTTAAAATGAAACGATGATTCCATGTAGCACCGGGAGAAATATTTTCTTGTGTGGTGGTAGGCACCACTGATGATCCTTCATTTACCGTAGTATTGATTTGCCAGGTGGGCGGACCAGGTTTATTCAAAAAATAAGAAACTCTGTAATTTTTGTAATTGATATACGCTTCTTCTGCACCATGATAAATTCTGTATTTCAGAGTAAGTGTACTTGCATTGGCTCCCAATCCTGAATGCCCGCCGGCTATAGTAACTGCCGATCTTCCTCCGTTTAAAAATGGAACCGATTTATTTTTCACCACAATGGTGTACGACAAAGTATCGCCAGGTTTAACCGTACTCTTCGATGCAATTTTAGTAATGCTCAAAGGATGTTCATTGATGATATCCACCCAATTTCTTTCCATCGTTGCCGTTATCCTGTTGGGATATTCATTACTTACCCATCCGCTACCATCAGAACATTTTACTGTTGCGCGATTTTTTATAACACCCGTTGCACTTTTTTCCACCTTCACTTTTATTACAATGGAATCCATGGTGGCTGCGAGTCCGCCAGTTTTAAAACCTGCAACAGTTCCAATATTGAAAGTCAATATTTTGCCCGTGAGTGTTGCAGGTTTAGTTGAGGATAGATAAGAAATTCCGTTGGGAAGAGTATCGCTGATTATTACATTATGAGCATCATCTTTTCCATAATTTCTATAAGAAATAGTGTACGTAATTTCATCGCAGGAAGAGGCATAAGTTTTATCTGTGGCCAAATAAACTTTCATATTGGGCTGAGTAGAAAAATCAAGCGGATCATGATAATTTCCTGAAAGCACGAGCATGCCCAGCAATCGATTCCATTCATGAAAATAGCGAGGTCTCGACGTGAGATATTTTTGGGCATTGTCGTTGTACTGATCCCATTCGATCACACATTGTCGGAACATTTGTGCCATTAAATTTCTATCGCCTGAAACTACTGCAGCAGGAGAACTTGTTCCCTGTGCCCAATTCAGAGGAAAAGCCCCTCCACTTGTTCCATCGGGATTATATTGCCAGCGCACGTTTGGCGGACCACCATAAGTTAAAGTGTTGTGTGTACGACAAGCATTGTTGTACGGAGCAGCTTCGGGTGCCTTCATGAAATTTGCCATGCGAATGGCTGCATCATATTCATAAGAATTACTTCCTGCGGTGTATTGATGCGTTACAGGATTCCATGTATTAACAGGAGCTCCATTCCACAAATAATTCAAATGTGTTCTCCATGCAAAACGATTGTCTTCACTGGCCATGAACGAAGTGAAATTTGTTGTAGTTCCTACTACAGTATATTGTCCGGCCCATGAAATATATCCTTTGGCATGTGCTTGTCCGATCAACCAATCATCAGATGCTTCACCTCTTTTGTATTGATCGATGCACCATGGCGATTCATTTTCTGCAGTGAGCATTTCAGCAAAAGAATGAAAGTAAGAAGGCGCTGCATAATCCACATAATTCATGGTAGATCCTTTTGCTTCGGGAATCATTCCTTTGTAACCACCAGTTGCCCAATTCGTAGTTTCTCCCCACGAATCGCCACCTTTATGATAGCCATCAAAACCAATAATTCCTGTTACGTAATTCGTCCAGTTCAAATTAAATAAAGTAGTATCCACCATTGTTTTGATGTACTTGATCGCTTCATCTTTATAGGTAACAGGTTGTCCGGTGCATGGATTGGTACAAATGGTTCCATTATCCCCCCATTGTTTCCATGCTACAAGCAAAGCCAATGCTAGATCCACATCACCATCCATCGCAGAATTTCCGGTAAGTGCACCACCTAAAACATTGGTGGAATTTCCAAAACTTCCTGCACCTGAAATACCCGGACTATAAGAATATCCTGGAGAGTTGATGATGCAATCAATAAAGCGTTGTGTCTTTTGAAACTGACGATCATGCATCCACATGTAATAGCCGTCGAAGGTAGCTTTATCACCCATATAGGCCATCGCCAATAAATAATAACCATCGGCTTCCACACAAGCACAATGTGTTACATCAGCTCCCGAAAAACCATCGTGAGGCATAATATATTTCACCCCGGAAACCGTCACCGCACCGTAGGTTCCTCCCTTGTTTACATTATAAGTTAAATTATTCGTTAGAATTTGGTAAGCATCACGAATGCGTTGCTCCATCTCGGCATGCGGAACACCTTCTCCATTTTGAGTAGCTAAAGAAATACCTCCTTTATAATCTTTGAATTGAGGAAAAGGAAAATTAGGATCACCTGAATTGATCTGAAAACTCACTTGCGAAAACACAGTTGTGCTCATGTAAAAAAAGATGAGCAAAAGCGAGAATAAATATTTCAATTTCCTGTTTTTCATTTTTATCTGATTACTGAAACTGATCCCATTTTTTTTCCTGATTTATTCGTGAATGAATCGGTATATTCTACTCTCCACACGTAAGTATCAATCTCCACCGGATTCATATTATTGAATTTTTTTCCGTTCCATCCTTCATAAGGCGTACTACTTTCAAAAATGAGTTCGCCCCAGCGGTTGAAGATCATAAACTTGTAATTGCTGCATGTTTCGCAAAGTATATTTACACCGTTAGGAAAAAATAAATCGTTCACGTTATCATCATTGGGTGTAAAAGCATTGGGTGTAAAAAGAGTAAACACGTCCCTGATCATCAACATTTTTCTGGCAGTATCAGCGCAGCCACCTTTCATGGCCAGCAAGCTGATCCATACAGAATCGGCACCTAAACTTTTTTTAGATTTTGCTTCGGCATGCGTAGGATCAAAAACAACTGTGTTTTCGAAATTTGAGGAAATAAAAGGATCTCCATGCGTAGATACCGAATCACCAAAAAGCCATATATATTGGGTTGCTCCGAAGGAGTGATTGAAAAACTGAACGCTAGGATCCTGAGTATTCACCAATTCAGCCGACATGGAAAAATCTGCTTCAGGTACTTCCAGCACATTAATTTTTGCAGTTGAACTGTCTTCACAACCATTTAAAAATTGTACTTTCAAATTCACACTATAGGAGCCAGCATTTTTAAAAACATGCTGAATTTTTCCATTCGATTGAGTTTTATTTTCAATTGTTCCGTCATCGAAATTCCATATGGCTAATGATGATGCAGCATTGGATGAATCAACAAAAGTTAAAGTCAGCGGCACACAACCTTCTATTCTTTCAGGATCAATTTTCACCTGCGGTAATTGGTTCACCGCAACAGAAATAGAATCGCTGCTTACACAAACTCCGTTCAATGTATATTTCACTTGATGACTTCCGCTTCCTGAAGTTAATGGAGAAAATAATCCGTTGGCATCTACTGCTCCACTCCATATTCCTCCGCTTTTATTTACCTGCAATTGTTGATTGGATGCATTGGAACAAAATGGTCCGGCAGAAGTGATCTGAATATTTTGAGGTGCAACAACAGTGATCAAAATGGTATCTGCATCCGGACACTGACCTTTAGTGCTGTAAATAATTTTATGCTGACCTGCCTGAGCTATTGAGGGGTCAAACACACCTGAAGTACTTAAACATATTCCGCAATCAGAGCTCCATGAACCCGCACTTGAATTCGCAGAAACTGTGCATTGAAAAGTTCCTTCGCTTTCGCACATTGTTGATGCAGGGTTGATAGATGCAGTATCTACATTATAAATCTCCACCACCGCTTTTGCAGTATCACCACATGTTCCACTCTTACTGTAATAAATAGTATCTACATTTACTGAAGAGAGTGAAGGATCAAAAACTCCGCTGGTAGCATTGCTGATTCCTGTTCCACTGAAAGAATAAAATGTTGCTCCGGCAAGCAATTGATTTACTTGCAAAGTTTGCGCAGAAGCATTCTTACAAAAAACTAAATTCTGACCCGATGAAAAACTTAAATTAATGCTGCTGGTAATTTTTATCGACACAGAATCTACAGCTTTACATTTCCCTGCCGTAGTATATTTTATCCAGTAATCAGCTTCTAAAAGTGAGAAGGGATCAAATGTTCCGAGAGAAGAATCAGTAATTCCACTTCCTGAAAAAGCTCCTCCGGTACTTGAACCAGCCGATAAATAATCGCTGACATTTATCGCTTCAGCAGAAGAACACATAGCCCCTATATCTAACAAAGAAGCACTATCCAAAGCATTTACCGTTACGGTGGAAACATTTGAAGAATCAACACATCCATCAAGTGTAGCCACTACTTTATATAGATAAATTCCGGGAGTTGTTTTTCCCTGAATACTTGCTGATGTACTACTTCCATCTAACTTCCATGAATAAGAAACTGCACCTGTTGCACTGGCATTTAAGGTATAAGATTCTCCTGCACAAAATTCAGTTTTAAGTGGTGAAACTGTTACACTGATATTCTTTGGCAATGGTTTAATTTTCACTACTGCAGAATCAGAATATTTCACACAGGATTCTCCTAAATTCCCTGTAGTAGCAATCACCAAACGATACCATCCATTGGTGTTAACACCTGATAAATTTACTTTTCCACCACTCACTACAGAGGCCGATAAAGTATCTTTCCATGTGGTGCCATTGTTGTGCGACACCTGCCATTGGTAATCCAATGCGTTGCTGAGCGTTTTGCTCACAATAGTTGCGGAAGAAGGTTCACACACTTCGAGAACACTTGTTGTATAATCTATTTTAGGATTATCTGTTGGAGGAGTACAACAAACTTTTGCTTTGATCAAAACAGGAATTGGATCGCAGGCTTCCGACTGTTCAATTTTTAAATTGCCGAATGCACCACAGTGAGCGCTGTAAGAAGTAATATCCAAATATCCTGCTAAAGAAAATAAATTAGGAGAAGTAGCATTGTTGTAATTTTCTGTTGTCCATAATTGCGCACCGCCATTTCCTGTTGCACGTAATTTATATTGTCCGGCCTGCAAAGTAATATTGAGATTTATTTCACTTGCCACTCCACAAGGAACAGTTACCGTTTTACTTTCCACCACAGCATTGGAGGCATCCAGAACTTCCACTAACACAGTAGTGGAAGTTCCGGCTCCTAGACACGCACCTGAATAAGTTTGCAAACCCATCATCGCCGATTTGATATTGATGGTTTGGTGTACATTGATATCGGTAGTCAAGCTGGAAACCCAGCTCGATTGCACTGCTGCAGGACCTGTCATGGTACCTGCTGGAGTAGTGACTGCACTTTGCAAATACAAAGTTTTATCACCACTACCAGCAGGGGTCCACGAAACATTCACTCCGCTTCCTATCAATGGTAACATGATAGGAGAGGTACTCCATTTATAAGCCAAACCATCTCCAACAGTTAAATGAACTGGTGAAGAAGATCCATCACAAATTTCAAGATTGGTAGGAGCAATCGGCATCTTGCTCGTTACATTAAAAGTTTTGGTAAGTGTGCAACTGTGTCCGGCTGCAGAAATATAATTCAAAGAATGTGATCCCGATTTATTTACGGTGTATGTTTTAGAAGTAGAAGTTCCTGAAGCACCGCTCCAGTTGATGCTGCTAACACCTACAGTAGGAGTAGTGATTCCGGCATCAAGTGTATAGGTACTTGGGGAACACAAAACTAAATCATTCACTTGTGCTGAAGGATTTTCAACAAATACCACTCTGTCACTCACTGCACAATTATTATCAGGATCCTGTACACAAACTCTGTATTCTCCCACAGCAGAAATATCTTTTGTCCAAACACCATTTGCAATTTCAGTTTGCGAATTTCCAGAACCCGAATACCAAGTAATGGAAGCATTGTTTCTTTGGCCGGAAGGAACTTTAGGATCAAGCGAAACGGTTGTTCCGGGATATGTACACAAGTTGACAGTATCTGGCAAAGAGAAATCGGCAACGTATGCATTTTGTCCGCTTAAATTCTGACAACTATTAATAAATGAAATATCATCAATGGCAATATCCAATCCGGAAGCACCACCGCTCACATTCACAAATTCAAATCGCAATGTCACTGCATCATAAGTTTGGGTAGGTACCCAACTGGTCGACATCTGGTTCCACACCATGAGTCCGGTAGCAGCACCACTCACAGGAAGTACCGTAATTCCACTATTGTCTAAAACACCATTAGAATAAGGCAAAACAGAAACCTGCATGATTGGAGGAGTACCCGTATGATAGTTCGCAATCCATGCAGAAAACCAATAAGTTTGATTCGGAACAATATCCATATGTTGTTCCCAAGCAATAGGTTTCCCGCCTGTTTCAGAACTGGTGGTTAAATTTTTAAGATCCACCAGTAAGGCATATCCACTCGCTCCTTTAGTGTGATCTTTAAAATTTGCAGCACCCAAATAATTCACACCCCAATAAGGATTATTAGTGAAAGAGGAAGTACCACCATCACACTTAAAAGTCTCTGCTTTGGCTACTACATATTTATCACCCATGTCCCAATAACAAGGAGCACTATTAGAAGTGGGTGTATTTCCTGCAAAAGCGAAATCGCTGTAAAAATCTAAATTGCCTCCCGCTGTATAAAGATGTTTTGAACCTGAAGCCGTAAGGTAGCCCAATTCAAAATCTCCATTTCTAACCGCCTCCTTCACTGGCACATTGGTACACTGCGCCATTGCGGCGTACTGTAATAGTAATAGTGTTAGTGTAAAGATGATTCTCATAATTTTAATTCTTGATAAACTTTATAGTATTACAGATATCGTTCGAACGAATTGTAACGAAATAAACTCCACTGCTAAAATTTTGAGTTTCCAAACAGTTGAGTTCAGCTAAAAGTTTTTGGTTGATGAGTTCTTTTCCATCCACATCATAAATAGTAAGTAAAGAATTTGCTGGTGCTTCTACATAAATATTTTGCGAAGATGGATTAGGAAATAATTTAGGTTGAATTAGCAATCCATTACCGTCAATGTTTGTAGGTGAGTTGAGTGTAAATTCAACATAATCAAGATTGAAAGCCGCAGTGGCAATTTCTAATTTCAGGAGATGCGTACCACTGGTAAGATTTACCGTTCCTGCTGTTTTTACTTGATAAGTCGACCATGATGCAGTGGTTCCTGTGCTCACCGGACCCAAGATTTTTACTCCGTCCACATATAAATTAAATGTTCCACCATATCCACTTGCAGCTGCCGAATTAAACGTTACGGTATAGCTATCGGTGCTGCTCACATTTACTGTATATTCCAACCACTCACCTACTGCCACATACCCCAAAGAATATCCACCCGACCCAGTGGCTCCAATATCCACAGGATCACTTCCTCTATAGGTAGAACCTGCCTCATTGGTATTTGTTGTTTCGTAATAAGAAACGCTTTGTCCGCCTACATCATATTTTTCCATCTCCACTTTACCTGGAATCAATTGCGAGGTATTGTTGTAAGCTGTTTGCGTTGTTCCTACTCCTCCATACACTCCTCCACACCATGTTGAAAGAATAGATTTTATTTTTGTTCCAGAAGATGTGAGATTACCGCTACTCCACGGACCAGTGGTAGATACTCCGGAATTCAGCGCCGATGCTCCTTCCGATTTATCGTTCAACGACCAATTGCAATTGCTTAAATTATACTGACACATGAAGGTCACCCAATTGTCAGTTTCACTGCTATTCACCGATCCATTTCCATCAGCGTTTACGGTTCCCCATTCCGTTACCATCAAAGCAATTCCATTGTTCATGGCCGTGATAGCTTTATCTCGGTACGACTGTCCGTGCGTACCTGCATAAAAGTGTAAAGTATAAGCTATGTTTGAATAAGAAGTAATTGGATCGGTAGAGGCAACATCCACATCTTGCGACCAATTTGGAGTACCTACTATAATTAAATTATCGGGGTCGATCGCACGAATTTCTTTGATCACATCTAAAGCATAAGGCTTGATCACACTCGACCATGATACGCTCAAAGGCTCATTGTATATTTCATAGATCACGTTGGGATTTGAACCATAAGTGGTTGCCATTTCCTTAAAAAAATCGATGGCTGTTTGTTTATAGTTGTGTGCGTAATGACTGTGGAAATCGATGATCACATAAATACCATTGGCGATAGCTGCATCCACTACAGTTTTAACTCTCGTTTTATTATTGGCAGCATCAGAAATATAACCACCACTTTCATCTACTCCCATAGCGGCGCGAACAATAGTTGCTTTCCAATCGGTCACCACAGAATTGATAGCAGAAGTGTTATAAAATTTTTCACCTCCCCAGGAAGTGTTGCTCCAAAAAAGACTCATCCCCGCAAAACTCACCGGAGAATTATTTTGATCTAGAATACTTGAACCCGAAACTTTTAATGCTCCATGGAGAGCTACCGGACTTTGAGCCAAAAGAAAATGAGTTGCAATAAGTAGGCAAGCAAACACACTTAGTAGTTTTTTCATAACGGAATAGGTTTTAGTTTTTTGAGATAGGGAAAGTTAAGTTCAAATGACAGTTTAGATGACTCATTTGAATCTTTTAAATGTACATTAATCACCTTATCTGATTATCAATAAATTGCGGGAAATGAAAAGTACATTTTACACTAAAATGCACTATGCTTTTTACTAAAATGTGTGTTTAAAAAAAGGGGAAGCGCAAGATGCAGAGTGGTTGAACTAAAATGAAAGGCGAAGAAGGGTTTGTGTGTTCGTTTGGGCGACCGCAAGGGTCGCCCAAACGGAAGTACTTTTATTTCGCGTAATAAATAAACTCTTTCACCTGATCGGCAATGATGATATCAAACTTCCCATCTTCAGTTACTCTTTTCATGTCTGTATTTACAAAACTCAGATCTTTCGCGCTCAATTGAAAAGTGATTTTTTTCGATTCTCCTTTTTTCAGGAACACTTTATTGAAAGCTCTTAAACGACGCATACTGGGTGCAACGCTCGCATAATGATCACGGGTATATAACTCCACTGCTTCTGCACCATCCACCTTTCCTGTGTTTTTCACCATAACAGAAATATTCAGCATGGCATCACCAAACAATACCGTATCTGCTTCAATCACCGAATAAGTAAAATGAGTATAACTCAAACCAAAACCAAAAGGCCATTGAACATCATAACCTGTTTTGGTGAAAACACCAATTTGCAGTTCTTCATCCAAATCGCTGTACTTATAATCGTAAGGCAAATAATAGCCCGAATATTTCGGATAAGAAAAAGGCAATTTACCTGAAGGATTCATTTCTCCGAACAAACATTCGGCAATGGCTTTTGGAGCTCCAAATCCACTCCAATAAGTCATCAATATTCCTGATGCTTC
Organism: Flavobacteriales bacterium; assembly: GCA_023251075.1. Taxonomy (GTDB): domain Bacteria; phylum Bacteroidota; class Bacteroidia; order Flavobacteriales_C; genus JAHEZL01. The sequence goes on along the minus strand of JAHEZM010000004.1, from coordinate 113,956 downwards.
AGGTTCTATTTTACGTACGATGCGCGGCCTTCCTTCCATTAGCACCAAGATTACCGGCTTACCTGTGGCATAAGCACTCATGGCTAACTGTTGCTGATCTTCATCTAAATCCAGTTCTCTTATGGAACCAGGAGTTTCAGCATAAGCATCTTCACCCAAACACAAAACAATCACATCTTCAGAAGTGGATTTTATTTGATTTCCTTTTTCAAGAATTACAGAATTTTCACCTGCTATCTTTTTTAATTCCTGAGACAAAGAAGTATAATAATTGGGATATAAATTATTGTCGTTACCCTGCCAGCAATACGACCAGCAACCATTCATCATGGAAATATTCTCTGCTCCTTTTCCAGCCAATAAAATTTTGCATCCTTTCTTAAGAGGAAGCACATCATTTTTATTTTTCAGGAGAGTTAAACATTCTCTTGCAGCAGTGATCGCAAGTTCTTTATTTTTTTCGGGATTGAAATTTTTGATCGCTGTTTCTTCAGGCAATCCACCATCACTAAACAAGCCTAATTTATATTTCAAGGTGAGTACTCTTCCACAGGCTTCGTCCAAACGCTCCATAGAAATTTCACCAGCTTTTACCAGGTCGATCACCTGATCGGTAAAGCGTGTATCGTAAGGTACCATACTCATGTCAATACCAGCATTAATGGCCATTTTGGTAGCTTCTCTGTAATCTTTTGCTACATGATGTCGATCGTGCAAACGCATTACATCCATCCAATCGGAAACCACCAATCCTTCAAAACCCAGTTCTCCACGCAATACATCTTTCAACAAATAACTGCTGCCATGAACAGGTACGCCATTTATTTCTGAAGAGTTGATCATGATCGATGAAGAACCTGCTTTTACACAAGCTTCAAACGGAGGTAAATAATATTCACGTAAAGTGATTTCAGGAATAAGTGATGGCGATCTGTCTTTGCCTGTAGTAGGAGCAGAGTAAGCCAGATAATGTTTCATACACGATGCTACTCCTGTCGTTTTATTTAATCCATCTTCTTCATATCCTTTCACTGCAGCTTTACCCATTTCGCCTACTAAAAAAGGATCTTCTCCGTAGCTTTCGCCAAACCTTGCCCATAAAGGCTGACGCGCTACATCCAACACGGGTGCATAATTCCAGCGAATACCTGATGCTCTCACATCGGCTGCGGTAGCCTTGGCTGCCAAGCGTGCCAGTTCCGGATTTCGTGATGCACCCAAAGCCATGTTGTGAGGAAATAAAACTGAATTGGAAGTATACGTTGCACCGTGAATAGCATCTATTCCATACAACACCGGAATTTTATTCGGTGTTTGCTGCGCATATTTTTGCAGCGTAACAATGATGCTTCTCCAATTGCTGTCGCTCAACGCAACAGAGTGCGTATTCAAAATATTTCCTACCATGTGATTCACCATGAAATCTTTCAGCTTTGCAGAATCCAAAACAATTTTTCCTGTAACGCTATCGGTCTTTACCAAGACGGTTAAATTTAAAATGGTGAGTTGTCCGGCCTTTTCTTCTACCGACATATTGTCCAATAATTCTTTTACTTCAGCAGGAAAAGTATTGGCATTCTTTTCTGTATTTGTACAGGAGATCAGGAACAATAAAAATAAGCTTGCAAAAATATTTTTCATTTTGAGTTTTTATAGTGTTGGTGAATAGAAAAAGAGAGGTATACAAAAGGAGCATTCCAGTTGATGGCAACTTCATTGGAGGCATAACTGCAGACATCATCGATATAGGCAGATGCAGGAAGTTTGCACACATATTTTCCTCCGCAATTCGATGCATCTTCCATTCCCGGATTCGGTCCACCTACAAGGTATCCCGGCAGAGGTTCAGTGATTCCATCTGCTTCCGACGGACGGTGATGCGAATGCATCACTTGCTTGTCGCCGAAGCCTGTTAAGAAAGAATAAGAGGTTCCATTTCTTCCTAAAAAATAATCCATCACTGCCAATGCAGCTTCCATATATTCAACATCTCCGCTGATCAAATATGCTTGCAACAATACTATTCCTTCATTGCCGGCATGCGCATTACTTCCCCAGCAAAAATCTCCCGACCAGGTTCCTATAGGAACAGCAAATGCAGATTTCTTATAACCTTTCACCAATTCATCGGCACATTTTAAAATCTTTGCTTTGATCAATTCTATCTTTTCAGCTTCGATGAATTCCAGTTCTTCTCTTTTCGTCATCAAGCTGTAATAGCCCAGCGAACCTACATTTTGCCAGTTGGGGATATTAAAATTTTTGCTCAATGAAGCTTCCAGATTCATTTCTACGAGGTAACTGTATTTTGATGTGGCAATAAATAATTCGGTAGCAGCCCATTGAAATTCATCCTGTAAATTATTATCGTCATAAGCACCTGTCACGATATCGGGATTGAATTCTGCATTCATTTTATTTTGTAAATATTTCACATTGGGATTTTTTTTCGCCCAGCTCCATGCATTTAAAGAAGCTTGTAAACAGCTGTCGGAAAAGCCAGGCATTTGCTGATTGTATTTTTTAAAAATACGATGTGCTACCGCACACACCGCAGCAAAATCTAAAGATGCGGCAGTGGTTTTCATCACCACATATCTGGGCTCTTGCGCATCGGCAGGCATGAGGTTTCCATCGAAATTGCTGTTGGTGAGTTTATGATAAACACCACCATCGGTATCTTGCATACTCAGCATCCAGCGCAGGTTATACAACACCTCATCCAGGATGTCGGGAATCTTGTTTTTGCTTTCAGGAATATTGGTATTCAGTGTATCAAAATAAGGAGCGAGATGTTCGTAAGTCATTATTAAAGTATAAGTGCTGATACCTGAGTTCACAATGTATTTATTGTAATCTCCCGCATCATACCATCCTCCTTCACTTTTAAAGATAGTTCCAGCGCCACGTGACGCACTTTCCGCGGAGGGATGTACCATCACGTGGTCATCGGGATGACCTTTTTTTCTTGCAAATTTTCCGGCATATTGCTCTTGAATATCTATTGAAGCTCTTTGTAAATAATACATTTTCAAAGAAGATTTCGCTGCCGGAAGAAAAGTATTGTGTGTAATTTCGAAAGCATAGGAAGTGCCTATTCCCGGTACAAAAAGATGAAATTTACCTTCTCGGTTTACTTTTGAAAAATTGGCTTTCCTTGCCGAATCACCAGAGTATTCCCAAAATTCTGTCTTCAATAAATTAGCATGATAAATAGTGTCGTGACTTGCATCATCCACCACAAAAAAAACATTTGCTTGTGGCGATAACACCACTGCTATTTTAGGTGCACCACAATAATATCCCAACTGGTTGAGTCTTATTTTATCCTGTGCAAAAAGGATAGATTGGAAGAGAAAAAACAAAATGAATAAGATCATCCATTTCCAAAAATAGAATATTAATTTTTTAGTCATTGCTTTAGTAATTCATTCATTTTTTTCTCATCGATCACTTCAATTTCTTCTATATATATTTTGCCGTAGAATGCCGGTCCGCCACTATTGATAAAAATCACAAGACCTTCAATAGCATTTGCATTAACACTATGCTGATCAGGATAAGTTTGTGAAAATTTACCTCTGCAATCGAAAAAATAATTTTTATAATTCATGCTGCTGTCGATCTCTTGCACGATATCAAATTCATTGCTGGTATAGCCATTATTATCTTTAAGTGCTATTCTTATTTTAGGATTTTTATCTCCTGCTTTTTTTTCTGCTCTGGCGCGAATTCGAATGATAGGCGACTTATTACAATCCACTCTTTCAAAAGCTCTTCCGAAAGTTTCGTAATTAGCACCCGCACCATCTGAAGTAATTTTCAAGATGTCGATGTCTGCTTCTTTTTCCAATGCAATTTTACTGCTTCCAACCCACCATGCGCTTGGTTCATCACTAAAATCATCTACGACCAAACTTGACTTTGATTCTTTTTTCGGCAGACTATCTAGAGGCAGTGCCTCAATTTCATCGATGTATAAAACGCCTGTCCAGTCGGTCATTCCCGGATTCACAAAAAACATCACAGAAGAGATCAATGTAGAATCTACTATCTGCTTATCAGGCCACGCCTGCACATATTTATCTCTGAAATAGTAATAAAAATCCTGATAAGATTTATTTGCCGTCACACGATTTTGTACCGCCATAGCATTGGTTGTTCTTCCCATATTGTCTTTCAAATCGAGACGAACCACAGGCGATGATTTCCCTTCGCAACGCATGCGTACACGCAAAAGATGACTCGTGGTAAAATCAATTGAAGTAATTTCTCTACCAAAAGGAACATAAGCCGATCCTACATTGTTGATCACCACTTTGAAAGTATCCTGCTTCCTGCTTAAAGTAATTCCATTGGCACCCCACCAACTATAAATTTCGTCAGAGAATTGATCGATTACTCCTTTGTTCATCAGCAGTGCATTTACTCCTTTTTCGGCTTCCTGGTATTCTGCCAATTGTGCATTATGATCGAGTACAGGCTCTGCAAAATGCAGACAGGCCGATAAACCCGACAATAGAAAAAACAAAATGATATATGAAAGAAATCTTTGCATTATTGAGCAGGATTAAATATTTGCGCGATAGTAAAAACAGGAAAATCAAAATTCACATTGGCCTGATCACCCTTTTTTGTACTCAACAATACAAAACCCATTTTAGCAATTTTGTGCGGCTCTTTTTTCTTATTGCCGTATTTTGCTTTTGCGCCGTCGGCCGACAATTCGAGATCATCATATTTTACCGAAATCAATTTCCATCCTTCCCAGGAAACCTGAATTCCATAAGCATATTCATCTTCATATAAAATATAATTTTCGCTTTGGTTGCCCGCATCAGCATTTCCATTTCCATCATCATCTTCGTTGAAATTAATAACCAGTTTAGAGTTGGGATCGCCAGTACCAAATACATAAATATTGAAATACACCTGATCGGGATCTGAGCTTAAAGCATAATATCCCACCTTGCCCATACCGGCTCCACCAATGAAATAATCACTGTATCCGTCGCCGTTATACACGCCGTCTTTTCCTGCAAAACGGTACAGCTTCTCTCCCTCTATAGAGCCTCTAGGAAATCCTTGTATAGTATCACCACTCACATTTTTCAATACACTTTGTATGCTGTTGTTGAGACCGGAAAACATATCACTCTGCACACCGTTTTTCACAGAATAGGTTACTTTATAAGTAGGATATTTATCTGACGGACCATCGTAAAATTGGTAATCGAAAGTAGAAGCACCCGATTCAAAATTCAATACAGGAATTATCTTTCCGGGAATATTCCAGCTGCGAGCCGTAACGAGATTAAAAGTATCTGTAAAACTTAGTGTTGAACCGAGGAAAGTTAAAGTAGCTACTACTGTTTCACCCGACCTGAAAAAATACAGATCGTCGTGGTTGCCATTCCATTTGCAATTGGCCATATTCAACTCTTTTGAAAAACCACTGATACTTTTTTTCGCTCCCGATTTAGATCCTTTTAGATTTACAAACCAACTTACGTTTTCAGAAAAAGAGGCAGTAAAAATTTGTTCTGATGAAATAGAAAAATCAATATTATTTTGAGCAGCAGAAAAAGCATTGAGCATTTTAAAATCGGCCGAAGGAATTTTGTATTCCGGACCAATAGCTTCTGTATTCCTCTCACATGAAAGAAGAAGAGAAAGAAAGAAAAGGAGATATAAAGTTTTCTTCAAGTGCATACTTAAAATATTAAGTTGTATTGAACAAACAACTGTTTAACATTGTACTCCAAAGCATTACCATTGCTGTCTTTCAGTAAGCTATCATTTACCTTTATGAAATAATATTGTAGCGTAGTAAAAGAATTTTTGCTGTGACACAAGCGCAATCCACCACCAAAAATTTGTTGCGTTAAATCGAAGTTGAGCACTTGCACCGGATTGGTCACCAGAACATTAAATGCATCTCGCTTTGAATAAAATTCATTTCCTTTCCCTGAGAAAGTTTTATAAGCAAAAAGAATATCAAAAGATTTCAGAATCTCGTAACTCAAGCCTACATCAACGAAACCAGATTGCAGTGAGATTACATTGGGCTGCAAATCTCTTTTTGTTTTTTCATATTGAAATCCCATAGTGAAAACACATTTCTGATCTCTTTTCCACCATTTATTTAAATTCACATTGGCTCCACCTTGTAACAATAAAAACTGTCGGCGACCATTGTTGATCTCTTCCGTTACCTCTTGTAAAAATGCCATATTCAAATCGGCATGTACAATTTTTTCATCTGTCCCTAAAGAGATTCCGGCTGTTATTCCTTGTCTGTTAGGTGTAGCACTTCCATAAGGCTGAACATTATTATACAACGGATTGAATTGCACCAAGGTATCCATGATGGTAGTATTCCTCATCGATTTTTCATCGGTAAAGCGATCGAACAAAGTAGGTGTTCTCCATGTTGTTGCGCCAGAAAAAGTATAAGAAGGAAACAAGCTGTTGGTAGCCAGATCGAAAACTCTGCGGGTTTGCGCAGAAGGAGAATTAAAATCTTTGCCTACATTTTTCACTGCTGCGAAAACCTTTAATTTTAAAGGTTTGTAAAGCATACTGATGCCAGCATCGTAAAAATAATCTTGTTTAGATCGGGAAGAATCGGAAGCAGAATAAGTATAAGTTGATCCACCTGCTTCACCATAAATACTCCATACGAAATCCCCTTTTCTCAAACTCAATTTCCAATCGCCTGTTAGCACTTTATTGTTGAGCACTACTGAAGGCGAAGGAGAAGTTCCGTGTACATCATTCAACTGCGCATAATTTAATCCGTACTGAAAATATTTGCTTTGCAGAACATCAATTCTAGAACCCAACAAAAGTCGGTCGGGTACCTGATTGTTAAAATAATTTGCTCGCGCAATACGGGTGGCAAAAAACTGGAGTCCGATTTTTTCAATGTAGCGATCGCTCACCAACTGTGCTGTTACATTCGCTCCTTGCAGTCTCCATTTATTTCCGAAATTGAAGTTTTCATAATACACTATTTTTCTACGTTGATTAAACAATTCTGCTTCGTGATCGATATAGCTTTCGTAATTATTAAATAGAGTATAAGGCGTTAACATTAAATCGATATCACCTACTTCATATTTTACTTTTTTGGAGATGATCCCATCCAATTTAAATTGTCGGAAAGTGATCACACTTCCATCGCCGTAAAATCCGCCAAAAGCATTTTTTGCACGCAGCGTAACAGAAGCTCTTAGAAATTCGGAAGGCTGAACATTAATGCCAAGATCAAATAAAGTATAGCCTCCAGTAGCTTTGCGAATACTTTGTTTATCGTTCACATTGATGTTGCCATCGATAGCATCGTTGGTTACCAAAACCCGACCCAATCCATTAAAATATAATGTTTGTGCCGGTAGCCGAATAGCTATCAAAACAAAAAACAACAAAGTGATTTTTACTGCATTCATATCAAAAGAAAATTTTTAATTCAAGTGAAGATTCTATTCCGCTGAATTGATCGGAGATAAAATTTTTATCCCGATGATCAAACCATCTGCTTCTCAAATAGATCCCTGCTCTTGGAGCAAAATCATAATCAACACCAAATCCGTAACCATGACCAAATTGATCTATCGGTTTTCCGTTCGCGTTGTAAACTGCAATGCCTGAGGTAGGATCTGTGATTAGCTTACCATCTGCATCAGCCAAGGCTGTGCGCATATTTCCCATTACTCTTTCAAAACTTACAAATGCAATCAGGGTCAACTTAGAATGCAAAGAAAAGAAAGTGTTTAACTCGGTGTAGAAATAACGCAAAAATGCTTTATTACTGAATACAGGAAACGGCGACAAATGATCCTGCACAGAAGAATAATTGTAATAATTAGAAATAATAAGATCTCTTTTTCCGATCAGAAATTTATACTTCCAATTAAAATCGATTGAGTTGTATCCTTTGCGATAGTTTACATTAGTATCCGTGATGGCAACCGTTTCAAAAGACCTTCTGTACATGTTGATCACCTTATTGTACGGACCAACATTGTTCATATAATAACCAAATCTTGAACGTGTAAATTGATTAGCTCGATGCTGAAAAGTAATGCTGTTAAACGATTGCGCATATCCTAAAAAGGAAGCAAAATTATTCGGCATGTTGTAAGAAGATGAAGTATAAGTTTTGTACAGATTTTCAATTTCCTGTGATACTCCTGTGCCCATCATCAGCTTCAATTTCTTAAAAGTATTTTCATATTTGAGAGAGGTACCCATACGGTTATTGGCCATCTGTCCAACATCGGTCACAGCTCCGCGCAGGGTGGTAACATCGTAAGGAGAATTCACATTGGAAGGAGTTCCCATAGCATGGCTATTACTGGTGTTGAGTACCTGGCTATTAACATTTACTACACTTTTATTGATGTAAAAAAACTGAGCACTGAGCGGAAAAATATTTTTATCTATATCGATCTGTAAGTTGGCACAAGGAGCCCATGGATTGATGAAAGATGCCGCAGTATCGCTGGAACTTGTACTTCTTCCAAAATAATGGTAATAGTTGGCGGAAGTGAGTGTTCCATTTTCAGCGTATCGGCCTGCACCGGCTTCCAAAAAAACTTTGAAGACTTTAAAATTTCTTTTCCATTCTGCACTGGCGATATTCTGATCTATCTTATATAGAGCGGTGCCGTCATAATATCCAAACTGGCTGAAATAATTCAATGCTATTTGTTGTGCACCCAAAGTTTTTGAAATTCTTCCCGACAGCATATTTTTTGGAATGCCATTTACATAAGATTGAAAACCACCACTATTGTCGGTTTTTCCATAAAGTATCACCGCATTGAATCCTAATGGAAGTGAATTGGCTTCCAAAATAAAACCTTGTGTTCCTGTATTGCCCCACCTTGCATCACGCGCCACATTTTGCACTTCGTAAAAACTGTTGTAACGCGACATGGCCTTACCTTCGGGTTCCCACGGATAGCGTTCAAATAGATCATCGCGATATTCATAATTCCATAAAGTAAGCGGACTCAATCTGTACCAGTTCACTCCGCCACCGGCAATTATTTTAAAAGTTCCTTTTGTAGTGATGGTTTGGGCCTGAAACTGAAATATTCTGTAAATACTCACTCTCTTTGAGTAAGGTGTAATGATACCATCTACAGGTTCGTTTTTATTTGACTTGATGATACCATCCAACTGGTCATCAAAAGCATATTCTATTTTGAAACTGGTTTTTGAACTGGGCTTGGCTTCCAACCTGAGTAATAAAAATGGTTCCTGGTATCCGGCAGCCTGCCCGCCACTTATTTCATAACCATTTAAAGCAATGTTTTGCAAAGCAGCATTGGGCATGCCCGGATAATAATTATTCATGCTTCTGTATTGCACATAGGGCCGAACATAACCTGAAAGAACAAGATTGCTAAACTGCTTATATTTCTTGTCAACGAGAGAATCGCTTCCCTTAAGATTGGAGAAAAACAGAACACAAAATAAAAATGATATGCCGGCTAATTTTTTATTCATTTTAAAAGGAAAGGAGCCTTTTCATGTTTACTTCACTGAAGAGAAGCGTGTATACTACTTGATTGGGGTCGGGTCGTCACTACAACATTGAAAAGGCTCCGGGAGTGTATTTTTATTATTTTATGCTAAACAATAGATTATTATGGCTTTCTGTGTTGGAAATCAAACTAAGTGAATAGAGTCCTGACTCCAACATGGATACATCCAAAGTAAAAGCGCCATTCATCACAGTACAATTTTGCTCTTTCAGCAAACGCCCTTGCATATCAAACACACGAAGTAAAGAGGAAGATGCCTGGTCAGCATTCACACTTACATTCAGTTCACCTTCACTCACTGGATTGGGAAAAAGAGAAAATGATAAATGTTGTTCTTCAACAACTGAATTACTTCCCGCCGACACGCAAGCACCTACTTTAATAGCATCCATTGCAATATCAACTGAACTCAGTTTAAGAGGTTTGTATCCATCTGCCGCATCCTTATTGTTATTCAAAACAGTAATATATACACCCTTCACTTTTGTAAAATCGAATGTAGAAACGAAAGTACTGTTAGTATAATTAGCTTTTACCGCACCTGCATAAGTACCACTGAAAGTAGTACTTGCATTGGGGGCCAAACTTCCGGTAGCGATGGTATATTTCCACGCATTGGAGAACTGCCCGTCGGTTACCGCATCTGAATAAGTATCCAATTCATTTCCATTGATATCCTGAATGGTCATTCTTATTATAATAGTAGAATCACTATTGTTGGTGAATTTTACCGAAAAGGTTTTATCTCCCGACAAATCAATAGTAATTGGAGTGCCATTGTTATCTCCAAAAGAAACTCCAAAAGGAACATATTCTCCTTTTCCCTGACTAACAGTGTAGTTAATCACACCACCACTTCTGACTTTTACAGCCTGAAAATTAGGGTTGGCATCACCTGTAAGTGTGGCTTCATCCCAAAAATACAAGCTGTCTTTATCGGTGACTGAAGTAAAATCATCATAAAACCCTGTAGAGTTATAAGATGATATGCACTGCGCGCTTAAATTTAATCCAGTTAAAAGGAATAATAAATTAGTTAAGGTTTTTTTCATAGTATGTTTTTTTTTGCGTTGAATGAATCAAAAGTAGAAGATGAAAAAAGGAAGAGCTTCTTATTTTCCAAAAAGCAGCATACATTTTATAAGAACATTGATTTAATTGGTGATTAATTAAATTAACACCTCCTTAACTATCGTAAAATGCACACTGTTTTGTATAAAATGCAGGTTGATTGGAATAGCTAATTGGATTTTATTCTTTTTATTGCATTAAAATCTTTTTCCCCTGCATTTAATAAAAATGGAGAAACACATATACAAGCACTTCAATAAATTATTGCACTGAAAAAAATCAGATGAGCATTAATTTTCAGAAATCGCTCACCTTCTTCACCTAAAAATATATTAACCCTTAAACTAACCAGCCCTCAAATGCTTAAAATGTTTACCAAACTGCTTGAAAATGTAAAGACTTTAAATTACCTTCGAGTCAATTGGCCTATGGTAATCAAGCTGCTTTTACAACCAAAAAATATACTTATACTAGTGCTTCCTGCTATACTGGGAGCTCTGATCTTCTTTTTATTTGAGTACCAGGAGGATTATTCTGTATTCCCTGGCAAAAACATTAATGTAACTTCGTTTTCCGATAGTAAAGAGAATAAAGGAAACACTATGATCAATTCCTTTGCAATAAAAGACAATACCGTAAGCATCAATTATAAAATAGGCAATACCGATATAAAATATGCAGGTATTGATTTTACCGCAACAAAAGAAAAATCATTTAATTTCATTACCGATTACAATAAACTCTCCTTTGAAATAGAAACCTCTAATTTAGCAAGTATTGACGCTAATATCAGAACTTTTGAAAAAGGCATCACCCACAATTCTAACCCTGATTCATATCGCTACAACTCGAAAATTTTCAACCTAAAAAACGGAGTAAATATTTTAAGTTGTACTATTAACGACTTTGCTACGGCTACCTGGTGGGAAAGGGATTGGAGCACACCCGGAAAGGAACTTCCTTCACCCGATTGGACATCAACACAAAAAATTACGCTGGCGCATGGTTCTGTAATTGATGCTTCAAAGAACATTGTAGTTACCGTTAAAAAGATTACGCTGGGAAAATCATACAGCTTATTTTTTATCATCTTCCTCAACCTCTATTTACTATGCATAGTTATCTTCATGTGGATAAAAATACAGCAATCCAAACAACAGGAACCTATTGTTATTCAGTTTAAGCCAGTGGAAGATAATAACCTGAACAAAAACGATAATACATGGGAGAAAGAACTGATAAAATATCTTGCTAATAATTACACCAATCCCGAATTGTCACTACAACTCACTTCCAAAATGATTGGAAAAAATGAAAAAATAATTTCCAGTTTCATTATGGAAAAATATAAACTTGCTTTTCGTGAATACCTTAATTATATGCGACTTCAGGAAGCCAAACGAATGCTGAGTGAAACCGACATTAGCATTAAAGAGATTTTATACTCAGTGGGATATAGTACTGCCAATCATTTTACACGGGTATTTAAACAATATGAAAATTGTACTCCGTCAGAATTCAGAGAAAAAAACACCAAAAAGGTGACCTGATATTTAGGGAATATTTTGAATGGTCATGCTGAGTTGGAAACAAATAAATAAAAAGTGGTTCTCCACTATTTTAATCAGTGGTAATCTCCTTATTGCCGGAATCGTTCTTATATTCATTTCCTTCAAGGACGAAACTATCTTTCCTCATTCCCTGGAAGACTACCGCATAATAGGTTATCACGAAGAAGGCCCATCACACAGCGTTTATTCTATTCAGAAATCACCTAATAAACTTACCCTATCGTATAGTCTTACGTCCAGCCGCCCCGACCCTTTTACAGCCGTAGTAATATCGAAAAAAGACAGTACACAAACCCTTGTAGATTTAGACGACATGAACAAAATCATGTTTAGGATAAAGGCCAAAAAAGGAAAAAGAATTCCGGTGATGCTCACCTTTGAAGAGCCCTCTGTAAATGATACCTTAAAAAAACACAAAAGAATTGCATTTGAAGATGAAATTCAAATTGGCGACAAAGAAGAATACGAATTGAATCTTCAAAATTTTAAACCTGCAGATTGGTGGCTGCGCTTTCACGGAAAAAACCAAACAGACCTTCGTGTTTTTGAATATAAAAATCTGAAAAGTATCATTATTGGGAGTTGTAAAATTTTAAAGGGAGGTGGAAATGACGAAATTGAAATCAGCGAAATAAATATTTACCACAACAATAAACCATTAATTTTTAAAGCGTTGTTATTTACTCTTTGTTTTAATATCAGTGTGTTTTTTGTTTTTATTTTCCCTGTCAATAAAAAAATATTTGTGCCGGTTCAAGCTACAAATATTGAACCGATAGACCATGAGAAATTGGAAGCCATAAAATTATTTATTGGTCAGAAATTCAGTAACCCCGAACTAAATCTTCACCATGCAGAAGACAAATTAAACATCAATGCTAAAGAGATCAACACCATTTTGAAACAGGATTTAAACTCAAATTTCAACCAATATCTCAACATGGTTAGAATCATAGAGGCCAAAAATTTACTTCTGCAAACCCATCTTCCTATTGCGGAAATTGCAGTAAAATGCGGATACAAACATGTAACACATTTCAATAGAATATTTAAAGGCGAAACTAATCTTTCACCAAAAGATTTCAAACTACAGCATAAAGTATAATTCGCCTTTTTTTATTAATGATCCTTCACTATTCATTTAACTTCCTGCATTTTTTATATCCAATTGAAATTAAAAGCTAACACAAGAATATAAACTTGCCGCAAGAATTTATCAAGCTTTTTACCTGAAATTAATCATACCTATCAAAACAAGAAAACTCATGAAACAATTGATACTAAAGGATTTGTTAATTAACAAGTTAATTAAATTCTAAAATGAGTATCGAAAGTGTAAAAAGAAACTTTCTTTTTGTGAAGTGTGTCCAACTATGCCCCCCTTACCTTTACTTTATCACTTTAAACTACAACTATGAAAACTACTATCAGTAAAAATTTCAGATTGAGACTATGGCTTTTCATTATTTTCTTCTCTATACTTCTACTTTTATTTAATATAAGTGTGGTTATAGCAGATGATATGCTTTTCACCGAATCCAATTCAGGAAATACAGAACATTACTTCACCTATATCGATCCATTTTAAATCTCAATTCTTTTCATGATTGCCTGCCTGAGATTTAAAAAACAGAGGGGAAAGACGGGCAATCTCTTATCACCTAACCCGTATATATTCCACACAGCAAATATTTCCCCCTGGTATGTGCTGTATTTTCCGACAAATAAATACTTTTTTTCGTCGAAATAAGGTAATTCACTTACTAATTTTTTAGTCTGTCAATTCCTTGAAATATTTATTAAAAGTATTACTCATACTCATTTTGTTAATGTTCATTTAAGGAATAACATCATTCAAAACCAAAAAGAACCATTCAATTCCTGAAAAGAATATCATTTAGAGAAGAGATGGAATAAATTGGGAAATATCAAAAAACCAATACTATGAGCTCACGCAATATTATATTAGTCATCTTCACCCTTGCAATGCAAAATCTTGCAACAGCTGCTTACATTTCCGGAAAATATACCGGTAACGGTAGTTCATCTCAAAAGATTTCGGGCTTAGGATTTAAACCCGAAGTGGTTTTGGTAAAAAGTGGCAATATGCAAGATGGATGGATAGCCACCTCTACTATGAGTACCGGTTATGCCAAATTGTTAAATACCAATGATGCACCCAATACCGGTTATATTCAATCTTTGGATAGCGATGGTTTTACCGTGTCGTCGTCTTCCTGTTCCAACTCTGCAGGTGTTACTTATTATTACACTGCATGGGATGATGCCGATGGATCCATCACTGTTGGAAGTTTTACTCCGGTGAATTGTGGTGCTGCGGCATGGCAAACGGCGAGTTGGTATTCTCCGGGTTCTATGGTGACTTATTTGGGAATTACTTATCACGCAAAAAACGGTCATATGTCGGATGCCTCCAACCGCCCCGACATCAACTCTTCTGTATGGACCAACCTGGGAACCTGCTCTGCTTTGAATCTTGATATCAATACCATAGGATACCGCCCCGAAATGATTTGGATATTGGGTGAAGGAATCACTAATCAATGGGATGAAGTTTCTCCCGCGCAATTCACATTGGATAATGGAAACAGCAATCACATGTGGAATTTTACCCAAGGTTCTTCTTTAAGCAATGCCGAAAAGATTGTAGATGATCTCACCAATACCGGATTTCTTTTGCGTCCAGTGAGTGATAGAGGAACACATGATGGTCCGGCAAATGGAGTGAAATACAACTATGTCACTTTTAAACCTTCCAATTATGTACAAACTGGAACCTATACAGGTACCAGTTTAGACGACACCTATATCAGTGCACTAGAACCACAATTCATCATGATTAAAGATTACAATGGTGGACAAAATGTTTGGTTCAGAACCACTGCCATGGGACAAGATACTTCCTATAAATTTACCGGTGATGCACAAACCTCTGCCATTAAAGATTTTATCAATAATGGTTTCACCCTTGGTGTAAATGGCGAAATGAACTCAGCCGGAAAAACTTACGAGTATATTATTTTTGGTGGAATTCAATTGTGCGGAGATACTAGTTTAAAAGCAAGTATTCCAAATCAATGCAGCGATATCGATTCTCTTTTTCTAAACCAATATAAAATCACCACAGAAGCCGGTTCGTGGAGCATCGTAAGCAAACCCGCACTCTCTTCTGCATCTATTTCTAAGGATAGTATTTTGCATATTAAAAATGGTGTGAGCGGACTCTATACTTTGCAATTTCATGTTACTGCAAATGGCAATGGTTGTCCGAACAATCCTCAACGTTCTTTTTATCTGAAACAAATTCCTTCCGTACATCTTTCTGATACTTTTTTCTGTGAAGGAAATTTTGCAACATTGGATGCGGGAAGTGGAAAAACATCTTACACATGGACAGGTCCCAACGGATTTACAGCAGATACAAGGCAGATACAGGCAAACCAGGCGGGAAACTATTTAGTTATCACTGATAGTTTGCAATGTAACTCTGCACCTGATTCAGCACAAATCACGCTGAGAAAAAAACCTCTTGCTCCTATCTTATTTAATGACACCATTTGTGAAAGTGACAGCACTCAATTGGATGCCAATAACACCTATGCAAAATATGCATGGTATGGTCCGAATAACTTTACTTCTGCAAACAAAATCATTAGTGTAAAAAATGCAGGCACCTACCTCCTTCTTGTAGATAGTAACACTTGTACCTCTGATACGGCAAAGGCTTTGATCACGGTAAACAAAAAACCTTTGCTCAATAACATAGGCAACAAAACCATTTGTAATGGAGATACACTGAAATTAAGTTTAGATGCCAATGCCGGAAATTACTGGTGGACAGGGCCAAATAATTTTACCGGCGACAGCAATGCCATTGAAATATTCACTGCCGGCAATTATACTGTTATACTGGATAGTATTTTGTGCAGCTCTGATGTTGTTTCATTTTCACTGGCTGTTAACCCTTTACCCAACATCAACCTCGGATCAGATTTCAGTATTTGTGTCGATTCTTCAGTTACTTTAAATGCAGCTTTACCGAATGCAACTTATCACTGGTATCCTGGCAACAGTAATTCTTCAAACATAACAGTAAATAGTGAAGGCTTGTATAAAGTAAGTGTAACAGTGAACAATTGTTCATCATCTGATTCCATTCAAATTTCTGTTCTTCCTCTTCCCTATGCTTTGATCGGCATGGATAAAACATCGTATTGTGAAAATGATTCCATAATCCTATCTGCCAGCAATAATAATTACGCTTACCACTGGATCCTTCCTGATGGTACACAAAAGACACAAGATTCTGTACATTTCTATACTGCAGGACAAATCAATCTTCATGTTGTAAATCCGAACACTACTTGCAGCTCTGATACGCTATTCAGTTTGGCAAAAAAACCACTGCCTGTTTTTTCTCTTAACGACACAAGTAAGTGTGTAGGAATAGGTGTATCGCTACAGCCCACACCCGCAAACTTTAAAACATTTAAGTGGACGACAGGAGACAGCACCGCTCAAATATTTTATGCCGGAGCAAGTACTCAAATCACTCTTTCTGTAAATGATTCCAACCATTGTTCTTACAGCAAAACAATTAATATTTATCTTAAAGATTCTTTATCTGTAAATATTGATACCCTTGTGAATATTTGCGAAAATGAAAATACTTCCATCGTACCAAACATCAGCAATAGCTTTACACCACCACTCTCTTATGCCTGGAATAATGGACAAACGAGTCCTTCACTAAAAACGGCCAACGCTGGATTTTATCAAGTGCAAATAACCGATGCGGCAGGATGCGTGGGTACGGCCAAAACTTTGGTAAACCTACATCAAAAACCACAACTGAACTTAGGAAATGATACTGTGATGTGCTTCGGTGCCCATGAGAAATTGAACCTAAGTTTCAACAATGCCTTTCAAAATATTCAATGGTGGAACAACAATCTCAGCAATAATTTTCAGGAAATCACTGCACCCGGCACATACTGGCTTAAAGTGCAAAATGAATTTGGATGTGAAACAAACGATTCAATTACTATCACCGAATATTGCGACCCTGTTATCATTTGTATGCCTAATGTGGTAACGCCTAACGGAGATGGACAAAATGATATTCTGCAAGCCTGCAAAGATAAATTCGATGGCGTAAATGATGGTAATTATAAAAAACTAATGGACAATATTCAGCACATCGATTTTAAAGTATTTGATCGTTGGGGAGTACAAATGTTTATATCAAAAGACATCTTGCCAGCTTGGGATATGTATTATGGAAACCGCTTGGTATCGCAAGGTGTATACTACTATGTCATTCACTATGAAGACAGCTCTAATCATGAATATACATTGAATGGATGGGTGGAAGTTATCTATTAAACTTTACTGAAACCCAATAAAGTAAACTTTAGATCTTCAGTAGCCTCTTGCTATACTACATTATTTATCAGACATTTGCACCTCTTATGAAGACAAAAGTTGAAATACTCGCACCTGCAAAAAATTTAGAGCAAGGTATGGCTGCCATCAATGCCGGTGCCGATGCGGTATATATTGGTGCGCCTCTATTTGGTGCACGTTCTAACGCGACCAATTCTATTGAAGATGTTGCTGAAATGGTAAAATATGCACACTTGTTTCGTGCTCAGGTATTTGTAGTAATCAATACCATTTTGTATGATAATGAACTGGAAGAGTGCCGAAAAATGATATATCAATTGTATGAAATCGGGGTAGATGCACTCATCGTTCAGGATATGGCCATTATGGAAATGGACTTACCTCCTATCGTGATTCACGCCAGTACACAAGCCAACAACAGAGATCCTAAACATGTTAAATTTTTGGCCGATGCGGGAATGAAACGTGTAGTATTGGCAAGAGAATTAAACTTACACCAAATTAAAGAAATTCATGATGCTACTCCGGTGGAATTGGAGTTTTTTGTGTCGGGTGCGTTGTGTGTATCGTTTAGCGGTAATTGCTACATGAGTGTTGCCAACGGTGAACGTAGTGCCAATCGTGGTTCATGTGCACAAAATTGTCGCTTGCCTTACAATTTGGTAGATGGAAATGGTGATACTTTAATTGCAAATAGTCATTTGCTTTCTATTAAAGATTTAGATTTAAGTGATCATCTTCCTCAATTGATTGAAGCAGGTGTTGTTTCATTTAAAATTGAAGGGAGATTGAAAGATGTGGTGTATGTAAAAAATAATACGTCGTATTTACGTAAAAAATTAGATAGTTTCTTAGAAGGAAATGAGAAATATGTGAAAGCTTCTTCGGGAAGAACTTTGTACAATTTTGAACCTCAAATGGACAGAAGTTTTAATCGCGGTTACACCGATTATTTTGCCAACGAAAGAAAAGAAAGTATTGGTTCGTGGGAGAGTCCGAAATCAAAAGGTCAAATTATTGGTAAGCTTATTCAAACCAAAGGAAATGCCTATCAAATTGAAAATGCAAACAAGCTAAACAATGGCGACGGCCTATATTTTTTAAACGATGAAGGTGTTGCCGATGGTGCTTTGGTAAATAAAGTAGAAGGTGATTTGGTTTATTTTCACGCTCCTAAATCTATTGCGAACGGAACATCTATTTTTAGAAATAGTGATGCTGCTTTTAACAAGTTGGTAGAACGTGAAGACAGCACGATTAGAAAAATAAGCACGAAACTTTCATTGACAGAAACTACCGACGGATTTCAATTGTTGGTGACCGATGAAGATGGTTGTGAAAGCTTTGCTACCTGCATTCATCCTAAAGAAAAAACCAAGAACAACGAATCGATCATTCCAAACATTAAAACGAATTTAGCGAAAACAGGAAACACACCTTACATCGCCGATGAGATAGAAGTGGAATTTTCGGGCAATTGGTTTTTACCCATTTCAAAGATCAATGAATTAAGAAGAACTGCTTTAGAACAACTCACCCAAATAAGATTAAAAAGCTATCACAGAGAAGAACATCAATTGGTAAAAACCGATCATCCTTATCCGGTAGAAAAATTAGATTTCACTTACAACGTAGCGAACAAATTGGCGCGTAAATTTTACGAACGTCATGGCGTTACAGAAATTGAAAAAGCATTTGAGTTGCAATGGGATCCTGGTAAATCTCGCGTAATGGTAACAAAATACTGCGTGAAATATGAGTTGGGAAAATGTCCGAAATATCACAAAGAAACTTTAGGCACCAAAGTAAAAGAACCACTTACACTGACGCATGGTACTAATGCCTACAAATTAAAATTCAACTGCAAACCTTGCGAGATGGAAATCTGGGAAAAGGATGCAGAATTAGAGTTTGAGGAAGATTGATTTTTCTGAACTCCACCCAATCTTAAAATAAAAAAGCTCCAAAATTTTGGAGCTTTTTTATTTTAAGATTGATAGATTTAATTCACTACTAATTTCTGAGTAGCTAACACATCTCCATTTGCATTTTTTAAATGAACAATATAAGCACCCGAAGTAAGCGTTGAAATATCGATATTCTGTTTATTATAACTTTCCAATACTTTTTCTCCCAGAATATTATACATCACCACAAAAGAATTTTTGTCGTAATTATCTTTCACATTAATTCTTCCCGAAGCCGGATTAGGATATATGTTGAATTCAATACTTTTAGCATCCTGAATAGAGGTAACATAAGAGCCCACCGTTACTGCCCACACTCCTCTTCCATAAGTTCCAATAAACAAACGATTATCGGAATTTCTCATTTTCAAATCAGTAATTTGAGTGGCAGGAACTTCATAACTCATTTCCCATGTAGTTCCGTTATCGGTTGAAAAAAACAATCCAATATTGGTTCCTGCAATTAAGTAGTTTGCGAAATTTTTAGGAGCAATAACCATATTGAAAATAACATTGGGAAGATTTCCTTTAATGCTGGCAATAGTTGGAGTACCTGTATTTGCATTAGTGATTTTCACGGCTTCACCATATGCCGAACAAACATAAACAGTATTCACATTATTAGGGTCAATGGAAATTTTATCGGGTGAATCATTCGTGTTTGCAAAAATATTACTGATGGTAGTTGTTGTGGGCGAATTCAACGTTCCTGCATTTGGAATTCGAATAATATTAGATGCTAATCCGTTAGGTTTTCCTGCCATATACACTACAGGATCTGCAATTTCCTGAACAGCAACTTTATTGGAACCACGATTGGTATAGGTAAGAATACTAGTGAAATTAGTTCCGTTATCGGTGGTTCTTTTCAAAGCGGTTGTAGATGGAACAAATACCATACTTCCATTTACATTATTTCCATAAAAATCAGTACCCCAAACAGAATTATCGGTAAGCGAACCAATTTGAGTTAAATCTCCCTGATTTAAATTAGTACCTTTTGTGGTGGTAACCTGTACATTATTTCTCTGTGTACTTGCCCATACTTTGGTTGGATCCTGTTTGTTAACATAAGTCGCAAAACCATCGCCCACTGTAACTCTCCATCGCGGATTCTGATCGGTGGGATAACTAACGAAATTTCCACCATCCTGCTGTCCCATCAAAAATGCATCTCCCATATTTTGAGGAAAATAATCTACATAATACACTTGTGAAGTCACCACATTACCGGTATTAGCATATTCAGTTTGTTTTATTTGCGTTACATTTTGTGCTACATTATAATCGTAATAAGAACCAGTAGCACCAAAATCAGCTTGCATAAAGCCTTGATCATAACCCAACCAGGCTTTATCCGGATCAGAAGCATCGAAACGAGTGCAATGATAATCCACCTCTCCTAAAAGACCAGATTTCCAGGTAGATCCTCCATCGGTTGAATAACCCCAGGCTCCACTACCAATAACAATATTATTGGCATTAGTAGGATGCACTGCCATGGTAAGCGAATAATATTCTTGTGCCACCCAAAGAGTTGGGTAAGTTGATGCTACTTTAGTCCACACCCCTCCGGCATTTACCGATTTGTATAAATCATAATCACCATTACCTGCATTATTTCCAGAATTAATCACAGAGAAAAAAGCATATATAGTGTTTCTATTCCCAGCGAAAGAAGCCAGCACACACCCGCGAGGACTACCATTGGCTCCGGTATAATTACCTGTAGAATTATTAGGTAACACACTAGTTACTAAAGTATATGTTCCACTATTTCCTGAAGGAGACAAATGAACACCTGAGTAAAGACAAGCTACTGCAACGCCCGTAGTAGTGGTAAAATCAAGAGACATTATACTATTACCACCCCATCCTGGTGCAGTGAACACTAAACTCCAAACGCTTCCATTATCAGTAGACCGATATACTTTTGAATTAGTAGCAACATATATGGTGTTGGCAGTTACAGGTGAATATTTTATTTTTCTGATAGTTTGAAAATCGATGTTTTGAGTTGGACTCGTAGAAGAAATCTGCGAAAAATTAAGTCCTCCATTTGTTGATCTGAAAATTCCATATCCCGCAATACCATTCGGATCTCCAGTACCCACCAAAATTTCTTGTTTATTGTTTGGATTTTGTTCAATGCAATTGGCCGCCATAAACGAACTAAAGTCATCAACGGCTTTAAAATTTGTTCCGGTAGCAGGATTAAAACTCCATAACCCACCACCATTGGGTGCTGCTAAAGCAATACTATTTGTTTTATCTACTAACACATCATTGTACCTGCCTCCTACATACAAACCTGGATTTACGGGATTGGTAAAAATGGTTTGTGCCCTGTAATTCCAAGCCTTAGCCTGTAAATAACTTGCGTAATCGGTATTCGAATTTTGAAATGATTGGAGAAACTGATTAGAATTTTTTAATGCATTTTCTTTTTCAATTTCCGACTCTTTCATCAACTCTCGCATCTTCTGATTTTGAGCAAATGAGTTCAACGACATTACTCCCATCAGGAAGTATAAAATTGGTTTTTTCATAGATTGTAAATAATTCAAGTAGGGGTTCAATATATGTATAACGAACACATCAAACAAAATAATTTTTCCCAATTCTTTCGATCCAGAAAAAACAAAAAAGCCATCCGTCAGATGACGGATGGCTTTCCATAATGTATTCTTTTATTACTTCACTAACTTCATGATCTCACTTAAATCGGGAACCAATATAATTTCTGTTCTTCTGTTTTTAGAACGTCCTTCCGGAATATCATTGCTGGCAATAGGGTGAAATTCTCCTTTTCCTGCAGAAGTTAAACGCGTTGCACCAATTTTATTATCGATTAAAATACGTACTACACTGCTTGCACGATAAGTACTTAAATCCCAATTATCTCTATAAACCGCAGTTTTAATAGGTAAATTATCGGTATGTCCTTCTACGGATATATCGTAGGATTCATCTGTTTTAAGAACACTTGCTAATTTTTGTAAAGCTTCCACTCCTCTTGCTTCCACATCCGCACTTCCCGATTTAAATAACAATTTATCTAAAAGAGAAACATATAATTTTCCATCTTTCAATTCCACCGTAAGTTCTGATGGGGAAAAATCAACCAATGCTTTTTTGATGGATGCAAATAAATTATCCAAAGTCGCCTGACGATCGGCCAATGCTTTTTCCAGGTGATCTACCTTCTTTTGTTTTTCTTCTAACTCAGCAGCTTTTTTAGTGAGTGTTTCATTTAGTTTTGTTAACTCTTCACCGGTCGATTTTTTTAAATTTTCATAAATAGTATTCAGTTCATTGTACTCTTTCACCTGCTCGGCCAACTTCTTTTTTTCATCGCGCAACAACTTACCAAACTGTGTGGTATCGGCTGTAAGTTTTTTAGATTGCGCACACAAAGAATCTCTTTCATGTAATGATTCCTTATATCTTTTGGTGTATAATTTCTGAACAATTTCTTTGTCTTGAGTTTTCGAATCACAGACCTGATGTGCTGCACATCCAAAAAGAAAAACAACAGCGAAAGAAAAAAGGAAGTATTTCATATAGTTATATTTTCGCTGAAGGTAAGCTATACTAAAAAAGAAAAAGTGCCGCAACGCGACACTTTTTCAAATTGAATATGTTTAAAAGCCAGTTTTAAATCAAACTAATTTTTAACCACTTGTATATTTTGAGTTCCTTGGGCAGAAGTAATTTGAACGAAATAAATTCCTGCTTTTAAATCAGAACCGAAAATCAAATTATTTCCTGAAATCACTAAAGTTTGAACTAATTTTCCAGCCACATCAAACAACTGAACTGAACGAATATTTTTCAATTCACTTAAATCAACGGTGAAAGAAGAGGAACTAGGATTTGGATAAACTTTGGCTGCAGAAGAACTTAAATCAAAAGTTGACAAACATGGATCAAGTAATACATGAACTGCCTGACGACCACAACCACCATAGCTACCCACTGTTATTTTCATATTGTAAATACTTGGATATAAAGCATTATCTGCTCCCCATGAAGCCAAAGCGTGTTTTATTTTTCCAATACCACTTACCACATAAGGATAAGCTGCTTTAGTAGCATCATACCAAACTACAGAAGTACTTCCTGTTAAAGTAAATTTATAATCTGTTCCGGCAGGAATAGAAGCTCCACAATATAAAGAAGTCAGGCCTTCTGATCCAATTGGCATCGCAAAGTTTTTGGTAAAAAACACTGTTCCGTTGCTATTCAGAATAGTGAAAATTACTTGTTTTGCAGCAGCGTGATAATCGGCATAAACAGAAATAGAATCCAAGGTAACATTCACATCAAAATCAATTTGAAGTGTATCAATTTCGTTCACATTGGCAACATAAACTCCATCAGAATACCAACCCACTACTCCACCAACATCATTAACATTATTCAACGGACCAGCTGGCCCAAACAATTGTGATGCACCACCTAAACCTTCCACATAAAAATCTTTAGTTGAAGGCACTGTGGTAGTATAATTATTACCCGTTGCCAATACACTACCACCACTTGAAGCAGCATACCATGAATAAGGTCCGCCGGGAGTAAGCACTTTTAAAATTGCATTTTCAGAAGTAGTACAAACTGTATCTCCTTGCGTAACCAAAGGTTGATTTACAGATACCATTGCCACATCAGATTTTGAACAGCCATTATTATCTACTACTACTTTATAATTTCCAGCAGTTGAAGCCTGATAAGAAGTAGAAGTTGCACCATTAATTAACACATCATCTTTATACCATTTAAAAGTAATACCATTGCCAGCACTTACTCCTGAAGTCAATGTAATTGCTGGTCCGCAAGTAATCTGATCTGCTCCTAAAGCCGGTGCCTGAGCAACACACATATAAGGAGCCATTGCGGTATAAGCACAACCCAACAAACTGTATTGATCATCTCTATCGGCATCTAATTCCCAAAACCAAACTCCAGCACCTGAATAAGTACTCATGATAGTAGTTACTTTGGTTTGAATCATTGGACAAGAATTGTAGTCATACCCGCCCAATATTCCATCGGCATCATTGTAATAAGCAGCAGGAGTATTGGTGGAAGCAAATTTATTGTAGTTCGGTCCAGTACCTGAATAGGCAGGTAATCCTAAAACGAATTTTGAAACCGGAGCATTCTTTGCAGAACCTGTTGATCCACACGCTGCGGTAACACCTGTTGTTCCCCATTTTTTAATGATGTTTAATGCAACATTTTGTGATGAATGATTGTTTGCATCACAAACGCAACAATTACCTTTTGCATCAAAACCCATTAAAAAAATATAATCCACCACGTTAAAAATAGTTGAGCTTGCGGCAATACCATCTCCATCAAAAACTCCCATTCCTACCGCAATCGATAACTCAATGGTTTTTCCTTTTTGCACACCCACAGCATCTAATTTAGTATTCAAGGCCGTCATGAAAGTGGCTAAATTATTTAGATCCCCCGCTGCCGGGAATTCCCAGTCGATATTTACTCCATCCAAATTAAATCGAGAAACAATAGCTCCTAAGCTATCCACAAATTTTGTTCTGTTATTGGCCGTTGATATAGCCGTTGAAAAACCGGAAGACAAATTATTACCTCCTACCGACACATGCATTTTAACATTGGCTGCAACTGCTTTAGTTAATAAAGGCTTCAAAATAGTATTTAAACCGCTATTGGTAGCATAACTGTTTACAACATTGCCATTCGCATCGTGAGCCTGAAGCACCGCTGCAGTGGTTGGCCAAATAAAAGCATAATAGATATCTGTTAATTTGCTATACTGAATGTTGTTGATGTTCTTGGTAGCATAATCGGGCCAAAATCCGGCAATTTTTTTGTTTTGGGCAAATAGTACATTGCCTATCAAAAAGAAAAATAATACAAAGGAAAGTTTTCTAAATACGATCATAGATTTTAGGGTTTTAGTGTAAAGTAAATTTACCTATCGCCCAGCATAAATAGCAGTAATTGTATTGATGTCCATAAAATGTCCATATATATTTAATACTCACATTTCACTCCACAAAATACTTGACATTATATAAACATGTTGATTGTGTAGTTGATCAGAATATTCTACTTACTTTTGAGCAATGAGTAAGTTTAAGTGCGTACTATTTGATTGTGATGGAGTTTTGGTAGATACCGAAACAACTTCCTTTAGAGTTTTTGGAGAAGTACTGGAAGAACTAGGATATAAAGCACCTATTGCCAAAATGGCCGTTGATTTTTCGGGTACCTCTTTAGGAGCTTGCATGCGCCATGTAGAAAATTTATTCAACATGACTTTACCCGAAAATTTTGAAGCAAGATTTCGCGATAAATCTTTTGAAGCTTTTAAAAAAGAAGTTACTCCCATTCCTGGAATTCATGAATTGTTAGAAGATTTTCCTCTACCTTTTTGTACCGCCTCCAGTGCTCAAAAAGCAAAAATTATTTTAAACCTTACCACTGCTAAACTGATTCATCATTTTGAAAATAAAATATTCAGCGCTTACGAAATTCAACAATGGAAACCAGAACCCGGTGTTTTCTTATGGGCCGCCAAAGAAATGGGTTTTAGTGTAGAAGAATGCCTGGTAGTAGAAGATAGTGTTTCGGGCTTGACTGCCGCGAAAAAAGGGGGATTCAAAGCCATTGGATATGCACCTCAGGATCATAATGTGAAACTTCTTACTCCTATGAACGTTCCGCTGATCAGAGATATTCGCGAAGTAAAATCGTATTTAAATAATTAATTATATGTCAACACAACTGGAGAAAACACCCGTCAGTAAAAAAACAATTCAGTTTCAAGATTGTGATATGTATGGTCATTTAAATAACGGAAGATACATCGACTGCTTTTTAAATGCACGTGAAGATCATTTGGTTCACTTTTACGACTTGGATATTTTCGCTATGTCGCGACAAAAAGGCGTGGCGTGGTTGGTTGGAAAGCATGAAATAGTGTATAGAAAACCCGCTAACTTAAGAGAAGAAGTAAGTATTACATCTGAAGTAATTGCTTTTGCCGATAAATCCATTACTATTGAAATGGTGATGTATGATAAAGATCATACACATGTAAAATCTGTACTGCGCTCAACCTTTGTTCACATCAACTTAAAAACATTAAAAGCTACTTCTCATGATGATGAACTTACCACCTTACTCACTAATGTTTTAGTTCCCCGACCAATGATTGATGTGTATGAACGTGCACATGAGATTGAATCTTCGTTAGCGAAAAAATAATTGTAATTTATTTGAGCGTAAAAACACTTAAATAATGCTTTTGAAAATACGCATTGGCGTTTTTCGATTCAACTACATATATCAAAAAATTATTTTTGATATAGGAAGGCATAGAAGATTGACGATAAACCAAAGTTTTTTTACCTTTTTTAAATTCACTTAAAACACGAGGTAAAGGTTTTTCTAAACTGAAAACATTAAAATCAGCCTGATAAGTAGCCATGGGAGCCTTCGAAAAGGAGCCATTAAAAATCAAGGATACATTATTATCATTCTTTAAAAAACTCATTCCTCTCACAAAGGTATTTTTCTCCGCCTCTCCAAATTGATAAATAGCCGATTTCTTTTTACCCAACTCATCTATCCTTAAAACAATTATTTTAGAACAATAGGATTCATTATATCCCAATTGATCCCAGTAACTTCGAAACTGCATAGCAATTAAACAAGAGGAATCTCCCAGCAATTCAATAGACTGACAAAAAAATGGAGTAATCAATGCTCTTGAAATATCCTTTTCCTTTACCAACTTATTATCTGCGTGCGGACTCTTCATCACTTTTCCATCTGCAGGATTCACCGGTTTAAATTCATATTCATACATTTTATTAATCATTAAAACTTCTGAGGAATCGAAAAGACTTACATTCTTCTCCTGAATTTTCATATCATTCAAATTAACTCTTGAATAAAAAACTCCCGACAATCCCTTTCCTTCATCTTCTTCCTTACAAACAAATCCTACAAAAGAAAGTTTATTTCCTTCAATAAAATGCTTAACACCATTGGCATTAAAAACATCTAAATTTAATTCTATTCTTTCTTCAGCTACCGACTTATTTCCAATCTTAACAATAATAATACGATTGGTTTTTCCTACAAATTCCTGACGAACATCGAGAATTAAAAAAATATTTCCATCGTCATCAACGTGAGCCGACAAGCTTCTTATTTTATCTCTCTTAACCCCAAATGAATAAGATCCTTTAGTTAATACATTTAACTTCGTATCCATCAGCGAAAAATGACACACTTCTTCAGACTGATCATAATCTTTGAAATTATTTACCCCCTGAGATTGCAGAGTATGCGTATGACTATAGTTAGCATAATCATCGGCATAAGAAATACCATTCGACAACTGAGCACCCATTTCAGGATTAAACGACAAGCCTGCAAAACCAATTAATTTTGATGCTACACTTAAAATGTATTTTTGATTATTGGAAGCATATAAGTTGGCAGCAAATGGCATTTTAGTAGTATAATTTACTACGCCATAAAAATGATTTTCGCCTAATTTCTCTTCACAACTCATTACTTCTTTCTGGAATAAAAACTCAGCCCTGTTATTCAATTCAACTATTTGATATTCTACCTTATCAGCCGTATAATCTGCACTACTCGATAAAAAATACCACTTATCATTCAGCGGAATTAAATTCGATTTAATTTTCACCTCTTTCGATTCATACAAAAAACGCTGAGTGCCCTTGGCATCTATTAAATGTATTTCTGTATTGGAAAACACATAAGGTGTATTTACATAGGCAATTTGATTATTCTGCGACAATATTGCGGGCAATGATGTTTTCACCTTATCAAACAAAGGAAGATTTTGAGAAAACAATACACTTTGCAAAAACAAAAAAGAAAACAATAAAAAAAATCTTTTCATAACAAATAAGTAATTCCGTAATTCAAATTCAAAACACCAAAGAAAAAACCTCCTTTATTCGCAAAATCATAATTGTGATTTACAGAGGAATTAAATGTGCGAAAAGGACTACTCCAGGCTTCCTGAAAACGATCATAATCAGGATTGTCTTTAACAGAAAATGCTGCCGATACACCGCAAAAAAGTCCCAATTTTGGGGTGATTGCAAAAGTATTTTTAATAAAGGGCTCAACAAACAAATACAAATCATCATACTTTGCATATTTTGATTGGTAGGTTTGCTCAATCGAACATTTCATAAAACCTAAATTAAACCCTAATGTTAATCCCATAGGAACAATATTTTGGAAAAATTTTGTACGATGATAAAATCTTAAATAAACTTCATCCCCCTTAAAATTTGCTTTGTTATTGGGATCAATTGAACTTTGTGCGAAATAACTAAAAGGACGAGCATCATTAATGGCAAAATCACGATTCATATGTGAAGCGCTAATACCAATGGCATATCTGTGTGATAAAAAATAATCAAATGAAATATTGTATTTCTGTACCGTAATTATTTCATTCAAATTTACACTCACTTGTGCAGTACTTGCCATAAATCCCTTTCCCGCATAAGAAGAACACGATAAACAAATCAAAATTATATTAAAAAAGAATTTTCTCATTTCATTAAAAAATAAATTTCGGTAGTCAATAAAAAAGGGGTTAAAAAGCTTCTTCCCTCTGTGCGCTTTGCTGTCCACTTCAAGTCAGACGCAACAAGGGTATTCGATGAAATAAAATAATGATACCTCGACTTATCATAGTAGTATTCCAAACCATGTCGCTGAGGATAATAAGTGGCCAGATAGCAATAAAAATGAGACAAAAGAGATGTTTTTTTATTCAGCTCAACATAAGCACCAATTACCGATATTTCAGCAATTTTATAACGATACAAAAAAGTCCACAATTCCGGCGCAAGTAAAAAAATATTATCTGAAGAATTGGATATTCTTAAGCCCGATGTACTCCCTTGTTCACTGTTGTATACAGAAAAAATTTGTGCCTCTACAATATTACTAAAGCCTTCATACATTCCTTTCTCCGCCAAATTATATTCATTCCACAAATACGTTTTTTGTTTGTATTTTTTGCTATTTACAAAGGAATATATCTTCTCTGATAATTTACGTTCAAAAGAAATCGATTTCCTTTCATCCATTATCATACCTTCTTTATACACATCATAAAAATCAGTGCCTTTATAAATGAATACGCGATCCTTATTTTCTCTAAATTTATAAGCCAACTCACCATCTCTAAAAGCTATTGCAAAATCTTTGTATTGGATGTTTTCGAATGACAAATATTTTTCCAAATACTTATTTTTAACTACTTCATCATTATAGTTGAGCAAAGCCATACTCAGGTAGGTTTCCTCATATTCATTTTCAATTTTCTGAGTAAGATATTGGAGAAGATCTTTATAGCTATCTCCAAAGAAAGTGATAAGCGGAATTATTTTGCTTTTCACTTTTTTAAGATCATCATCCGATCTGAAAACCCACCTCAAATTACTGTATATCGACTTCCCTTCTTCCAAGCTGAAAATATCGGCTAAAAATGGAGTATTGGTAAGCGATGATTTTAAAGAGAGTTTTCTTCTTAAAAACTCCAACAAATAATACTTAAATTTTTTATTCTCTGGATGCAAACAATAATATTTAAAAGCTTTTATTAGTCCTAAACGGTAATCTTTTTGTTGAAGATAATATTCCAAAGTTTTCTCTCTGCAATATTCCTGAAACTCTTTGAATAGGACATCGCTTACTATAAATTCCTTACCCGAAGATGTTACTCCGGCACCCCATAAATTCCATTTATTAATTCTACTATTCGTTGGAGGATGCGATCTAAAAAGAGTATCCGATAAATCATTGTAAAAAATATCATTAATTAATTTTCCATCGGCATCGTATATATTTGTTTTTTTCTGCAAATAATTCATAATGGTATCTAAACTCACAAATTCATAAAAGTCAGATATTCCTGCTTTCCATTTGTACCCGGCTTTAGTTCCCAATACAAAACCAACACTATCGGCAAAATATTCCTGGTTCTGTTCAAACTGGTAGCTTTGAATCATTCCCTTTTTATCTATATTATTTTGCTCAGTATAACGCAAATGACTCAAATACAAATGCGACGCATCATAGTGTGTAACCTCATGCCCCATTGTGAAAGCCAGGGAAGCTTCGTTTTCTAAATCGGCAATAAAAGCCCAGTGAAAAAATATATCTCCATTAAAAATAGTAAATGCATTAGGATACGAAGATTTATAAATATAAACATTGGGAAGATTCGTAGAACCAGGTTTTATTTTCTTGTAAACTTCGAGCAGGTATTTTTCAAATTTTTCATTCTTGTCGATTTCATTGAAAGCAAATAGTTGCTGTTGATGTGCGGCAATAGAGTAACGAAACAACTCTTTGTCTTTCTCTGGAAGAGCACCATAAACTGCCGACAAGCTATCGCATTTCCGATCGATTTGAGCAAGTATTTGACTATAGTCCTGCCCTCGAAGTAATTGCAAACTGAATACTAATAGAATAAATAAACATCCTCTCATGGCGCTAAAATAAAAAAAACAAGCAACTTCCCTAAGTCAAAATACCAGTTCCCTAATTGTAGCTTACCTAACTCATAATTCATCTATAGTTTCGATGAAACAAAAAGATAAAGATTATGAAAAAATTAGCTCTATTAATGGTATGCCTCTACTCGCTCAATATGTTCGCGCAGGAAGGTATCGTTGTAAAATCAAAAATATCGAAAGCCACTTTATTTCTGGAAGGAGCTCAGGTTTTTCGAAGCTCAACAGTGGATTTAAAAAAAGGAAATAATAAATTTATTTTTCGGGAACTATCAGATCATATTATCCCCAAAAGCGTGCAAGCTACCAGCGCCGACTCCTATATTATTTTAGATGTAACTCATGGTATCAACTATTTTGTACCTGAAGCGATTAAACCTCAAAAGCTTTCTCCAAAGGTGATTGCTGAAATGAAAACTTTAAACGATTCTCTTTTCATTTTGAAATTAGCCACCGAACAAAACAATCAGAAATTAATACATCTGCAAGGTGAAAAAGATATGATTATTACCAATAATTTAATGGTGAATAATGGCATAAATGATACTCTGCCCATTTTAAAAGAAGTGATTCAATACTATAGAATAAAACTCGATGAAATCGATGGAGAGATGTATAAATTCAAAATAAAACAAAATCAATTGTGTCTAAATACTGAAAGAATTAATTCTCGTTTAATGGAATTAAAAAATTATGAAATTCAAATTACCACCCCAAAAACAGCCAATACAGAAGCGCAAAATGAAATAGTGGTGACTGTTTTTTCGGAAAAAGAAATTAAGGGTGCAAAAATGGAAATCAACTATGTGATTACAGATGCAGGCTGGTCGCCGGCCTACGATCTTCGTTCTAACGGAACCGATGAAGCAATTGCACTTACTTACAAGGCAAATATTTATCAGGCATCTGGAATGGATTGGGAAAATATTCCGATAAAACTTTCCACCTTCAATCCTACCAATTGCAACTTAAAACCTGAATTACCAGTGTGGGATGTGAGTAAACCAATTTATCGTCCGAATATATCTTTTAACAAAAAATATAAAGAACATACAGAATATGAAAATATAAAATCTGCAGCTCCAACCTCAATGAGTAACGCAATGCTAGAATTGAATGAGGCTGATGCTTTATGGAAAAATGAAGCGATTACGAAAGTAGAAATCGATAAACATCCTTCTTTCACCAATGTGGAATTTGATATTGAATTGCCCTGTACGCTGAAAAGCAGTGATAAAAGTATTTTAATTTTTGTAAGTCAAACTACCATTAACGCAGTATACCAACGCTATGCTGTGCCGAAACTCGATAAGCAGTCGTACATCGTTGCAAAAATTGGCGGGTGGGAAAATTTGAATTTATTGAACGGACCGGTAAACATTTACTTTAAAAACACATATATGGGTGAAACATTAATTGATGTTTGGAAACCCACCGATTCATTACAAATTTCTTTGGGAAGAAACCAAAGTGTAATTGCCGTTCGCAAAAAAATAAAAGATGAAACTAAAAACATTGCTTTGTCGAATTTAAAATCAAGAGAAATGACTATTGAAATCACTTTAAAAAATATAAACAACAATTCTGAAGAAGTAATTATTCAAGATCAACAACCTATTTCAACCAGTGAGAAATACAAAATTAAACTGACTGAATCTGCCGGTGCAAAATTGAATGCCAACACAGGATCATTGGAATGGAAAATAGTGATGAAGGCAAAGGAAACCAAAACCTTAACGTTTACTTACATTATAGAATGCGAAAAGGATGCAGTGATTGAATGAGTAAATAACTAAACTCCACCTAGTTCGTCCTTGCTTCATCACTTCCAGTAAATTGCCGTCGGTTTTAACCGACGGGAAAAAGAATACAGATAGGGCTTTAGCCAAAAAAATATTATTCGGCTAAAGCCTATTATGAAAACAATCAAATCCGTCGGTTAAAACCGACGGCAATTGAAATTAAAAACATTAGCATGATTGCTTCATCCGTCAGCTGACGGATCTCGCAAGGACGAATTGTGTGTGGGGGGAGTGAAATCAAATCTCCTTCCCCAACAACCCGGCAACAGTTTCATTCACTGGTTTTGCAAAAACACTTTTTGTTTTTCCGTGTTGAGCTATTTTCCCTTTATCCAATACAATTAATTCATCCGATAAAGCTAAAGCTTCATGGTGATCATGTGTTACAAAAACAAAAGCTGTATGGAGTTCTTTTTTGATGTTCAAAACCACTTCTTTCACTTCTTTTTTAGAAATGTTATCTAAATGACTGAAAGGTTCGTCGAGCAGTATTAATTTCGGTTCAATCGCCAATGCTCTTGCAATGGCAATTTGCTGTTGTTGTCCGCCCGACAATTCTTTAGGTAATCGATTTTTAAACTTGGTAAGATGACAAATTCGTAAAATTTCAGCTGCTCTTTTTTCCTGATATTTCACATCGTAGCGAATCAACAAATGCTTAATGTTATCGTGAACATTTATTTTTTCAAACAACTGAAAATCCTGATGTACCAATTCTATCCCATCATGCCCGGGAACCAATCTGTCTTTTGGTCCGAATACTTTCTCACCGTTAAAAAAAACTTCGCCTTTACTTGGATCCAACAAACCTTTAATAATTCGTAATAAAGTTGATTTACCCACACCTGTTCTTCCCAACAACCCTAATATTTTTCCCTCTTTTAAATTGAAAGAAATGTTTTTCAAAACCGATTTGTCTTGGTATGAAAATGAAATGTTTTTGACTTGTAGCATAACGAATTATGAACTTCTAATAAGGACGATAGTTCCTTCGGGGTACCTCAGGATGACAATCAAAGCACAGAGTGAGAGTGAGTTTTGAGAGTGATTGTCATCCTGAGGTACCCCGAAGGAACTATCGTCCTACTAAGGAGAAAAAATTATTTTAACGTCACCTTGGTTTGTGCGCCCAAAGTTTTGTCGATATATATTTCAATTAAATATTCTCCTGCTGGAAATGCTTTGTCGGCCCCATCTTCAAACTCTAAGTGAATATCATCTTGTTGAGAACCAGTATAAGTAAATTCTTTTTTAGTAGAATACAATACTTCCTGTTTAGTTTCCGGATTAATAAATTTACCAGAACCAGAAGCACCGCCACCCATTACTGCTGTTCCACCCGGAGCAACCACTCTTAAGTATAAAATACGCGGACCGCTTACTGCAATTTCATTTTTCAAAACACTAAAAGCAACATCTAGCTTTTTGGTTCTTTTAGCTAAGCTTGTTTCTTTCAAGCCATCTCCTATCATTCTATCTCTTAAAGCTTTTACAGTAATGTATTCAGCTCTTAACTTAGCACCAATTTCTGCTTTGTTTTTGTAGTTATCTCTGTCTTTAGATACAGTAGAAAGTTCATCTTCCAACTCCGCTTTCTTTTTAGTAAGCTCTTTATTTTCTAACAACAACTGATCAATTTGCTCTTCATATTGCAAATTCTTTTTTCTCAGTTTTTCTTTTTCAGCATTGATAAATGCAATTCGTTTGTCTTTATCTTTTACTGTTTTCAAAAACTCATCGATACGTGCTTTACTATCTGCTACTTCTTTATCGCGCTCACCTAAAACGGCATTTAATTTCTCATTATCACCCTTCAAACGAGCAGATTCTGAAGAAACCTCATTGTAGATAACAGTGATAGAATCACGAGCTTTAATGACATCCGTAATCTGATCGTCTTTTTCTTCAACTACCTGATTTTTGTTAAGTATCAAAAAAATGACACCCCCCAACAATAATGCTATTGCTCCCCATAAAACAGGAACTATGCGATTTTTGCTTTCTGATTTATTTTCTTCCATTGTATTAAGTTTAAGTTTGAGCTAAAAATAGAATAATTAAACTGCTAACGAGGAACATGCATTACATATTTTTTAACAAGTTATTAAACTACATTTTTTACTGCTCACCGACTTCTATCGACTTCTCACCTAATTAAAGTTTCTGTGTTTGATTATATACATTAATTTCGCCGCAGATAAAACATACCCTATGCAGCGTATTCTTACCACTTTATTTTTAACCTTCTCTTTTTTGATGAGCCAGGCGCAAGACAATTTTACCATTAATGGTTATATTAAAAACCCTGATAATGGCGAAGTGGTGAATGGTGCCTCCATTATGATCAAAGAAAATAATACGGGAACCGTGAGTAATGAATACGGATTTTTCTCTATTACTCTACCCAAAGGTACCTACACCTTAACGATTTCATTTGTGGGAATGGAAACCGTTGAACAAAAAATTGAACTGAAATCAAATACCCAATTAGATATCGCGATAAAAGCGAAAAGTACTGAAGTCGATGAAGTGAAAATTACAGCAAAAAGAAAGAACGACAACGTAAAAAAAATAGAGATGAGCACCATACAAATGGATATAAAAGCCATTAATAAAATGCCCGCTTTATTAGGAGAACCCGATGTGATCAGAAGCATTCAAACCTTACCAGGAGTTTCTACAGTAGGTGAAGGCGCTACAGGTTTTAACGTTCGTGGTGGTAACATCGATCAAAATTTAATTCTATTGGATGAAGCACCTGTTTACAATTCTTCTCACTTATTTGGCTTCTTTTCCGTTTTCAATCCTGATGCTGTTAAAAGTGTAAAGTTGATTAAAGGTGGTATTAATCCTCAATATGGTGGCCGACTCTCCTCTGTGTTAGATGTTAGAATGAAAGAAGGAAATAAAAATAAATTCACCGGATCGGGTGGAATAGGTGTAATATTTAGTCGCCTAACTTTAGAAGGTCCTATACCCGGAACAAAAAAGAAAGGATCATTCATTATTGCTGGCAGAAGATCATACATCGACATTCTCGCAAAACCTTTTTTAAGTGCAAGCTTTAAAGATTCTAAGTTTTATTTCTACGATTTAACTGCTAAAGCCAATTGGGACATCAATGAAAAAAACAAGGTTTTTCTTTCCGGCTATTTTGGTAGAGACGTTTTTGGAGGTAATTTATTTGGGTTCAATTGGGGAAACTCTACAGCCACAGCTCGCTGGAATCACCTTTTCTCGAATAAGCTTTTCATGAATACTACTGCTTATTACAGCAACTACGATTATCGATTGGATTTCGGAAAAGATGGTGATGCCGATGGTTTTCACTGGAAATCGAACATCATTAACTATAGCGTTAAACCTGAATTCACATGGTATCCCAATACTAAAAACACTGTTCGCTTTGGAGCTCAATCGATTTACTATAATATTAAACCGGGGAGTGCAACATTTTCTTCAGGCGGACAAAGCAGTGGTATTACACTTGCTGATAAATACGCATTAGAATCGGCTGCTTACATAGAAAATGAGCAGAAAATAGGATCGAGAATTATTTTATCCTACGGTATCAGAACTTCATTTTACCAATTTCTTGGAAAAGGAAAAAGCTATAGCTATAAAGATACCTTGGTTGGAAGCGAAAAAGAATTGATCAGCACTACCGATCACAACACTTTGGAAATAATAAAAAGCTACTGGAATCCTGAACCACGTTTGTCGTTTAAATATGATGTGAATGAACAAAGTTCTATCAAAGCATCTTACAACAGAATGTCGCAATACATTCACCTTCTTTCCAACACAGCTGCTTCCACTCCATTAGATATGTGGTCGATTAGCACCAATAACTTAAAACCTCAAATTGCCGATCAGGTGGCTATAGGGTATTTCAGAAATTTCTTTAACAATGCTTTAGAAAGCTCTGTGGAAGTATATTACAAAAAAATGCAGAATCAATTGGATTACATCAAAAACGCAAACTTGTTGTTGAACGAAACCTATGAAGCTCAATTGTTAAGTGGAACCGGAAGATCTTATGGCGCAGAATTTTTTGTGAGAAAAAGCGAAGGAAGATTAAACGGATGGTTGAGTTATACTCTTTCACGATCTGAACGTCAAACACCCAGTATCAATAAAGACAACTGGTACCCCACGCGCTTCGATAAAACACACTATTTAAATCTTGTTCTTTCTTATAATATTACCAAAAGAATTGAACTGGGTGCCAACTTTATTTATACTACCGGTGCTCCTTCTACTTTTCCTAACAGCAAAATTACTGTTCAGGGAATCAATTACGCACACATCGAAAACGATGCAAGAAACAACTACCGCATAACTCCTTATCATCGTCTCGATTTGTCACTAACCTTCAAACCAAAAGAAAAAACAAATAGAAAATGGTATGGCGAATGCGTTGTTTCTGTATACAATGTTTACGCTCGAAGCAATGCCTTTACTGTATATTTTCAAACAGACCCGAAAGATGCTACCAAAACACAAGCCATTCAGTACACCATTATCAGTACTGTTATCCCTTCTGTTTCTTATAATTTTAAATTCTAATGAGTATGAAAAAATTACTTCTTATACTATCTGCCGCTATATTCCTTAGCTCATGCGAAAAGGTTATTGATGTTAAACTAAAAGACGAAACTCCTTTTTTAGTGGTTGATGCTTTCATCAATAGCGATACCATCAGTCAGCAAATTACATTGACTTATTCTCGCCCTTATTTCGATCAAAATACTGCTGAACCTGCCGTGGGCGCATTAGTTAAAGTTGTAAGCAGCGAAGGAGATACCTTTCATTTTACCGATAATAATAATTCGGGTAAATATGTTTGGGCACAAAACAATGTGGATACTCTTTGTAAACTAGGCATAAGCTACCGGTTATTAATTGATTTTCAGGGAAGTAAATACGAAGCAGGTTCTCAGGTAAATGTTGCTCCGACAATTGATAGTATGGCTTTTGAACCTAATATTGGCTTTGATGGGCAACCCAATGGTTTATTTGGTCAGTTTTACGCCAACGATCCTGCCAATCAATTCGATTTCTACTGGATTAAAAGTTATACCAATGGCGTTAACAATGATGGTCCAAGCACAATCAATTTGTCTGTAAATGGTGGCCAATTCTACCCTGGCTACGATGGTGCAATGTTTATTCAACCGGTGAGATATTCTATCAACAACTTTCAAAAACCTTACGAAGTGGGTGATTCCGTGAGAGTAGAAATCTATTCCATTACTAAAGATACCTGGCAATATTTTGGTGAAATGGTAGATCAAATCAATAACCAAGGATTGTTTGCTACCCCCACCAATAACGTACGAACCAATATTATTCGTACCGCAGGAAGTGGCGCTGATGCGCAAGGATGGTTCTGTACTTCTGCCCTAAGTCGTAAAATTGACGTGGTAAAATAATTTACCAATAATGCACTTGTAGTAAAGTTCAATGTTAGCAATAGCTAAAACCTCAGCTAACATTGAACTTTAAACATTAAACAAATAACAACTCCCCCTTCCCTTTCTCCTAAATAATCACGAACTTTACTCGAATCTCACTTTTTTTTAAAGGGTGTGTAACTTTTAAACTTTCCAGATTGTTTTAGCACTAAGCTGTTATACAAGGGAAACTAAGGAGGTATTTTGACAACACAGGAATACAATAAAGCAGTCCTATCCCTTAGCCATCGGCTGTACGGATACGTTTACAAATCTCTTCGCGATGAAGACGATGCAAACGACATTGTACAAGATTCGTTCTTAAAATTATGGCAAAACCTCGACAATGTGGAGTTTGAGAAGGCTAAGTCCTGGCTTTTTACTACTGCTCATAATGCGCTGATTAACTTTGTTAAAAAGCACAGTAGAATGCAGTCGATAGAAACCGCTCCTTATGCCGAACCACATGCAGAAAGTAGCGATAATCAGAGCTTTGAATTGAAAGAGATTATTTACAAATACATTAATACTCTTCCTGAAATTCAAAAATCAATATTGTTAATGAGAGACCTCGAAGGCTATAGCTACGAGGAAATAGGAGAAATATTAAAATTAAACGAATCACAAGTTAAAGTGTATTTGTTTCGCGCCCGACAAAAGATAAAAGACCAGATAAAGGATATTAATAATTTGATATGATGATGATTAGTAAAAACAATATCGACGAGGTACTTTTCGATTATTTCGAAGGTAATTTATCGCTCCAGGAAAAGCTGGAAGTAGATAAATTTATCGGTGAAAATCCTTCGTTTCAAAAAGATTTTAATGCTTGGGAAAATAGTTTTGTAGAAGATGATAATCTTCAATACAAACACGTTGACTCTTTGCTTGCCGATGAAAATAAAGGAAAAACACCATGGTTCAAATGGGGAATCAGCTCTTTACTGCTGGTTCTTTTGTCGTTCCTAAGCTACGCTATCTACCACGATTTTAAATTTGAAAACAGAAATAACAATACTGCCAACAATAGCAATCAAGATAAAAATGCAAATAGCTCTTCTAGAAATGTAGTTGATAATAATACTCCAACTACTATTACTAGCACTTTATCTTCTGAAAAATCAGATATTGTTACTCAATCCAATACTAATACCCTTGTGGACATAGATAATATAAGTAAAAATTCAGCTGGTGTTGAAAGACTAAGAAGATGGGAAGAGCAAAGAAAAATTGGTCACGTGAACTTGATGGCATCCTTTATTGGAGATAATACCACAAATAATAATAACGTAGCTATTAATGATGTGAAATCAAATTCAATAGATGCAACTGCTGTAGTAGAAACAGCGAGTATATTATCGTTCAATGAACCTTCTATTAAAGAATTAAATGATTTCTCTCAAAATATCATTTCTGTAGTACCAGGTGTTAAAAAATCAGCGAAAAAGATTAAAGATGAAATGCATGGAGGTATTGAATTGATTAATCTTGGAGATCCGTTTGTTCTATATGGAGGCGCTTCACCTATTCAAGAAAATCCTTCTTTCGCAGGAACAACCGATGGAATAAGAATTAAAACAGTAAGCAGAAGCGAATGGCCCGAACTAAATTCATCTAGTTTCTTAACCAATTCTATTTCAGTAGATGGTTATGTAAATAAAATCAAAGGCGGTGTAGCTCTTGTTTTATCGTCTGATGTAATGGGCGCTAACAGATACTCTTCTACAGGTGCATCTTTTGTTTACTCACCTAAATTTAAATTGGCGAATATCAGTATCGAACCTTCTATTAAATACGGTTTAAATAATAGAGTTTTAAACTGGGATAAAATTAGTGCAGGTGATTTTATTGATCCTAGAACAGGTGTTTTATTAGCTTCAACAGCTTACATTCCTGAAAACATTGGTACAAGCAACGTTCTATACGGTAGCTTTGGTGCTGGCTTACTAATAAACACCAGAGTGTTTTATGCCGGGTTTGGTTTAGACAATATGTTTAGTCCATCCTATAAACTTTCTTTCTTTGATCAAAATGTTAACATTCCTATGAAGTTAACTGCTCAAATGGGAACTGATATTAGAAAGAATGAAAACTCAAACTGGGTTTATTCACCAAGTATTAGCATTAGAAAGCAAGGTGATTACAATAAAATTTGGATGAGTAATATCGTGAGATACAAACATGTATTGGCTGGTGCACATTTCTCTACGGCCGATGCGATGATGTTTAGCTTAGGATACTCGAATGATAAACTACGTTTCACTTATAGTTACGGACTTTCGAATGTACCTACGAACTTTAATTTAACGAATGATTTAGTTAGCTCTCACCAGTTAACAATGAGATACGTGATTAAGAAATAAAACTAGACAGAACGGACGTTTCAGACCAGGAGCAACTTTTAAATTCAAAAGTATGAAGAAGAAACTATTTACATGGTTGGCGCTAGCTTTGTTTGCATCGAAGCTCAACGCCCAAGATCCTCAATTCAGTCAGTTTTACGCAAATCCTCTCTATCTCAATCCAGCCTTTGCAGGAACAAATGTATGTGGAAGATTAGCTACTAACTTTCGTGATCAATGGCCACAAATTCAAGGAACTTATGTTACCTATAGCGCTTCTTATGATCAAAATATTAATAAATTTGGTGGGTTAGGAATGTTGGTTTCTACCGACAATGCAGGGAAAGGTGTAGTGGTTACTAACCGGGTTGGATTAATGTATGCTTTCAATCAACCCATCAATCATGATTTATCCTTCAGCTTTGCGGTTCAAGCCGATCTTGAACAAAAAAGCTTAAACGGCGCCAATCAATTATTTGGAGATAGAATTAATCCTAAAACAGGACCTAGCAATATTTATGGAGAAATTGTTCCTTCAA
The DNA here is from genome assembly GCA_023251075.1 of Flavobacteriales bacterium. Classification (GTDB taxonomy): domain Bacteria; phylum Bacteroidota; class Bacteroidia; order Flavobacteriales_C; genus JAHEZL01. The sequence continues at coordinate 72,645 of JAHEZM010000004.1, read as the reverse complement.
CGAAAGTAATGTATCCTGATTTTTCTTCTGGCTTAATTGTTTACAGTAAATATTTTCAAGCGGGTTTTGCAGCCCATCATTTACTCACTCCCAACCAATCGTTTATGAACGGAGAATCTCTTTTGCCTCGAAAATTTACGGCTCATGCAGGTATGATTATTCCTTTATACAACCATGGACCAAAATATCTCCGACAAGAATCCTATATCTCTCCTCAAATTATATTTCAACAACAAAAAGATTTCCGTGAAATAAATATTGGAATGTACATGAAAAAAGGTCCGTTAACCGGTGGATTAATGTACAGAACAAGAGATGCAATAATTGTATCGGTAGGTATTCAAAAATCCAATTTCAGATTTGGATATAGCTACGATGTTACCTTTTCAAACTTAGGAACCGCTAACGTTGGGTCACACGAAATATCTATGGGATATTTATTCAAATGTGCTAAAAACAAACCCAATAAAATTAGAGTATTACCTTGTGTAGGCTTTAATTAATCTAGTATTTCCCAATATCTATGATCTTCACATCAGGGTCGTATGCACTAAAATATCCATAACCATTTTGAACATTGGTGGGAGTATTTACCGGCTCACGAAAGAACTGAGAAATAATCCCATCAATTTTACTTTGGGCCTGCAAGAATGTATAATACCCCTCTGAGATGTTAGCAATCGTTACTCCTATGGTATCTGCACTGGTTACATCTTTCAACTGTAATTCAATGTCAATATTTTTGGTGTTGTAAACTACATCATTGATCAATTGAGTTTGAATCAATTGATTTTTTCCTGTAGAAAAAGGAATAGAATTAACATCCAGATTGGCAATATTACTATTGTTGTTTGCTTTATAAACATTAAGTAAATACCAATTCTGACCTTCGAAATCTTTGAATGAAAATTTTAAGTTTATTTCTTTTGCTCCTTTCACTATAGGATATACCGTATCGAATTTTACAGCAGGTAACATCGACGATTTTGCACTCACGCTTTCGTTCAATACAGGATCATATACATTCAACTCATATTCCTGATATGGAATTTGCAAAGTTTTAGCGCTTACATACAATCCTGGAATGGTATCAACTGCAAAAAGTGTATCAGTAATTCCAGCGTATTTAACCGTCACAAAAGCATTTTGAACAATAATATTATTGGTAAACTCCTGAGATACGCTTTTCGATCCTTCATTGTAAATCTCATGCTGTAATGCTGTAAAACTACGTGTTACAATAACTCCCAAAACTGTTTCAGGAACAATTTGCGAAGCAACCACCAACTTAGGAGGAGCTGCTTGTATATCAATTTCCAAGGGTTTTGGCCGGCAAGCATAAATACCTACAATGAAAACGATCAATAGTATTTTTATTCTTTTCATCATATTTTAAAATTATAGGCGAAATAAGGTACAATCCCAAATAAACCTGGTTGTTGATAGGTTAATGAACCATTGCTTGATCGTGCAATTTCAACAACGAACGGACTAGCGCGATTGTACACATTGTAAACGCCAAACACCAAATCATATTTGAATTTTTTTTCTGGTTTCGACATTAACGTAGCACTAATATCCAAACGATGAGTGGGCGACATAGTCACTGCATTTCTATCGGTGTAAATAGGAATCACATTGATCTCTGTTAAAGAAGAATTAGGCATGAAATATTGTCCGATTTGTGGTGTAAATCTTGCACCCGTCATATACACCCAAACTGCCGATAAATTCCAGCGATCATTTACTTTATAGTTAAGAACAATGGATAAATCGTGGCGGCGATCAAACTTCGAATAAAATGCTTTTCCCTTATTCAATTCAGCAAAATAATTCAACGACCACGACAAAGTATAACCTACCCATCCACTAAATCTTCCTGCTTGTTTTTGTATGAAAAATTCTCCGCCATACGCTTCGGCCAATCCTGCTAAAATTTCATTTTCAAACTTGTCATTCAACAAAATATCAGCTCCTTCTTTGTACTGAATTACATTGTGCATTTTTTTATAATACCCTTCCACCACCACTTTACTTTTAATTTTAGCCAATGTCCATTCAGCACCTAAAGTGTACTGATCACTATACAATGGTCGAACATTTTTTGTAACAGGATACCACAAATCGGTAGGCAGAGAAACAGTTGAACTCGATACCAAATGCATGTATTGCCTCATTCTTGAATAACTTGCCTTGATCGCAAATTTCTTAGTAAGTTGGTAGGCAGTCATTATTCTTGGCTCTAATCCCATATAAGAGGTTTGCTGTACTAACGCTCCACTCAATCGCAATCCATAATTCAACACAAATTTTGAATTCACTTTATACTGATCAGAAGCATAGGCCGCAAATTCATTCATGTAAATAGTATTGGGAACTCTGCTTTTAATAAACTCTGTAATCTCACCACTGGTACTAATAAAGTTGGGTGTGAAAACATGTGTAGTAAAGAATCCCCCGAATTTCACAAAATGCTTATCGTTCGCATAATAATTGTAATCTGCTTTTGCACCCCAATCTCTGATAGTTGATCTCACCAAAATAGAATTACCCGAAAATTGCCCACTCACATCATACCCAAAACCAGTAGTAATTAATGAGTAATTGGCAAATAATTTTGCGCTATGCTCTCTATTCAAACGCAAAGTTGCGGTTGAATTCATGAGGTTAAATCCAAAACCCGATAAAGTTCCGTACTGATCTTTATTGGCTTGCCCTATAGTTAAAATATCATTTCCAAAATAACCACTCAAATACAGTCGTGTCTTGGCATTCATTTTATAATTGATCTTGGCATTCAAATCATAGAAATAATAGGGTACCGCGAAATTGGTGAGTTTCGATAATTGATCGATGTAAGATCTTCTCGCTCCCACCATATAGGAAATGGTATCTTTTTTAATTGGACCTTGTACCGTAAAGCGTGATGAAAGTAAGCCTACTCCACCCTCCAACTCCGTTTTTCTCATGTTACCATCTTCTGTTCTAATATCAACTACCGACGATAGTCTTCCTCCATACTGCGCATCGAAACCTCCTTTAATCAACTTCACATCTTTAATCGCATCATTGTTAAATACCGAAAAAAAACCAAGTAAATGTCCGGGATTATACACTGGAGCATCATCCAGTAAAATCAAATTCTGATCTGCATTTCCTCCTCGCACATAAATGCCATTCGTTCCTTCCTGCCCTGCTTTAACACCCGGCATCAATTGCATAATTTTCAAAGGATCGGTTTCCCCTGCAAAAGAAGGCATGGTAATTAATTTCTTAGGGTCAATTTTAAGTTCATTTAAACTCATTCCATCCTGATCTTTATTTTTTAGGGCCGTGATTTTCACTTCTTTTACTTGCGAAATTTCATGATGTAAAACCACGTTCATGGTAGTGTCACGCTCTAATAACAGCTTAATAATTTGAGTAGAATAACCCACAAATGAAAAAGAAATTTCTACAGAATCAGCAGGTAGAGAAATGGAATAAAAACCAAATGAATTCGTGATGTTACCCTGCTTATTTTTTTGATCAAAAACACTCACTCCGATCATACTTTCTTTCGACAGGGAATCGCTCACATAACCACTAATCACTCGCTTTTGAGCAAGCATTGATAACGACAAAAGCAACAACAATATAAGAAAGCGTGATCTCACTGAAATAATTTAAAATTAACGATTTCCAACTCCCTGAATAAACGTAAATTCTTATACAGAAAGGATGCGCAATAGGTTAGCTCTTATTTTTTAAAAATGCCATATCTTTCTGTAACTGAAGAACTGTTTCAGCTAATTTGTCTCTCGATAAATTTGGTTCCGGCAACTGCGAACTAATGTAATTGGTGAATTTCCAAACTTCCAAAATATCGGCAATGGAAATTTCATAAGGCTGATAATCAGGATTGGTGCTACACAGCAACAAAGTTCTCTTGTCTTTAATGTGATTATAAACTACTTTAAATACAATTCCTTCTTCTTTCGTGATAATAATGTAAGGATAACCCGATTGTATATATTCCCAATTTTGAACATATTCACCCGTTACAAATGAACCATTAGATACTGGCGGCATAGAATCACCACTGATAGGAAATGTTCTGTATTTTTTTTGTTTCGATAAAAATGGCAATTGAAAAGTAGGTAACACTTTAATGTATTCAGGATCAGCATAACCTGCCGTATAACCTGCACGTGCATTAACAGGAACCAATTCTATATTCTCTTCATTTTTATCATCTACTGTTGATGCCAGCACACGAAGTTTTCTTCCTGTAATATCTACTTCATAACCACTCTCTATATTTAATAATCGTAAATCAGAATAGGTAGATAAATCCTCTTTTAATAAAATATCAATCGGAAATTTAAAGTATTCAGAAACCTTGATCAAGGTGTCAAAATTCGGTTCAGCATTCCCTACTTCGTAAGCACTTTGACTCGATCTTGTGATGCCTAATTCAGCAGACAAATCCTCTTGCGACTTTTTTTTACGTTTTCGTAATACCTTTAAATTTGCAGAGAAATAAATCATTTTGATAATTTTTTAAACAGTAAATGCTTTAATTTTTACCAAAATAGGAGATTAAAACTAAACTTGCAAATTTTTCATTTTAATCTTCTGTAACGAACACATCGGTTTCTGTTGTAGTACCATCTTTGGTGATCTTCACATGAACTCCTCCTTTTACAATATTATCAGGAGCAATAAGTGACGGATCTATTCCTACACCATACAAATAATAATCTCCACACTCCAAGCCACTAACGGTGTACATCGCATCCGACCCCGCTTGAACATGAGCATCGTATTTAGAAACATCAGTAGAGGGTAATTCCTTTGCTTTGTATTTTATATAGATAGTAGTATTAGGTATCATTGCTTCATGATGCATTACCATACCATGTATTACCGATGAACCACCCGCCCCTCCGCTACAACATCCTGTAACAGTAAGGACTCCAATTAATAGAAATTTCAATAGAAGCTTCTTCATATATTTCATACTTTAGGTGGGTGAATAAATTAGTTGTTCTAATATAATGATTTCGTTTCTAAAACAAGTAAGTGATTTTATTGCTCAAGAGCACAAAAATAATACAGAAAACCTCTGTGTTGTTCTACCTACCAAAAGAGCTTCTTTGTTTTTAAAAAAGGAATTGGCCAATACTTATCAATCTACTTTTTGGGCACCTACGTTTCTATCTATGGATGAATTTATTCATCAATTGAGTGGAAAAAATACAGTGAACAATTTTGAATTGACTTTACACTTCTTCAAAATTTATCAAGAGAATACCAATGAAGAAGAACAAGATAATCTCAATGATTTTTTAAACTGGGCACCTGCGTTGCTAGCCGATTTTGACAGTATCGATCGCCATTTGGTTGAACCCAATAAATTCTTCAATTACATTAGCGAAACAAGAGCTTTAGAAGTATGGAATGTAGACGGACAAGCATTGAGCGATTTTCAAAAAGAATATTTAAGGTTTTGGAAAAATTTAAGCACTTACTATTTTAAACTACATAGTGAATTAGCAGAAAACCAACTTTGTACCGCAGGACAATCTTATAGAAAAGCAGCTGAATTCGATGACTTCGAAAATCTTCCTTATCATAAAATAATTTTTGCAGGACTCAATGCACTCACTCCTGCTGAAGAAAAAGTAATTCAGAAAGCTCTCCGACAAGGAAAAGCCAATATTCTGTGGGATAGCGATGAATATTATCTGCAAAACAAAAATCAGGAAGCTGGTTTTTTTCTGCGACAATATCATCAATCCTGGGCCACACACAACTTTCAATTCAAGGAAAGTTTATTGCACAACGACCAAAAAAATATTCACATCATCGGTTGTCCGCAAAATGTATTACAAGCCAATGTTGCAGCCGATATTTTAAAAAACAAAATACCATCGAATTCACCTCAATCAGCCGTTATTTTAGGCGATGAGAATTTATTACTTCCCTTGCTCAATCAACTACCCGAAGAAACAAAAAATGCCAATATCACTATGGGCTTACCGATTAAACAAATCGATTTATACCCATTGCTGCTTCAGTTATTTTCTTTACACGAAAACACAAAAGGAAAAGGAAAGGATTATCTCTTCTATCACCAGGATTTATTGCTCTTTTTTGCACACGAAAAAATTCAATTACTACTGTATAACAAGGAAAAATTTAATGAACTAAATTCATACATTACTAAAAACAATAAGATCTATATTACTCAAGAAAAATGCATTCAAATTTTAGGTAATGAAATTGCTTTTTTATTGCATAACAAAAACCGAGACAGTATTGAATTCATTAACACCGCACTACTACTTATTTCAAAACTGAAAGAAAAATTCAATGATAATTTCCCCATCGAAACAGAATACCTTTTTGCTTTCCATACCTTTTTACAACAAGTTCAAAATCTTATTCGAAAGTTTAATTTCAAAGAGTTGAACACACTCAAAACACTAAAGAGAATTTATATAAAACTCATCAAGCAAGAGAAATTATCATTTTACGGAGAACCGCTACAAGGCTTACAAATAATGGGGATGCTGGAAAGCAGAGCGCTCGATTTCGAAAATATTATTCTACTTTCCATGAATGAAGGAGTGATCCCCAAAGAAAAAAGTCAACAATCTTTCATTCCTCACGACATCAAAAAAGAATTTGGATTGCACACCTATCAGGAAAATGATGCGATCTATGCGTACCATTTCTACAGATTGATTCAACGTGCAAAAAATATTTATCTTTTATACACTTCTGCTAGCGATAATTTTGGTGCACAAAATGAAAAAAGTCGCTTTTTGAGTCAGTTAGAAATGGAATATTTCCCCCATAACTCCAATGTGAATTTAACTAGCTATCAAAGTTCTATTTCTTCGAACAGCAATAATTCGTCACCATTTCCTTTGCTACGCAACACACCAGAAGTAATTGATCGATTAAGCAAAATGGCCCAGAAAGGTTTTTCACCTACAGCCATTAACAACTTACACACTTGTTCTTCCGATTTCTATTACAAAAGAATTATTGGTTTAGGGGAAAAAGACGAGGTAGAAGAAGACATTCAAGTGGGTAGCATGGGCACTGTAATACATTATGTTTTGGAGCACATGTATAAACCCTACATAGGAAAAATAGTGAATTCCGAAGATGTAAAAAAAATGCAACCTAAAACTCAATCGCTTTTAATTGAAGCTTTTGAAAAAGAAAATATATCGGAAATAAACACTGGAAAAAATCATCTTTTCTACAACGTTGCCATCGATGTTATCGATCAGTTTTTGAAAAATGAAATCGCTTTTATTGAAGATCTCACAGTACAAAATCAAACGCTCAGCATTATTAGTTTAGAAGAAAGTGTTGAGGGAGAAATAGAAATTACCGTGAATGATGAAAAAGTGAAAATTCACTTAACGGGTAAGGCCGATAGGATTGATAAAGTAGGAAATACTATTCGGTTGATTGATTACAAAACAGGTAATGTAAAAGAATCAGGATTGAAGTTGAATAAGATGGAAGATATCCGTAAGGAAGATAAAAGCAAAGCCTTACAACTACTTTGGTACAGTATGTTATACTTAGAAAAACATCCTGAAATAAGCTCTGTATCTCCTGGCATTTTTTCTTTTCGATCTCTCGACAAAGGTTTACTACAATTCAACTACAACAACGAAAGCAAAGCAGATATTGCAACCTGTCACGCTTACAAAAATGAATTGAGAAAAATTTTCGAAGATTTATTTAGTGTAGAAATGGAATATCACCACAACAAAAATTCTAAATATTGCGAGTATTGTTAATTCAACATTTTGTATAAAACGCCTGAATCTTAAAAAATACTAGTGATTGATTTAAACCCACTGCATTCAACAAAATTTCATCGTCTTTTTCGGTAAAATCTATTTCCACTTCCAAACTATTAAATTCTTCTGGATTCAAAATTTTTAAAAATTTTGCTTGTGATACGGAAACCAATTTTACTTTATATGCTAAACGAAATTCCAATAATTCATGAACCAACTTCATTTGTATTACCGCCGGGGTAACAGGATGCCCGGGAAAATGCCCCTTATACACCACATGCTTTCCATTTAAAGCTATTGTTGTCTTTCCTGTAGATTCCTCATGCTTTACTATTGTAAAAAAATCGTTCAGCAACACCATACTATACTCGCTTTAACAACAGCAAACCTAAATTTTCTGAAATCAAATTATTATACACCAAAACAGTTTTAACACCTTTTTCTTGTTGTAAAAAATCGAATGCTAAATGTAATGCAAAGGATGAATTACTTAAATATACCCCGCAATATTTTTGAAAATCTATCAAAGAGGATTTTGGAAAAAAAGATGATAATTCTACTTCTATATTTTGTTCACACGATGAATATAAAACCAAATCTATTTCGTCACTCTTAATCTCATTTTGCTGCAATACTTGATCAGCAAAAACATTTACATTTTTAACACCACTATAACTTTCAACAGCTAACAATTTTGCCGAAAAATCATCTTTTTTATCCAACGACAAAACAAAAAATGAAGCGCCATACCCCACTTTAATATCACTCTTTTTTAAACGGACAGGTAAGTGATATAATATTGGTTCATTTTCATCTACTCCACCTACCAAAACATTTTTCGCTCCTTCACCAATACACAATGTACTATCAATCAAAGCTTGTTCGAAAGATAAACTATTCTGCGTATGAGTGGTATTGTATCCATGATTCTTCAGCAATAAAGAAATTTGTCCCGCAAAAGTATTGTGCGTTGATTGAATAAATGACGTAGGGGAAATTAATCCTCCTTCCGCTGAAGCGATTTTATCGAGAAATTTTTTCGTGTGATTACTACTACCTAAAGCAGTACCCACAATTACTGCATCGGGTTGCTGAAGATTAATTTGTGAAAGACAATCGATCGCACAAGCAACCGACATCTTGGTACCTTCACTCATTCTTCTTCTGTCCATTGCTGGAATAAAAGGTGAATAATCAGGATAAATTATTGTTTGCTCATCACCCATCTCTAAAAGCTGATCAGAAAATCCTTTATTCCTAAATGAATTTTGAAAAGAAATTGAAGATGCAGCGCTGATATACATTTTTTAATTTTTACTAAAAATTAATGAAGAACAATTACCTCCAAAACCAAATGAATTCGATAAAACATGATTAACAGAAACTCCTTCTTCATGAATTAACTGAGGACAAAAATCAATGTCTTTCATTTTTTCTGTAAAATTCAAATTCGAAAATTTCGCTTGATGGAGAAGAGATAAAACACAATATACTGCCTCAATTGCCCCCGCTGCCGCTAAAGTATGTCCGGTATAACCTTTAGTAGAACTAAATGATGGAACGTCATTTCCAAAAACATTTTTGAAAGCCATTGCTTCTGATAAATCATTGTTTTCTGTTCCTGTTCCATGAGCATTGATATAATCAATATCACTAATATCCAACATTGCTTTTTCTAACGCTCTATTCATCGCTAAGGTTGCTCCTTTTCCATTAGGTGAACTAGCTGTTTGATGATAAGCATCAGTAGAATTATTCCACCCCGATAAAACACACAAAACTTTATTTCCTGTTTCAACCAAACTTTTTTCGTTTTCTAAAACCAAATACCCTGCTGCTTCACCAATGTTCAATCCTTTTCGAGATTGATCGAAGGGTTTACAAATATTTTTATCATAAATATTCAAAGAACTAAATCCTTTCAAATCAAATAGCGCTAAAGGATCACAACCACCCACCACTACCCTGTCCAATCGATTCAACTCCAACAAACGTGCTCCATACAAAATTGCATTCGGACCAGAAGAACAAGCTGTAGACAAAGTGGAAACAAATCCGGAAATCCCTAATTCATTTGCAATTTCTTCACTAGTTGTTCCATTATCAAAAATCATTTTTGAATGATAATCGGAATTACTCTCCTTTAAATATTGAAAATAATATTCTTCCATTTTATCTAATCCTCCCACGGAGGTGGAAGAAATAAAACCGGTTCGAATTTCACTTGAAATTTTATTTGCTCCCCATGCCTCCTTTACTGCATTTAACGCCAACAAAGTAGTTCTTGAAAAATCTCTGCCCTTAACCCCATTCATCTCTTCCAGTTCTTCATTGGAAAGGGGAACCTCACCCAACATTAAATGGTGTTTGGAAGAATATTTAATACCAGAATCTCCGGATCGCAATGCTTCATAATTTTTTTTGCTATTCAATCCAATAGCACTAATCACTCCTATTCCGCTAACAAATATTTTCATGCTTATTTCAACTTTTCAGCCACCACAAATTCAGCCATCGTTTGAATGCTGTATAAAACTTTCCTACCCAATGTTTCATCTGTAATTTTTACACCATGATATTTTTCAAGAATAACCACCAACTCCAAAGCATCAATCGAATCAAGTCCTAAACCTTCTACAAACAAGGGATCTTCATCGCGAATATCCTCTGCTTTAATATCAATCAAATTGAGTTGCTCAATAATCTGACTTTTTAATTCTAATTTAATTTTCTCGATATCCATAGCAATATTTTAAGCTAAAGTCCAGCCAATTTAAGCTCACACTCCAGCAATTTCTTTTTATTCAAATACACTTCACCTTTCATTAAATACATATTGGCAAATTGATGTAAGAAATATACATCGGTATTTATTGTATCTCCCACTTTGGGTAAATCGAAAACAAATAGTTTCGAAATACCTCCAATAAATCCATCCAATGGTTTAGAAGCCTTTTCCATATTGATCAGAAACAATCCTGCAGCACAACTTTGTGCTATATTTTCAATTAAGGCACATTCGCTCAATTTATCTCCTTCCAAAAAAATATTATCAGAAAAAATAGTGAAATCGGTTTGAAATTTTTCAGCATTAGCGTCCAAAATATTATCCACCATGATGAAAGGCTCTCTTTGAGGAATATAATTCTTTATATTTTCCTTTATTATTTTCATCAGGAATAAAGTCCGCCATTGATATTAATAACTTCTCCCGTAATATACGCCGATTTATCAGATGCCAAAAAACTAACTAGGTGCGCCACTTCTTCAGGTTCGCCCATTCTATTCACAGGAATTACTTTTAAATAAGGATCAGCATTTACATTTTCTGTCATTGCACTTTTTATCAATCCGGGAGCAACAGCATTCACTGTAATTTTCATTTTTGCTACTTCCTGGGCCAATGCTTTCGTAGCTCCTAATATTCCGGCTTTTGCGGTAGAATAATTGGTTTGTCCGGCAACCCCCTTCATTCCCGATACTGATGAAATATTTATTATTCTTCCATATTTATTATGAAGCATTTTCTTCATCACATTTTGGGTGACATTAAATAAGCCTTTTAAAGAAACTGATATCACATCATCCCAATTATTTTCCGGCATCCACATCAGCCATCCATCACGGGTAATACCGGCATTATTCACCAAAACACTAATGAATTTTTCAGGATTATTATTTTGCCAATCATTGAGTATTTTATCTACTTCTATTTTATTTTCTACCTTGAACTGAAGTAATTCAGCACTTCCACCCGAAGCAACAATCTCGTTCACCACCAACATTGCCGATTCAACATCAGAAGAAAAATTAATTAAAATATGAAGTTGATGATCTTTTGATAATTGCAGAGCAATAGCTTTACCTATTCCTTTTGAGGCACCTGTTACTAAAGCACAATTCATTATCACACTTTTTTATTACTTCGCACACACCATCTGATAGAAAGAAAGATCAGATAAACTGAAGCCGCAGCAATTAAAAATCCACTCACAATTGCTCCTGCCCCTATACCTTGAATTCCAAAAACCATTAAGCATATTCCGGCACATAAAGTAACCAACAAAAGAAGTGTAAGAAAAACTGCTAATGCGCATATTGCAAAACCATCTCCTTTTCTTGCAGACTCACATTTGCATCCAATTTTTGACGTGTTGTGATCTACAGAATAATCATCTGCAAAAACCAATTTATCAGTCGATTTTAAAACCGAAGCAATGGTAGAGTCAGAATGTTTTTCCTCTATCTGATTCCCATAGGTGGTAGTCATCATCAACGATGAAATAATTACACCTAAATATCCCAATCTTGCTCTATTTAAAACAGAAGGCAATTGAATTGAATTTGCTTTTCTTTTAAAAGGAGTTAAAGCAAACCCCAAAGCCATAATAGCCCCAAAAACATAATAAAAGGTATCTGATAAAAAATAACCCAACTGGCGAAGATTGTATCCTGAAAAAAGTGCTAAACATAGCAAAGCAAACTGCATTAACGCTATAGACCATTGCGCCTTCTTCGGATTCTTTTTTGCCCAACGGGTAAGGTCCGATATTTTTTTTCTATTTAATTTAAGTAAGCCAAATGTAGATAAAGCCATCAATGCAGCAGACCAATACAGAAGATTATCGCCACTTTCTTTTTGTTGATCGGCACTCATTTCCATCATCTCTTTGCTTGTAATTTCAGTAGATAATTCAGAAGTTGTACTTGATAAAGAAACAGGAGAGCTATCAAAGCTATGTCTTTGAATTTCTTTAGAATCAGAATGATTAACAGAACTTGAATTGGGATTAAATTGATTGGAGTTGTAAGTTTTTAAACTTTTGTTTTTTGTTTCAATGAAAGGGTTAACCTGAAATACCTCGTTTTTACTTTCATTTTTTGTAGCATTCACATGCTCTCGCCACTGCACATTGTATCCCGATCTATAAACTCTTTTTTCTACAGAACAAGAAAACAAAATTCCCGCAATGAGAGCAAAAACAATAAATATTTTTTTCATGATAACATATTAAAATAATAGGTTAGAATATCGCTGATAAAGGTAATTCATATTCTTCTCGATTGAAAATCACATCATTCTTTTTCCAATGTTTTATTAACACAATACGGCTTTACTTGCAATTTGCAAATCACTAATAGTCATTTTACAAATAATTTCACTAGTCAGCTTAATATCTTTTGAAATACTTTTTGAAAGCTGGCGACTCAACACAGCCAACTGAACACCTATTTTTAAATCGGATTTAAAATCAGCCGATTTCAATAACAAACGATCAAGAATAAGTTGATTATTGCCTCCCACATAACCACAGGCAATTCCTATTCCCCTCCATAAATCAGGAAGTCGGTGGTTTGAAAAAATCTCTAAACTCTTTAAAAGATAATTCACATCTCCTTTTGCTTCGTACCATAACCTTCTCCCCACACCTTGAGTAAATCCACTCAAATCATCCTGAGAAATTTCTTCAGGAATTTCATTTAATACTATTGTTCTTCTCCTTCTATAAAGTGCATAGTAATAACCTACACCATCGTACACCATTCTTCTCACTTCTTTATTTAGAGTATTTATAAAATTTGGAGGATAAATTCCCGTTTTCGCAAAAGCCCACCCCAAACCAATTTCAACATGATAAGGGTGTTCGTGTTTTGTTTTATAATAAAAATCTGTCCATCTATATAGCTCACCACTACTTTTTAGATCTTCCATTGCAATCTCCCAGGAAGCACTTTCGTAGGCAATTGATCTAAATTTTATGGGCTCCTTATCCAACAAGAAAATAATTTGCTCTACATTATCTGTAGGATTAATATGCGAAGGTATTTCAAGAAATAACTCCTGCACATATTGCATATTTTTTGCTACTTCATTAAACATCAGTGGTGCATTTTATATTTTGAGGTAAAATCCACATCACATTTAAATCTTCATTAATAGATTCATTAAAAGTTATAGACTTCTCGTCTTTTGATTTTTCTATCCATTCAACTTTATCATTATTCAAATCTGCAGAATAAGGATTCACCGGCATATCAAAAGGAGTAGCATGAATTTCAGTGCTTACTTTTCTAAATATTTCAGCAGCAAGTTGTTCCAATATGCTCAAATTAGAATTGATTTTTTGTACCAATTCATTTTCCTCATATCGAAGTGGTAACTCTGACTGAAATTGATGTAAAATTTTTAAATCAAAAACATTGCTATAATGATTACTCAATAGTTCTGTTTCAAACTGATCCCAATCACGAAAAAGTTTCTGCATTTTTTCATTCAACAAGGCAAAACGTTGTCCGATACTATTTTGATTGGCGCTATACTGTTTCATTACGTTAACATTAACATATCCTTTGTTCATGAATAAAACGCAAGGAATAGCCCAATAACTTGCCCAATCCCAAACTATTTTCATCAACATAATTTGCGTATTGCCAAAAACAGAATACATATTCTGATACAAAGAAATCCAGCCTTTTAATAATTCTTTATGGGTCAGTTCAAAAATCATGGTGCGCAATTGAATATCCTCCCCTTTAAAATCACGATTGATCAAGTCACTCACCCATGAATTTCCTAAACCAATAAAATCACTTCCAGGAGAATAGAACGGATCCATAAACGCTCCTGCTTCGCCTGTTACAGCCCATCTATCTACTGAATAAAATTGTTTACTATCGTAAGCAAAGTTTTTCATCACCTTAAAATCAAGCGCTTTTTCTTGCTGCTTTTTAAATATTTTAGCAGCCAAAGGCTCATACTTTTCCATCCAGGAAAGAGCCTTTTCAAAAGTGTTGATTTGATCAAATGGATGAAATTCAGGATCAGCTACAATCCCAATACTAGTGGAACCGGAAATCAATGGAATAATCCAGATCCAATACCCCTTACCCATCAAATGATTGGTAGCTAAACGACGTCTTCCCGGATCAACTCTGTTTAACCAATCTTTATTTTCCGACCAGTCATCGGGGTCAATCTCACAAGCCAAGCGAAACCATGATGAATTTATATTGTGTGCTAATTCTTTTCCTAATTTTAATTTCTTTTTTAAAAAACTACTTCTACCGGTAGTATCAACTACCCATCGGCACTCTACCTCTTCATTGAGGGCAATGTTTTCATAGGTTACCCAATGATTTTCCTTTTCAATTTTAACATCCACCACTTTAGTACCCAAAAGAAAATCTACACCTATTTGAAGAAGCATATCCGATAAATCATTTTCTAAAATCCCTCTGTCGATTTGATGTGTGGGATACGGACTTAAAATACGTGATCCCACTTCCACTCGTTTTGCTATATCATCGCTATGTTGCTCACTCAAGAAAAAACGAAAACCAAATTTTGGCAATTGCTTTTCGTTCAAATAATTTTTAAGATTCAATACATCTCGCAAATAGAAAGAACCCAATTCACTGGATGATTCCCCTACTTTATGTATCGCCAGCGGAGCAGAATCAATTCTTTTTTCAAGAACAAGTATTTTTAACTTACTATTTTCTTGCTTCAACTGAATAGCAAGAGTGAGTCCGGCCAATCCACCACCTAAAACAACAACATCGTATTTTTTTATCATTTCCATACTTAAACCAATGGATTAAAAATCAAAAGACTCTCACTATTAATAGCAACTAAACGAAGGTAAGTGAATTCAAAAAAACTTTTTTGAAATGTTATTGTGATTTTATTAAACAAAAATGTTGTGATTGACATCGGAATTTTGAATCGCTGAAAGCAAAAAGCAAGACCGGTAACAACCAATCCTGCTTAAAATTATTTTCTATGGAATCTCTCTTGCTAATCTACCACCAACTTCTGCACTTTTCCAGCAATATTAATTGAATAAATTCCGGCAGCCAATTGCTCTATTCCAACTGTATTAACACCTTCTATTAATAAATGCTCTACTATCAAATCACCTACCATATTATAAATCTGCATTCTTGCGCCTTTATTTAATCCATCAATGGTTATTGTATGCTGGGCAGGATTGGGATATACAGAAAAGTTTGATTCACTTACTTCTTCTATCCCAACAAAATGATCATAGATGGTTTTAAAATTTTGAGCGTAAGAAGAACTACAGTAATTCATATCAGCATTAATATCCCAGGTCATCATACCTCTCAACGTTGGATAACCACCCGCTTTTTGCAAGATATAACTTCCTGGCTTTGCTCCATAACCCATCAAATATTCCATCGCTTGTTTCGCAACTCCTGTTGATACAGAGCCATTACCCGAACATGATGGTAACGCAACAATAACTTTATTGGCCGGAAACCCAGCCATTGTTCCCAAGCCAGGGGCATTAAACCCTTTAATAACTGCCTCGGTCTGACTAACAATAAAATCTGCTGTTCCCTGATTGTAAGAAGATCCGTCTAATCCCAACATACTTCCTGAATTATACAACTGTACCATCATCAAATCAATATCATCATATAGTGCATCCACTATAGGCAAATAATCTCCTCCATTTACATTGGTAACTGCCCACGACGACATACCTCCAGTATAATATGTAGTTTCCGGAGCCATCGTTAAAATCATTTTTTTTCCATAAGTGGTTTGATACCAACCTAACAATTCTTGCATGGCTAAGATTAAATTCATCTGACTTGTTCCAGGAGTACCAATTGTACCAGTAGAACCCACATAAGTAGCTTGTTCCAAATCGATATCAATTCCATCTACGCCATAATGATCAACCAAGTATTTTACTTTGGTAACAAAAGAAGTTTTGTCGTTATCAGTAGCCAATTTAAATGAACCATTTGCTCCACCAAAACTCATCAATACTGTTTTTCCTTGTGAACGCAATAAAGCGATATCTGAAATCAAATCTGTATCATAATAATTTATGCCTGAATACATGTTAAATCCTATCCCATTTACCGATCCTCCGTTGGTTTCAGCAAAAGCCAAACAAACAACATTATATCTGCTATCAATATCGCGAAGTTTAACGAAATTGCCATTCCAGTTTTCCCAATAACCCACCAATATCCTCTGTGGTAAAGCAGCAAAAATATTTGTACTAAAAATTAAAGCAAGTAAAAGCGTACCTAGTAAATTTCTTTTTTTCATATCTAATTGTAGTGTTTGGACTTTCAATATAGTGAATGCAGAACATTAATCAAATAAAAAAATAGGTGAATTGCCTACAAAACAACTTCCCTTTCCAAAATAAAAAAAGTCCATTCACTTGAAATGAATGGACTTTCAGAAGAATTCTTCACTTACTATTGCTGAACCAAAACTAACGAAGCCAAGGCTTTATTAAATGTAGCACTCGGACGTAATGCTTTTTCAGCCAATGCCTGATCAGGTTTATAGTAGCCTCCAATATTTTGAGGTTTACCTTGTGCGCCAATTAATTCAGCTGAAATTTTCGCTTCATTTTCTGTCAATTCTTTAGCTATTGAAGTGAAAATTGATTTCAATTCAGCATCTTTTGTTTGCTCGGCTAAGGCCTGTGCCCAATACAAAGCAATATAAAAATGAGAACCACGATTATCTATTTGTCCTACCTTACGTGCAGGAGATTTATCATTATCTAAAAATTTGCTGGTTGCAGCATCTAATGTTTCCGAAAGAACCAATGCTTTGGTATTATTTAATGTTTGACCCAAATGCTCTAAGGAAACAGCCAAAGCTAAAATTTCACCTAATGAATCCCAACGCAAATATCCTTCTTGAATAAATTGTTCAACATGTTTGGGAGCAGAACCTCCGGCACCTGTTTCAAATAAACCTCCACCATTCATTAAAGGAACTATAGATAACATTTTTGCTGAAGTACCTAATTCTAAAATTGGAAATAAATCGGTTAAATAATCACGCAATACATTTCCTGTTACAGAAATAGTATCCAATCCTTTTTTAATTCTCTCCAGAGTTAAATTGGTAGCTTCTACAGGAGAAAGAATTTGGATATCCAATCCGGTAGTGTCGTGATTTTTCAAATATGTTTTAACTTTTTCAATCAACTGAACATCATGTGCTCTTTGGGAATCTAACCAGAAAATCGCAGGAGTATTACTCAATCTTGCTCTGTTAACTGCTAGTTTAACCCAGTCTTGAATAGGAGCATCTTTCACCTGACACATTCTGAAGATATCTCCTTTTTCCACTTTTTGTTCCATCAACACTTTGCCAGAAATATCCACTACTCTTACTACACCATCTTCGGAAATTTGGAAAGTTTTATCGTGAGAACCATATTCTTCAGCTTTCTGCGCCATCAAACCAACATTAGGAACACTTCCCATAGTAGTAGGATCTAGCGCACCATTCTTTTTACAGAAATCGATAGTAGCCTGGTAAACACCAGCGTAACATCTGTCGGGAATAATTGCTTTAGTATCTTCTTGTTTTCCGGCTGCATTCCACATTTGACCAGAAGTACGAATCATCGCCGGCATAGAAGCATCTACAATTACATCAGAAGGAACATGTAAATTGGTAATTCCTTTTTCAGAATTCACCATCGCTAAAGCCGGACTAACTTTATAAACTGCATCGATCGCTGCTTTAACCTCTGCTTCTTGAGGATGCCCAGCAATTTTAGCATATACATCACCCAAACCATTTTTAGTGTTTACACCCAACTCTTTAAAAAGAGCTGCATATTTTTCAAAAACATCTTTATAGAAAACCTCAACAATAGCTCCGAAAATAATAGGATCGGAAACTTTCATCATGGTAGCTTTCAAATGCACCGACAACAATACATTTTGAGCTTTAGCATCGGCAATTTCTTTGGCAACAAATGCTTTCAAGGCTTTCAGGTTCAATGCCGAACTATCAATAATTTCTCCTGCTTTTAATTTAGTGCTTGCTTTTAAAACGGTTGTATTTCCTGCGGCACCTGCCAATTCAATTTTAACTTCAGTAGCTTCAACCACAGTAACCGACTTCTCACTTCCGTAAAAATCTCCCACCGACATACTGGCCACATGAGTTTTAGAATTTGGCGACCAAGCACCCATTGAATGAGGATGTTTTTTCGCAAAGTTTTTCACAGCACGCGGGGCTCTTCTATCAGAGTTACCTTCGCGTAAAATGGGATTTACGGCAGATCCTAAAACTTTAGCATATTTAGCTTTATTTGCTTTCTCTTCTTCAGTTTTAGCATCTTCAATATATTCAGGAATATTATATCCTTTTTCTTGTAATTCTTTAATTGCAGCCTTCAATTGCGGCACGGAAGCAGAAATATTTGGCAACTTAATAATGTTTGCCTCTGGTGTATTCGCCAACAAACCTAGTTCGGTTAAAGCATCGCCCACTTTTTGATCGGCTTTTAAAACTTCTGGGAAATTTGCTAAAATTCTTCCTGCTAAGGAAATATCTCTTGTTTCAACATCAATTCCAGCAGGAGCTGTAAATGCTTTAACAATAGGAAGAAACGAATAAGTAGCCAACATTGGAGCCTCATCCGTGATTGTGTACATAATTTTAGATACTGTTGCCATTTTTTTCAGTTTTAAAAGACCTTTACTTTAAAATTCGTAGCCTTCTTAGTACTTACGCACTTTTTGAAGGGTAGCAAATATATAAAATTATTGAATGAAAGTGTAGTGTGAAGAGGGATTTTAGAGTTATCTGATTAGAGTCATTCTTTCCTGAGCTAACTTATACTCTGGATTTATACTTAAGCATTGTTTATAGTTAATCATTGCTGAATCAACTTTCCCTGTTCTTTCATAAATCAACCCCTTCATATAAAATGCTTTATAGCTGTTGTATTTCGACGCAATATCGAAAAACTGAAGTGCATGTTTAAAATCTTCTTGATGGTATAAAATACTTGCAATATTATACCTGGCACTACCATAGAAAGAAGATCCTTCAGGAACAGTTAAATAAATCTTCATAGCTTTATTTACAGCGCCATGCTGATGATAGAAAAGCGCTTTGTTGTAAAGTACCTCTGGTTCATTTGGTTTCAAAAGCAGAGCATTATCGAAATAATGAACCGCTGTAGAATCATGCTTAGCAGAAGCTAAAATTCCCAACTGAACATAGGATTCATAATTTTTATCATCCTGCTCCACCGCAGTTCTGAAATTAGAAAATGCCTTTACTGTATCTCCAAAATCTTTGTATGCCATTCCTTTTAAAAAATAAGCTTTTGCATTACTTCTATCCACTTTTAAAACTGCATTTGCTGCTTGTATTGCATTATCAAACTGACGAAGAAATAAATGAAACTGACTGATTTTTAAGTTAACATCTATATTGATAGAATCAGCTTCATGAGCTTTACATAAATAAAAATAAGAAGCTCTATACTCCCCCTTTTTAAGTAAAAGATCAGCATAAAGAATGTTTAAGTCAACATTTGCAGAATCCCCTTCAATGGCTTTTTGAATTTGACTTTCAGCCTGAACTAGCTCACCCTCTTGAATTAGTTTTTTAATCGAAGCTATGTCAACAGATGAATCAGTACAAGAAGAAAAAAACAAAATAAATATAGCTATTATGGGTTGCCGAAAAGATGAAAAAAACGGCGTCTTTACCTGAACAAAAAATGATGTTTTTAATTTATTCATTGGCGACTAATATACCACAAAAAAGAAATGCGTCCGAAGACGCATTTCTCTTATCAACCATAAAATTTCTAATCATGGATATGAGTCCACTTTTGAAATCTTATTTCTTATCCAAATTTAAGCTTCAAAATCGGTGCGTGCAATAGTCTGTTAATAATTTAACACATTAATTAAACGCGTGTCACTACTGATTATTAGCTTTTAAAACTGATTATCAAAAACTTAGACCTTCGCCTTTAAAGCTTCAACAATTTTTACTTCTAATTCATCTGCCAATTCGACATTATCATCTAACATTTGTTTAACCGCATCGCGACCTTGTCCCAACTTCGTGTCTCCGTAAGCAAACCATGAACCCGACTTCTTAATCACATTCAACTCTACACCCAAGTCGATGATCTCTCCGGTTTTAGAAATCCCTTTGCCATAAATAATGTCAAACTCAGCTTTTCTAAATGGAGGCGCCACCTTGTTTTTAACAATTTTCACCTTGGTACGAGAACCTATAACTTCCTCCCCCTCTTTCAGTTGCCCTGACTTACGAATATCAATACGAACAGAAGCGTAAAACTTCAAAGCATTACCACCTGTTGTTGTTTCAGGATTACCAAACATTACTCCGATTTTATCACGCAACTGGTTAATGAAGATAACACAACATCCACTTCTGCTAATAGTTGCGGTTAATTTACGTAAAGCTTGCGACATCAAACGAGCATGTAAACCCATTTTAGAATCACCCATTTCACCTTCAATTTCAGCTTTTGGTGTAAGTGCTGCAACGGAGTCAATTACCAATAAATCTACAGCACCGGAACTAATCAAGTTGTCTGCAATTTCTAAAGCTTGCTCCCCATTATCGGGTTGCGACATTAACAATTGCTCTGTATCTACACCCAACGCCTCTGCATAAGAACGATCGAAAGCATGCTCTGCATCAATAATAGCTGCAATACCACCTTTCTTTTGTACCTGAGCAATAGCGTGTATTGCTAGGGTAGTTTTACCGGAAGATTCCGGGCCGAAAATCTCAATGATTCTACCTTTAGGCAAACCACCCACACCCAGAGCTAAGTCAATAGTAACAGACCCGGTAGAAATTACTTCAATAGGTTCTATCGCTGTATCTCCCAAACGCATTACTGTTCCTTTTCCGAAAGATTTATCCAATCTTTCAATGGTCATTTGCAAAGCTTTTAACTTTTCTGCATTGGCCGAATTTGTTTCTTTTCCTTCTTTAGTTGCCATGATTTTGTTTATTTATAAGTTTCTAATATTTGTTCACTATGCGACTTTGTTTCTACTTTGTTAAAAATTCTATCAATTTCTCCCCTTTCATCAATCACAAAAGTTGTTCTTATAATTCCATCGAATTCTCTTCCCATAAACTTCTTTCTCCCCCAAACCCCATAGTCTTCAATAACCTTCTTATCCTCATCAGCTATCAATTTGAATGGCAATTCATATTTCTTAATGAATTTCTGATGTTTTTTAGAACTATCAGCACTTACCCCTATAATTTCAAATCCTTTCTTCTTCAATAAAGAATAATTATCCCTTAAATTACAAGATTCGGCAGTACAACCAGGTGTATCATCTTTTGGATAGAAAAACAAAATCACCTTCTTCCCTTTATAATTGGAAATATTAATAATTTCACCATTTTCATCCTTGGCATTAATTGACGGGGCTTTATCTCCTATTTTAATTTCTGACATTTTTTTTATCATTGTTATGATTGATTTCTTGACAAATGTGAAAATTAAAATTAGAAATTCAAAATTTTTTAAAAGAAATAATTGCTTTTAGTTTTACCGAGTTATAAACAATAATTGATACATTTAGCGCTATAAACCAGGTGCCATGCTGAAATTAGATACCAGAATTGCCTACAGAGATAAACGCAATTTACTTACTAACGATAAAATAAATCAGCTTAGCGCCGATATTTTTAAATTATTCTTTGAGCAGTTTAACATGAATAATTTTAAATGCGTTCATTTTTTCAAAAGCATTGCAAGAATGAAAGAAGTAAATACCTCTTCCTTTCAAAACACTTTATTAGAGAAATACATTAATACAAAAATCGCAACCAGTGTTTCTGATATCAACTCAACACTGTTGACGCATTATATAGTAGATAAAAACACCTCATATAAAGAGAACCTATTTGCCATACCAGAACCAGTCAATGGTATTAAAATCACAGAAAAAGAAATTGATTTGGTATTGGTTCCTTTATTTGCCTTCGATAAAAAAGGTCATCGTGTAGGTTATGGTAAAGGATATTACGATCGTTTTTTAAGAGAATTAAATCCTAAATGCATTAAAGTAGGAGTTAATTTTTTCGAACCTATAGATTTGATTGAAGATGCCGACACACATGATATAGCTTTAGATTACTGTATTACACCGGAAAAGATTTATAAGTTTTGAATGAATCACTAATAAACCCTATCCTCCCTTTCTTTTAACTTGATACCCATCTGCAACTAGCAGTTGAATGATTTTTTCTCTAAAATCTCCTTGGATTAATATCTCATTATCTTTTACAGAACCACCTACACCACATTTGGTTTTTAATTTTTTACCCAAAGTTTGCAAATCATCCTCTTTACCAACAAACCCCTCAATTAAAGTAACCGCTTTACCCCCTCTATTTCTTTTATCTAAACTAACATAAAGCTTTTGTTGTTTAGGAGGTAAAGTTTCATTTTCCTCTTGCTTATTGGTTTCAAATTGAAAATTCGGATTGGTAGAATACACCGTGCCGAGTCTTTCTTTCCAGTCTTTTGCCATTATTTCCAGTTTTTTCTTTTTTTCAATTCTGTGATATGTGCTAAATGATGATTATAGTGCCATGCATACACACCAATATTTTCATCCATTCGAAATTCTTTACCATGCTCAGGATGAATGAAGGATTTAGAATAATCTTTTTCTGATAAAAAATTTAGTAAAACAATCCATCGTTCATGGATACCTTCCAGCATTAACAATGAAGGTAAAATAGACATTTTGCTATCTGCTAATTCAGCCCAACGATCTTCCCAATAAGGTTTAATAGTGGGTTTATCTTCTGTTAGCGTTAACTTGAATCGTATTAAGCTATTCATATGACTATCTGCACAGTGATGTACAACTTGTCGGATTGTCCATCCATCATCACGATAAACCGTATCCAATTGTTCTTCAGAAAGATGTTGCACTTCATTTTTCAATCGAGTAGGAAATAAACTGATATCCTTTACCCACTCTTTAAGTTGATTTTGAGAAATCTTGGTTGGCTTTTCAAATTTGCCAATAGGAAATCTTTTTTGATCAACAAGAATCGTAGTCATATCTCAAATATAAATTTCTCCTGTTAAATATAAAATAGCTTGTCCACTCATCTCCACTCTATCGCCTAACATTTTGCACTTTAAAACACCACCGCGTTGAGAAACCTGTTTAGCCAACATTTCTGTTTTGTTTAAACGTTCACTCCAAAAAGGAATCAGTCGTGTATGTGCCGAGCCAGTCACAGAATCTTCATTCACGCCTATTTTAGGTGCAAACATTCGCGATACAAAATCAAACTCTTTTCCTTTTGAAGTAACAACTACAGCTTTAGCATCCCATTTCAATATTTCATTGAAGTTGACTTTCATATTTCTCACTCTATCATCTGACCCAAAAACCAATAGATAATATCCCCCACTGCTTTGATAAGTTTCTATTGGATTTGTACCGAAAGCTTTTTCAAAATCATGGTATAGATTTACTTTTTGTACAGAATTAACAGGAAAATTCAAGGTAAGCCAATCTGCATTTTTAGTCACCTGCAGAATTCCACTTTTACATTCAAAAATAATTTTCTCTTCCTTGTAATTTAATAATTCAAATAACACAAATGCCGAAGCCAAGGTTGCATGTCCGCACAAAGGCACCTCATCCGTTGGCGTAAACCAACGAATATAAAATCCTTTTTCATTCTTCACGAAAAAAGCTGTTTCGGCCAAATTATTTTCAGCTGCTATTTTTTGCATTAATTCTTCCGACAGCCATTTTTCTAACGGAACAATTGCCGCAGGATTACCGGTAAAAACTTTATCTGCAAAGGCATCAACTTGATAGATTTGTAATTTCATCACAATATGCCGAATTTAAATAATATTAATTTGGCTGAACTATAATCCCTTTGACTACGACGATAGCTTTCTTGTGATTGGATTTCCATATTCTAAGTTTTTTGTGTGTCAACTTATTTCAGGACGCAACAATTTGCGATAATTACGTTCATAATATTTTTATTTTTCGCAGGTTTAGATTTTCACAAAATTTCTTTTAAATCTCTTCAATAATTAATTCCCCTTCACTCTTATCACCACTAGTCCACCCCCACTTTTCATATAAACGAATTCTACCATCTAGTAAAACTTCGGGCGTAGAAAAACATTTTCCTGTCATCAACTCTCCTTTATCATTGATTTGATGATAATGCATATCCAAACACCCATTTAGATCAACAAGAGCAATCAGATGTCCTAAAACAATTTTTCCTCCAGCATATTCAGCATACACCACATTTCCATTTTGCTGATAATGAAAAATAGTTTCTGAAGAAATTTCCCCATTTTTCGGATTTGAAACCGAACGAAATTTTTTATTGTGATATGAAATCATCTATCCTTCCCGTTTTTTCGCCATTCTCTTTTTTATTCTCTTCAAAAAAACATTTAATCTCTTCCACTACTTCTTTTAAAACTACTTCATTAAAAGGATTTTTTACGTTTGATTTTTTTAAAATATTAGTGAAGGAATCCGCTCCACCTAAATTGCATAAATCAAAATATTTCTTCCAAGCCGATTTAAAATCTTTTCTGCTTTCAGCCCAAAATTGAAATGCACAAACTTGAGCCAAAGCGTAATCGATGAAATAAAATGGAACATTATAAAAATGAGTAACACGCTGCCATCCTCTGCCTGTTTCTAAATATTTACTACTCGAATTAGATTTAAATGGAGAATATTTCCCTTCGATTTTCAACCACATTTTATTTCTTTCTTCAGGAGAAGCAATTGGATTTTCATATACCCATTCCTGAAATTCATCGCCAGCAGCCATCATTGGTAAAGCAAAAAATGCTTGTAGCAAATGTGAATATTGAAAATAATCATTATCCTCTTCGAAATAAAGTTTAGTCCATGGCCAAGCCAAAAATTCCAAACTCATCGAATGAATTTCACAAGTTTCAAGAGAAGGCCAAGCATATTCCAACAAAGGTTGCTTCGATGATAAATGTGAAAAAAAAGCGTGCCCCAACTCATGAATCAAAGTTCGAATATCATCATTCGAACCATTTGAATTGGCAAAAATAAAAGGTACTGAATATGCCGGTATAGAAGTACAATAACCACCCGACATTTTTCCTGATCTCGATTCTAAATCCATCAGTTCTTTCTCCACCATCAGCTTAAAAAAAGTGTTGGCTTCAGGCGATAATTCAGCAAAAATATTTTTTGTTTTTTCTACCACCCATTCGGTATTGCCTTTCGGAAAAGGATTTCCTTTTGGAAACTGAAAAAGAAAATCATAATATTCTAATTTTTCAACTCCAATTCTTTTCGCTTGCTCAACTCGCAGGGCATTGGAGAGAGGTACTACATATTTTGAAACAGCATCTCTAAAATCTTTAATTTCCTTGGTGCCATAATCGGTTCTACCCAATCTTTTATAAGCTAATTCCGTGAAATTTTTATAACCTAGTTCTATCGCTATTTTATGTCTTACGAGTACCAGATCATGGAAAATAGAATCAAATTCACTACTATTTTCACTGAACCAAGAATGACCCGCATCTGCAGCTTTTTTTCGCAATTCACGATCACTTTGATATTGAAAAACAGCGAGCTGACTTAATGTTTGAGTTTTCCCCTCAAACTCAACTTCGGCAGATGCTAATAATTTATTATACTTCGAAATCAATTCGTTTTCTTTAATCAAATCCTGAAGAATTTCGGGGTGAAAAGTGTCCAACATGCAGTTCACCTTATTCAAAAAATGTGGTCCAAATTCCGCAGAAACTTCAGCTTTATATTTTGAAGCAGCAAGCACACGATAATAATCATTCAGCATTTGCTCATAATGAGGTGCATTCATATCAAAAAAATCACGTTCACCAGAATAAAAAGAATCCTTTGTGTTTACAGAATAACGAATGGATGCCAGAGCATTTTGTGTTTCAAAATCTATTCTAAGATTATTTATTCTCTTCAAAGTAGTTGAAAAAACCGCATAATCAGAGGAACTTCTCAAATCAATAATATGCGTTGCAAAATTATCCTGAAGAGATTTTATATCAGGACGAGAATAGGGAAACTCAGATAATTTCATGGCTAATCGGGGCTTTTACTCTAAAAATAAAGAAATTACTATTGCACACAAGGAAAAAAACAAAAACAATAAATGGAAATAATTACCATTCACTCCTCTAAATCAACGGAGCTCTTTATTTGCTCTAACAAATGTCACAATAAATGTCAATAGAAAAGCTATGCCAAGCGTTACCAATGCATTAATATTAAAATAATTCCATGTCAAAAACACTATAACAAACAAAGAAAGTAAGGCTCCTCCTAAAACAATTTTAGCCACTTTGTGTTTAGGATATTTTACAATTCTGGCTAAACAATAACCCGATAAAAGGCCTGTAAATACTAATATTAAAAATGACGCTCCCGGCCAATGTTGAATTTTAAACATAAAACCGATCAATATTGGAAATATATAAATGAGCATTACCCATAAACTTAAAAATGGCTTTTTAATTTTAGTTGTTTCCAGTAATTCTGAATCTAATGCATTTTCCATTTTCATTATTTTTTATTGGCAATATAAACACCCACAATCACCATGACTACTCCAGCAATTTTTTTCCAATTTACACTTTGTATAGGTGCTCCCAAAATACCAAAATGATCATATAATAAAGACGTAATAAGTTGTCCGGCTATTATCAAAATAAACATATTTGCACTTCCTATTTTAGGTAAAGTGAAAATGATAACTGTAACGAAAAAAGCACCCAGTAAACCACCTGTATACTGATGCCATGATACTTCTTTCAACTCGGAAATAGATGGAAAACCATGTCGGTAAGCCACCACTGCAAAAAACAAAATGATAGTTCCTACCACAAATGAAATAAATGCTGCTGCAATTGGGTTATGAATAGTGTGGCGCAATTGACTATTAACACTTGCCTGCGTAGTTATAGTTACACCGCAAAGTACCGGAAGTAGGTAAATTAAATACTTCAACATGGATGATAATTATTTCTTTTCCATTGGTCCTCTCATCTTCACAATCAAACCATTTAAAAAATTACGCATTACCTGATCACCGCAAATTCTATAATTCGGATGATCTTCTTTTCTGAAGAAAGCACTTAATTCGGTTTTGGAAATAGTAAAATTAGATAGCTTCAAAATATCGATAATATCATCATCACGCAATTGAAGTGCTACTCGTAGTTTTTTTAAAATATCGTTGTTAACCATTATAATTACTTTTTTGATTTTCTTTTTTTCTTCTTTTGTTCTTTTTCCATTCTTATTCGCTCTGCTTCTATTGCAGCATCTGCTTTTTTCTTTTCCTCAATCTTTTTTGGATCTCTTTCAATTTTCGATTTCAGCATTTTCTCTAAAATAGAACCCTGTAAATTCTTAGCAACAATAACACCTTTATCATTAATCAATACATTTGATGGAATGGAATTGATTCCATAACGAACAGCGGCAGAATTATTCCACCATTGAAAATCAGTCACATGACTTTTCCAAACTAAGCTATCGCTAGCAATTACATTTTTCCATGAATCCAAGGAACCTGCTCTTTCCAAAGCAACAGAATAAACCGTAAAACCATTACCTCCTTCTACAAATAATGAATCTTTGTATTTCAGGTAAGTATGCACTATGTTCGGATTTTCTCGACGGCATGGCCCACACCATGTAGCCCAAAAATCAATCAACACCATTTTACCTCTTAATGAAGATAATTTGATAGTATCACCAGCTGGTGACTGCAAAGCAATTTCGGGAGCAATGTTACCTATATTCAAACCTTCCACAGCATCCTGACTATAAGCCACAGCAACAAAAGAAGCAACAAATAACGTTGTCAAATAAATTCTAAAAGCTTTCATAGGATTGGGGTTTAAGAAAAAGTCCCCCTGATTTCTCAGGAGGACCAAAATTATAAATTGATAAAAATTAAACTAAGCTAGTTTAACGTTTACAGCATTTACTCCTTTTTTTCCATCTTGAAGATCAAAAACAACTTCGTCATTTTCCTTGATCTTGTCTACCAAGCCAGAAACATGTACAAAATACTCTTTGTTTGAACCTTCCTCTTTAATGAAACCAAAACCTTTAGTGTCATTGAAGAATTTTACTACGCCATTACTCATATTATATTATTTAAGACCGTGAAGATATAAAAAATTTACCTTAGTAGTATGAAAATAGCTGTAATTGGTGGAGGGGCAGCCGGATATTTCGCTGC
This sequence comes from Flavobacteriales bacterium, assembly GCA_023251075.1. Classification (GTDB taxonomy): domain Bacteria; phylum Bacteroidota; class Bacteroidia; order Flavobacteriales_C; genus JAHEZL01. Next base: position 43,722 of record JAHEZM010000004.1, on the reverse strand, counting down.
CATTTCCTGTAAAAACCACTTTCCCGAAGCACAAGTAAGCATATTAGAGAAATCAAATAAAACCCTAGCAAAAGTGAAGGTTTCAGGAGGAGGAAGATGTAATGTTACCCATGCCTGTTTTAGTATCTCTGAGCTCTCCAAATTTTATCCCAGAGGAGAGAAAAATTTAAAGAAATCTTTTGGCATTTTTAACACAAATCATACTATTTCATGGTTTAAAGCACGTGGAGTTGAGCTAAAAACAGAGGCCGACAACCGAATGTTTCCCATTACCGATAACTCGCAAACCATTATTGACTGCCTTGAAAGAGAAATAACTCAGTTCAATATTGAGGTACGACTAGGCTTTGGAGTTGATTCTCTAAAAAAAGATGGAAATGGATTTGTGGTAAGCAACAAAACAGAAACACTTCACTTTGATAAAGTAATTGTTGCTACAGGTGGTAGTCCGAAACAAGATAGTTTTCAATGGCTGCAATCCTTTCAGCATGAAATCATTTCCCCGGTTCCTTCCCTATTTACTTTTAATATGCCCTCAGAAAAAACAGAAGATTTGATGGGGGTGGTTACTCCCAATGCTATAGTACGCATTCAGGGCACCAAACTGGTTCAGCAAGGCCCCTTACTTATCACCCACTGGGGAATGAGCGGTCCGGCTATATTGAAACTTTCAGCCTGGGGAGCAAGAATATTACATGATATGAATTATAACTTCACTGCTTTAGTGAATTGGACAGGCTTAGCCAATGAAGAAATAGTGAGAGAAAAATTGCTGGAAACCCGTTTTGCCAATGAAAAAAAGAAAATCATAAATGCAAACCCATTCGAATTTACCGGCAGAATGTGGGAATATCTTTTAAGGCGGGTAGAAATAGCTGAAAATCTTATTTGGGGTGAATTGCCTAAGAAAGAACAAAATCGACTCATTAACACCCTTTTCAACGATGCTTATAAAGTAGAAGGTAAAACTACTTTCAAGGAAGAATTTGTGACCTGTGGAGGAATTTCTTTAAATGAAGTAAATATGACTACCATGGAAAGCAGAAAATGTGAAGGCTTATTTTTTGCCGGAGAAGTTTTAGATATCGACGGTGTAACAGGAGGTTTTAACTTTCAGGCAGCATGGACTACCGGCTTTATTGCAGGGAAATTAGGGATGGGTTAATACTAATTCATTTCAATTTTCGTAGTTTTAAAAACAAAGGGGAAATATGAAATCAAAACTTATCATTGTTTTATTATTAGTTATACAGATCATTTATGCTCAAAACGACTCTATTTCTAATGCTGGATGGTTTAGCTTAGGTGGCAGAAGCACACTGAGTGCATTCGATGCAGATGGCTCAGGGTTAGGAACAGGCGGACAATTTAGAATTCAACTTAGCAATAGTGTAAATACCGATTGGTTTGCCGACTATATCACCATTAATGTTCAGGATAAAATAAGAAGTGAATATTACCATATAGGTTGGTCGGTGCTCTTCTACCCCTTTAAAACACTACAGTATCCAAAAATATTTCAACCTTATATTTTGGCGGGACATTGTTTCGACTATAACAAAAAAACAATTTTAACCTCTAATACTTCTCTCGATCGCTGGGGATCAGCTGTTCAAGCAGGAATAGGAACTCATATTAACCTAAGCAAACGATGCGATGTTTCTTTCACTTGTCAGTACATGATACACCTCACCAGCGACTTAGAATCTGAAATAACCAACAACAATGTATCTATTGTAAAGCAAAACAATACCGCCTTTGAGGGGCATATGCTTACTACTTTAAGTGTGAATTATAAATTATTCCGTTTATGGAGAAATTAAAACTTGCCATTGTTTTATTATTCATCAGCTGCTTTTCTTTTGCGCAAAATGATGAATTAATTCGTTCTGGCTTGCTTAGTGTTCGGCTTACCTATAGCCCATCCTATCTTTTTGAAAACAATACTTCGCATTACTATCTGCATGGAAACATAGAAGGATATGTAAACAACAAAATTTCTATTGCAGGGGAGGGTTATTATTTTTTAGCAAATGGTTCCATCAATGAAGGTGAATTACAATACAATCACTCGGCATTTTTTGGAGCATCTTATCATTTCACCCGAAATAAAAATGATTTTTATATGGGCATACAACCCGGACTAGCCTTTACCAAATACCAGCAAGCACTGAATTCTCCAACCTTTACCAGAGGAGTGAATCCGTTGTTTTCTACCCTCATTGGTTACAATCTTTACTTCTATAAATGCTTCCATTTCTTTATTCAGGGACGGTTAATTTTAGGGGAACATATTTATTATCCAACACATAATTTGAATGAGTTTCGATTATCAGCCGGGTTAGGATTTAACTTAAACACATTGAAAATTTCACATTAAAACTTATCTTAGAAACCTAATTATTTTTTATGAGAATTATTTCTTGGAATGTTAACGGAATACGCGCTGTTGCCACAAAAGGCTTTGCCAATATTGTAAAAGAAATGAATTGTGACATTATTTGTTTACAAGAAACAAAAGCACAAGATGATCAAGTGAGAGAAGCTGTTGCCAACTTAAACGGCTTTCATATGTACACCAATTCAGCTGAAAAAAAAGGATATTCTAGTACCGCTATTTTCAGTAAAATAAAACCTATTAGCGTTACCAATGACATGGGTATTGCTGAACACGATAAAGAAGGAAGAGTAATAGCAGCAGAATTCGAAAATTTTTATGTAGTAACGGTTTATGTTCCCAACTCAAAAAGTGAATTAGAGCGCTTAAGTTACCGACAACAATGGGATAAAGATTTTTTGAATTATTTGAAAAATATCGAAAAGAAAAAACCAGTGATTGTTTGTGGCGACATGAATGTAGCTCATCAAGCTATTGATTTAAAACATCCAAAACCCAATTACAATAAATCGGCAGGATATACTCAAATTGAAATCGATGGAATGACTAATTTCATCAATGCCGGACTAAAAGACAGCTATCGCCATTTTTATCCTGAAAAAATTGAATATACCTGGTGGAGTTATCGCGCCGGAGCAAGAGCAAAAAATGTAGGCTGGAGAATTGATTATTTTTTAGTGAGTGAACAAATGCTCACTAAATTGAAAGATTCCTTTATCATGCAACAGGTGATGGGTTCCGATCACTGTCCGGTTGGAATTGATCTGTAACCCAATATTTTCGTGGGCGTAGAACGATGATGCAAAAAAAGAAATATATCCTTTTAACTTCCATATTTCTCTTCGTTACTGTCTTCATTTTCGCACAAAAACCAAGAATCAAAAACGTATCTCACTATTACGGATTAGAATATTCTAAAGACTACTACTCTGTTATTTTAATTGATGACCCTCATTTAAATATTGATTCCATAATTCCCATCGGAGTGAGTGACCAACAATACATCTATAGTAGGAAAAATGCTGATGTAAATAGCTGGAGAACCCATTACGGATTGAAATATGGTTATAGCAAAAACAAATACCTTTATTTTGAAACTGGAATAAGCTACTACAAAGGAGGAATGGATGTTCGTCCCAATCAATTCACCGATACACTTTTACAACATATCTTTTTCAGCATCCTTGATAAACCTTGGTACAAATGCGAATACAGCATTCTTGAAATACCCTTTTTAGCTCGGTTCAAACCTGCTTTCGAAAATAAAAAAGTAAGAACTTTCCCCATTCTAACCTTAGGAGTTGGTTTAGGATACGCCACTCAAAAGATGTATTACTACAATTTCGTAGAGAATAGCTATATAGGTAAGAATTTAGGAATGACAGCCAATTTAGGTTTGGGAATAAGAAGAGAAACAGAAAATTTCTTTTATGAATTGAACGGTTTTTATCACCCTACTTTAATTAACCATTTTGCTTACGCGCCTATTCGAAGCAATTATCAACCTATAGGCATAGAGCTAAAATTTGGTTATCAATTTAGTGGCAAATCTTTTTCTCAATCCACCTTCATGATGACTTGCAAAAGCTTTTCAGAAAAATTGAAAAGATATAATCTGGGAGTTTTTTATGCTGGAAATTATTCATTTTTAGTGAATACAGGTGAGCAAAAAAACAATTTCACTTTAAATAATCATCCTGAAATCGACACCACCAATTTCAAATCAAATACTACGGAAGTAACGGGAATAAAAGGATACTCTGCAGGAGTTTATTCTGAATTCAGAATCAATCCCATTTTCTCTGTAGGCTTCTCTCCTTGTTTTTCACAACGCGGCTTTAGAGCAAATGACAGTTGGGTTTTGTGGAATAACACAGCCGTAACAACCTATGCCGACTACAAAATGTACTATGTAGACATTCCGGTTGAATTTAATTTCCGACCAATTAATGAACTCAAAATATTTGCAGGTGGCGTTGTTTCTATTTTTATGACCGACAAAGTTTATGATATTGTAAAATGGGATAATGGTTATGTTGGGGGAGCATACGCATCCAAAAATTTGCCAACACACAATCGTATTCTTTTGTATTTCAAAGAAAAACCTCGCGATTATTTATACGGTGCCACCGCTGGTGCAAGCTATGAATTAGACAATAGATTAGCCATAACATTAAGAGCACAATACACCAGTAATATGATGTCGAATACATCAACAACTATTCATGTAAGTAACGCTACACTATCTGCTTCAATATTATTTTACTTAAGTAAGAATGAATTCCAACACGGAAATTTAAGAAGATGAAAAATATTCGTATTTACCTACTACTTCTTTTGCATACTAGTATTCATGCACAAACTGAAAATACTGCCACCGAGTTTTTTTCGGTAGGTGGTGGTATTAACACAAGCTTTATTACCGGAGCAAGTTCAGAACTCCAAATTACCTATTTAAAAAATTATCAGAAGGAATTAAATACTTTAAATTATAATACAACAATTAATACTCTTCCCAAAATCTCCTACTCTTTTGGCGCAAACTACGGAATACCATTCAATGATAAATTGATGTGTTATACTGGATTTTCCTATAGTCCGAGAGGTTTTACTCAAAACTTTAACACCTCATTGAACGGCACATTAATTCAAAAAAACAAATTCACTTTAACCACTAATTATTGGGATTTTCATTTTGGTTTGCGACACAGAAGTAAAAACGGAATTATTGCCGATTTAGGAGTAATGATATGGTATAATATTTTAGACAAAGTGGAAATTGAAACTACTGATTACACCAACGGCAACGAAGTTACTACTAAAACGAATGTGCTGATGCAAGATTACTATGGTGCTTTGAGAAATATTTTTCCACTAGCAGCATTTGTAAACGTGGGATATCAAAGTAAATGGTGGTTGGTACTTTTAGAAACTAATTATAGCGGTAATATATTTTTAAATTCAGATATTGACTTATCGTATTTCACTATTGGATTAAAATCACAATTTGTTATTTCACTTCAAGAGTAGTACTGATGCTTTTTTTGGCAGTGGCATAATAAGCCCTTTTGAGTTCATCTACATCATTCTCGCAAGCTCCACCTATTAATGCAAATACAATAAATGTATTTAGCGAAATCCCTGCTATCAATCTCTTATTTATCTTCTTAATCTTTCTCATACTTCACTGTATTTGAACGTATGATCTGAAAGAAAGATAAAAAGTTACACTTCAATATTTTTTAATTGAATTTTTGAGCAATTTTTTCAGCACATTTTTGTCCGTCGATTGCTGCCGACATAATACCACCAGCATATCCAGCACCTTCTGCACAAGGGTACAAACCTTTAATTTCAGTATGCTCCAATGTTTCTTTGTCTCGTGGAATTCTAACTGGTGAAGATGTTCTTGATTCTACCGCATGCAAAACAGCATCATTGGTTAAATATCCTTTCATCTTTTTACCAAATTCAGCCAATCCTATTTGTAAAGATTTCCAAACAACTGAGGGCAAAACTTCTCGTAAATCAACCGATGTAATACCCGGCTGATAAGAGGTAATGGGCAATTCCGAAGAAACTTTATTTTGAATAAAATCAACCATTCGTTGCGCTGGTGCTGCCTGAGTCTTACCCCCATACACAAAAGCTTTTTCTTCTACCAATTTTTGATACTCCATTCCCGCCAATTCACCAAATTGTTTTAAGTTGAAATCGCTTCGCTCTAAAGCCACTACTATCCCTGAATTAGCATAGGGGTTATTTCTTTTAGAAGGTGACCAACCATTCGTTACCACCTGATTTTGTTCTGTAGCACAAGGCGCAATAATTCCGCCCGGACACATACAAAAAGAATACACCGGTTTGATACCGGTTTGATGTACCATACTATATGAAGCAGCAGGAAGAAACTCACTACGTTCTTCACAATGATATTGTACACTATCAATCAATGATTGTGGATGTTCTATTCTTATTCCTAAAGCAAAGGGTTTGGCTTCAATAGCAATTCCTTTCTTATGCAATAATTCAAATATATCTCGGGCTGAATGACCAGTGGCTAAAATCAGGTTTGAAGTTGAGAGAGTTTGTGAACCGTTGATAATTACACCCTTTACCTCATTGTTTTCAATTAAAATATCTGTCAGTTTTGAATTGAATAGAACTTCTCCTCCGCATGAAATAATATATTCCCGAATGGCTTCAATAATTTTGGGTAATTTATTGGTGCCAATGTGAGGGTGAGCATCGATCAATATTTCAGCACTTGCACCAAAACGCACCAAGGTTTCTAAAACTTCATTTACATCTCCCCTTTTATTACTTCTGGTGTATAATTTACCGTCCGAAAAAGTTCCGGCACCACCTTCTCCAAAACAATAATTAGACTCAGGATTAACTATATGTTTTTGATTGATCGCTGCTAAATCTCTTCTTCTTTCGCGAACAGCTTTTCCTCTTTCTAAAACAATAGGTTGAATATTATTTTTGATTAACTCTAATGCAGCAAATAAACCCGCCGGTCCGGCACCCACAACAACAGCGCTATTACCTGAATTTATTTTTTTAACTAAAGGAACTTTAAATTCTGAGGAAGGTATTTCTTCATCCACGAAAACCTCTACTCTTAATTGGTATACCACATTTCTTTTTCGTGCATCGATAGAACGCTTCAATACTCTCAAATTCACAGTTGAATCTTCGCTTACGAATAAAGCTCCTCTTACTACATCAATCAATTCATTATGATTAAAAGCTTGTTCAGGACTTACACGTATGTCGATAATAGTGACCAAAACTATCCTTCAAAGGTAATTGAAATAACAAAAGATCGATCTAAAATTTGATCGATCAAAGTAGTATAAGCAGTGCCATCTTGAATCAATAAATTATTGATTCCATAATTTAAAGTCACTTGAGGTGAGAATTTGAAATATTCAAAATACAAATCAATACCAAAACCCAAATGGTAACTCAAATCCCAGGGATTCAAACGAACCACTTTAGTGTTTTTTGAGGTGGTTTTTTTCATTGATGCCATATCAAAAGCGGGCTTAAATCCGCCAAAAACAAAGAAACGACCATTGTTTACTCTTTCGGATTTGTATTTCAATGAAACAGGAAAATCAAGATATGTCGATTCTACAATTCTTGTTTGACTTTCAATAACGTTATTCTTCACTTTAAGAGTGTAATCGAAATTCCTTTGGCCAAATACCAATGCGGGTACAAATCTTAAATCAAATCCATCTCCAATATGCAAGTCACTTACTATACCTAAATTAAAACCATACATTCCTCTTACTAAGGCAGAATAAATAGTATCACTTTGAATCAAACTGCTTTTGTATTTCACATCTACGCCCAAATTATTTACAGCAAAATAGGCACCAAAATGAAATAGCTTCGTGCTCTCAAATCCAGCTAAGTTTTTAGGACGGTGTTTTTGGGCAAACAATGTAAATGGAAGTACAAACAAAACTATTAAAGCAATATGTTTGATGTTATTTTTCAAACTACTTTTTTGCTAGATAAATGGTAGCAATTCCAAAACTCACTTTATTAATTGAAGCTGACTTAAAGCCAACTTCTTTTAATATCGCAGCAAATTTTTCACCATCTGGAAAAGCATTCACTGATTCTGGTAAATAAGTATAGGCGGACGAGTCTTTAGATACCATTTTACCTATAGTGGGTAAAATGTATTTGAAATAAAAATTATACAATTGCTTAATTGGAAATGCAGTAGGTTTAGAAAACTCCAATACAGCAACGGTAGCATCTGGTTTTAACACCCTTAGCATTTCAGACAACCCTTGTTTTAAATTTTCAAAATTTCGCACACCAAATCCAACGGTAATAGCATCAAAAGTATTGTCTGGAAAAGGAAGATGTTCAGAATCAGCCACCTTTAATTCTATTTTATTATCAAGCTTCTTAGTCTTTATTTTTTCTATTCCCACCTCTACCATTCCTTTCGAAATATCAACACCAATAACTTTATCAGGATTAAGCTTCAAACATTCAATAGCAAAATCGCCAGTACCAGTAGCAATATCTAGCATCATTTTAGGGTTTCCCGACTTTAGTAAACGAACAGCCTTCTTTCTCCACAAAACATCAATACCCATGGATAAAACATGATTCAAAAAATCATACTTAGGAGCAATGTTATTAAACATGGTAGCAACTTGCTCTTTCTTCGAACCACTTTCGTTGGCATAGGGTTTTACTATATTTTCCGGCATAGGGTAAAAATAAGATTAATGGCTGAGGATTAAAAAAGAGAAAGGAAAAATAAGCAGTTAAACAACAAACCCCGCAAATGCGGGGTTTGAATTTATTTTATAAAATCTCTATTTTTTTAAACCAACCTTATGCCCTGAAATAGCATAATACAAGATAATTAAATAGCAAGGAAATAAAATCCAATACTGCATATGAGATGCATCTGCCTTAGCTGCCACTTTATCTACGCCATCCGCTATCAATGCTTGGGTTTTATGATCAACCATTGCCCCATAAAGCGGTGGAATTATTGCTCCGCCTGAAATTGCCATAATTAGCAAGGCCGCTCCCGTTTTGGTAAAATTACCCAAACCATTAATCGCTAATGGCCAAATTGCCGGCCAAACCAAAGCATTTGCAATACCTAAAGCAGCAACAAATAAAACAGAAGTATACCCGGTAGTCAATAAAATACCTGCGGAAAACAACAATCCAAGAATTGCACTTAATCTTAAGGCTGTACCTTGAGAAATTACTTTCGGGATTAAGAAAACACCTAATAAATAAGTACCCACCATTGCACCTAGTGTAAATGATGTGAAGAACTTAGCTTCTTCGGTCTTAATACCTATTGAAATACCGTAATTAATAATAGTATCTCCGGCAATTACCTCAGCTCCAACATAAGCAAATAAAGCTAGTACTCCCAACAACAAATGAGGGTATTGGAAAATACTTGTTTTAGCGGTTTCTCCAGGCGCAACTTCTTCTGCTGGAGCCCCTTCGATATCAGGAAGCGGGGCATAACGTATTAAAACAGCTAAAACTATTAAAATACCGGCCATAACAAGGTAAGGAGTAACTACACTGTCAGCCATAGTATCTAACAACTGATTTTTCTCTGCCACATCTTCTATTCCTTTTAATTTTTCTTGTACTTCATTCATTCCAGTTAAAAGCAAAGCACCAAAGATTGTTGATCCTAACATACCAGCAACTTTATTACAAATACCCATAATTGAAATTCTTTTTGCTGCACTTTCTATCGGACCTAAAATAGTAATGTATGGATTAGAGGCTGTTTGTAAAATAGTCATACCAGCGCCCTGAATAAAAATACCAGCTAAAAATAAAATATAGGTTCTTGATGAAGCAGCTGGTATAAAGACTAATGCTCCTAACGCCATGAGGAATAAACCTACAGACATACCATTTTTATATCCAATTTTTTTCAAAATAAAAGCTGCAGGAAGTGCCATAACTACAAAAGAGATATAGGAAGCTGTAGCAACCAAATACGCTTGTGTTTCCGTTAACTCACAAACAGATTTCATAAAAGGAATTAACGATCCATTAATCCATGTTACAAATCCAAAAATGAAAAATAAAGAAGCAATAATTACCACAGGAACGACAGGCGTCTTTTGGGAATCAGAAGTCATAAAAATTTAGTTTTTAGTTAATAATCATTTTTGTGCAGCGTGAAGATAAAATAAAAATGAGAAAATGCTAAAATCAACTTAAGGCTTTAGATTTGATTTCTTCACATTTTATAAACAAAAAAGGCCTCCGTGTTTCCACGGAGGCCTTCTCTATATTATTCTAGATGAATTATTTCACCATGAATTTTTCTGTGTATTGGCTAGTAGCACCAGTTACGTTTAAGAAATACATTCCTTCAGCATAGTTAGAAACGTTGAAAGCTTTGTTCACTGAAGAACCAGAAGCAACTTTCTCAGAAACCATAACTCTACCAGTGATATCAGTGATAGACATAGTTACATTCTCTTCAGTAGAAAATCTAACGTTTACGTTATCAGTAGCTGGAGAAGGGAAAACAACTACATTGTTGTTAGAAGGTTTAAGATCAGCAACATTTACTGAACCGTCAACACCACCTAAAGAAATCCAGTCGATTAATACGTCACCGTCAGCAGCAACATTATTTACTTGAATACCCACACCGATGATTTTTGTCCAGTCAATTACTTTAGAACCATTCCAGTTAGTTGAAGCAATATTGAAAGTCAATGTTTGATAATTTGAACCAGCAGTAACTGACTGGTATGCAACCACCTCAGCATTCTGACCATCCATAATTTCAAAACTACCCCCAGAATTGGTTGCAGCAAACAATCTGATATCCAAATTAACAGAAGTTTTAAAGTTAATTTTAATTACTTTGTTTGGAGTAGTAGCATTGCTTAAATCCAAATTCCAACCGGCAGATGCAATTGAGCAATTACCCTTAACTAATCTGTTTGAGAATAATTTTCCTGCATCTGCAGTTTTAACCATGAACTTCAAAGTTCCTTGATCGCCACCACTACTTCCTTGAGCACCTGATGTGAAATGATCGGTACTAACTCCACCAAGATTAGCGAAAGTATCCCATACGTTATTATTTGCAGTACCGCCAGCAGTAATACAATTTAAATCATCACCAGCACTGGCATTTCCTGTTGGCCAGAAAAACTCATATAAATATTGATCGTAAATCCCTGATTGAGGAACTGACTCAGTAGGACCATTTTTAGTCACATCTTGGTTGGTTGCTTGTGCAAAAGCAGCAGAAGCAACAAGCGCTAAAGCAGAAAGAGAAAGTAATTTTTTCTTCATTGTTGTATAATTATAGTTATTAAAAATTTGTTTCGTGGGCTAAAATAAGTCATAATCTTTCAAATTCACAAAAAAATAAATTGAGGAGTTTTACACATCAATCAATAATTCCTGTGAAACATTTTCATTTTTTTGCATTTTCAGAAAAAAAATAAACAAAAATTGCTGAAATCAATTCAAAAAAGCTGTTTTTATCTATAATTTCGTCGCATAATTTCTAACCAAACTAAATTAACCAATGAAAACTATCAAGACGATGAGTCTAGGACTCTCTTTATTCGGCATTATAACTTTAAATGCCCAAAACACATGGAATGGAACCTCAACACCTACACTAACCAACGGAAGTGTTGGTATAGGAACAATCACTCCTGGTGAAAAACTTCAAGTAAAAAATGGTAATATTCGAATCACGGAAAATTACCTAGTAAAATGGGAAGATGGTGCAGGTGCTGTTAAATCTACAATCGGACTTGTTAATAATGGTACCACAAGCAATCTAAATTTTCAAATTCCTACAAACACTGGGAGCAAATTATCACTTTATGGAATAGGCAATACTGAGTATTTTACATTCACTAATGATGGAACCTTCAAAACTTATGGTGGTTACTCCAAAGTACTTTCACAAAGTATCAATACTGCAAATAGCAATAAAGTACAATTTGAATTGTTGCATAAAACCAATGGAGAAGTTGAGTTAGCGAACAGAAATGGGAATTTAATTTTCAACAGTAATTTAGGAGCTATTTCTGCAGTATCTCAAGATGGATTCATCTTTTCAACTTATCAAAACGGATCGCCCTTTACAAGATTATCTGTTGGCTCTAATGGTAAAATTGGAATAGGTACTAATCCAACCGCAAACTCTTTATCAATTCAAGACACTCAAGCTGTAATAACACTAACAAGTAATGGAAAACTAACCAACTACGGCCCATATGGATCAATAAACACTTATCAACCTGCCATCAAATTCAAGGGAGGTAGTAACGAGTATTATGTTGGACAAAAAATGGATATTAACTATAAAAGTGAATACTTCACAATTTCGAGTGGGAAATTTACAAACGGAGGAAATATTATGTTAATGAATGATAAAACATTTATAGGGACCATTAATCTTTCCAACTCCTACAATGCCTCAGTTTATCTTGGCAAAACCTACGCTGAATCTATTTCAATCGGTAATCGTCTTTCTGCAGATTCTAAATTATCAGTTGACGGAAAAGCAACCTTTACAGAAGTTGAAGTAAAAGCATTCAGCAACTGGCCTGATTATGTTTTTAGTAATAACTATAATTTGCCATCGCTTGATTCAGTTGAAACTTACATTAAAAGCAATTCTCATTTACCGAATGTTCCTTCTGCAAAAGAAGTTGAAACTAATGGAATCAATGTTGGACAAATGGATGCTATTTTATTACAAAAAATTGAGGAACTAACACTTTACAATATTGAACTTTCGAAACAATTGGCCAACCTAAAAATACAAGTTGAAAATATAAAACAGTAAATCATCTCTGTTTTATCCCTCCTTTTTCTAACCTAACTAAATTTATATGAAACATATTATTACAATGGCTATTGCATGCGCTTTAATAAGCATCAAAGGATATTCACAAAACATCTCTGCAAGCGCAATCACTCATAGTACTTATCTCAATAATCCCAAAGTCTACACATCAAAAATTGCAGCTTCAAAAATCAATTCTAAAGTATTAATCGACAGAAGCATTTATAGTAGCACCCTATTAAATGTAAATGGCTACGACAAAGTAACATCGATAAATAATACTGATTGGGCAAGAATGTACAACAATTTAAAAGATGCTAATTCAGATAGCATCTTTCTACCAACATTATCAAAATTAGAAGAAGCAACCGATAATTTTTCCAAGTCGAAAGGATGCTATCTATTGGGTTTATTAAATTTTGATGCAAAAAGGATTTCTGCTAATGCAATTAGTTCTGGTCAGTTTTTTCAAGATAATAATTTCCTAGTAGATAAATCGGCCACTTCTGCCTCTTTCGAAAATGTAAAAGTATTTGCCGCAAGCTGTATGAAAAGCAACTTGTTTGGCGATGATATTAATTTCATGTTTCCCGGCTGGCTTAATATCTCAAATTCAAGCGACCTAATCACCTCCATTGAAGTGGACTTCGGAAATGGAAATGGATACCATCCTATTGCAGTTGATCAGCTAATGACTATTCATTATTCAAATCATTACGATGAATACATTGAAATTAAAATGAAGGTGAACTACAAACTAGTGAATCAAAGTGTAAAAACATTATATGCCAGATTCTCTACTCTTCGCCAAACCAGCTATCAAATTCCAGCAACATCCAATGGTTCAATGAAAACAGATGACAGTACCGCCACAGATATACCTCTACCCGATTCTTTAGGGTATTATCCTGTTGGTACAGATAGCTTAACCCTATTTTGTCCGGGATACAACGGAACTAACAATTGCATCAACATCAACAAAAGAACAGATGAAAAAATAGAATATGCTATTGTATTAAATCAACGTAACAATAGTGGAATGCTAAGAAAGCCTTTTATAATTTGTGATGGATTTGACTACGGAAATAAACGAAACTATTTCAACAAAACCTTCGGTTTATTGGATCACTTACTAAATGTTAAAGAAGATCTTGATCCTCGTGGATTGTACAAGCTAGCAAATGGTGATCTTTCACCTTGGTCGAAATCCGGAGATAAAAGTGCGCATTTGATGGATTCACTTCGAAAAGATGGTTACGATTTAATCTTTGTAAATTTCTTAGATGGTACAGATGACATAAGAGTAAATGCAAAATTCTTTAGAGAATTTTTAAAAAATGTACTGAATAAAAATTTTCGCGATAATAAAACCGAAGAAGCTATTGTAGTTGGACCCAGTATGGGAGGGTTAATCACGAGAATAGCTTTAAAAGAAATGGAAAATGCGAAAGAAGATCATTTTGTAAAAATTTGGATTTCATTTGATTCACCTCAACAAGGAGCAAATATTCCAATTGCACTTCAACACAACATTCGATATGGAGAATACTTCAATGTTTATGGGAAGGATTTTAAAGAAAAATCTGAAATGTTAAAATCGGATGCAGCTCAACAACTATTACTTCATCACTACACCATGAGCGATGGCGTGAGTCACCCAACTAAAATGCACATTGATTTATTTAATTATCTCGATACACTAGGTTATCCGAAATTATCAAAAAACTATGCAATCACTAATGGAGGAAAATCTGCACTATACCAACAACCGGGAATTCAAATAGTAAAATTCAGATTATTATCAGGAACCACTTATCTTAATGGGTGGAGTCAAAATAACAGTGCCGGAACTTTCCAATTCGCAGATAATAATTGCAAAGAAAACCCAAGAGAAATAGTAAAAAGCGAATCACAAATCCCACTTGATAATGCAGCCGGAGGTTGGCATTCCGGAATAAATAGCATCAACCTTTCTATTATTAACGATGCAAAAGGTGAAATCAATCCTAATGATATTAATATGAAATGGGCTTGTTTTATTCCAACCACTTCAGCAATGGGAACAAAAATAAATAATACCAGTGTTTTAAAAACCTGGGAAAGCTACACCAATTGTAACGATAATAAATCAGGGAAAATCAAAACTCCTTTTGATGAAATTCACGGAATGGAAACCAATGAAGAACATGTTAAAATTAGTCCGAGCACCGCATTTTACATTGTAAAAGAATTCAGAAAAGAGGTTGAAGATGCTCAACGTCCACTGATTCGCAACAATTCATTAGTCAATCAAAGTGTTAGTGGTGCGGTTGCTTATACTATTAAAGACACGATTCAATTCTCCAGAACAACAAACAAGTTCACTTTTAATGCCGGTTCCGATGTTAATATAAGAGCTGGTAAAAGCATTCAATTTCATGAAGGATTTTATGCAAAACCAAACTCACGAGTTAGTGCCAAAATAGTTCCGGTGAATTACGATACCATTCAAAGCATAGCTAGTACATCATCTTATAAAACAGGAAATGAGAATTTCGAAGACAATGAAACACCAGTATTTATGACAAACTCTCCTTTCCACCAGAGAATATATAACTATTCAATTAATGAGAATACCTTAACCAATGAAAATATCATTACCACAGTTAGCCCTAACCCTACGGAAGGAATTTGCAAGATCGAAATTTCAGGAACCAATGGACATTCTGCTATGATTGAAGTAATTAATTCTATCGGATTATCATTAAGTAAAAACATCATCTATAAAGATGGATCTTATTCCATTGATCTCAGTAACTATGAAGGAGGAATCTATTTTATTAGGGTACAAAGCGAAAACTCAAAATCGATAACCCGACTAGTAAAATTTTAAAAACAACAATGATAGCAGCAGATTTCATGCTGCTATCATTGTTTTCAATTCTGAATCAAAATCATTTATTTTCAATATTTGCAAATTAAATTAATTAATTTATTGTAATTCGATTAATAAATGAATTCATTTTGCAACAAATTTGCCTCATAATTTTAAAACCAATTTTTATGAAAATGTTCAACAGATTTAAGTTAACCCTTTGCGCACTGGTTGTATCAAGTACATTCACAGCACAAGCACAAGCACAAGCACAAAGCGGTAAAAAACCTTTATTAGGGATTACTTACATCGATGTTCAAAATGTAGAATTTCCACAAAGTGAAATCACCTCTATTCTTAGAATCGAAACCGACAAACTTCAAAAATTTGAAGTGAGTGATCGATATGAGATTGACAATTATTACAAAACACACAACATTGATGCAAAAAATTGCATGAGTAAAACATGTATAATTCAAGCAGGAAAAGATTTAAAACTAGATTTTGTAGTTTCCGGATCAGTGGAAAAAATAGGTCAGATGTTAGCCATCAACCTTCGTGAATACAATGTTCAAAACGAAACAATGGTAAATTCTGTAGTAAAAGAATTCATCTATCAACCAGGTGATATCCAAACACTAATGCGATTCTCTGTAAAAGCATTATTTGGTGACACCACAAAAAGTGATTTAGAGAAACTCTATTCTTATGAAAAACATGAAGATGATCTGGTTAACAAACCTGATATAAGAAAACTGAATTTATCGGGGCCAAGATTCGGTGTTTCTATGCTCACAGGGATGAATAGTAATATTTTCAAAAATGCAAAAAGTGATGGCGGTTTCGATGGCATGCCCTTCTTAACACAATTCGGTTACCATACAGAGGCACGGTATATGAACACCGGAAATGTAATGGCGTTAGTAGAATTTGTAGGATTAGTAGGAGGTATGGAACAACAATTATTTATTCCATCATTAGCTGTAGTAAATGGTTTTCGTCACAAAAAATCAAGATTAGAATTTGGTTTCGGGCCAATGTTCACTATTCAAAGAAAAGCCGATGGATATTACGATGCAAACAATACATGGCATTTACAGAAATCCTTATCTTCTGGAGAAAATGCTAACATTGTACAAAGAATCGATAGCAGAGGAGCAGCAGTTTTAACATCAAACTGGGTATTTGCTGTAGGAAAAACATTTACTTCAGGTAATTTAAATGTTCCTGTAAATGTATATGCTATTCCCAATAGAGATGGATGGCAATTTGGTATATCAATGGGTTGGTCGGTAGAAAAAAAGTAAATATTCACTCAAAAAATAAAAAGTCCTCTTATTGTTAAGAGGACTTTTTATTTTTAAAAACTTTATAACCTATAATACTTCCCCTGCCTGAAAGTTCCATCTTCTGAAAGCCTCCATAGCTTCATATTCAGGTAAACCAAGTTTATTATACATCTCAGCAGTTAATTCATTTCTTTCTTTTGCACGTTGCCAAAACTCGCGACTATCATTTCCTGGAAAAACAGGAACATCTTTTTGAGATTGATGTTTGAAAATCGCCATACGCTTACGCATTACTTCATTAGGCGATAAAGGAACAGCCATGTGGATCTCGTGAATTGGCCACTCATGCCATGCGCCACGATACATCCACACATAACAATCGTTCATATATTTTTTGCTTTTCAAACGTCTTACGGCTTCAAAAATAATTTCCAAACAAACTTTGTGAGTGCCATGTGGATCGGCCAAGTCACCCGCCAAATAAATTTGATGCGGTTTTACTTTCTCAATTAAATCCATGGTGATTTTAATATCGGCCTCACCTACCCCTCCTTTTTTTACCTTACCCGTTTCGTAAAAAGGTAAATTTAAAAAGTGACCTCTTTCATCAGGTACACCGCAATAGCGATATCCTGCTCTTGCTTCTACCCTTCTGATAGCTCCTTTAATTCTTCTTACCACATCCTGATCTTGTCCACCTGCTTCTTTTTTATCGAAAAGTGATTTTATTTTTTTGTAAAAAAATTCTGTATCTTTTTTAGAAATACCTAACTCATCTGCTGCTTCACGCATGAAATCGGCGTAAGAAATAACATCATCGTCATGTACCGCAATGTTACCAGATGTTTGGTAAGCAACATGCACTTCATGACCTTGATCTACTAAACGAATGAATGTTCCCCCCATAGAAATCACATCATCATCTGGATGAGGGGAGAAAATAATTACACGCTTAGGAAATGGAGTTGCTCTTTCCGGGCGATCTTGTCCTTCTGTACCAGGTTTACCACCAGGCCATCCTGTAATGGTATTTCTCAATTTATTGAAAACTTTAATATTTACTTCATAAGCAGAACCGGCCTTAGAAGTGATATCCCCCATTCCATACTCGTTATAGTCTTCATCAGTTAATTTCAAAATAGCCTTATTCAATTTCAAACTTAACCAGGATACAGCATTCATAATAGAACTCTCATTCCAATCCATTGGCCCAACCAACCAAGGTGTTTTATTTCTTGATAATTCTTCGGCTGCTGCCTTATCAATTACAAAAGTAGTATGAGGATGATTTTGTAAAAAAGACGCTGGTAAATGAGCTGAAACCTCACCCTCTACAGCTTGAGCAACCGCGTAGGATTTACCCACTGTCCAAGCCATCAAATAAATTGTTTTGGCTTTAAAAATAGAACCAACACCCATTGTAATGGCAGTACGAGGCACATTCTCTTCACTAAAAAAAGTAGATGCGGCATCACGACGTGTAGCTTTATCTAAAGTAACCAATCTGGTTTTAGTAGTCATAGAAGAGCCGGGTTCGTTAAAACCAATATGACCTGTTCTACCAATACCCAACAATTGAATATCTAAACCGCCTTCTTTATCTATGGCTTCTTCATATTTTTTACAATATGCTTCAACTTTGTTCAAAGGAATTGTTCCATCTGGAATGTGGATATTTTCTTTTTTAATATCGATATGATTGAATAAGTTCTCATACATGTATCGATTGTAGCTTTGAATACTATCTTTTTTCATTGGATGATATTCATCTAAATTAAAAGTCACCACATTCTTAAAACTTAACCCTTCCTTCTTGTGCATTCTTACTAATTCCTCATACACCTTCAAAGGAGAAGTACCAGTGGCTAGACCCAGAACGGTTTTTTGTTTTTTCTTATTTCTCAATTCAATAAGATCACGAATCTTCTCCGCTACAAATTTCGACCCTTTTGAAGAATCATCGTACACCAATGTTTTTATCTTTTCCAATGTGGTTAGTTTAAAGTATGAAAGCAAAAATATGCTAAAAAGTAAAATGGCAAAACATTAAGCCAAAAAACTTATACAAAAAGAAAAGTCCCGACAAATGCCGAGACTTTTTCCTTTATTAAATAATTTGATTTTAAGCAGGTACAACAGATGCAGCTTTATCAAGTATAAATGTTGTGTTTTTGTGCTTTTGCAAAAAAGTAGCGGGAACCTGATCGGTGATTGCGCCATTGATAGATTCAGCAACAATAGATGCTTTTTTCTCGCCCCAGGCAAACAAGTAAACCTGTTTTGCTTTAAGTATAGTACCAACCCCCATTGTAATTGCTTTTACAGGAACATTTTCTTTACTGCCAAAATCGTTGGCTGCATCGGTACGAGTAACATCATTCAAGACCACCATTCTTGTAATTGAATTTTCTGCAGAACCTGGCTCATTAAAACCAATGTGTCCAGTTCTACCAATTCCCAAAATTTGCAGATCCAATCCACCGGCAGCGTCAATTTTGCTTTCGTATTGATTGCAAAAAGCGACAACATTAGCTTCATTTAAAGTACCATCAGGAATGTTTACATTCTCTTTTTTGATATCAATGTGATTGAAAAGATTGTCGAACATGAATTTATGATAACTCTGAACCGCATCTGGTTTCATTGGAAAATACTCATCCAAATTAAATGAAATAACATTGGTAAAACTCAAATTCTCCTCTTTATGCAAACGAATCAATTCAGCATATAATTTCAAAGGAGATGAACCGGTAGCTAGACCTAAAACAGTTTTTTTGTTTTGCTTGTTATTCTTTTCAATTAACTCTTGAATTTTTTTTGCAACATACTTAGAGCCCTCTAAGGCATCATTGTAAACTAATGTTTTAATCTTTTCCACTTATAATCAATTTTATATTTCCCGCAAAACTAGTAATTTCTCTTTTGAATTTCCTTATAAGGTTTATAAGCAGTTAAAATCATAAAGTCGATAATCACTTTCGATTGTAAATTTTGTTCCGGACCAGCACCTAAACCAAAACCTAATTCCGTTACATCATTAAAGTCGTTAAACGCTATAAGATTAAGGAATTCAGAAGCTTTAATAGTTACCATTTTCCAGCCATCCCAATCCACATTCAAATTGTAATTTTTGACTCCATTAGCAGTGAAATTCATGTTTAATTGAGTATTAGGACATTCAGTTTTAAAACCTTTGATGTACATATTCAAATAAACATCTTCCAATTTTGTAACTCCACTAGCTGCAATAAATGCATCTACTTGTGCTGCAATATTTACAGAAAAACCTCCATAATACCAGGTTTTAGTTACACCATCTCTTACTTTACCTGAATAAAGTTTTGCAGTACCTCCTTGTGGGGATGCACCTGTTGTCATGGCCGTATCTAACAATCTCAATTCATATTTAACAGCATCACCCCAACCTGCAGTAATACTATAAAACCCTTGCCCATCAAAATTATTAAACAAAGTACCAAAATCAGCTGCTTGCATAGTTGGTTTATTACTCAAGGTTACTGTTTTCTTAGCAGTTAAGTCTTTTAAACAATCGAAAGATAACTCAACATCTACATCTTCAGCAACAAAAAAAACATCAGTTTCAGCATTTCCATACCAGTCGATATTTAAAGAATCTGATCTTCCTATATATGTTTTTAAAGCACCAGATGTTTTACCTGTAATTTTTAGCTTCCAATCTACATCTTCTGTAAAACCAGCTTTTAAATTAAGTTTATTGGTTTGCATATTCACAGTGGTACCAGATGTCGTTAACGGCGTTCGCACTTTAAAAGTGCCAGACGGGCAAATTGAATTACCCATAGTTTCGTGTTTGTCGCAACCAGCAATAACAAGTACAGCTGAAGTCAACAAAAGGAAACCAATTTTTATATTCTTTATCATAAATTAATTGATTAAGTCAGTATTAATAAAGTGGAACAAACGGCCCACCCTCGGTTAGGAATACATAATCAGCATCAGCAGAAACAGTTGCGCCAAAACCTGGATAAGATAACAACGATAAAGCCATTGCTGTAATCTTCCATGGTTCCTTTTTATGGTTTCCATTACCGCCAGTATGAGGATCGTTAGCCACTCTAAACTTAGTATAAGGCACACTAACTAATTTCCAACCTTCCCAATCAACCACCACGTCATAAATCCAGCCATCATTATGAGCCTGAACATCTGCAGAGTAAGTGAAATTAGCATCTCCTACAACCGTATTAAATGAAGAAACTGTTGTTACTGTATCGAATTCATATAATTTCAACTCAATAGTAGTATTAGACTTACCATTACCCTTTAAATAAAGATTAAAATATAAATCACTTTCAGTGGTAGATGGATCTATAGTAATACCTTGTAATTCTTTTAAGTTAGGGTTATTCACGCTTATTAACCATCCATTATTATTAACATCAACACCTTCCATATGTAAAGACTGAAGTCCTTGAATCTTTTGATTCATATTAATCTCACAAAATGGGAAGTTTAAATCAGCAGCATCCAATGAATAAGCTTTAAGAGCTGTACCTAAATTGATATCATCGAAATCATCAATCAAATGATACTTTACTCCATTTCTAACTAGGTTATTGAAAGGACGAAGACCTTTGATAATAATTTGATTGGAAGAAACTGCAGTATCGATACCCTTAACATATAATTTTGCGATACACGTATCGGCATGGCCACCTGTGGAGAAATAGAAGAAATTTTTAGAAGATGGCTCACCCTGCCAGATAGCATTGTCAATATTAACAGTGTTACCCGTTCCTGTAATTTCTTTGTATGCTTGAGAATACAAACCATCCACACGAACAGTCCATGTAACTTCCTGATTAAAGCTCGCTGAAAAATAACAAGGATTATTGGTAGATACATTTTTGAAAGCAAAGTTCGGACTAAGAGTAATAGATCCCAATTTGTCTTTAAAAGTCAATCCCGACGTAACTGCAAAATCCTTATTGGCGAATTTATTTTCTTCACCTACCATCGTCTCTCTTTTACAGCCAAATCCAAACAGGACAGCCGCAGAGAGTATAGAATAAACAATATTTTTCATAGTTATTTTAATTAAAATTTACCAGTGTAAGTCACTAAGAACTGTGAAATATTGTACGAATTAGCAGTAACTAATGAATTGTTATAATTAATCATATTGTACTGAAGAGAAAATGCCTGACTTGGAGAAAAACGCAATTGAATAGCACCAGAAGCAATTCCTTCAGTTGATTTAATATTAACGCTGCTAATATTTGTAATTTGGTTATAGTTATCACGAGGAGCTTGATATTCGTTACCAGTAGCCATTAAGGTTTTGTACCCAATAATTAAATCTACTTTTTTAACTACTTCGAAAGATAAACCTGCATCCACTAAAGTACTCATTAAAGCAACTGAAGCAGAACCATCTCTTGAAGTTTTTTCCATTCTTCCACCTAAAGTGAAATCGATTTTTCTTTTAACATCAGCCATTTTACCAAGATCTAGTTTCACACCTCCTTTAGCTACTAAGAAATTTCTTTTCTCAGTTGTTCCTTCTCCAACGATCTCCATCAAGTAATCCACTCCTACTTCAAATGAAATATTTTTCATGGTTGTATCAGAGCTTACACCTATAGACGCACCTTGACGGTTAGGGGTTGCCTTACCAAATGGTTGTGCATTGTTGTATTCGCTACGGAAAGTACTTAACACACCTTTAATTTGTGAATTGTACAAAGTAGGGTCGGTCATTCTATCAAACAAATTACCTGTTCTAGACAATGTAGCATTAGCCATTGAAGGGAAAACAGAAGGCATATTATTACAAAGAACTCTTCTAGTTTGAGCACTTGGACTATTGAAGTAAGGACCAACATCGGTTACATTCAAGTTAAATTTCAATCCCGCATCTTTCATCACTAAGCCAGCATTAAGATCAAAGAAATAATCTTTATACGCTTTTGAAGTATCACCAGCATTGTTTTGATATTTGTAGCTAGATGCACCACCTTCCAATTTGATAGTTAATAAAGAAGCATCTCCATCCTTCATGTATTCAAAATCACCTGTTCCAACATGATTAGAATATAAATAAGCAGCTGTTTTAATTGGATTATCATACATTCCAACATAGTTACCACCAACTTTAATAACATCACCAAAACCTACTCCTAATCTACCACCCGCTAAAATTCTGTCGCTAGTTGATAAATCGTTGGTAGGCACTAATCGTGAAATAAATCCATAAGCACCTACATTGATATCATTAAAATTATGACCGTATGCTACATGAGCACCTTGAAGCAACCAGGAATTCCCTTGATTCAAATTTTCGTACTCACTGATACCTCTTCTGATTTGAAAAATTTCAGACTCATATTTGTTATACATATCAACTGAATTAAATACTGTAAATGGAGTCATTTGAACGCGGATATCTCCAATTTCGTATTTAAAATCTTGTACTTTACCCGAAACACGGAACATACGAAATTTGTATGTTGTGCTGCTTCCAAAAAAAGCTCCGAAGTCACTTTTAGTTCTGAAAACAGCCATAGCTGTGAAGGCAGAATCACTGCTTATATTTGTTTGAAGGTCAAAAAGATCGTAACCACCCAATCCTGATTTACGAGTTTTTGTGTCACCATCAGTAACATTTCCTGAAAGGTGATTATAGGTATTGTAAGAACGCCCTAAACCATTAAGCGAAAATTTAACAGCTGGCTGTGCCAAAGCTGAAAACCCAAGGGCGAGAGATAATACTGCTGTTGATAATACTTTTTTGTTTTGCATTGCTGTATGTATTAGAAGAAGATTTTAAATTCAATTGTTGTTTCGTAACCAGAAAATTTGTCCATTGAAAAATTGGTATCTTTTTGAGTCATATACCTTTCTCTTAAGTGAATATTCATGGTTCTGTTGATATCATAGTCGATACCTAATGCGTAAGTCGTTCCAATTTGATTAACTACTCTATCGGCATCAGGAGAGGTCAGTTTATCAGGAGAAAGCTCAATCATTGTGCTTCCTTTTAATAATTCAAGGCCTGCTTCTCCAACAACACTTAGCTTTTTATTGATACTAAATGCGGCAGTGAAATCTTCATAGAAATCAGCAATAAAAATATTATCACCAGTCATACTTACATTAAACACTTGTAAACCTTTGGTAATAGTATTTAAACTCGTAAAGTTTAATAAAATCAAATCATGATTTCCAACTTTCAAATTTGATTTTAGTAACAACTCTAACGCATTGAATCCTTTAGAATAAGTGTTACTTGCACCGGCCTTAGTTGGATCTATTGTAAACGATTCAAAAGTTCTAAACCAAGCAGATTTGATTCTGTGGTAAGGACCATCAGCCTGAAACCATGGCCTCATTCTAGAACGTTGATAAGCATTTACTCTGTGTTGAATAGTAATTGAATCAGTATTATTTTTAATCTCTTGAGAAGAAGCATACCCTAATTGGAATTTAAAGTATTTAGTAATACCGCCTTCAAATCTCAAATTAATCCCCTGACGGTTGTTTGCAATTTGCCCAACTTCCTGGGAAAGATTTGGAATGAATCCGAAATTGTAAATTTTCTCAACATTGTAGCCACCTGTTCCGATGTAAGGATTAGAGTTTTGAATCCCACCATCAACAGATCCCAGACCTTGAGTGATGGCATAATACTCAACCGAAAAAGGATACAACACCTGACGTTTATCAAATTCAAATTTCACAACAGCTCCAGGAGACCAATTATTTGTTTTGTTCGCTATGGTTCCAGGGTTATTAGCCTTACCCATTCCAAACTCACCAGAAAGGAAAAATTTTCTATAAATTTTTAGATTCCAATCTGCTGATACCACTGTATTGTTATCGGGACGATTATCATCTTGTCCCACTATTGCTTGAACCTCTGCTCTTTTCGCATAATAGGTCAAACCTACAGAACCCATAATTTTCTTATCGAAAATTGATTTTTCTAAACGACCAGCAGTAATATATGATGGGAAATTAGTAATCGCTTTCGACACCGGAACAGACATATTCGTTCTACCATATACTCCACGGAAAGACAAAGCCCATGGCAAATATTCTGTTTCAAAAACAAGACCTGTTAAAGGACTTCTTCCGAGTTGTTGATTACCAATATTTGTTGACATCTTGTAATACTCTTCAAACCTCTCGAAACTTCTTCTGTACCAGTCCCAAGGTAATCTGTCGAAATAATTATCACGATACTCAGCTTGTCCCATTGTAAATCGGCTCATATTAACCCATAATACAGAACCTGTATGAACAGTGGTTTTAAACAACCCGTTGCGGATTGATCCACGGAAATTCAAATTCTGAATTACGCTCATCGATCTGCTGTTTGGATCTTGCACGTTCCCAGAGAAAACCGGAGCCATAGAATATCCCACATTGAAATCAATATTTTGGCGATACTTTGAAGCCAAATTCAATTCTAGCATAGGATAACTACCCGTTGGATTAGTTATACTAGTTAGTGGATAAGTGCTAAATGAAATATTTTTAGGGCTCGTGGTCATGTCATCATAATATGTTTGCATATCTCTATACAACATAAATGTTCTCATAACACCTGATACCATAATATCATTTTCCAGTAATCCTTTTCCAACATTCTCTTTTCCAATGTAATTGAAATAGTCCTTCAATGGAGTTCCATTTTCGGGTGAATAATTAGGATTGAGATACATTGTTCCAGCACCAGTAGATGGAATAGTTTTAGACTGGTAAATATCCTTCAAATTAGTTGTAGAATCAGGATCACCGGACGCCCACGCATTGGCAGTGATGCATAATCCCAAAACTCCCAAAACATGAGTTTTTCGGATACTGCTAATTGTATTAATCATTCTTTGAAATATTAATTGCTATATAGATTAGTAGATAATTTTATTTCCAACGCTTTTTGATTCTCGGACGAACAGGAAGAGCATTTCCATAGAAAACCTCATTCAATTGATCTAACAAAGGAGTTCCTGCAATCAAAGTTGAACCTTGTTTTTTCTCCATATAATCACACGATGCATCCCAAATAATGGCACCAGCACATTTCTTATTCACTATATATTCGGCTTTCAAACGAATTGATTTTGGATTGTCGTAAGTAACAAATGATTTCTCTTGTTCACTCACTAAATAAGGAACCTGAGCAACATCATCCCAATATTCTTTGTAGCCGTGTTTTTTTATTTCTTCTACAATATTGTAGTAAGAAGGACTACCTTCCCATTCAGCAAAAATAACATCATCAGCTTTCTTTTGATGGCCGGTTCTGTAAACAGTAATTGGCTCATCACCATCAAATCCTCTTAAGGTTCTTCCGTAGAAAGCTACCCCTAAGTTTAATTTTTCTGCGGGCACTTTATAGGTTTGAGTCATTAAACGGAAAGCTTCATCTACACTACCCTTATATCCTTTCGCAGGATTGTATAGAGGTGAATTATGATTCGCATCATCACTCCAAACACCGTTGAAGTCATAAGTCATCATGTTGAAATAATCCATAAACTGAACATTCGCCCAGTCGATATTATCCATTTGTGGAGTGTTCGCACCAAAAGCACCTGTTAGTAAAAACTGTGTATTTACTGTTTTGCCATAGGCATCAATTGAATCACGAATAGCTTTCATGAATAAAGGATAGTTTTTTCTATCATCTTTGGTTCCGCTGTGCTCATCATATCCTGGATATTCCCAGTCGATATCAATTCCGTCAAATTGATATTCTTTTATCAATCTAACACATTCAGCAGCGAAGTGCGCTCTTTTTTTAGGATCAGCAGCAATTGAAGGGAAATTATCAGATAAAGTCCAACCCCCAATAGATACCATAATTTTCACACCCCATAGATGAGAAAAATCAACTAAGCTTGAATTAGGATAGTAGGCTGGTTGTGGCTTACTCCAATCAATTTTACCTTTCAACAAAATAGAATCTGCCCAAGCATCTGTTCCTTGTAAATTACCTTGTTTGTCGGGACAGTAAAATGAATAATTCAAAATACTGTACTTGCTATAATCCACATATTCTGGCACGAACAAACCATTTCTTTTGTACATCTGCCATGATGGGAAATAGCCAATGATCTCTTTGCTCTTTTGAGCGTTTGCAAATTGGAATACTCCGCTTAAGAGAAGCGCTAGAGTAAACATTTTCATTTTTTTCATAGTTTGATTTTTTAAAGCAAAGCAAATATATACAAATACATCAGCTATGCTAATAAATTTATAAACACGTTTTTAAGAAAAGAAAAGATTGGAAACTCCCTCCACCAAATATAGTAAAATAACCTTCCGATCAAAAAATTATTTTACAAACTACTCCGCCCCTACTCCTAGGTATGTTCTTATTTTTTCTTTCTCAAATTTTTCTTGCGCCTCCTTTTCAGGCTTTAACAAAGAAACAATTACACCCGACAAAACCGATAAAGTAATAGAAACCAATGCCGGATTTTTTAGTGGAAAAGGAGCATCTTTTAGGTGTAAAACTTTTTCCCAAACGGTAGGACTCAAAATGATTAATACAATGGCTGAAGTTGCTCCTACTACGATACTCCAAACAGCACCTTGAGTAGTGAACTTCTTCCAAAGAATGGATAAAATCAATGATGGGAAATTAGCACTGGCAGCAATCGCAAAAGCCAAACCCACCATAAAGGCTACATTTTGCCCCTTAAAAATTAAACCTAACAGAATCGCCAAAATACCTAGAGCTATGGTTGAATATTTAGCCACCTTCACCTCTCCTTTTTCATTCGACTCCCCATTTCTGAAAACATGTACATAAAGATCGTGCGCTATGGAAGACGCTCCTGACAGTGTGAGTCCGGCCACTACAGCTAAAATTGTAGCAAAAGCAACAGCCGCAATGAAACCCAAAAAGAATTTTCCGCCCAATGCTTCAGACAATAAGATAGCCGACATATTTCCCTGTGCATCAAATTTCATGATGGCCTCTCTCCCTACAATTGCAGCAGCGGCAAAACCAATTACAAAGGTGAGCAAATAGAAATAACCAATAAATCCTGTTGCAACAAATACCGATTTACGTGCTTGCTTAGCATCGGGCACCGTGTAAAAACGCATAAGAATATGTGGTAACCCTGCTGTTCCTAACATTAAAGCTAATCCTAATGAAATGGCATCTAAAGGATTTGCAAAATATTTTCCTGGCCCGAGAGATTCCTGACCATATTTTTCGGAAACACTTTGAAAAAGATTACCAATTGAAAAATCAAATTTCCAAAGAGCTAAAAAAACCAATACAGTAGCTCCGCCCAACAATAAAACAGCTTTTATAATTTGCACCCATGTTGTGGCCAACATACCGCCAAACAAAACATAACACATCATTACAATACCAACAACAATCACGGCCCAAGTGTAATCCACACCAAACAGAGTTTCTACTAACCCGCCAGCACCTACCATTTGTGCAATAAGATAAAAAAGTATGGTTAAAATTGAACCAATCGCAGAAGCAATTCTAATTGGTTTTTGTTTCAAACGAAAAGCAACCACATCCGCAAAGGTATATTTACCAAGGTTCCTGAGAGGCTCAGCAATTAAGAACATAATCAACGGCCACCCTACAATGAAACCGATGGAATACAACAAACCATCAAAACCTAAAGTTGCTACCAAACCAGCAATGCCTAAAAAAGATGCTGCACTCATATAATCGCCAGCTAAAGCCAAGCCATTTTGAAAACCAGAAATACTTCTTCCTGCAGCATAAAATTCAGAAGTAGTTTTTGTTTTTCTGGAAGCCCACCAAGTGATATACATGGTTAAAGCAACAAAAGCAAAAAATATTGAAATAGAAACCCAATTGGTTTCTCCTAATGAACTGGTGGAGGTGGTTTGTAAAAGTAACATCAACTATAACTTCTTTTTAAGTTCTTCAACTTCGGTATCATACACTTTATTCGCCCAGCTAATATAAATACCGGTCATGATCCATGCGAAAATAATCAAACCAATTCCTAACGGAATTGCTATCGTAGTGTATTCACCTACCTTAGTTTGCAACAACTCTTTATCGTAAGCCACCAGTAATAAAAAACCAAAGTAAACCAACAACATCACAAAGGTTAACAGCAAAGAAACAGTCCACCTTTTTTTGGCCAATCGTTTAAACTCTTCACTTTTTAAAACTTCTTGAAATTTTTGATCACTCATAATTTAGTAACAGGGATTCTAAACTAAATAAAAAAATGAACACAAAAAAAGAGATGCCCACCGTTTGGTAGACATCTCTTCAAAAAAAATATGATTATATAGAAAGTATATCTGCTACGCGCAATACTTCTTCATCAATATGATGATTTTCCTGTATAGCTATCTCAAAAGGAGTATACACTACCTCATTCTTAATCAAACCAACCATTTCATTTTTTCTACCGGCAATCAATCCTTCCACAGCGGCAACACCTAAGCGGCTCGCTAAAATTCTGTCGAATGATGTTGGATCTCCTCCACGTTGAATATGTCCGAGAATAGAAACCTTAGTATCGTAATCTTTCAATCTTGCTGATACCTGATCGGCGATATGTTGCGCATGTCCGAGCTTACATCCTTCAGCAACTATAACGATGCTTGAAGTCTTTTTTCTCTGACGGCCTTTTTCTAGTTTTTCACAAATAGCATCAATACTTCCTTCTCTTTCGGGAATTAAAATATCTATAGCACCTGAAGCCAAGCCCGTATTTGCAGCAATGAAACCAGAATTTCTTCCCATTACCTCCACAAAGAACAGGCGATTATGCGACATTGCTGTATTGCGAATATTATCCACAGCCTCAATAGCCGTGTTGGTAGCGGTATCAAAACCAATGGTATAGTCGGTACCATTTAAATCATTATCGATAGTACCTGGAATTCCAATAATTGGAATTCCATGTTCTTTAGCCAATAAAGCAGCTCCAGTAAAAGTACCGTCGCCACCAATAGCCACTAAAGCATCTATCTGACGGGTTTTTAAATTTCTATAGGCTTTTGTTCTTCCTTCAGGTGTGCGGAATTCGGCACATCTTGCAGATTCAAGCATGGTACCGCCCTTTTGCAAGATTTGGTTAACAGAACGAACATCCATAATATCGATGATGTCGTTCTCTATCATGCCTTCGTAACCGCGGTAGATACCAGAAACTGATAAGCCGTAATACACTGAAGAACGAACTACTGCACGAATTGCAGCGTTCATCCCAGGAGCATCACCACCAGAAGTATAAACTCCTATTTTTTGGATTTTCTTCAACGCCAATTATTTATTGCCAGTGAAGATTAAAGCCATCTCAGCCATACGGTGAGAGAAGCCCATTTCATTATCGTAGAAGCTGGTCATTTTAACCAAAGTGTTGTCTCCAGATGGAACCACTAAAACGTCATCCATAATCATAGAAGAGAACGGCTCACCTACGCAGTCTCTAGAACACTCGTAGAAATCACCGAAATAAGCTACTTGTTTCAAGATAGTATCTTGGTTCAATTTAGCCACTCCCGCTTTAACAGCAGCTTGAATTTCTTCACGAGTACGTTTTCCTTCTACCAAGTAAACAGCCTCAACCACAGAACCTGTATCAGTAGGAACTCTTAATGCAGTACCATTCAATTTACCATTCAAGTGAGGAAGAACTTTACCAACCGCTTTAGCAGCACCGGTAGAAGCAGGAATAATATTGTTTAATGTAGCACGGTTTTTACCACCACCAAAAGCATCAGCTACTTTTTGAGTTGCGGTTGCAGCGTGGGTGGTAGAAATTAAACCAGAGATTACTTTATAAGTATCATCTAACGCTTTAGTCATTGGAGCCAAGCAGTTAGTAGTACAAGAAGCATTAGAAATAATTTTGTCGTCAGCATTGATATCAGTATGATTAACACCCAACACCACCGTTTTAGTAGCATCATTACATGGAGCAGAAACAATTACTCTTTTTGCACCTGCATTGATGTGAGCCTGCGCTTTCTCAGTAGTAAGGTAGAAACCAGTACATTCAAAAACCACATCAACATTGTGAGCAGCCCATTTAATATTGTTAGCATCTTTCTCAGCGTAAACAGTAATAGTATGATCACCTACTTTAATTACGTTATCAGAAACTAAAGAAACTTCAGCCGGAAATCTTCCGAAGATTGAATCTTTAGGTAAACCTTGTGCGATTTCTTTAGCAGACACTAAGTCGTTACCTGCCACTATTTCAATTTTGTCATTAAATTTCTCAACGATAACTCTCATTACGTTTTTGCCGATACGGCCCATTCCATTGAAAGCAACTCTAATTTTAGCCATGATAATTTTAAGTTTAAGTGAACTATTGTTTTATCGGTTCCGAAAAACCAAGGGGACAAAAATATAATTTTTTAGATACTACAAAAGTTCTGGGCAAGAAAATGTTAAAATTTAATGTAGATTTTATATGAAAGGAGGTGTTTTGTCAGGGGGACAAAACAAGCTAAAAGATGAAATACCAGCTATGTATTCACACAAAAGAAAAAAGAATTTATTATCTACCTGAGTAAATCAGCCTTATTTCTGTACTAAAATTTTCTGCACCCTTACTTCATCATCTAGCGTTGAGGTTATTGTATATAAACCATCAGGTAAAAACCCCACCTCTATTCTCTCCTGATTTCCGGTTACATTTTTTACTATCAATACTTCACCTAACATATTCTGTATCGATACTATTTCCCCCGGAGTAACATCATTCAGATAAATCTCTGAACTTGCTGGATTAGGAAAAACTCTAAATATATTTTTGTAAATATCGTATATGCCATTGCCATTTGCCTCAGTAGTAAAACTCCAAACTTTCGACCATGCAGAAGAATCGATATTGTTGTACTCCTTAACCCGCCAGTAATACAGAGTTAAATTATTGGGAGAGAAATGACTAAAGCCCCAGCTGTAAGGATCGTGATGGGGTATGCCAGCAGTTGAAAAAGTAAGATGATTATAAATAGGAGAAGTAAATATAGACACAGTTCCTACCTGAACCCTATAATTTATACTTCCTGTGTTATTATAAAACATAAGATTATCCGACAGTGGAATATTAGCCGCTCCATCAGCAGGATAGCTTAAAGTAGGTTGTAAAAAGGTCACAAAAGTAAATACTCCTGAATAAGAATACGTACCACCATGAATACATTTCACGCGCCAGTAATACTTTGTATTATAACGCAGGTCTTGTATTTTACTACTAACCAAAACACTCTGAGTAGAGTCGGTATAATTTTTACCAACAGTATTTACCCTAAAGTCAGGTGAAGTAAACGATAAAGAAGTGTCATATTCTACCTCATAAGAATCGTTACCAAAAGCATGCAGCCAGCTCAAATAAGTAAGTGTAGGTACATCCACTGAATCATTTTTTGGCGACACTAAAGTCGCTGATTGAGCTTGCATATGAACAAATGTCACAACAGCAACTAACAAACACAATAACTTTCTCATATCCCCAGTAGTAAAATTAATAGTAATTAATCTCATCCAATATAAGGACAATAACCACTCGAAGTAAAATATTTTCTTGATAAAATCACTAAGTGAACAGCCTAACAGCATTCCTATTTACTTTAAAAATAGTACTAAAAACTTGCTCATTATTAGATTTTTCACTCTCTTACGGTTCAGAACAAAGAGAATATGGAAGAAAAAGATCAATTACATTCATTAATTCATCACCTTAACAGAGGAGAGCAATCCTATTTCAAAAAGATAAAATTAGCTTTTGGAGTATCTGATTCTTATATCCTCAGCCTTTTTTCAATCTTTCAAAAACAGAAAGAATACAATGAAAAAAATGTTCTCGAAAAAGTAAAAGAACAACTTCAATCAGAATCCTATGCCGCAAAAAAACACTTGCTACATCAGGAAATATTGGATGTTTTAATTTACGGAAGGTTAAAAAAACAAGACCCTTTATGGCAAATTAATCGAATCATTCTGCACGCCATGATACTTAAAGAAAAAATGCTTTTTGAAGACACCTGCAAACAATTGCTAAAAGCAAAGAAAATAAGTGTAGACAATGAGTTCTTTTTTAAAACCAATGAAATTAATCAGCATTTAATTGAAACCCTGAATCAAGCGAAAACCATGACTAATTTCACCTTTTCGGAAAATGTAGATTCGCTGAGAACTGAAATTATTCAAAATAATGAAAAATCAACCAATGCCGAACAATACTTTATTCTTGCCGATGTACTTTACCGCAAGGGAGAAGAGCTACGCCTTACCGGTAATGAAAAACTTCGTGTTGAAATAAAAAACATATTCAACGCCCCCCTACTTGAAAACCCTTCAAAAACTATAAGTACCACTGCCCTTTCTTGTTTTCATTTTATCATGCATTCAAAATATCTGAATTTTGAAATCGACCACACCAAAGCTCTATACCACCTAAAAGAACTAATCATTCTACAACAAAAAATAAAACGCTTCTCTTCCCGCTCCAAAGGATCTCAAATGGGAAATTATATTATACTTGCTTTAAATGCATCACAAAAAAAAGAAGCAGAAGAAATGCTTCAGCTATTGGAAGCACTTTCCGTTGAGCAAAATGATGACTACATTCTATTTTCATTCCTCGCACATAAAGGAATTTATCTATCCAGCACACAAAACAATGACCAACTCGAACTCTTTGTTAAAGAAATTGAAAGCACCTATAAAACAAAATTAGAAGAGGCTAATTTCAGCAAGGAAACAATGGATATACAGCATTTGCTCTTCTGTTATTATTTCCGTAGAAAAGAATTTAAAAAAGCATACAACACCAGTAATAAAATCGATAAGTACCTCGATGCTCAAGCATTCCAAACATTAAAATTCAATGAAAGAATTCTTCGGTTAATTTGTGCTTATGAATTAAACGAATATGAACTTATTCAAAAAGAAATAAGAAGTATCAAGTATCTTTTTAAAACTGCTGAAAATTCACTCGATATTGATCTCCTTATTTTTAATACGCTTGAACAACTCAGCAAGGCCAAAAACGAAGAAGCAAAAACAGTTATTCTTCAACACTTTATTGATAATTACCTTAATTTTCTACCTAACGATAAGTATTCATTTATCATTCATGGATTCGGTTTTCCTGATTGGATATCTTCAAAACTGAGTAATAAGAGCATGGAAAAATCCCCTTTAATTACTTGGAGCAAATAAAAACCCACAACAAAATTTTCTAAAAATAACCAATCGATTTAAAAAATCGATTGCCTAATAATTCCCTACACCGTTCATTTAGTGATTCTAAGCGCTTTTTGTTTTGCAACTCCTATCTCTCTTGTCTATCTTTTTTCTCGACAAAACCATTACCAATTATAAAAGGGAGTTATAAAACAGAATTTCTACATAATAAAGTTACCAGCTGCCTAGCACACTGCAAAAATCAAAAAAATGACAGCAATAACATGATCCAATATAATGGATTCATTATGCTTAAAAATAAATTTCCGTTTAACCCTCCTCGTCCGATGAATACCCAATCTTCACCTATCTCTTTGCCAGAAGAGCATAGGTGATTTTTTATCCAGATAGCCATTCTTAGCACTTTTTACGATAGCGATTTCCACACTTCCTTCTCTTTCTTAGTCAAACCACTCACTACCAAATCATAAGAATGATCAATCCATGATTTTAATTGTTTATCACCTACCGAACCATCTGCTATAATAGTATTCCAATGTTTTTTATTCATGTGAAATCCGGGCTGTACACAAGGAAATTTTTCACGCAATTCAATGGCTTTTTCAGGATCACACTTTAGATTGAACGACAAGGGATCGTTTTCAAATCCGGTTAACAAAAATGCTTTTCCCATTACTTTATACACCAAAGTATCCGGACCAAAAGGCAATGTTTCTTCAACCGCTTTTTTAGAAAGGCAATATTCGCGGAGGGATTCGAGATGCATAAGATCTATAGTTAATGAATGCTATAAATGAACAGAAAATAATTTAATTTATTAGAATTTGCTTGGTGATATTATCAGTATTATCTTCAAATATAAATTTGATGTAATGAAAATAAAACTCCTTGTTGCAATTATATGCACCTGCATTTTTAACATGCAGAGCCAGGTCAATGATGAAAAAACCAAATCAAATAACGGGTTTATTGGCTTTTCATATTTCAATGGAATAGCTACCAAGGGTAATGCTATCTCCATGATCAATGGCGCTCAAATGAGTATTTACTGGCACTTATTTAATAATAAAAATTTCTTCTTTGAATATGACTTTGGCGTTGGATATTCTGCAAACGGCCTTTTGCTTCGATTACCGGCTGGTGCAAGTGTTGGCGCGTTATTATTAATTGCTTCAGCTAATGCCGACACAAGCTATCAGGGAGGATTAGTTGCATTAGGTATACTTGCGTGCATAGTCCCTAACGCAATTGGCTACCATTTAGACATCAACGATAACCTTAGATGTAATATCGTTGTAGATCCACTAAACGCATTGGTATGTAATTCGCATCTTTTTATATCATCAGGAATTGGAGCGCAACTTGATTACAGAATTACGTCTAAATTAATCATATCACCTTTCATCAATTTACAACATGGATTCAACCCGATGAATCAGCCTCAAACTAATTTACTACAAGTGGGTATTACCGTAAAAAAATAAAAAAAGAGGTAAAAGCAAATTACCCCAAATAAGTCTTCAAATATTTACCAGCAATTCCTTCCCAAGAGTAATTATCTACCACTAATTTTCTCAGTGAATCTTTGAACTCACTCAATTGAGTTGCCGACATTTTATCTTTCTCTTGCAGGTAAGCAATTACGTTGTGTGCAATATTTGCAGAAGCATTTTCATTCAAATCAACATTATTGATTTTCACTCTTCCATCCACCAAATCACGAATTTGATCGCCTATTTCACGGAAAGCAGATTGATAAGTTAGCACCGGGTAAACACCACACGATGCCGCTTCAATCGCTACCATTCCAAAGGCTTCAGGAAAAACAGATGGAGCGATCAATACATCCATTGCTGGTAGTAAATTCACCAATTGTTTGTGATTCAAAATTCCTGTAAAGGTTACTCTGCTTCTGATATCGAAGTTTAATGCTTTTGCATCTTGCGCAATCTCAGCTCCATATTTATTTAAAATATCTTGGATCAACGGAAGATGTTTTCCTTCGTCACCGTGAAATAAAGGATTCGTAGCTACTAATTTTTTGAGTAACTCTATGTTTCCTGTAGCCACACAATTCACAATGATTTCGGCAGGTTCGCGAAACGGACCAAAACCGGCAATAATAAAATTGGTATTCGGTTTTTCTTTTAAGATCTTCGGAATAGCCAGTAAGATCAAGTAAATACCTTTGGTCCACAAATATTTACCTACAAACATTACGTTGTTGCCATTTACATCTATGGCTTTCACTTTTGAAACCGCATCTTTATCAATCCCTCTATAATCGTAAGCTTTTCGGATTTCATCCACTAAAGAATTTACATTAGCTTCTGTGACAGAAGCATTCAATATTTTCTGAGTAGTTTCTGTTGTTCTTCCTTCACTTTCTTTTGCTCCTGCTTCAATAGATTGAACAAAAGCACTCATCAATTCTTCTCTTTTTTGTGAAGCAATTCCAAAACTACTTACATCTACTCCGGCAGGAATAATTTCAATTTTTTCAATCAGCCTTTCCAGCTTCACATCGTGTAAAAATTCTTTCAATTCTTCATCGGCATGTAAACTATCTACAACGATTTCATCCACGGCCAATAAAGACTCTATAGCGTAAGCTTCAAAACGCTTGTCTTTTTTCACGGTGAAATTCAAAGCGCTACCATGAACAGTGATCACAAATTTAAATTTCGCTTCTTTCTTCAATTGCGTTGCGATGTATGGAAACATCACCATGTGATTGGTATTGATAACTTCTACTTTATTATCACGAACAATACAACGCATAGCGTTTAAGTTCTGATCAACGTAGCGCATGGTTTCTTCAGTAGTACAAGAAGTAAATTCTTTCACTTCAAATCCTTGATAATGGTCATACACGTAAACCGGTAGAAAACCATTCAAATTAGGTTTATAGCATTTACACACACCTTTAAAAGGAGTATCTTTTTTATTGGTTAAAGTATAATTGGTATTTGTTGTATCGAATTCATACACTTCATTGATAAAATCGATTTGCTTTGGGTCAAAATCCTGACAAACCAAAATAACATCTTCCCCCTTGCGCACCAGTTCACGCACTAAATTGTTTACATATAAATTACTTCCTGTTCCAGTTAAAAGATAGCCATGTGTAATAAGAATTGCCATTTCGTAGTTTTTTTGATTGGAAGTAAATATAGTAAGTTCTTCATAAATGATATTCTATTATCTTTACCAAAAACACATCTATGTCACATACTGTTGATATTCTCGCTTTTGCAGCTCATCCCGATGATATTGAATTATCATGCGGAGGAACAATTGTTAAGCAAGCAACACAAGGCGACAAAGTTGCTATTGTTGATTTAACTGCCGGAGAGCTAAGCACACGAGGCACCGCCGCAATTCGCGCTGTGGAAGCAAAAAAAGCAGCAAAGATTTTAGGTGTGGTAGAAAGAGAAAATTTAGGTTTACCCGATGGCTTTTTCGATTTATCGGAGAAAAACAAACTTGCCGTAGTGAAAATGATTCGCAAGTACAAACCAACCATTGTTTTGGCAAACTCGATAAGCGATCGCCATCCTGATCATGCACGTGCTGCCCAGTTGGTAAGTGAAGCGTGTTTTTTGGCAGGATTGAGGAAAATTGAAACAACTTTAGCAGGTAAAAAACAAGAAGCTCATCGGCCGGAAGTGGTGTATCACTACATTCAAGATCATTATATTAAACCTGACATTATTGTTGATATTACTGGTTATTTCGACATAAAAATGGATGCCATAAAAGCATACAAATCGCAGTTTCATGATCCTAAATCGAAAGAACCCATAACCCCTATTGCCCGTCCCGATTTCTTTCAATTTCTGGAAGGAAGATGCCGCGAATTTGGCCGATTGATTAAAACAGAATTTGCAGAAGGATTTACTGTAGAGAGGCCTGTGGGCGTTGAAAATTTAAACGATTTGATTTAGTGAATTTCAGCGAAGTAAAATATTTATTCAGCAAAGAATTTCAGCTTGAATTACGCAGAAAATCGGGCATCAATAGCATTTTACTTTTTGTTGTAGCCACCACCTTCGTTAGTTTTTTAGCTATTGATCAACTGGAACAAGCCCCTATTTGGAATGCTTTATTTTGGATTATCATTTTATTCGCCAACATTAATGCTGCCAATAACACTTTCCGCAACGATTCGGAAAACACTCAATTGTACTTAAACCAATTGGCTCACCCCAACTCTATTTTAATTGCCAAAACTTTATATAACGCTTTTTTAATGAGCATTACCGGAGTGTTAAATTACTTATGCTACTCTTTATTTTTAGGAAATTTAATTAGCAATCACCTTCTCTTCATTGCTTTAATCATAGTAGCTGCCTTAGGCTTTGCGGCAGTATTATCGCTCACCAATGCCATTTCTTCAAAGGCTTCTTTCAACAACTCATTAATGCCTATTTTAAGCTTGCCTTTATTGGTTCCTTTCTTCATTATTTTAGTGGCACAAACAAACCACCTGATTGGGAATAAGGAATATCATGATTTCAACTATTCCAGTGCCAGAGAAGGAATGGAAACTGAAATAATATGCTCCAATTTAATTGCACAAAATGATTCCAACAACCAAAAAGAACAAACTTATTTTCTTGCTACCGATCTTCAGCAAAAAACAAGAAAAGTAGCTTATGTAGGAGATATTAATTTTGAAAACAATCAACCTATCATATTGAAAGGCAAAGAATATAAAGGCATTTTTTACGCCAGCTCAATATGGAACAAAGCAAATATTTCTGCTATTAGTAATGTGAAATACTACGGAGCCTTGGTTTTAATCACCATTATTGTACTTTTAGTAGGACAATTTCTTTTCCCGAAAATCGCCAAATTTTAAATCCCCTATTTCCCCTTTTTGTTAAAATTGAAAAACTCTCTCTTTTTTAAACCAAAACTCTGAACATTTATCGTTATTTTCGCGACACAAAAATTTGCTATGCGTCAACTTTGGTGGAAAATAATATGCATCGTACTAATGGTTTATACCGTGGCGTATGGTTTATTAACCGATGTTCCTGCTTTACACACCTTGCACGAAACCATCAGGAATTTATTTTACCACGTTCCTATGTGGTTTACCATGTTCGTATTATTGCTTATCTCCATGATTTATGGGTTGATTTACATGAAAAAAAGAGATTTAAAATACGATACTATTTCTACCGCCTTTGCTCATGTAGGATGTTTCTTCGGAATTTTAGGTTTTGTTACCGGAATGCTTTGGGGAAAATACACTTGGGGTTCTTACCTACCCAAAGACCCTAAAATTATTGGAGCCGCTATAGCCATCTTAATTTATTTTGCTTATTTCATTTTACGCAGCGCAGTAAACGACGAAGAGAAAAAAGCATCTTTATCGGCTGCCTACAATATTTTTGCTTTTGTAATGCTTATGATCTTCACAGGTGTTTACCCCAGATTGGTGGATTCATTACACCCCGGAAATGGAGGGAATCCTGGCTTCGATTCTTACGATAGAGATACCCGATTAAGCGCTGTATTTTATGCAGCCGTACCTGGTTGGATTCTTTTAGGATTGTGGATTGCTAACGTTCGATCACGAATGGATTTAATTAACGCTAAAATCAAAAATAAATAATGAAAAAATTTATTCTCTTGTTTTTTCTAACGCTGGGATTTATTGAATCTAAAGCTCAAACACAAGGTGTTGAAATGGCCGATAAATTTTATTCGGAAGGAAAGATTTATGTGGTGATAGGTGTTCTGCTTATTATTCTTTTAGGCATCTTCGGCTACCTTTTCTTCACCGAAAGAAAATTGAACCGTATTGAAAAACAATTAAACAAATAAAATGAACAAATCGGCAATTATAGGTTTAGGAATCATCGCCATTGTTGTAATTTTATTGGTGTTCACCATGCAAGATGCCGGTACCTACTCTACTTTTAAAGAGGCTGATCAAAATCCCAATGAAGTAATTACTATTATCGGTCAGCTGAATAAAAGCAAAACGGTGGAATACGATCCTAAAATTAATACCGATTTAACCACTATGTATGTGGTAGATAAAAACAACGACCAACGATTGGTAAAATTGCACAAAGCAAAACCACGCGATATAGAAAAAAGTGAAAAACTTACTTTAACCGGTCGAATGGTAAATGGTGTTTTCCACGCCGAAACTGTTTTAGTAAAATGTCCTTCCAAATATGAAGATGGAAAAATAGACACTTCTAAAATGGTTGACCAAAAATTTTGATTCCTCTTTATGACCATCACATATGTAGGCGAAAATTTGCAATTAGGAAAATGGGGACACATCTCCGTTTTAATCGCCTTCGTTTTTTCCATTCTTTCTTCTGTCTCTTATTATTTCAGTGTTGAAAGCAAAGACGAAACAGACAAAACTATGTGGCGCAAAATCGGCCGCTTGTCTTTTTACACTCACGCCTTAGGAGTTGCATTAATTGTAGTGATTTTATTCGTAATGCTCTTCAATCATCATTACGAATACCTGTACGTTTGGAAACACTCCAACAACATCATGCCGATGCAATACATTCTTTCTTGTTTTTGGGAAGGTCAGGAAGGAAGCTTTTTGCTATGGACCATTTGGCATGTAGTATTGGGGTGCATTATTACCCTCACCTCAAAAAAATGGGAAGCGCCGGTAATGGCTATCGTAGCAGCGGTACAAATTTTCTTGGTTTCCATGCTTTTAGGATTTTATATTCCAAGCGGCCCTTACATTGGAATAATGATTTTAATTTTTGGATTACTAGCTCTCTTCATTGCATGGAATAGATTGAATCAAGTTGAAAAATTAAGTATGGGAGGTGCCTTATTGGCAATTTCCGCTTTCGTTATTTTAAAAGATATTCCCGAAATCCAAATCGGTAGTAGTCCGTTTACACAACTACTTCGCGAACACTATAGCTATAGTAAAGAACTCGTATTTCAAGACACGAAATATTTGGATAAAATCGATGGAAATGGACTCAATCCTTTGTTACAAAATTATTGGATGACCATTCATCCCCCCGTTTTATTTTTAGGATTTGCTTCTACTCTGATTCCTTTTGCTTTTGCAATTGCGGGTTTATGGACTAAGAAATTAAATGAATGGATGGTGCCCGCTTTGCCATGGATTTTCTTTGGCGTGGCATCTTTGGGAACAGGAATTTTAATGGGTGGTGCATGGGCTTATGAAGCGCTAAGTTTTGGTGGATTTTGGGCTTGGGATCCCGTTGAAAATGCATCGCTTTTCCCTTGGCTCACCTTTGTGGGTGCTGCGCATGTGATGATCATTCAACGCAAAAAAGGAAAATCATCTTACATCACTTTTCTATTAACCATTATTTCTTTTCTATTGGTTTTGTATTCCACTTACTTAACACGAAGCGGAATATTGGGAGATACTTCTGTTCACTCTTTTGCGGACGGAATGCCCGGACAACTTTTATTGTTTTTATTTTTCTTTATTTGGCTGGCCGGATTTTTATTGCTGCAAGGAAACTTACCTAAAATATTATTTACTGTTCTGTCTCTTTGGTTTTTAATTATTCAATTCTATAGTGATGATTTGAATAGCACTGTAATTGGAAATATTAGCAGCTACCAAATAGTGGTGATGATAGTAACTACAATTTATTTAGGACTTTTTATTTGGGGGTATTTTCAGTTTTTCCCTAAAGAAGAAAACGAAGAAGAAGAGAGCATGACCTCTCGTGAATTTTGGATGTTCATCGCTGCGATGGTTTTATTACTATCGTGTATGCAAATTATTTTTGCTACCTCCGGTCCAGTATTCAATAAAATTTTTGGAACGGAAATGACTGCCAACACTGATATTTTTGAAGCCTTCGTGAAATATCAAATTATTTTTGGCTTTGTAATTTGCAGCATGATGGGTTTTGGCTTATACTTAAAATACAAAGCCACTCCTTTGAAAAAATTATTGTCGGATTTAATTTTAAGCATCGTTATTTCTTCTGTCATTTGTTTAATTGTTGCTTTTACCTATCAATTTCAACATGGCGATAGCAGCAAAAGATTAATTGCATTCTGGATTTTCTTTTTCTGTTCCACCTTTGCCATTGTTGCCAATGCTACTTACTTTATAAGGATATTAAAAGGAAAAATAAAATTAGCAGGAGCTCCTATCGCCCACTTAGGATTTGGAATGATTATGTTGGGCGCATTTATTTCTACTTCTCAAAGCAAAGTTATTTCTGAAAATACTACGCATCAGGATTTAGAAACAACTTTTGATGCAAAACTAAAAAACAACGAAAATGCCTTTTTAGCCAAAGGAGATACCCTGCCTATGGGCGACTATTTAGTAACTTACAACAATGCTTACAAAGAAGGTCACAATATTTATTTCGATGTTGATTATTTAAACAAAAACAAAGAAAAAGAATTTACTCTTCACCCTTATTTACAACTGAACGACAAAATGGGAAATGTTGCAGAACCTTCTACCAAACATTTTCCCCACAAAGATATTTACACGCATTTACAACAGTTTGAATTGTCGGGAACTAAAGAAATAAAAGTGAAAAATGGCGATAGTTTAAAAATTGGTCAGGGTTATTTGGTTCTAGACACTGTGATGGTAAGAAGTGATCAAACAGGAATGATTTACCACTTTGAGTACAACTATAAAGTAAAAGGAAAAGTGGTGGAGAAAGTAATTTTAGAAAACGAAAAAAATCAAATTGAATCTAAAATTGCTAAACTTAAAAGTACCCAAGCAAGTGTGAAATTGCTAAAAATAAAACCTGAAGAAGATAGTTTGGTTTTTGAAGTTGCCGACGATAATTCAGGATACATCATTATGAAAGCCATTCAATTTCCAATGATCAATGTTTTGTGGGCTGGTTGCATTATTATGGTAATAGGTACTATTATCGCTATTGTTCATCGTGTTAAACTTAATAAATCACTCCTCAATGGCTAACAGTTATTTATTTCTACTCAACCAAATTAAAACTTTCATTTTTGATGTGGATGGTGTGATGACCGATGGTAAAATTATTATCACTGCCAGCGGAGATCAGCAACGCATAATGAATATTAAAGATGGTTTTGCTCTTCAGTTTGCAGTAAAACAAGGATATAAAATTGCTATTATTTCAGGTGGAAAATCAGAAGCCATCAGAGATCGTTTTACCAAATTAGGAATACACGATGTGTATTTGGGAGTAGCTGATAAAATTGAAACTTATAAAGAATTGTGCCTCACTTACAACATTAAAGACGAAGAGGTGTTGTACATGGGCGACGATATTCCTGATTACGAAGTAATGACTGTGGTGGGCCTTCCCGCTTGTCCGAAAAACAGTACCGAAGAAATTAAAAAAATATCTACGTATATTTCACCTTATAATGGTGGTGACGGTTGCGTGCGTGATGTATTGGAGCAAGTATTAAAAGCACAGAACAAATGGTTCGATCCTTCAAAAATTAACGATAAAGATTTTACATGGTAATCCATTTCTTTAAACTCATTCGCTGGAGCAATTTATTGATCATCGCTATTCTGATGTTGGTTATCAGAATTTTTGTTTTTCAAAAAGGATTGGAACATTACTACCCTATCGAAAATTCTTTTCGCTTACAATTACCCGATTTGGCTTTTTATCTTCT
>JAHEZM010000028.1 GCA_023251075.1 Flavobacteriales bacterium | reverse complement strand
AATTGTATCTGAATCTATAGCAAACATACAAGGTTTGGGCATGGCATTAGACGCCGGAATACAATATACCACAGGCAGTAGAAAACACATTGGATTTGGAATGGCTTTAAGAAATGCCGGTCCGAAAATGTCTTATTCAGGTGACGGATTATCTACCAAAGCACTTTTCGTAGGAAGCGATAAACAGGTAACACTGGCATCGAAATCACAATCTTTTGAACTACCTCTTTTAATGAATATTGGTGGGCATTATCGTTTCGATTTAGGCACGCAACACCAGCTATTCACCTCGGCAACTTTTGTTTCTAATGCCTTTAGCAAAGATCAATACTGCGTAGGCCTGGAATATCGCTTTAAAAAAATATTCATGTTAAGAACAGGCTATGTTTATGAGCAGGGAATTTTCAAAATGAGCACCAGAACTACGGCTTTTACGGGACCTACTTTAGGATTCACCGTGGAAGTACCTTACAAAGACAAAGCATCGTTTGGTTTCGACTATTCATACCGCGATACCAACCCCTTTCAAGGGGTGCATACCTTTGGAGCGAGAATTTGCTTTTAGACAATATTTTTGCTTACTTTTGTGTTATTACAACTAAGGGATCCCGAGAAATCGGGATTCTTTTTCTTTTATATCAACTTAATAGTATCCGTATGTCAGACACAATTTATTTTACTCAAGAAGGCTTGCAAAAACTGAAAGATGAGTTACACCAACTGAAAAGCGTAGAGAGAAAAAAAATTACTCTGCAAATTGCTGAAGCAAGAGACAAAGGTGATTTATCGGAAAATGCTGAATACGATGCAGCCAAAGAAGCTCAAGGTTTATTGGAGGCTAAAATTGCGCAGTTACAGTCGAATTTAATCAATGCACGTTTGGTAGATGAAACTAAAA
Source organism: Flavobacteriales bacterium (assembly GCA_023251075.1). Classification (GTDB taxonomy): domain Bacteria; phylum Bacteroidota; class Bacteroidia; order Flavobacteriales_C; genus JAHEZL01. The sequence continues at coordinate 47,281 of JAHEZM010000028.1, read as the reverse complement.
TTGATACTTCAAAAGTGTTGATTTTATCTACTGTTAAATTGCGTAACAAAAAAACCAAAGCGGAAATGAAATATACTTTGGTGGCTGAAAATGAAGCCGATTTTAAAACAGGAAAAATATCTATCAGCTCTCCTATTGGCAAAGGATTACTAGGAAAAAAATTAGGCGAAATCGCCGTAATTAAAGTACCCAACGGAGAATTAGAATTAGAGATTGTAAAAATCACCCGCGAATAATGTCAACCATTTTTTCGAAAATTATTAAAGGAGAAATTCCTTGCTATAAAGTAGCCGAAACGCCAGATTTTCTGGCGTTTTTAGATGTTAGTCCGGTTAAAAGAGGTCATGTTTTAGTAATTCCTAAAAAAGAAATCGACTATATTTTCGACATGGAAGATAACGATCTGGCTGCTCTTCATCTCTTCGCAAAAAAAATAGCACTAGGATTAAAAAAAGTAATTCCCTGCAAAAAAATTGGAGTGGCTGTAGTGGGTTTGGAAGTGCCACACACACATATTCATTTAATTCCGATGAATGAAATTGGTGATATGAATTTTGCGAATCCTAGAGTTCAATTGAGCAAAGAGGAATTTTTATCACTGGCTGAAGAAATCAAAAAGAACATTTAATTTTTTTAGGACTTTTTCTTCGAAGTTATTTTCAAAATAATATCTCTCCCTTTCTTTTCATAAATAGTATAGGTTAAACAAGAAACTATAATTAGAAAACCTAAATACAACAGGTAATTTGAACTACTTATTTCTTTCACTCCCATTAATTTCACAAAAAGCATTAAAGCCGGAAACTGCAATATATACATTGCATAACTTGCATTGCCTAAATAAACTAATGGTTTAGCACTAAGCCATTTTGAAACTACCGATTTATCTAAAGCCAATCCAACACAAATCAAAAGAAAAATTGGACTTAACGTTCCATTGTGGCAATTATCTTGAATGACATTGCGAGTGTTCAAAATAAAATAAATTGCAAGCGATCCAGCTACCCACCACCATAAAGGATCAATTTTATAATTTAGATTTTTCGACCTTAAATTCACTATTAAAACACCTCCCAATATCCCAAAAACAAAAGTGTTTAAATGCCATACGGGAAAACCATCTCTAAAAAGCTGATGCCATTCTTTCATGTATAAATACTGTACAATTCCAAGAATATACAACACCGCTGTTACCCCTACCAAATGACTAATAGATCGCTTTTTAAAATACCCTATTAAAAAAGGAAAAGAAAAATAAAACAACATTTCAACGGAGATGCTCCATGAAGGATAATTGATATCTAATGTATAAGATGGATTCCACGCATGAAGCACTAAAGCTTGGTAAACAGCACTCACAAAATCAATGGGAGAACCTCCTATCAACGAAAAACCAACTACCATAATAAATCCTAAAAAATACACGGGATAAATTCTTGCAAATCGCTTGAGCCAAAAATCCTTCGCTGATGAAACCCCTTTATCCCAATAACTAACTGATAAAACAACACCCGATAAGAAAAAGAAAAAGCTTACCGCTATGCCTCCTTGATCAATAAAATTAGAAAGATAAGAAGTGTTGAAAGGGAAAAACTTATTGCAATAATGATGTAAAACAACCACCATTGCCGCAATGAAACGAGGGAATGTTAATTGTGAAATGTAATTATTCTTTTCGCTCATGATGCAATAATAATACAAAGCATTTATTTCAGCTACAATTTGCTGTTATTCTTGTGGCGGTCTTTATCGCGATTAGTTTTCTTCTCCATATTTTTTTTCATCGCCTCTTCTAAATCCACTCCTGTTTGATTGGCCAAACAAACCAAAACCCACAACACATCAGCCATTTCATCACCCAACTGTTTTTCTTCTTCTTTGTTTTTAAAAGATTGTTCGCCATATTTTCTTGCCATGATGCGCGCCAACTCCCCTACTTCTTCCATCAAAATAGCAGTGTTGGTAAGCTCATTAAAATATCGAACCCCATGGGTTTTAATCCAGGTATCTACTTCTTTTTGTAAAACTGATATTTCCATTATTCTTTGTTTTTTGAATCGATAATTATCGTAACCGGACCATCATTTAACAATTCTACTTTCATATCGGCAGCAAAAATACCACGCTCTACTTTATCATTTAATAATACTTCCATTGCCGAGCAGAATTGCAAATACAAATCTTTGGCAAGATCTGGTTTTGCTGAACCTTCAAACGACGGACGATTTCCTTTTTTGGTAGAAGCAAATAAAGTAAACTGACTCACCACCAAAACTCTTCCGTTAATTTCCTGAACCGATAAATTCATTTTTCCTTCCCCATCAGAAAAAATACGCATCTTGGAAATTTTGGTAGCCAACCACTCCAAGTCCTCCAAAGTATCTCCTTCTGCTACACCTAATAAAACTAATAATCCCTGCTGAATCGCTCCGGTTATTTTGTCGTCTACCGTTACACTGGCATGTTTTACTCTTTGAATTACTGCTTTCATTGTTATGAACGGTATTGTTCATCGTCTTCGTTATACATATGAACATAGCTGTTGTAGCGCTCCTCACGAATTTCACCATTGATTGTTGCCTGTTTCACCGCACAACCCGGTTCATTGATATGTACACAATTATGAAATTTACATTGCGATGAAAATTTCAAAAATTCAGGAAAATATCTGCACAACTCCTCCTTCTTCATATCTGCCAATCCTAACCCTTTTATGCCAGGGGTATCAATTACATAACCACCAAAAATCAATTCGTGCATTTCTGCAAAAGTAGTAGTGTGTTTCCCTTGTTCGTGCATATCAGATATAGCGGCCGTTTTTAAATTTAAATTTGAATCAATAGAATTGATCAATGTAGATTTTCCAACGCCCGAATGTCCCGACAACATAGAAATTTTTCCTCTCAACAATTCTTTTATTTCTCCTACTCCTTCCCCACTCTTCGCACTCGCTCTTCTACAATTATAGCCTGCAGCCGAATAAATATCTATCCATTCCTGTAATTGCTGCTTCTCCTCTGCGCCATATAAATCTACTTTGTTGAACACTAAAACAGCAGGAATATGATAGGCTGTAGCGGTAAGCAAAAAACGATCAATAAACTCAGAAAAAGTTTTAGGATGTGTTGCCGACACCACCAAAATAGCCTGATCTAAATTAGCTGCCAATATGTGGTATTGCTTAGAAAGATTAACCGATTTACGAATGATGTAGTTTTTTCGGGGAAGAATTTGATGAATCACAAAATTATCATCCTTATCTTTTTCCATCTCCACCTGATCGCCTGCTGCAATAGGGTTAGTTACCTTAAGCCCTTCCAACCTGAACTTCCCGCGAATACGCGCAGAAATGCGCTCACCGTTTTCCAGCTTAACATCATACCAACTACCTGTAGATTTTAACACCAATCCTTGCATGGGGTAAAAATAGTAAAATCAAATCGCTATTTTTGCCCTATGGCAAATATTGTAGCAATTGTAGGAAGACCCAATGTGGGTAAATCAACCCTTTTCAACAGACTAACTGAATCGCGCACAGCGATTGTAGATGAGCAAGAGGGAGTAACACGCGACCGTCATTACGGACGCGCAGAATGGAATGGTAAAGAATTTATTGTAATTGATACCGGAGGATATGTAAAAGATTCGCAAGCTTCGTTCGATATGGCGATCAAAAGGCAAGTTAAAATTGCTATTGAAGAATGTAAAGTGATACTATTTATGGTGGATGTTATAACAGGCATTACCGACTTAGATGAAGGTGTGGTTGATGTTCTCCGCCGATCAAAGAAAAAGGTTTTTTTAGTGGCCAATAAAGTAGATAACAACCTTCGTGAGGCAGATGCAGCCGAATTTTACTCTTTTGGTATAGGAGAAGTGTTTAGTATTTCTTCCTTAAGCGGAAGCGGAACAGGAGAATTGCTAGATGCCGTTGCACTTGAACTAGATGAGGAAAAACCAGAAGACACCACCGGCTTACCTCGAATTGCAGTAGTGGGCCGACCAAATGTTGGAAAATCATCTATTGTGAATGCCTTCTTAAATACGGAAAGAACTATTGTTTCCGAAATAGCAGGTACAACGAGAGATACCATCCACACCAGATACACCGCCTTTGGTCATGATTTCATTTTGATCGACACCGCTGGTTTGCGTAAAAAAAACAAGGTAGATGAAGATTTAGAATTCTACTCTACTTTAAGAACTTTGAACGCGATTGAAAATTCTGATGTGTGTTTGCTAATGATTGATGCTACTTTAGGTTTGGAGGCTCAGGATTTAAGCATTTTCAATATCATAGTTAAAAGTAAAAAAGGAGTGGTTTTCGTGGTGAACAAATGGGACTTGATTCCCAACAAAGACGGTAACTCGGTAAACTCTTATACCACCGCTATTCAGGAAGCAACAAAACCTTTTAATGATGTACCAATTATTTTTACAGCAGTTCCCGATAAACAAAGAATTTTAAAAGCTTTAGAAGTAGCTTTAGAAGTGAATGTAAGAAGAACAGCAAGCATTAAAACTTCGGTATTGAATGAAGTGATGCAAGAAATTATTGAACGCAATCCACCTTCTGCAGTAAAAGGAAAATTGATCAAAATTAAATACATCACTCAGTTACCCACTAAAACACCAGCCTTTGCGTTTTTCTGTAATCATCCAAAATACATTCAGGAAAATTACAAACGCTTTTTAGAAAATAAACTGAGAGAGAATTTTGATTTAAGCGGCGTTCCGATTTCTTTGTTTTTTAGAGAAAAATAATTTGTAGATATGCTTCCATTGAAACACATTCTTTTATTCCTTATGTCCTTTATTTTCGCTGTAGGATTTTCACAAAACCCTATAGACAGCATAAGCACAAAAAAAGATCTAATTCAAAATTGTAAATATTGGATTATTGATTCTGTTTCATATGACAATATTTTTCTTCAAAAACAACCATCTAAAAACGCCTCAAAAAGTATCAGCAAATATTTAAAGAAAGAAAATTGCACTCAAAATGAAGTGGAACTGGATGAACATAACTTTCGAATTAAATATAACTTACATTATTCAATCAGAAATTTATATAGGCCGGAAGAAGGAATATTAGAGGGCATTTATGTTCCTAAAGGAGTAAAGAGAAAATATACAATTGAAGTAATTTCATCTGACAAGATAAAGCTCACAGCAATAAAATAATGAATTTTCTACCTGAAAATATAGATCTCTACTCTACTCAACATACTTCACCGGAAAGCGAATGGTTGTATAATTTAAATCGCGAAACACATCAGAAAATATTAAAGCCACGCATGTTGTCGGGGCACCTACAAGGAAGAGTTTTATCTATGCTTAGCAACATGATTAAACCCGAAAGAATTCTTGAAATAGGCACCTATACTGGTTATTCTGCACTTTGTTTGGCAGAAGGATTAACAGAAACGGGAAAATTACACACTATTGATATCAATGAAGAATTACAAAATTTTGTACAAAAACACATTGATGCCTCCCCATACAAAAACAAAATTCAGCAACATATTGGTAATGCTTTGGAAATCATTCCCACTTTAAATGAAAAATTCGACATCGTTTTCATTGATGCCGATAAAGAGAATTATTTGCCTTATTTCAACTTGGTTTTCGATAAAGTAAAGAGTGGCGGATACATTATTGCCGATAATGTTTTGTGGAGTGGAAAGGTGGTTGAACCAGTAAAATCAAACGATACCGACACACAAAAACTTCTTGAGTTCAACACCTTTATTCAACAACATGATGGCGTTGAAAATGTTTTATTGCCCGTTCGTGACGGATTAATGATTTGCAGAAAAAAATAATCCATCCAAAATCATTGTAACTTTTAGTTGCTTTAAGGTGTTTTAAGTGAAAGGGATTTTACTACTAAAATCATTGCTTATGCGCACAAAAATTACTCTGATTGGCACAATCATATTGACTGCTATTTCAAATATGCTAAATGCTCAAATTGCAGAACAGAATGCAGAAAACCCTTGTATCACTGAAACAGAATATGAACAACTACAAAAACTGGTTGCTGAAAACGGAATTAAATCACCACAATTCAAAACGGATGGAAATACTGTTTCATTAGAATGGCCTTTAAAACCAGCCGAATCTTTAAAAGATTGCAGTTACTATAATATAGCAGCTTATGTAGATCACGATGCCAATCCAGGAACTTTCAAAGATTTTAATTGCGGAACCAATTCTTACGACGGGCATAGAGGTACCGATATTGCCACTTGGCCTTTTAATTTCTATAAAATGGACAATGATTTAGTAGAAGTAGTTGCTGCTGCTCCGGGAACCATTGTAGCTGTTCATGATGGAGAGTTTGACAGAAACTGCTCATCGAATAATTTAACAGCCAATTACGCTATGATTCAACACAGCGATGGGTCGACGGCCTTATACTGGCATATGAAAAACGGATCGGTAACAACAAAAATAGTGGGACAAACGGTGGTAGCTGGCGAACACTTAGGAATGGTAGGTAGTTCTGGAAGTGCATCAGGTCCGCATTTACATTTTGAAGTTTGGGCAGGTGCCGATGTTTCAACACGCATAGATCCCTACTTTGGAAATTGTAATATTTTAAATAATTCAAGCTGGTGGGCAGCGCAAAAACCGGCCAAAGAAACAGCAGTGGTTAAAGCTTCTGTACATACTACCGATGCCGTTTTTCCAGGTTGTCCGAACACCGAAACACCCAATGAAAGTAACTCTTACGAACAACCTTTTCAGGGTCCGGGAATGACTGCCGGCTATGCTAAATTTTACATTTTTATTCGTGATGAAGTAAACGGATTAGTGGGTAACATGAGTATTTTAAATCCCGATCAAAGTGTTTATTTAAGCTGGACTTACAATAGTGCTACCGATACCAAAACACGAACTTTTGCCTGGTCGAAAAAATTACCTCTTAATCCGGGAACTTATACTTATAAAGCTACTTACAATGGTATTACTTGTTCCAGCAATTTTGATATTTCCTTAGCAGCAGGAATACCAACATTAATAAACTTCACCGATGTTCAAGTATATCCAAATCCATCCAACGGAAAGTTCATCATCGAAGTAGAAAATCCGAATTCACAAGTACTCACAGTCTTCAATATTTTGGGAGATAAAGTTTTAGAAACTACTATCACCAATAGCAAAACAGAAATTAACTTAGGCAATCAAAGCGGAGTGTATTTTTATCAATTGAAAGATAATAATGAAATTTTTAGCACCGGTAAGATGGTGGTGAAATAAATAAGAAAATAAAATTTCTTTCTTTAACCACAGAGACACTGAGTTCCACAGAAAATTCAATTCATTTATTCTTCACGGAGACACTGCGTTTTAATTGAGTTCACTGAGTGGAGCATCCGAAAATAAGTTACATGATTTAAGTCCCAGCCTCTGTGAACTCCTTAAAGCAAAGCGCCCTTGTGTTTTACAATCAATCTCTGGGAAACTCAGTGTCTCTGCGCTCTCTGTGGTTAAAATTTTATTAATTGATTAAAAAGTGAAGGAAGAGGAATTGAAAAGAGTGATAAACAAACAACTATGATAAAGTGTTACGTCTTGCCATAAATTGCATTATATTTAAAAATCAAAATTTAAGGATGAGGAATTTACTATTGATCGTATGCTTTTTAATGAGCGATATTGCCATTGGACAAAAGAATAAAGTAGAATTTAAATTGGTGTATGATACTGTAAGCACCATTAATTTCAGATACAGCAATACATTTATTACACCTTTTGGAGAGCATGTTAACACCATGATACCAATAAAAAAATATGAAGGTGTACCACTTAAAAAAACTCCCTCTAATTTTGTGTATTTCAACCCCTCCACACAATTAAAAAAACTTTCTATTGATGAAAGAATTATCGACAATAAACTTCTGTTTCCTGCAGCTATCCGTTATTACGTCGACACTGTAAACATGAATACCTCTTGTAGTGGAGAAAACCTTAGTTTTAGTACTCTGCCCATCCAACTAATTTCCGATTTATATAAACCCTTCTATTTTTCAAAGGGTGAAGTTACCAATGGAGAATACCAGGAATTTATTAAAGATGTACACGATTCAATCATCCGAAAATATTTAGGGGGAGATTATATCCATATAACCAACATTGATACCACTGTTAATTGGGAAAAAGCAATCAATATTGAAGACACTAATGTTGTAAATATTATGAACAAATTTCTTTTTAAAAAAGAAGAAGAAAGATTTTACAAACGACAAACTATAAGAACTGATATTTTTAATTATTCACTTAATGGAAAAGTGATTAATATATATCCCGATACACTAGCCTGGATACATGATTTTGAATACTCTTTCAATGAACCGATGACCATGCTGTATTTCTGGCATCCTGTTTATAAAGAATATCCTGTAACCGGAATAAACTATTGGCAAGCGAAAGCCTTTTGTGATTGGAAAACAAAAAAACTACAAAAAGAATGGGGAAAACTAAATCCGGATATACTAGTTGAAGTTGATTTACCATCGATGGCAGAAAGAGAATTTGCAATAAAAAGTTCTGTTCACTATGATTCTGATAGTTCGGCGGCGATGTATGTTTTCGACAATAATTTTGTTACAGATTTATGCTTCAAAGCAGAAGACATTAGAATAAAAAATAAGAAAGCGCCATTACGGGCAGCACTTTACCGAAATGCCTTAACACTCGGAGATCTTGTTTTAGATGGAGGATTGCATACCACTCCTACTCGACGAAAATGGGAAAAGGATTTTCCATTGATCGCTGCTGAACACCGGAATTCACAAGGAATTTATTGCTTGGCCAATAACGTATCGGAATGGACTAACCATGATTACAGCCAATGGGGAGCAATTTTCGCTCAACGACAAAAATATCTTTTGTCGTCAAAAACAAAAGAAGACTCAATAATTTACGAAATTGAAAGCTACTATAATCTGCGCAACGATAAAAATGGGAAACTAGTAGTGGGTGGAAATTGGTTGGATGAAAGAAGATCGTTGCAACTTGGTCAGAATTTAGATGGTGCCTACGCAAAAAGATTTCTGCATCCTGATTCTCTTAGATGCACTGTTGGATTTAGATATGTGGTTCATGTAAAATTGAAAAGCGATACCATTCAATACACAAAATTGCTAAGCTGGAAAGATCTTTCGAAAGATGCTAAACAATTAATGAACGAATGTAATTTGTGGATAGTGGACACCATTATTGAGGACCAAATTACACTTAGAAAAAAAACTAATGCAGATACCCTTTATTCTGTATGTGATTTTTTTCGTAGTGTTTGCTGCGATGATTTTGCATTGAATTTAAATGAAAGTAAACTAAAAGATGCCTACGAAAAATCTCTGTCTGCCCTTCGAAAATCTGCATTTTATTCTATCGATGAACCAACAATACTAGACGGCGTTTATACACCAGCACCTCGCGATTATTTCACAGAGTATCTTGTAGCTCGCAACGAAAAAGGAAATTTTGTTTTAAAAAAATGCAGCTATTGCACACACGGATTCAGAAGCTACCAAGGGAAAATTTATTAGCTACAGAAAATTAGGAGCATTTATTATATTTACTCCACAAAATTTATATCATGAAATATATCCTTCGCATTTCGCTTCTTATCATTTTCGCCGTATCCTGCTACAATAAAGTACCACAGCAGAATTCAATCCAACAAAATACACAGAAGCAATTCGCTTACGAAACAGTAGAAGGAGATCCATTAAAAACCAGAATTTACACTTTAGACAATGGTTTTAAAGTTTACCTGAGTGTGAATAAAGAAAAGCCAAGAATTCAAACTTATATCTCTGTAAATGCTGGTAGTAAAAACGATCCGGCCGATGCTACCGGATTAGCGCATTATTTAGAGCATATGTTATTTAAAGGAAGTGAACACATGGGAACCATCCACTACGAAAAAGAAAAAGTGCTGTTGGATGAAATAGAAAATCAATTTGAAATTTATAGAAGCACTACCGATACTTTAAAAAGAAAAAAGATCTATCACACCATCGATAGCTTATCATACGAAGCCTCAAAATATGCCATCCCTAATGAATACGACCGTTTAATTTCATTGATGGGTGCTACCGGCACCAACGCTTTCACAATGCCCGATCAAACTACTTATGTGAATAACATTCCATCGAATCAAATTAGCAATTGGCTGAAATTAGAATACGAAAGATTTGAATATCCTGTATTCCGTTTATTTCATACCGAACTGGAGGCAGTGTATGAAGAAAAAAATATTGCATTGGATAATGATGATCGATTGGCTTACGAAAAATTATTAGAACAATGTTTTTTAAAACATCCTTACGGAACCCAAACCAATATTGGAACTATAGAACATTTAAAAAATCCTTCCCTCAAAAAAATAAAAGAGTTTTACAACACTTACTATGTTCCCAACAATATGGCATTGATCCTTTCGGGAGATTTTAATCCCGATGAAGTGATTATTGAAATCAATAAATCTTTTGGAAAATTACAATCAAAAGCGCTTCCCGATTTTAAATATGAAGTAGAAGATCCCATTACCACTTTAAGAAAAGCTGAAGTGTTTGGTGCCGATGGTGAATATATAATGCTCACTTATCCCTTTCATGCTTCGCCCTTCACTAAAAAGGCTTACATCTTAAATATGATCGATCAAATATTAAACAATGCTTATGCCGGTTTAATCGACATCAATTTAAATTCAACGCAAAAAGTGGCGCAGGCAGGAACTTATTTGCTAAACTACAATGATTACACTGCACATGTTTTATATGCAGTACCTACGCAAAACCAAACTTTAGAACAAGCCCAGGAATTATTATTTGAGCAAATAGAAAAATTAAAAAAAGGAGAATTTGAAGATTGGTTACTTCCTGCCATTATTAAAAACATGAAGTATGAATCTCTAAAATCAGGAGAGTCGATTGACGGTGCAGCACGAACTTTATTAAAAGCATTCAATAGCAAAGTAGAATACAAAAAAGTAGTGGAGGAAATTGCTGAGTTGGAAAAAATCACTAAAAACGACATCGTTGAATTTTGTAAAAGCAATTATTCTCCTCAAGGTGCAGTGGTAGTTTACAAAAGAACTTCCACTGAAAAATCAGCCGCAAAAGTTCAAAAACCAAGTATTACACCTATTCAAATGAATAGAGAAAATACCAGTGAATTTGCAAAAGAATTGGCGAAAAGCAATCCTAAAAATATTGAACCGGTTTATGTAGATTTCAAAAAAGAATTGGCCATTAGCAAATTGGAAAATGGAGGTGAATTATGGACGATTGAAAATAAAGACAACTCACTATTTTCAATTTCTATCCATTATGATTTTGGATCGTACGAAAATCCTTTATTGGAAAGCGCTATAGATTATCTTAAGAAATTAGGAACTAAAAAATATACCAATGCACAATTGAATGAAGCTTTTTACAAAATTGCATGTAATTACAACATTAGTGTAAAAGCTCACGAAACCACCATCAACTTAAATGGTTTAGCGGAAAGCATGCCCGAAGCTTTGGCTATTGTTCAATCTTTTTTCACAGAAAGCGTTGCGGATGAACAAGCATTGAAAGCATTAAAAATGAAAATGCTGAAAATGAAATCGGATGATAAATTGAATAAAGATGTGATCCAAAATGCGCAATCGAGTTATGTTTTGTATGGCGCCAATTCCCCTTATTTACAAAAACCAACACCCAAAGTAATAGAACAGTTCAGCTCTTCTCAATTACTGGCCGAAATTGAAAAATTATGGATGAGCAAAAATCAAATTTGTTTATACTCCCCTGCTCTTTCTCCTGCTCAGTTAGTTACTTTAAAATCTACTTTTCCAAAAACTTTACAAGATGGATTAACACCCAAAATCATTACAAAAAGAGATATACAGAAAAACGAGGTTTACGTGGTAGATTACAACATGCAGCAAGCCAGCATTTGGATCTACACCAAAGGAAAAACCTTCGATCCTTCAGTGGCTTCCATCGCTCAAATTTTCAATGAATATTTTGGTGGTGACATGTCGTCGATCACCTTCCAGGAAATCAGAGAATCGAAAGCTTTGGCTTATGGCGTGGGCGGTGCATACAACGAACCATTTTACAAAGAAGAACCTTATACCTTTTGGGGAATGTTGGGTACACAGGCCGACAAGATGAAAGAGGCCATTTTATCGATGGATACTATCATTCAAAAAGTACCTTATTCTGAAAAAATATGGCATACTGCTACCACCTCTCTAAAACAAAACATTGAAACCGGTAGAATCAGTAAAGCCAGTATCTTCGGAACTTACAGAAATAATATGCGATTGGGTTATGACTACGATAGAAGAAAAGATCTATATTCCGCATTGAACACGCTAACCTTTACCGATCTGTCTGATTTTCAAAATAAAAATTTAAACAATAAGAAATTTGCCTACCTCATTCTAGGAAATACCAAATCACTGAATATGAAATGGTTAAGTGAAAAAGGAGAAGTGAAATTGTTAACTCTCGAACAAATCTTCGGTTACTAGATACCATTGGGCATTTTCAACTTTTTTGTTCATCTTTGCCAACGTGAAGGCGAAAATTCTGAATATTCTTAAATATTTGTTGTTCTTGGGCATTGGCTTAGGTTTAATGTGGTATTTGTATGAAAAGAATAAGGGCGGGAAAAATTTCAAAGAAGTTAGTTTCACTAAAAGTACCAACCACTTAAATCAAAATGTTGTTTCATGGACCGATACGGCGAACAGCACTTGTGAATTCTTTACTTTAGAAAGAAGTGAAGATGGTATTTACTACGAGATCATGGATACTATTCCATTGCAAAAACCAAGTGCTTATCAAAAATACGATGAAACAAAATCGACTGTAGCTCCCAAAGACATTCAATACAAATTAAAAGCATGGAGTCCTATCAACCTTTGGAAAGAGATTGAAAACATGGACATGAGCTGGTATATTCTTGCTTTTATATTATCGCTTATCAGTAACTATTCAAGAGCCGTGAGATGGCAAACTATTATTGAGCCTTTGGGTTATAAACCCGATACGATGAACACTTTTTTAAGTGTGAACATCATGTATTTTTCGAATTTGGTAATTCCCCGCTCGGGTGAAATAAGCAGGTGTTCTATTTTATACAAATACGAAAAAGTACCAGTGGCAAAATTAGTGGGAACCGTATTGGTAGAAAGGGTGATCGACATGATAGCCTTGGCAATATTAACAGGACTATTGGTTTTGAGTCAGCTCGATTTTATGAAAACTTATTTCAATCGTCCTGATGTTCAAGAAAGCTTGAAAGAAAAAGCTCATTTATGGCCTTACTTAATTGCTGCAGGAATAATTGGAATTATTGTAGTAATTGCTCTCTATCTTTTGCGAAATAGAATTTTAGCCACAAAAATCGGAAACAAAATAGGAAAACTTCTTTTCGATTTATGGCAAGGAGTAAAAAGCACCAAAAACATTAAAAGAAAATGGGCTTTCTTTATTCATAGTATCTTGATTTGGACCATGTATTTCGGAGTACTTTATGTTTCTTTTAAATCTTATGAATCTACTCAAAACTTGAGTCCTGTTATTGCTTTTGCAGCATTAATTATGGGAAGTGTAGGTATGATTATACCTACCGCAGGTGGAATTGGAACATGGAATGTATTGGTAACATTTACCTTAGTAGTTTACGGTGTAAGCGAACCTAATGCCTTCATTTATTCATTTATTGCCTTATTTATGATGACTATTACCAATGTAATTGCCGGCGGTTTATCGTTCATCTACTTGCCTATTTACAACCGAAAACGTAAATTGCAACAACCCCAAAATTAATCACCATGATGCAGTGGATCAATGTAAATGAGCAACTACCAGCTGATAATGAATTGGTGTTGGCCTATTTGCCTGAAAACTATGTGCCCACGCCAGGTGATCCTACTGAAAGAACCTTACAACCTATTAAAATTCTCCGTTTCAATAAAAATTTTTACGGCGCTCATAAACCCCGACATAAAAATAGTAGAAGTGATCATTTTTGGAGCGGGGAAGGTTTAACCAATCACTTTTTTCAGGAAGTGAGTCATTGGATGTCTTTACCACAAAAACCAAACTCAGCAAAGTAATATCATGAGGAAATTACTACTTGCTTTTTTCATTTCACTTTCCATTTCCTCCAATGCTCAAATTATAATTGCTGGTGTCGTTATTGATTCTGCTACGCAACAAGCACTTCCTCATGCTAACTTATATTTAGCCAAGAAAATGTATGGAACTGCTGCCACCGCAGAAGGGAAGTTTTACTTGCAAACCGATGAAGCAGATAGCCTGGTTATTTCTATGGTGGGATATCGAACCAGAAAAATAGCAATCAACAAATCTGTTCTCTCTATTAAAATTGAATTAAGTAAAAAAGAAAACCTTAGCTCTACAGTTCAAATTGTAGGTAAAAAAAGAAAGAGAAAAAAGGATGATCCGGCAGAAATCATCATGAAAAAAGTGGTGGAAAACAAAGACCTCAATAACTTTAAAAAACTAGAGGCATACGAAAGTAGCAACTATACGAAAATACAATTCAATATCAATAATGTAGACACCAACTTTGCACACAACATTTTTTTACAACCCATTGGTTTTTTATTTAAAAATATTGACTCTACAACTTTCAAAAAAAGAAGTGTGCCTTTACTCATATCGGAAACGTCATCAAAATACTACTTCAAAAACAACCCTAAACTTGAAAATGAATTTGTAGAAGCCAGTCATACTGCCGGAATTCAAAATAAAAGTATTGCAGAATTTTCTTCTAATTTCTATCTCGATTTCAATATTTACGACGACTATATATTTAATTTCAATCAGAACTTTGTTAGTCCCTTAGCCTCTTTAGGAACGTTCTCTTACGACTATATTTTGGTAGATACCACGCACACCGATAGCAATACTGTTTACCATTTATATTATATTCCATTGCGTTCTCAGGAACTTACTTTTCGCGGACATCTTTGGATCGACAGCGCAAGCTATGCCATCACCAAAGCCACCATGAACATGGCTAAAGATGCCAACATCAACTATGTGCAAAGCATGGAAATGGAAAAAACTTTTACAAGAGTTAACGGTCATTGGATGCCTTTAAAAGAAACTATTTACGTTGACGCCAATCTTGCTGATAAGCAATTAGGAATGTACGGTTTAAAACAAACCTATTTCAGTAAATACATTATCAATCAAGCCAAGGAAAATAATTTTTTCGACCCCACACAAAAAGTAATTGTAAGCGATTCTGCAGTAATGCAGTATGATCATTGGGAAGAGAAGCGACCTAAAGATTTTAGTGAGAAAGAAAAGCAGTCTTTCAATAATATCGATAGCGCAATGCAAACAAAATATTTTAACGTAGCCAAGAAACTATTCATCATGACCTATACTGGATTTCTTCCTTTAGGTAAATTAGAATGGGGACCTTATTACACTACGTTTAGTTGGAATGGTGTGGAGGGAAACAGATATAAAATTTGCGGAAGAACCAATATTAAATTCAGCGACAAATGGAGAATTACTGGTTATGGCGCTTATGGTACTTTAGACAGGAAAATAAAATACGATATTCACGCGCAATACTTCTTTAAGCTTTCTCCCAAAAGAACTTATTTGGGCGTAGATATTGGAAATGATTTGCAGGTAATGAATACCAGTCCTGATGCCTTTTTGAACGACAATATTTTAGCCTCACTTTCCCGCCGAGATTCTGTTAAATATCTTTTTGTAGAAAAATATACCGCTTACTTCGAAAAAGAATGGATGAAAGGAACCAACAACAGAATTACTTTTGGTTGGTTTGATATTAAACCGGTAGCTCCTTTATTTTTTGAAAAGCCCGATAACACCTTTTTAAGCTCTATCAAATACAGCAGCTTTACCTTATCGGGACGAATAGCTTACAAAGAAAAAATATTACAGGAAAATTTCCGGAGAGTGAGCTTAAGCACCAGGTACCCTATCATTACTTATTCGTACGAGGTGGCAATGAAAGGATTTTTAGGAGGTGATTTTGGTTTTCATAAAGCCAAAATAAAAATTGTAGACAACTGGTACATTGGCAATATTGGTTACACTCAATTTATTGGAGAAGCTGGTAAAATATGGGGAAATGTACCTTACCCTTTATTGATCACACACATTGGAAACAACTCCTATTATTTCGATGCAGAAGCATTTAACCTCATGAATTTATTTGAATTTGTGAGTGATCAATATGTTCAGGTAATGGCTACCCATCATTTCCAGGGATTGTTCTTAAATAAAATTCCTCTGCTTAGAAAATTACAATGGCGCGAATTGGCTTTTGCCAGAGGGGTGATGGGAAGTGTATCTGCGGAAAATCAAAAAATAGTATCGTTGCCTGTGGGTATGTCGGGCCTGAATCAACCCTATTTAGAAGCAGGATTTGGAATAGAAAATATTTTTAAAGTAATGCGTATCGATGCGCTATGGCGACTCACCAACTTAAATAACCCAAAAGCCCCACACTTTGGAATAACAGGTACCTTTCAAATTAAATTTTAATCGCCAACAAGTCGCTGTTTATAATCTTAGCTCCTTCTCTTTTCATTGTTACTGGATTTAAAATAACTTTAGTACTATGATCTTATCCAAAGAAAAAATACTGCCTTACCTTAAAAACAAGTATGTTATCATCTCTTTAGCTTTTGCTTTATGGGTATGCTTTTTTGATCAAAACAATTTATTTTTTCATTATGAATTGGGAGAGCAAAAAGAAGAATTAGAAACCAAAAAAGAACATTATCAAAAATCTATTGATAACAGTAAAAGTTTACTAAGAAACCTCAGCGACTCCGTTTACGTTGAAAAATACGCGAGGGAGATGTTTAGAATGAAGAAAAAAAATGAAGACTTGTTTGTGATAATAGAAAAGTAAAAACTTATGGTGATTAATCAATGTTCTTTTGAGGAAGAAGGTCTTTCACCACATCATCAAATTGCGTTGATATTAGCAGAACTCAGCGAAGCACTTCATAAAAAAACAAGGCCAAATTCAATTGAAATTCAAGTTAGTGTGGGTGTACAATTCATTGCTGAATTGAGTAAGGTCAGTGCTTTGAAGTTACTCGTGTTCAACCTCGTGAAATGTTACTATCCAAATTCCAATGAACTACCTAAAATAACAGGTGTAATGGGAACTCGTTATTACACTTCCAACGATAGTGAATTGAATTTAATTCGCCAGAGTATTCAAGCTTTTTCGCTAATTCTAGCCCAGGTTGATGATATTCAAATGAGTTCTTTCAACCAACAAGAAAAATCAAAAAGAATTAGTGAAAATATTATCCATTTGCTCAAAGAAGAAGCACGATTAAAAACCCTACAAAATCCTATAAAAGGGGCTACAACACTAAAAATAAAAAGTGATGAAGTGGCTCAGGAAAGCTGGACTATTTTTCAAGAAATAGAAAAAGAAGGTGGATACAGTAAGATACTTTCTTCTGGAAGAATTCAACAATGGATTAAAGAAAATAACGATAGCGAAGTTCAACGTTACAAAGATAAAAAACAAGTGCTGATAGGAGGCAATAAATACGCTAAAGCAGTCAATGGAAAAATTTATTTTATGGAGAAACAATTGTAATGATGAAACCAGATTTTTCGAAAATAAAATACAATCAATTTGTTTCGGCTGAAAAGGTTAAAGAATTTACTTTGGCCGATGCAGGTAAACCCAATTTCCTGCG
Organism: Flavobacteriales bacterium; assembly: GCA_023251075.1. GTDB lineage: Bacteria > Bacteroidota > Bacteroidia > Flavobacteriales_C > JAHEZL01. Next base: position 29,517 of record JAHEZM010000028.1, on the reverse strand, counting down.
CGGCCCCTATCCTACCATGTACACTGAAAAACCATGGACTATCCGACAATATGCAGGATTTTCCACGGCTGAAGCATCGAATGAATTTTACAAAAAAAATTTAGCAGGCGGACAAAAAGGATTGTCGATTGCTTTCGATTTACCTACCCATCGCGGTTACGATAGCGACCATCCTCGTGTACATGGCGACGTAGGAATGGCGGGTGTTGCCATAGATTCGGTGGAAGACATGAAAATTCTTTTTCAAGGAATTCCTTTAAATGAAGTTTCGGTTTCTATGACCATGAATGGCGCCGTATTGCCCATTATGGCTTTTTATATTGTGGCTGCAGAAGAACAAGGAGTAAAAACAAATGATTTGCAAGGCACCATTCAAAACGATATTTTGAAAGAATTTATGGTGCGTAACACTTTCATTTATCCACCTGCACCATCCATGAGAATTGTAAAAGATATTTTTCAATTCACCGCCGAGAAAATGACCAAATTTAATTCCATCAGTATTTCGGGCTACCACATGCAAGAAGCCGGAGCTGATGCTACTTTGGAATTAGCTTTGACCATTGCCGACGGGTTAGAGTATGTGAAAACAGGAATTCAATCGGGATTAAAAATTGATGATTTTGCTCCCCGTCTTTCCTTCTTCTGGGGAATAGGAATGAATGTGTTTGCTGAAGCTGCAAAAATGAGAGCCGGCAGAACACTATGGTGTGAGTGGATGCAAAAAATGGGAGCAAAAAATGAAAAATCAATGATGTTGCGCGCCCATTGTCAAACCAGCGGATGGAGCCTAACTGCCCAAGATCCGCTCAACAATATCGCCCGAACAACGATTGAGGCTTTGGCTGCTGTGCTGGGTGGAACACAATCTTTACATACCAACTCCTTTGATGAAGCGGTAGCATTACCCACCGATAATTCGGCACGCATAGCAAGAAATACGCAACTGATTCTTCAGGAAGAAAGCGGAATTTGTGCCTATATCGATCCGCTGGGCGGAAGTGAATATTTTGAAAATCTCACCTCAGAAATGATAGAGAGAGCTAAAAAAATAATTAATGAAATTGAGGAAATTGGTGGCATGACCAAAGCCATTGAAGCAGGCGTACCACAAAGAATGATTGAAGAAGCAGCAGCAAAACGCCAGGCCGATATCGATAGTACCAAAGAAATAATTGTAGGTTTAAATCGCTATCAAAGTAAGGAGAAATACGAGTTCGATATCCTGCAAATCAACAATGAAGAAGTTAGAAACAAGCAAATTTCGAGGTTAAAACATTTGAAGGAAAATCGCGACAATAAAGCGGTTGAAGCAATATTGAATCGCATCACCAGCAGCGCACAGAAAGAAAATTTCAATCTTTTGGAACTGTGTGTGGAGGCTGCCCGTATGAGAGCTACTTTAGGAGAAATATCATTGGCCTTAGAAAAAGAGTTTACACGATATCAACCTAAATACAATGTGAGTGCAGGTGTTTATGGCAACACTTACAGTAATCAAAACGATTTTAAATTAGTAATGCAAAAAGTAAAAGAATTTGCGCTAAAACACGGAAGACCTCCGCGAATTCTAATTTCGAAATTAGGGCAAGATGGCCATGATAGAGGCGCAAAAGTAATTGCCACCGCCTTCGCTGATTTGGGGTTTGATGTGGATTTAGGACAATTGTTTCAAACGCCACAAGAATGTGTAAAACAAGCCATAGAAAACGACGTTCATTTGATAGGCATTTCTTCTTTGGCAGCCGGACACAAAACTTTAGTACCCGAAGTATTACAAGAACTAAAAAAGAAAAACAGAGAGGATATTAAAGTAATAGTGGGTGGCGTTATACCAGAACAAGATCATAATTTTTTGTACAAAAGCGGAGTGATCGGTATATTCGGTCCGGGTACTAAGATACCTGAAGCAGCAGAAGATATAATTGGAAAGATAATTTGAATTAAAAACTAATCATTAAAAATTAAAATATGAGCTGGGGTATTAGCAACTTCGAAAACGACACATCTTTAGAATGGGCTGAAGAATTAGTTCAGTCGAACAAAGTAGCGAACATCGCTAAAGAAATCGACAACTTTTTGAAAAACTTCAAACCAACGGATACCGACATGATGACCTGCTGCAATTTTTTAGCAGCAGCAGAAACGGTAGCAGCTATTAAAGAAGATCCGGCAGATGATATTCCTGAAACATTAGAAGATTGGATTACTGCCAATAAAATAAAACCCGACGAAGAGTTGATTAAAAAAGCAATTGACGGTGTAAATAAAATTATTCGCGGTTCAGAAATAAAAGAAATGTATATCGGTTCTCAGCTTTACGACGACTGGATGGAAGTACAAAAAGATTTGGTTCAGAGACTGAAGAGAGGATAATTAATCCTCAACAAAACAGCAAATATTTTTCGTAGAGTCGAAATGCTTTCGACTTAAAAGAGAGATAATTCCTTTTGATTTTATGAAAAATAATCTTTTTAAAGTCGGAAGCATTTCGACTCTACCTAATTACTTCTTGAAAATAAAATATACCGCGAGCACCAAAAATACTGAACCGATAACATGATTCATCCGGAAGGTTTCATTCTTGAAAACCACCATTGAAAAAATCATAAAAATCACCAATGTAATTACTTCCTGAATTACTTTTAATTGCATTAAGGAAAAGGGACCGCCATTCTCTTTATAGCCTATTCTGTTGGCAGGCACCTGAAAGCAGTATTCAAAGAATGCAATTCCCCAGCTAATGGCTATAATACCTAATAATCCAATATTTTCAAACCACTTCATTTCCTTAAATTTCAAGTGCCCATACCAGGCAAAAATCATGAAGGTGTTGGAAAGAATTAAAAGTGCAATAGTGTAAAATGCTTTCATTATTTTTTATTTCAATAAAAATGCTTCCATCGTATTTCTATAATTATCTAATCCCCATACATCTATTAAATGTCCGTGATCAGCGCCAGGAACAGAGTGCACTTCTTTGTAAAGTCCTTTATAATTAGCTGAAACAACATCGTGATGCGTTGACGGTTTAAGAAATTTATCATCGGCACTGGAAAGCAACATAAAAGGTTCATTCACCCGTTTTATGTTTTCCGACACATCTACTTTTACATTGGTAAAAAAGGAAGAAGGCATTGACAAACGCGAAGCATCGGCCACCATGGTTGCTGCCGACGCAAAAGGATTTTCTAAAATCAATTTGGAAGGTTTTAAACTGGAGCGAGGATAAGCCATTTCATAAGAAGAACATGCACTTCCTAAACTAAAACCATAAATCACTAATTTACTGCTGGTAACTCCTTTACTTTTTAGCCATTCTAACGCAGCCGTGAGATCTTCATTCATGCTCTCTTCTGTTGATTCTCCTTCCGACAGGCCATAACCACGGTAATCAAACATAAAAACTCCAAATCGATTTTTACCTCCCACATTAGCCAAAGTTTTTGCGCGAGGCCAATAAAAATCCATATGATCACGATTTCCATGACAATACAAAATAATAGTATCCTGAGCAACCGTTACCAGGTTACCAATGTACAGCGCTTTAATATTATAATTTTTATTTACTACGGTATCCTTTGAAACCAAAGTAATTTCGTTCATAAAATTTTGAGGAATATTATACGAGGAGGGAGTATAAAAATCTACTGCACCACCATAGTTATCCCACTTGTAAGCATCTACTTTAGAATTATTATACAAGTTGCTATCCAAGCGCAAACAAGAAAAAGGAAAAATTAAAACCAGTATATAAATCAACTTTTTCATAGCTCAATTTTTAATGTTTTGCTGTAATTATTTTTGTTACGGAAAGGTATGCTCCTATAGCACCTTTATCGGAAATAGGATTAAAATATTCCACCACAGTATTGTTGTTAGTAGTACCTAAACCCATATATTTTACTTCGAAATTAAACTTCCAGGATGCCGACCCCATGTTGATTCCCACCTGAGGCATAAAAATTAAATTGGTGGATTGGTTTAAGCCATCGAGGCGTTTGGTAGCCAATTCAATCCAATTGCTAGCGCCCACATAAGCATACATAAATGTTTTACCTTCACCCGTACAATCACAACTTCCTCTATTCTCTCCTTTAAAATGCCAATACAAATTCATGTCGAATTGCGGATAAAATTTAAAATGATTTTCCCATTTATCATACATCAAATTAAAGGTAGGAGAAACGCTCAGTCCTAACTTATTATCGGTACGATAAAACAATTGGTGAGTCAATCCTAACTCTGTATGTACTACTCCAAAAGCAGCTGATGTCAGTTGTAATCCGCCATAAACAGTGGTTTTCTTTTTCCAACCATAGCCATATTGCAAACTTGCAAATGGAACCGGAATCACGAGGTTAGAATAATTGATTAAGGGACCACCCAATGAAAAATTCACCGCATGTGATTTCCTTTGTAAAGGCACCACAAAATGTGATGGAGAACAGGAAGTAATAGTTAAAGCCGCAATAGCCAGAATAAATAAATAGCGCATATTTTTATTTTGATTTAAGCATTTTCAAAACTTTTTTATCGATAGGAAAACTTAACTCTTCTTCGCTTACGCTAGAAAGTTCAACCCAGCGAAAGCATTGTGTTGATTCGTCTTTGAACTGAAAAGGAGTAGAAACTGTTTCAAAATTCACCCTTCCTTTTATCTCTACTTTATAATAAAAGCTAATCAATCTTTCCTCGGTATTAAAAGCCGAAGGTTGTATGTTTTCGTTGTGGTGAAAATATTCTAAAACATTAATAGGTTGATCCATTTCCTCCATGAATTCACGATACAAACACTCCTCAAAAGTTTCGTTAAATTCTAATCCACCACCAGGAAATTTGGTCATTTTAATTCCATTACGCACTTCATCGGTAAGCAGAATTCTACCCTCTTGAATTAACAAACCATAAATGCGAAGATTCCATTTGGAGAGTTTCATATTAAACAATTATACCCTAATCTAGTTTTAAAAAGAATTCTAAAATACCATTAGGGTATAAACATTTGAGCAATGGGTTTTTAATAAAAAGGACGAATGAATCGATAGTTTTTCAAAATTTTAATTTCTACTCCATACTCTTATTAAATAAATTAACACTGGGAAATTCATCTGCTTTTTCAATTAGTAACCTAAAACAATAGTTATGAAAAAGCAATTTATCGTCGTTTACTTTCTGCTGTACTCAATATACAGCAGTGCACAGGTAGTTATTTACGCACATGAACATCAACCAGAAATTGGTGATTACTTCGAATATGTAGAAGTAGAAAAAACTTTATCGGTTGGAAGCTCAGGTATTAACAAAATTTGGGATTTCAGCAGTATTGACACAAGTGATTCCAGAATTTTAAAAAACCATGTAGTAGGCTCCGGCAATCATCCTTCGCATATTAACATCGTTGATTCTTTAATTGGAATGAGTGAATATAAAATGTTTAGCGATAGCACACTAACTTTCCCTGGATACAATTATGATACATTGGAAAATCCGCTTACTTATTTAGTTTTTCCTCTTCACTATAATGATCAATTTAACGACATTGGTTTCTATCACAAACATGAAATGTATTCAGACGGAACAGTAAAAACCAAAAGAAACATTAACGCCGATGCCTGGGGAAATATCGTATTACCTAATGGAAATGAAATAGCCACCCTACGCGTTGTAACAACTGATTCAATCTTCTACGATTACTGCGGCCAGGGTGGTTGTGGCAGTTCGATTAAAGTAACCACTGAATATGCCTGGTATAGTTCTCTTGAAAAACTCCCTGTTTTTCTAATTACCAAAACACACGAAGTAGGATATCCCGACATATTTACCTCTTACAAATTTATGAATGAAGAGAATGTGGCCACCCACTATTTTGAATTACCAAAACCCAGTATTTACCCTACTCTTTTTAGCGATTATATAGGGGTAATGAATGCCAGAGGAAACTATTCCATTTACTCCATTTCCGGCGAAAATATGTTAACCGGAAAAATAAATTCAGCACAATATAGTATTGATGCTTCCTCACTCACCACGGGGATGTATTTTTTATCAATAAAGAACGAAGGAGGCGAGACGATTCATACCGAAAAACTAATTAAAAACTAAAACATGAAAACTAAAATATTTTTTATCGCAATACTTTTTTGCGCAAACATTTTGGCACAAACCCCAAAATCGTACACTATACTTCGGGCTTCTTCACCCATCACAATCGACAGCTATATGAATGATTGGGTAGGTGCAAATATTTCTGAAAATTTTACCATTTGTACCAGCGGACAAAACGGAACAGCTCAAGGCAATTGCAGATTACTTTGGGACGACAACAATTTGTATATGATGTTTCATATAGACGACAACAGCATAAAAACCAGTAATGAAGTACAAGACGCCTACCTCTGGCAAAAAGGAGATGTGTTGGAAGTAATTTTTGATTTCGATGGCAATGGAGACCATTATCTCGAAATGGGAATAAATCCAAATGGAAATAATTATGATTTTAATTTGCTTTGTACTTCAGCTTCGTGTGGTGGATGGAGTGATGATCAGGCCTGGGATATTGCCAATATGGAAATTGCCGCCAGAATCGACAGATCACAAGACAATCAGGATGATTATGGATTTGATGTTGAAGTAAAAATTCCTTTCAATAGTTTTAATTCCATGACTGGATCCAATTTCCAAATGCCTATTAACGGAACCACATGGAGAGGAAATTTAATGATGGTGAATTTTGATAAAAATGGATCTTCCCCTAAAGAATATTTATCGTGGAGCACCTACCCTGGTGGAAGTCCGGCCTTTCATCAACCAAATTATTTCGGATATTTCACATTTAGTAATATGAGTGTATCAACTACAGAAATAAATTCAAATTCATTCACAATAAACGCTGTTCAAAACAATCAATTTCATGTTAGTGGCAATGGATTTATCCAAATAAATATTTTCGATAACTCAGGAAGATTAATAAAAATTGAAAACATAAAAGACGAAGGAATAATTAGCCTGGATAATTTTGAAAAAGGATTATACATTATTAATGCCAGTGACGGAATTCAAAGTATAAATCACAAAATAATCAGATAAAAATAAATCGATGTTAATACGATTTACACCTATGAAAAAACATTTCCTTTATACAATATCGTTAGCCATTTGCTTTCTTTCTTGTGACAAAGACTGTTGCAAAACACAAAAACTAAAATTAACTGATTGTTAATAGGTCATGAAACAAGTTTAGGATCTATAAGTAATAATTCCGAAAAAAAATAAAGCCATTTTCATGGCTTTATTTTTTTTGATTGTATATAATAACCAAAATATTTTCTCCCTTTTTTATTTTATCTAATCAAGTTCACTATACCCACCATCGGATCGGCTTTTGTTTCTGTGAAATGATCCACATAAACTACTTTCCAAACATAGGTATCTATTTGTGCTTCGCGCATATTGTTATCGCGTTTTCCATTCCATCCTTCAGAAGCATTGGTTGTTCTAAAAATTAATTCACCCCAACGATCGAAAATCAAAAACTCATAGCCCTTATCAGAATTATTAATTCCCTTCGGAATAAAAACATCATTGATTCCATCACCATTAGGTGTAAAAGCATTGGCAACAAACAGGGTGGTAACTTCTCTGATAATTACATGGTGTGAAATGGAATCGAAACATTGTCCATTATCCACCACTAACCACACTTTAATAGTATCATCTTCCGTTGACGAAAAAATCACCTCCACATTTTCTTTGATAGAAATGGCTGGAGAACCTTTCGCTGTAAAATCCCAATTCCAATGTGTTACATCACTTGAAGATTGATTGATAAAACTCACTTGCGGATTGATTATACTTACCAAATCGGGAGTAGAATAAAACTCTGCTTTGGGGATGGCATAAGTAGTGATGTAATTGTTTTTAGTGATACTACTAACACAACCATTGGCGTAAGTGTTTTTTAAAGTAACATTAAAAGAACCGGCTGTGGTATATAAATAAGTAATAGTACCCCTTCTTAAATCCTGAATATTATCGGTTGGATTCCAAATTGAACTTACCGGTATTTCGCTGGAAACATCAGTGAATTTAACTGTTAAAGGAATACATCCTTGGGTAGTATCTGCAACAAAATCAGTAAGAGGAACATTTAAGATCTCAACCGTATATTTTGCAGTATCGGGACACTGAGCAGCGTTCATTTGATATTCAATATTGTAAATTCCTGCTGCTAAATTTGTAGTAGAAAAATACCCTGTAGAATTTATTCCTGAACCTACCCATATCCCTCCTGTTTTATCTACACTTAATTGTAATCCCGGCAAATTTCCACATACAGAGGTTGGGCCGGAAATAATCGGATTAGGTTTTACATTTACAAAAATGTCGGCCGTTTTAGAAACACTACAAACTCCGGAAATCTCATAAGTTAAAGTTACTGTACCACCTGAAACAGGATTAAATTTTCCGGCATTTACGTTTGTTCCCGACCAGATTCCGGTATCGGGACTTGCAAAAGGTTTTAAATCTAACAATGCATCACCTTTACACAATGGAGGAAAAGGAGAAAAAACAATCACTGGTTTTTTCTTCACATCAATATTTATAGTTTTCGAATCACCACATCCACCAGGATAAGAATAGGTAATTGTATTTACACCCGCATTTGCTAAAGCTGGACTAAAAATACCATTGCTAATACATGCTCCGCAAGAGGAAGTCCATGTTCCACCCGGCATTACAGAATTAATAGTAAAGGGAGCTTCTGTTTCGCAAATCAAAGTTTTTGCTGTATTGATGGTTGCATCAAATTGTGAGATCACAGTAATTTCAATCGTATCTTTATCACCACAAGGATTAGCTATTGAATAGATTAATTGATACAATCCTGCGGCATAGTTAGCGGGATTAAAACTTAAAGTTTGTGTATTTCCCAAGTTGGTAACGGCACCTCCGGATTTCAATTGGAGAGTCCACGTTCCACCACTTTCAGCGGCGTTAATAGTAACAGCAGGATCTAAAACACATAGTGTTTGATTTCTGGGAGAAATCGTTGCATCACGCACCGGATCAACATGAATAGTGGTTGTTTTAACATCTCCACATGCACCAGCGAGAGTGTAGGTAATTACATGATCTCCTGCACCGGCATTGGATGGATTAAATGTGCCTGAATTTGGATTTGTAATTCCATTTCCAGTCCACACACCACCAGCACTCACGGCCTGTAAATTAACCGATGGATTGTTTGCACAATAGGGTCCCACAGCAGTAATAGTTGCATTTTTTCTTGGATTCACAATTACAGAAATAGTATCATCTCCCGGACAACCATTCAATCCCATTGCAACATACATTACTTTGTGTGTGCCAGCTCCCATAACGGTTGGATCAAATTTTCCGGTTAATTCAGCATTGAATGCACCGGTAGAATTTTTTTGCAAATACCATAATCCACCCGGTAAATCGGCTGCCATTGTTACTAAAACAGAATCGCTGCACAACGGGCCAAATGAAGTTATAACAGGCTCAGCCAAAGCTTTAACCGTAATAATTCTTTCACTGAATTTTGCACAAGAGACATCGGTTGGTGCAGGATTCAATGTAAACCTCACCGTATAATTTCCAGGTGCAGTAATTAATGAAGTAGAAAAAGTTGTTCCTGTAATCGTTGGCCATCCAGCACCCGATCCTGTAACACTCCAAACACCTGGCGACGTTGTGCTTGTTTTTAAAGTATTCAAATCTAAGGTTTGAAGTAAGCAAAGAGCGTTAGGATTTTTTAGTGTTGTATCTAAACAAGTGATGACACAAGTATTCACAGTTAATACGGCGGTAGCAGTATCTTTACAACCTAGTGAATCAACCATCACCGTATAATTTCCGGGCGCCAATCCGCTGGTTGTTCTACTGGTTCCTGTTCCATTAGCACTCCATGCATAAGAAGTATAACCAGCGCCGGCATCAAATGTTGTGGCAGGATCGGTATTACAAATGGTTTTATTGGCGAGTACAACATTTGGTTTTTTCTTCACTATAATATGCAGGGTATCAGCAACCGTACATAAGGTGTATTTTATTATGTGCTCTCCGGGCCCAGCAATTTTAGGATTAAATATTCCTGTAGCAGCATTGGTTATACCGGGACCACTCCATGCTGTTGGATAATTGATTGGATCTTCTGCATTGGTATTTTTACATTTCCATTTTACCGACAAATCAACAGGTGCATCAAATTGACAAAATGGTCCTATAGGTTGAATATCTAATTTATCCATTGGAGGAACAAACATATTGGGCAAAGAATAGGTAACTGTTTTTGAAGAATTAACAGGATTTGCAGTGTAAGCAGTTCCTGTAATTGTTCCTAATTTCCCATCTCCTGCTTTATACATTCTTCCATCACCTCCTACTTTTAAATGGCCGGCAATACCCTGAGAAGAAATAGATGTTTTAGTACCCGCAATTGCTCCTCCATTTCCCCAACTTGCCATAGAATATCTGTAAGTGGTTGCCGTGGTAACAGCAGTGATATACAAATAGGCATTGTCGGTAGAAAATTCACAAGCATAAGGATCGGTAAAAGAACCATCACCAAAAGCACAGCTCTTGGTAAAAGATCCTGATGCACTATTAAAATTTAACAATACCAAAGCATCGGAAGGGGTAGTCCAGCTCCCACTTCCTAAATGTGCAGTAGCAGCAGCCTTGGTTCCATCCCAAGAAAATTTCAAACAAGAGCGTTCGTTATCCGTTCGGAGTGATGCATTTAAAACTACATTATTAGAGACTACTGGCGCACCACTAATACCTGTACATTTTAATAATACAGACGATAAATTAGGAGTTCCACTTTGATGAAATGAAATCCAAATATCCACTCCGTTTGCATGCCATGTAGCAGCCAATTGTTCTGTAACACGATAAGAACCAATACGTGTAGGACCCGACACAGTATTGGAAGTACTATTGTATATAAAATAATTTAAACCGCGATCGGTAGCAGTTAATGCATCATCAGTAGTAAAAATATAATAGTCGGTTCTGTTCAAAGGATGTTTAACAATCATTACCCCTTGCACTGCACTACCCCTTTGAGCTCCCCCTTCATTTCCTGTTAATAAATTTGAAGCAATCGAATTTCCATTCTTATCCATTAAGTACTTGCCATTGGTAAAAAAAAGCAAAGCACCTGTGCTATCACATACCGATGCACAAGATTCGTAGGTACCCTGATCCCACAACAAACTGCCTGGAACAGTACCTGCTGTAGGAGAGCCAGTACCCCCCGGGAACGTCATCAGATTGCCTTCACCATAAAACCATTTGGAATGAGTAAGCCATTGCCATTGATTGGGCGCCGGACAAATTTGTGATTTAATTTCGAAGGAAATAAAAATCACCAACAAAAGCATAATTAATCTTAAGTCCTTCATAGTTTCTTGTTTTAAGAAAGCTACTAAAGAAGTAATGGGCACTAAAAATAAAAAATGAAAAAAATACCGATTTAACCCCCAGAGTATTTCAAATTAGTAAAAAGAAAACCTCAAGAGTTGGGGTGCTCTAAGGTGTTTAGGCGTCAAAACAAATTTCACTTTCTCCCCCTAATCATCTCTCTCTTCCCCGGCGGACCAGCAACTGTCTCTACCTCAAACCCCACTTCCTTTAAATCGCGCTTCACTTGTCCTTTAGCGCAATACGTCACCAATATCCCTCCCGGTTTTAATGCATTTAGCATTTTAGAAAATATATCTTTGCTCCACATTTCAGGTTGTTTTTCGGGAGCGAAAGCATCGAAATAGATAATATCAAACCTTTCTGTAAAATCAGTATCCGCAATATCTTTCTGCAACTTAATCAGAAAGAAATAATCGGAAATAGGCACCTCCATATTCCAATTCAAAACATGTAATTCATCAAACCACTCTGGTTCGCCCAACAACTCACCATAATTGATCGTTCTAATAATGTCTTCTTCTATCGGAAATTTCTCTATCCCTACGTAATGAGTAATTCTTCCTGTTTTATGCGCCTCCAACATTGTTAAAAAGGCATTGAGTCCTGTACCAAACCCTACCTCAAGAATAGAAACGTCGCCTTCTGTTTGATGGAAACCCTCCTTTAAAAAAACATGCTTTGCTTCCTGTAAAGCACCATGAATGGAATGATAGGTTTCGTTCATTTCCTCCATTCTTAAAGAATGAGAACCATCGTTGGTTTGAATTAAAGTTCTTTTCATCAAATGTTAGCTGAATTTGACCAAAAATAAGGATAATAAGATTAAACACTTAAAAAGGTAGCGAACTTGGAAACATTTTAATAAATTGGTAGCTAAATCAACAAATTTACTTAGGGAAAGCAACCCTTTGCTAAAGTTGTCGTCTTAATTTTAAGCTGTATTTAATGGGTATTGTAATTGATAACGCTATAATCATTCGAGGTTGCATAGAGGGCGACCGTCGAAGCCAACAAAAGCTGTATGAAATGTTCTACGGCAAAATGATGGCTGTATGCAGAAGATATGCTAAAGACAATGATGAAGCATTGGATATTTTTCAGGAGGCTTTTATCAAGGTTTTTAACAATATCCACAAATATGGAGATAAGGGTTCATTTGAAGGATGGATCAGGAGAATTATGGTGAATACTGCCATTGATCATATTCGTCGCAATAAAGTAAATAACAACATGGTAGAACTGAATGACCGTCATTCTGATACCATGAGTGGCAATGATGAAGACGAAAGTGATTCGTTGTTGAACAATGTAAGTTATGATGAATTATTAAAATGTGTTCAAAACCTCTCTCCTGCCTACAAGCAAGTGTTCAACTTATATGTGGTTGACGGATATCAACACAATGAAATTGCTGAAATGCTGAATATTAGTGTGGGTACTTCAAAATCGAATTTGGCAAAGGCAAAAATGAATTTAAAAAAACTTTTAAGCGATAAAATAGCTGTGGCAAACGGCAGATAAAATGGCATCAGACGACAACATAAAAAATATTTTAGACGGCGAGGAAATCCCTTTCAATCCCCAACATTGGGAACAAATGAAAGCCAGATTAGACTCCGTTAAACCTTCCCCTTTTGAGGAGAAGGTTAAGTCTATTTTAGAAAGTGCTGATGTTGCGATGCCTGCCAATGCCTGGAAATCTTTCGAAAAAGAAATGAGTCCTTCTTTAACTCCTTTTGAAAAAGGATTACGCGATAAACTGGAAGGTGAAACCGTAGCTTTTAACATGCCACATTGGGATGCGATTAGTTCTCAGTTAGATCAACCTACCCATTTTGAAAAAGCAGTAAAGGAAAAACTGGAAAATGGCAATGTTTCTTACAAACCTGAGCATTGGACTGAGATTGTAAATCAGTTGGATGCTACTCCTGCTTTTGAAGTTAAATCCAGAGAAGTTCTAAATAGTACAGAAGTTCCATACAATCCACAACATTGGAATCGAATGGAACAAATGCTAAATGGAGAAAATTCGAAAAAAGGAGCTTTCTTCAATTGGAAAAAATTAAGTGCTGCTGCTGCCATATTGTTGTTTGGTTGGGTTAGTTACGCTATTGTAGGACATTACAATGAAACTCAACAAACCGGGAAAAATAACAATTCAACAAAAGAAGAAAATATTGCCCGTAGTGAAAAAAGAGGATTCATAACCCCTCCTTCTAACACTCATGAAAAACAAAATAAGGTTGTATTGCCTAACAATATCGAAAATCAAAACAGAGAATTTGTTAACTCTACACACAAAGGAATAAGTAATAAGAAATACAAAAAGGATTTTAATAAAGAGGGAAATCAAACTCCGGATACCAAATTGTACCTGCCAGTTTATGAAGTTCAGAATGAAACAGCAGAGGAAAAATTACTTTCCTTCAATGCTTATGGCAAAGAACTTAATACCAACCAGGAACAATTAGGAAATGTGGTGGCCGCAAACTGGGAAAATATTGATGATAAGGTTTTAAAATACCTTACCCTTCCCTCTAGTTTGCCCGCATCAGTTTTAAATAATTTAAATGAAAATCCTGCTATTGCCGGAGTAGAAGCGAGAGCAGGTGTAAAAGTAATGTATTCTTCTTTCTGGACTGATGCCTGGTTGAGAAACTCACAAGAAAAGGTATTGAACTGGCATGATCCATCAAGTCTTTATGTTGCAGGAGATGTTGCATTAGGTAGCGATAAGAAATTTGCTATCGGTTCTTATTTTCAAAACACCATCAACAATGACTGGGAATCCCGTAAAGTGAATATCAGCTTATCGATGAACCAAAAAATAAGCAAATTAAGCTCTATTCGATTGGGTGTGGGCGCTACACATTGCACCAATGCATTGGATGCGAAAAATGTAAATTATTGGAAAGAAGGAGAAGGCGGCGGATTGATTACTACTAACGACAAATCTGTTGAGACTGGCGAAAAGTATATCAACTACAATGCTGGTATTTGGTTCAATCATCCTTTATTTTTTGCGGGTGCAAGTTTCAATAACTTGTTTCAAACATCATTGAATAAACGTCCGGAGTTAACTAAAAACAATGCTCTTACTGCTGGTATCAATATTCCATTCTCTAAAAAGTTTACCGCTACCATTTATGGTAAAAGAACTTCTGAAATTACTCCCATTTATACAGCAGGTACTATGTTCACTTATAAAAACAGAATTTTTGCTGGTGTATCTGTAGAGAATTCGAATTATGCAGCATTTACTGCAGGCATTAACATTGCCGATAAATTAAGATTCCATTTAAATGGTGGAATTTTAGTAGATGAGAATATTCGTTACTCTGATGCGGACAGAGAAGGTTTTGTAAGTGCAGGCGTAAAATACATGTTCGGCAAAACTATTAACCCAAGTAACTTATAATGTTACGTAACTCACTATATTTTCTGGTTGCGGGCATCTTAATTATCTCTGGTTGTCATCACAGAGATGAACTCGATATGTACGAAGAGGGTGTTGATCCGAATTTCAAACCAACCACCAAACAATGTATCATCAATCTCGATAGCAGCAAATATCTTTCAACTTGTTTTTTTGAAAACAATGATCTTCAACTAACTTATGCAAGCTCGATTGATTCCATTTCCTGGAGCAAAAGAAATGACCTCAATCAACTCGTTAAACGTTCTTCAGAACCCTATATTAAAATTGCTGAACCCGGAGTTTTCGCTGTAATAGCTTCTAAATATGGAGTTGCAGATACTCATTACATTAATGTATACTCCTGTGCTGCCTCTATTGATGTTATACCTAGCGCTTTTTCACCCAATAATGATTGGAATCAAGATACATGGGTGCCCATTGGTTATGGTGTTAAAAGTATTACCATCGAAGTTTATTCTATCGATAATGTATTGTTGTTCACCAGCTATTCACTTAGCACTGGTTGGGATGGAACATTCGACGGAAAACCTGTTCAAAGCGGAACCTACAAATATGTGGTAAAAGGAACTTTAGAAACAGGAAAAACTTTTACCTATCGAGGAAAATTTACTTTAACCAGATAAGTTTTCCCTTAAATACTTTCTTCTTATTCTTATATCGCTATTTTTGTCAAAAAGACACCCTTTATGGCAAAAAAGAAAACTGAAAAAAAAGCGAAATCAATTCTTACTCAAAAATCTCTCGATTTCTTAGAAGCATATATTAATAATCCATCTCCTACAGGTTTTGAAGCGGAAGGACAAAAATTGTGGTTGAAATATATTCAACCTTATGTGGACACTTATACTATTGATAATTATGGTTCAGTAGCAGCCATCATCAATCCAACAGCAAAATACAAAGTAGTGATTGAAGCCCATGCCGATGAAATTTCGTGGTTCGTTCATTTGATTACTAAAGATGGTTATATCTATTTAAGAAAAAATGGTGGAAGCGATCATCAGATTGCTCCTTCTAAAAGAGTAAATATTCATACCGAGAAAGGAATTGTTAAAGCTGTTTTTGGATGGCCTGCCATTCACACCAGAATTGATGGAAAAGAAGAAACTCCTAAAACAACCAATATTTGGTTGGATTGCGGCGCTGAATCAAATACCGAAGTAGAGAAATTGGGAATTCGCGTGGGTGATGTAGTAACTTACGAAGATGAATTCATCGTTTTAAATAAAAAATACTTTGTTGGTCGCGCATTAGATAACCGCTTGGGTGGATTTATCATCGCCGAAGTTGCAAGGTTGCTTCACGAACAAAAAACAAAATTACCCTTTGCATTATATATCGTAAATGCTGTGCAGGAAGAAGTTGGTTTACGCGGTGCTCAAATGATTACTGAAAGTATTCGTCCGAACCTGGCCATTGTTACCGACGTTTGTCACGACACCTCTACTCCTCTCATCAACCTCAAAGAGCAAGGAGATACTAAATGTGGTAAAGGTCCGGTTTTAACTACTGGCCCAGCGGTGCACAATAATGTTTTGAAATTGATTAAAGACGTTGCTGAAAAAAACAAAATACCTTTCCAAAGATTAGCAGCCTCTCGTGCTACTGGAACTGATACCGATGCTTTCGCTTATTCTATTGGTGGTGTTCCCTCTGCATTAATTTCCATTCCATTGAAATACATGCACACTACTGTTGAAACAGCACATCAGGAGGATGTAGAAAATGTAATTAAATTGATTTTGGAGTCGGTGAAGGTGGTAAAGAATAATCAAGACTTTAGATATTTCACAAAAATATAATTGAATCAAAATCTAATAAAAAAGGACTGTCATTTACTTGACAGTTCTTTTTTATTTACAATGAATGCAATTCATCTCCACGGAAGGAAAAACATTACTTACTTCCTGCAATGGAAGCAGTATACCGCTTGCAATTTTTATCGAAAACAGTTTGTGCTTGAACCAATCCTAAATTAGCAGCCGCATAAATATCTTTGCAGCTATTTACATTATAAAAAAAACGGGCTTTCGCTAAGCCTCTGTTATAATAAGCTTCAGGTAAATCATTTTTTAATTCTAATGCTTTATCGTAATCTTTTATTGCATTCACGTGAAATCCGAGATAAGAAAAATTAGCTCCCCTATTAATATAAATACTGTACTCGTTAGGGTGCTTTTCCAGAACATCTGTTAATTTAATTATTTCATCTTTAATTTTCTGACGTTCTTCCGGAGCTAAATCCACATTAAAATATTCATTGATATCGAATGCTTTAGCAAAAGTACTATCGCTGGCTAAAATGGAAGCAGATTGTGCTCGACTAATTTGTACTAATAAAAAAATGAAAAAAAGTGTAGTAGTTATTCTCATATACCGTTCATTGTAGAATGATAGCTACGAGTAAGATAAGCAATTAAATTTGAAATTTTATTCATCGCAGAAGAAGTTTCTTCGCTGATTTGTTTTTTTTGTAAGCGCAACATCCATATTCCATAGAGGCCATTAAAGCATGCTTCAATGTCACTTTTCACAGCCTTGCTTTTTATCTCTTCACTTCCTTCTTTGCTAATTTCTGATCGTTTTTTTAATTCCTCAATTTCAGGTTTAGCGCGATCATAAAGCATGATATATTCTTTATTTTTAATGTGGTTCAATAAGGTGATGTGCAGTAAATTCAACTCGACCATTTTTTCTTCCACTTCTTTTAAATGACCGCGTTGCAATAACTTGGCTTGCTTCATTTCATTTACAATTCCCTTGTACCAATTTTTCAATTGAATTTGCTGAACATCACTAGAAGTATTTCTACTGATAATGTTCTCATCAATTTTTTCTAAATCGAATTGGTAAGCACGCACCAAATCTTCAACATGCCACATATATAAAATATACTCGGCAAGATTGCTTTTTAATTTTTCTTGAGAAACAAACACTACTTACGTTTTGTTTTGTAAAGATTGTTGATGATTTCAACCATGTCGGAAGTAACATTAATAGCACCTTCAGTTGGAGTTACCAATTGAGTTTTTCCACCATAAGCCAATACAAATTTTATTTTCTTTTTTGTATTTAATTCCTTTACTGTTTTATAAATGGCGTCGTTCATTTTTTTGTAAACGTCTACTTGCAATGCAGCCAATGTTTCTTCTGCCTTTTGTTGATATTGATACAAATCCATTTGTAATTGCTGATCTTTTTCTCCTGCTTGTTGAGTTTCAACCATCGTCATTTGCTTGTTATCAATTTTAGATCGGGTTTGCATTGCCCAATCCTGATAATTTTGTTTTTTTCTTTCCAAATTATTATTCCAGCTTGCTTCACTCGCATTGTAAGATTTTTCTAAACTATCGATATAATTGCTTTTGGCAATTAAACTATCCTGATCATAATAAACAATAATATCATTATCAGTTACTTTTGAAGCGGCCTTTCCTTTATCATCAAAAACATAAGCCGGTTCATTGCCCGTTGGGGCACTATAAGATCTATAAAACAAAACTCCCACCGCAATTAAAATAACTACTTGTAAGGCGATAATAACTTTTTTAAGCATAACAATAAGATTTGGCCACTTCAAAATTTGAAATGCGAATATACTAAGTATGATTTAAAAGGAGATGTTTTAAGCAACCAATAATTCGCTTGCTTCGAATTTTCCTACTTTAAAGCGAAAAGGTATATCTACCATGAATTCATAATCTTCGCCTACCTCCAACATATCAGAGTCTTCAGAAGCATGATACCACCACACAGAAACGATTTTACCTGTTTCTTTGGCTGCTTTCAATTTATACAGAATAAACAAGATCATCTTTGAAGATGATAAATTCATTTGATCTAAACTGATATGAAATTTAATTTTTTGGGAACTGCTGGGAAGTTTAGTCTCTAACCAGTCTAAAATAGGTTTGTAAAAAAGTTCACCACTATCTGGCAATGATTTTCCTGTAATCGCAAACACCCCCTCTGATGCATCAAAGTGAAACTTCGGAGTTAAATCCGTTGCTTCAATCATCAATTTGTTTTTACTCTCATTTAGCATTGAATCCCAAGTTAAAGTTAAATGCACTAAAGTTTTTTCTCCCTCGCACTAAAATATAAATTTAACATCACGATGTAAAGCTTTATTTAACAAAAAATTCACCTTTCGGAAACAGTATGTCAAATTAAAAAAATAAATACCTTCAAACCCTTGAATTTCTTAGCTCATATAGTTCTATCAGGAAACGACAATGAAATTGCTTTAGGCAATCTTATTGCTGACACGATTCTTCCTAAACAAAGGAAGGAACTTAGTATTAAGATGCAAAAAGGAATTGAATTACATCATGCTATTGATACATTTACCGACCAACATGCTGCTTTTAAAAATACTGTACTACTATCCCGACCACTATTAAAGAAATACGCACCGGTAGCGGCCGACGTATTCTTTGATCACTTTTTAGCCAAGCACTTCGAATCCTATTTTTCTCCCTTAAACCTGAAAGATTTTATTGCCAATTTTTATTCCTATATAGAAAGAAACAAGAAGCAATTACCCAACAATGCCCAGGAATTAACCAAATATCTCATTCAATACGATTGGCTAAACACTTACCTTTCAGTAGAAGGAATTCATCAAATACTTTGTCAGATGAGCAAACGAACAAAATTTGAATCTAATCTTCAAAGTGCTTCACTCATCTTAAAGGAGAATTACCAGGAAATAGAAAAAGATTTCAATCAATTATTCCCTGAACTGATGACGCTTAGCAGCTCAATGTTGTAATTTTTTTCTGCCTTTCGATTTATTCACTATTTTTAAATACACTTTCAAAAATACGATATGGGAAACCGTTCAGTTATTATTGTCCTATTTACTATTCTATCTCTCACGAAATTAGTGGCTCAACCTTGTGGTTTTGATCATATTATGGAAGAGATGATTAAAAATGATCCTGCAAAAAAGAAACAAATCGATTTACACAATAGTTTTCTGCAAAACCTGCAACTCAACAGCACTCAAACGCTAAGCGGCAATAATGCAACTTATATAGTTCCTGTTGTAGTACATATTGTTCACGATTATGGAGTTTCAAATATTTCCGACGCACAAGTGTACGATGCTATTCGCATCTTGAATGAGGATTTTAATAAAAGTAATGCCGATACCTCAAGTATTGTATCTCAGTTTAAATCTATTGCTGCAAATATTGGTATTGAATTTCGACTGGCTACCATTGATCCGGATGGAAAAGGTACCAAAGGAATTACGCGAACCTTTTCCTACAAAACCAATTCGGCAAAAGGAGAGGAAGTAAAAGATCTGATTAGCTGGGACACCAAAAAATATTACAACATATGGGTGGTAAATTACCTGGGATCTGGAATTGGGGCATACAGCTACATTCCCGGAACAGCTCCTTCTCCTAGCCATGAAGGAACAATAGCTATCAATCGTTCATTTGGTAGCATAGGTACTTCCTACGGCACCCCATCAGCAAACCATACCCTATCACATGAAACAGGCCATTTTCTTGGTTTATACCATACCTGGGGACTGGGTACTGTGGGAGCCAACTGCAATGGATCCGACTATATTTCCGACACCCCTCCCACCAAAGGTTCTTCCGGTACATGCGTGTTAAATCAGAATGGTTGTGGTTCATTGGAAAATGTTCAGAATTTTATGGATTATGGAAGTTGCAGCAATATGTTCACCGAAGGTCAGAAAGCGGTAATGATTTCAGCTTTAACCAGTGCTGCTGGAGATAGAAATAAATTGTATTTGAATTCGAACCTAATTGCAACCGGTACCGAAGACAATCATACAGTAAACGAATACGCGCCAATAGCTGATTTTAGAACAAGTACAGCTTCTTATCCTGCAATAGATTCAACTATATATTGTGAAGGTAGCACCGTTCATTTTTTAGACCTAAGCTACAACGATAGCCTCTCTACGAACAGAGTATTCGAGTGGTCATTTCCTGGAGGAACACCTTCTTCATCTACCGATATAAATCCCATCATTACCTACAATACCGCTGGTATTTTCGATGTTCAATTAATTGTAAGTAATAGTGCTGGCAGAGATACCTTGAAAAAAAGCAATTATATTTTAATACTCAGCACCAGCGTTGATACTACAGCTCATTTTTTTGAAGGTTTTGAAAATGCCTCTTTTCCTGAAATTCCAGGAAGTGAAAACGAATGGATTCTTTATTCCCCCGGAAGCGAAAAATTTAAAAGAACCACTGTTACCCGAAAAACAGGTTCTGCTTCTTTAGAAGTAAATTTAAATACCGAAAGCGGACTGATAGGCCTAGGTAGCAATAAGGATAAAGAGTTGTGGCACCTATTAATTAGTCCGAATTTCAATCTGAGCTCCTTCACCGATTCTATTTATTTGAGCTTCAATTACGCTTACGCTCAGGTAGATAACTACAGTAACGATTATTTACGTGTTTTATATTTAAGAAACTGTGGTATTGGCTGGCAATTGAGTACTACTATGTCGAATAGTCAAATCGATACTAAAAACACCAATGTAACTACAGAATACATTCCTTCTATTTCAGAATGGGGTTATAAGGAAATTGATTTGAGTTCTAAGGGAGCCGGACAATCGGATTTCCGAATTATGTTTGCTGTTAGTGCTTTGAGAGGAAATAAATTCTATTTGGATAATGTTAATTTTTATCATGATCATGTGGGAATTAGTGATGTCAATACTCTTAATTTCGGAAGTTCTATCTATCCCAATCCGGCCAATGAAAGTTCTGTACTTGATATTTCAGGTAACCAGTCCTCTTTCTTTGTAATTGAAATTTATGATGCTCTCGGTAAAATAATAGGAGAATCAGTAAAACTAAATGGTCAGGCTTCCTATAAAATACCGCTCGAACAACTCGTTCATGAAAAAAGTTCGGGAATTTACTATGTTAAAATCATTAATGAAAGTGGTGTTGAAACTATAAAAATTGTATTTTAATCTTTTAATCGAAACCCTAATTATAAACTCATCGTACGAGAAACACCATTAAGGAATAAAACTTGAAAACACTTTTACTTTGTATCGGATTTTTGTTGAGCTTCTCTCTAGCTTTCACTCAACCTCGCCCCAGAGATCCACAGCCCTACAAACAAGACACCCTGAAATTAAGCACTTTCGATAATAACCCCGAAACCGTTAAAAAAGATTCTAGCTCCTTTAAGCTTCCCATTGATGTAGTGAATTATGATGCAGAAAAAATGGAAAGATTATTTAATCCTGAAATGAGTGAAAGAGATAGAATAAAACATAAAAAAGCAATTACTTTCTTTACTGAACAAATAGCTGCAGACACTAGCAATGTTGGTGCTTACGTAAACCGGGGAACATATATGGCTGAACTTGGTTTACATGTTGAAGCGATCAAAGATTACAATAAAGCAATAGCTCTAGACCCAACTCAATCAATTAGTTACTACAATCGTGCGATTTCCAAAGCCCGTTTCATGTATACTTTAGATGCCTGTAAAGATCTAAAGAAAGCGAAAGAATTAGGCCTTGAAATGGCAGGCCCTTTAATGGATACTAAGTGCGGAAGATATGTGGCCCAATTGAAAGATAATCCTCAAAACACCAGCTCCAGTAAATAATCTGTTTTAAACTTTCAAGTTTTGGTTTATCTTAGTGATACCAAACCTTAACCATGACTGAAAGCTTAAAAAAATTACTGATAGAATTAGAGGGCAAAACCTCCGCTGAAATTTTACCAAAACTATACGAAGAGAATGACAATGCGAGAATTAAAAAAAATCGCCGCTTATCTGAAGATCTAAATAATTTGATATTTGTATTATTGAATCCCGGAATTAAACCTGGGGGGGTGGGAGAATCCGACTTGGAGGCCTTTAAAAAATTTCAAAACAGTTTAAAAAATAACTAAACTGCCATTCTCGAAAATACTTTTGCTGTAATAAAGCTCCTTGCAGGAAGAGGCATACCTGAGTAGTCTTCTATAGCTCTCATCACGCCATCTATCTCCTTCATACTCTCTAGAGAGTAATCTTCACGTTTCAACCAATCTCTTACCTGGTCTAAGGCATTTACGTGTTGTTCTATTGTTCTAATCACCATGATTACTCAATTATTTTGTGTTAAGACGAGATGCAAATTTAAGGGTTGCTTTCATAAAAACACTTTATTTTCTTTTTGTTTTCCTCTAATTCTTGTTAAAAAAGAGGAACGTTTTTAAAGGTAATTTCTATACCATTAACATTTGGTCCCAATCTTTCCAAACCGCTTCATATCCATTTTCATGAAGCATTTTTTCCATTTCTCTGGGGCTCCTTGAATCATCTATTTCAAATTGTTCTAAACTTTCCTTCTCAGGAAATACAGCATAACCACCAGGATTGGTTTTTGAACCGGCACTCATTGAAGTAATTCCTAATTTGTAAACATGATCTCTAAAGCTGGCACTCTCTCTGGTGGAAATCGATAGCTCCACATTTTCATTAAAAAGTCGGTACGCACATATCAATTGAACCAATTGTTTATCCGTCATTACAGATTTAGGTTCTAATAATCCTTGTGCAGGCCGTAATCTTGGAAACGAAACCGAAAATTTTGTTTGCCAATATTTTTTTTCGAGATATTGTAAATGCATAGCTGTAAAAAACGAATCTGTTCGCCAATCTTCCAAACCAATCAAACAACCCAATCCGATTTTATGAATTCCGGCTTTTCCTAATCTTTCCGGAGTATCGATTCTATATTCAAAATTCGACTTTTTGCCTTTAGTATGATGTGTTTTATATTCCTCTTCATGATAAGTTTCCTGATAAACCAATACAGCATACAAGCCTTCTTCTATCAATACTTCATACTCATTTTGCTCGAGAGGTTGAACCTCAATAGAAATATTCGCGAAAAAGGGTTTCACCAATCGAATGGCATTTTGCAAATATTCAACACCCACCGTTTTATTGGCCTCACCTGTAACCAATAAAATATGATCGTAGCCCAAAGCCTTAATAGCTTCAGCTTCTCTAATAATTTGAGCATCGGTTAATGTTGTACGCTTGATTTTGTTGTGTAAACTAAAACCGCAGTAAGTGCAAATATTCTGACACTCATTAGAAAGATAAAATGGAGCATACATCTGCACTACCTTACCAAATCTTCGCAAGGTGATATTTCTGCTCTCCGCAGCCATACGTTCTAAAAATCCTTCAGCGGCTGGAGAAATTAATGCTTTGAAATCTTCAATATCTCTGAACTCCCCTTTCGATAAAGCCACTTCAACATCCTCTTTAGTTTTATTGTAAATAGATGATTTTATTTCATCCCAAGGATTATTTTTTATGAGGGTATAGAAATCTAACATACTATCCTAAAAATGCGGTTAAGGGACTACTTGCTTCGGCGTGATCAATTTGTTTTCCTAACCTTGACTCATAAGCCAATCGCCCAGCCTCCACAGCCATTTTAAAGGCAATACCCATTGCAACAGGATCTTTTGCCACCGCAATAGCTGTATTCACTAGAACTGCGTCGGCACCTAATTCCATCGCCAATGCAGCATGAGATGGAGCACCTATTCCGGCATCTATAATCACAGGTACATTACTTTCTTCGATAATGATTTGAAGCATATCGATTGTTTTTAATCCTTTATTACTACCAATAGGAGCACCCAAAGGCATTACCGCAGCCGTTCCCACCTCTTCTAACCGCTTGCATAAAACCGGATCTGCATTCACATAGGGCAAAACAATAAATCCCAATTTCACCAATTCTTCAGCAGCTTTAAGTGTTTCAATAGGATCAGGTAATAAGTACCTTGGATCAGGATGAATTTCTAATTTCAACCAATTGGTTTGTAAAGCTTCTCTTGCCAATTGAGCGGCAAATACAGCTTCTTTTGCCGATCTCACTCCAGAAGTATTGGGCAATAAATTAATACGTGGATGATTTAGATGCTTAATGATATCATCCTCTTTATCATTAATATTAACTCTCTTTAATGCAACTGTAACCAATTCTGATGCACTTGCCTCAATAGCCGATTCCATCACTTCATTACTGCTAAATTTTCCCGTTCCGGTAAATAACCGTGACTGAAATATTTTATCTGCTATTTTAAGATTTGACGCTTTCATATTGCTCTAATTCTTTGATAAATTGTTTAATCTTCTCATTTGGATTTTGCGACTTTAAAATAGCACCAGAAATTGCTATTCCATGCACTCCTGTTTTCATCAACCCTTCAATATCTTCTATTACTACACCACCAATAGCAACAACAGGTATATTTAACTGCATTTCATGGATAAGTTTTTCATATCCGAGCAATCCCAATATCGGACTCAAATTCTTTTTGGTATTTGTAAATCTTAACGGCCCCAAACCAATATAATCCACATGCTTTTCAATTCTTCTCACATCTTCAATCGAATTGGCTGTTCCTCCAATAATTTCATTCAGTAAAAATTTCCTTGCATTCTCAGGTGTTTCGTCGTCTTTACCCAAATGAACTCCATCTGCTAAAACCATTGACGCTACTAAATGATTGTCGTTAATAATCAATTTAGCCTCATAAGATTGCAGGATTTCCTTTGCTTCTTCTGCTAATTTTAATAACTCTTGAGGTGCTCTATTTTTAGCACGCAATTGAACCCATTTGATTCCATTATCGAGCACCAATTTAATTTGTTCCAAATGATTCAAATCACTGTCATCAGAAGTAATAAATTGCAAGCGCGATATTTCTTTCAACTCCCTATACATTGTGGTATCCTAAAAGATTTTCTGAACTCAATAAATAATTTGAAATGTATTTTTTTGCCTCAACACATGCCTCTTCCAACGAACAACCTAAACTCAATTGTGCAGCAATACTGGCAGAAAGAACACAACCCGAACCATGTTTTCCTTGTGTTTTAAATCGATCACTTTCAAACACAATTTCTTTTGAATGGGCAAACAAAATATCAGAAGAACTAGAAACAGAGGAATGACCACCTTTAAGCAACACAGAACAAAACTGACTTAAATACTTTCCTCCATCCAATGCATCTTCACACTTTGAAAACACTTTCGATTCAGCAGTGTTTGGCGTAAGTAAATACAACTTGCTCAACACTCGATTTCTATCTTCATTTGTCCATTCAGTATCAAAAAATTGAAACCCCGTACTTGATTTATAAACAGGATCCCAAATGATTTTACATAAAGGATTATTTTTTAAAATCTTATCTGCCACCTTTTCCAAAAAATTAAAATTCGGAACAATTCCAATCTTCACCACTTCAATAGAAAATCGATTACTTAATATTTCAATTTGTTGCTCAACATCTTCAATTTTAAACCAATCACAGCGCAAAAAACTTTGATCGGTTTGAAAAGTATTTGCCGTACAAATAGCCAAACCATAAACGAATGATGCTTCAAAAGTTTTAATATCAGCCAATACTCCTGCGCCTGCAGAAGGATCAAACCCTGCAACAGAAAGTACTATTGAGCGATCTCTTTGCATTTATTTTTAATTTCCTTGAAATTGTTAATCGGATCCTCACTGGTCCATACCGACCCCACTAAAACACAACCTGCAAAACCCAATTGTTTTATTTTATCTATTTTATCTATATCTACCCCACCTAATGCAAAAACTCTATAAGGTGTTTTTTCAAGTGCTTTAGTTAAAGTATATTCATTGAATCCACTCTGATAATCTCTTTTGGAAATACTATCGAAAATCGGACTCAAAAACACATACTGGTATAGGGGATCTTTTCTTTCAATCATCGAAACACTATGAAAAGAAGCGGAAACAGAAAGGTTTGGTTTTTTCTTTAGAATAAACCTTCTCACTTTCCACATTTGATATTTACTTTTTCTGAAATCATTGGTAATGTGAATTCCTTTAATATCAAATTCCAAAGCCAATTTATAGTGAGAATGCAACATCAACCTATTATGATACTCTTTCGGAATTTTATTCAGGTATTCTCGCATTTTCTCCATCGAGTAACCCTTCCTTCTCACGTGAAAAAAATCCAACCCTTCTTCGAAAAGTAATTTAATCATTTCTATTTCTTCTGTAGAAGAAATTTCAGTACTCGATAAAACAATAATTTCCATAATACCTAGATATAAATTTCTCCGCCTACTTTAATAAATTCTTCCGATTTTTCTTTTAATCCCGCTTCCATATTTTCTTGTTCTGCAGCATATTCACGAACCTCTTGCGATATTTTCATAGAGCAAAATTTGGGACCGCACATAGAACAGAAATGCGCTACTTTGGCATTATCGGCAGGTAATGTTTCATCGTGAAATTCTCTTGCCGTATCAGGATCCAACGACAAGTTGAATTGATCTTGCCAACGGAATTCGAAACGGGCTTTTGATAAAGCATTGTCTCTGATATATGCTCCCGGATGACCCTTCGCTAAATCAGCAGCGTGAGCAGCTATTTTGTAAGTAATTACTCCATCTTTTACATCTTTTTTATTGGGTAAACCCAAGTGTTCCTTAGGTGTAACATAACACAACATAGCGCAACCGTACCAACCAATTTGTGCAGCACCGATGGCAGAAGTAATATGATCGTAACCCGGTGCGATATCGGTGGTTAATGGTCCGAGCGTATAAAATGGAGCATCAAAACAATGTTGCAATTGCAAATCCATATTTTCTTTAATAAGCTGCATTGGTACGTGTCCCGGCCCCTCAATCATCACCTGTACATCATGTTTCCAAGCAATTTGAGTTAACTCACCCAAAGTTTTTAACTCAGAAAATTGCGCTTCATCATTTGCATCAGCGATAGAACCCGGACGCAAACCATCTCCCAATGAGAAAGCAACATCATAAGCTTTCATGATTTCGCAAATATCTTCGAAATGGGTATATAAGAAATTTTCTTTGTGGTGCGATAAACACCATTTTGCCATGATAGAACCACCGCGAGAAACAATACCTGTAACACGTTTAGCGGTCATGGGCACATAGCGTAATAACACTCCCGCATGAATGGTAAAATAATCTACACCCTGTTCGGCTTGTTCAATTAGAGTATCTCTAAAAATTTCCCAAGTTAAATCTTCTGCTTTACCATTTACTTTTTCCAAAGCCTGGTAAATTGGCACTGTTCCAATAGGCACAGGAGAATTTCTAACAATCCATTCTCTGGTTTCATGAATATTTTTTCCGGTAGATAAATCCATGATGGTATCTGCTCCCCAACGACAAGCCCATACTGCTTTTTCTACCTCTTCTTCGATACTTGAAGTCACCGCAGAATTACCAATATTGGCATTGATTTTCACCAGGAAATTTCTACCAATAATCATTGGCTCCGATTCGGGGTGATTGATGTTGTTTGGAATAATGGCGCGGCCGGCAGCAATTTCATCACGTACAAACTCAGGAGTGATTTTACTTTTAGGCGTTAATGCGCCCCAAGAATTTCCGGGATGTTCAACACCTTTATTTTTTACCTGCTCAATTTTTTGATTTTCGCGAATGGCAATATATTCCATCTCTGGAGTGATAATTCCTTTTTTAGCATAATACATTTGAGAAACATTCGCTCCTTTTTTAGCGCGCAAAGGTTTTTCAATTTTCACAAAACGGAGAGCATCCAATTCTTTGTCTTTCAAACGTTCATTTCCATATGCCGAACTCATGCCATCCAATTGTTCCACATCACCTCTATCTAAAATCCATTTTTCGCGAATTTTAGGCAATCCTTTTTTTACATCGATATCAATAGAAGGGTCGGTAAACGGACCACTAGTATCGTAAACCGTCACGGAAGGATTCTCCATTTCCTTTCCATTGAATTTGGTAGGTGATAATTTTATTTCGCGCATGGCAACAGAGATGTCATGCAACTCCCCTTTCACATAAATTTTATCAGAACCCGGAAAAGGCTTTTTCGAAATGGTGTTTTCGCTTGGTAATATTTCTTCTTTAGCTTTCATATCTTTTCTCTTTTTAATTCTTTTTTACTCTGCTTGTCATCCTGAGGAACGAAGGAACTAATGCCCTACACGATAGTTCCTTCGGAGTACCTCAGGATGACAACCGCTACCCGCCCTGAGTAGCCTGTATAATTAACACATTATCGTTTTGATTTAATTGAATTTTATCCCATTGAGAACGCGGAACAACCGTTTCATTCAAAGCCACCGCCAAGCCATTTATTCTCTCTCCACGCAGTTGCTGCAAAAGAGACAAAATATTGCTTTCGTTGGTGATTTGAATTGTATCGTTGTTGACTTTAATTTCCACGTTCATTATTTACGTGGAGTGCACAAAAAGGCGGAGAATCCTTGCGGAACTTATTCCCTTCGACAGCATTACCTGTATCAGGTTATGAGGGTATTTTCTCAGCCTTTATAGACACCCCTATAAGATGGAGCAAAGATAGGATTTTTTGGGAGATGGGAAAGTAAAATTTATGATTCTTGTACTTCATTAATTTAATAATAGCCCTCATCGCCACCGCCCTCCAAAAGGTAATGACCCATATTAAGGCAAACCGTAAATAGAATACGGTCTGTAAGTGTTTCTTTGAAAGAAAAAACTTATGGAATTAATAGAAATTATCACTTCATTAAACACTCAAGAGAAATGT
>JAHEZM010000003.1 GCA_023251075.1 Flavobacteriales bacterium | reverse complement strand
AGGTAAGAGCTACTACTGGTAAGGCATTTACTGTCATTACATCAGTAGCTGAACTCGTACAGCCATTACCATTGGTGTAAGTATATGTTAATGTATGAGCGCCGGCTCCTGCTGTGGCTGGTGTGAAATTACCTGCTGCTACGCCGGCTCCACTGTATGTTCCGCCTAGTGGGGCTGCACCTGATAAGGCTACTGCTGCTTCATCGATACACATCTGGTCATCGGGTAAAGTGAAGGTTACTACTGGTAAGGCGTATATTGTAAAAGATCTTTCAGCATAAGCAGGACAACCAGCCCCAACAGTTGTTAGGGTATGTCGAACAACATAAGTTCCCGCTGCAGTATTATTAATATTGAAAGTATGTCCGGCTGATATCGAAGCAGTATATCCTCCCGGTCCACTAATAATTGACCATGTTCCGGCAGCCGAAGTTCCATTGTAAGTATTTAAATCAAAAGTGCTTCCACTTGTACATCGATTAGGAATAGAAGCGGCTAATGTTGTATCACCGCAAGATGGCGGATCACAAGGAGTACCAGAACCACAAGCAGCGATAGAACAAGCAGAACCTGCAGAACCATTACCCATAACGGCAAAAACACCACAAACTTTAATATTAGTGCTATTGGTTAAACCCGTAACAAGGTTATTGTAGGCCCCAGGATGAGTAGTAATATCAATCAATGCCAAACAAGCAGGATCACCTTCATAAATGGCATTATTTCCTGTGGTTGAAAAACCAGTAAAAGTACCATTTAACATCAATGTAGTTCCTTGAGTCATAGTTAATGACCCACCATCAAAAATGGCCACTGAACCGGTAATCATAACAGTTCCGCCACCACAAATTTTTAATTTCCCACCGGAGTTAACTGCAATAGAACCACTATAGTTAGAAGATAAACAAACAACTTGTCCGGAATTTACTGTAACTGAACCAGCAACTGGGTTGGATGATGTACAAGTAGAAATTTGACTATATGCAGTAAATGCTGATAAAGTCAAAAATAATACAAGGCAAAGCCTAATGGCAGAAGTATGTACCCCTTCGTTTTTCAATTAATAATGTTGTAGTTCGTTTGTACCCGCGCAATGTTACGGATAAAAATCCAATGACGCCAATTCATGCTGGTTTTTTCATGAAATAACGACTATTATACAAGATTCATCGAAGCGAATACGGATATAACCGTAACTAACTGTAAGAGAAACTACTAGGGCTTTGTCAGCAATTATTCTCTGATGAATTTTTGGTTGACCAGAACATCATTATTCTTAATCTGTATGGAGTACAAACCTGAGCTTAAAGAAGACACATCAATTACTGATATTTTATGAAGATTGTTATTGTTCAATACTAAGTTCCCTTGTTCATCATAAATGGAATAGGAAATTGGGTTAGCCGAATTGATAAATAGCGATTGATTGACAACGGTAGGAAAAATCACGATATCCGTTTTTTCTATCAACCCTAAATAGGTACTTGCATCTACCAAAGTACATGCTGCAAATTCAGAAGTACTATTATTTGCATCGGTGGCTAATGCTGATAAATACTGACCAATTGTTACACTTATGTTCAAAGTATGATTAATTGTTGCATCTCCCGATCCATTAGTGTTTACCGTTTTTGTACCCACTAAAATCTGCCCTTCACCATTGCCCAGAGCATCACAACTATCGTTTACAAAATACTGAATGGTGTAGCTGCTATTGGGAACTGAATTAAATGTTCCTACAATTTGCAAATCATTTGCACCAGCATAGGCACCGGTGAATTCAGGGAAATTCATATTATCATTCGGTCCGCTATCTGCATCTTGATTGTCGTTACCATTCGGAGCGTTATCAGCACTCAAATCAATTCCCATTTCGGTATTTTTGTAGATCAAGTTAGAGAGAAGGGCATTTCCACTACCAACGTTTGCGTATAGAGCAACACCATGACTATTATTGTTGGCAATTATGTTGCCTTCAGAGCTATTCGATCCACCAATCATATTGTCGTGCGAATTCCCTAAAATCATGATGCCTGCGCTGAATTGTCCGGGATTACCATTTCCTAAACTTTCCGTCATTCCAGCATCTGTACCAATGTAGTTGGATTGTATCGTATTGCTATAAACCCCATCCATCCATATACCTGCCTCATCATTCGAATTATCACAAATTACATTTCCAGATGCAATATTATTGTGATGAGTATTCCCGCTAAGCGTAATTCCAGCGCTGTTATTTCCCAAAGCACTAAGACCATCTATGGCCACGCCAATATAATTGCCTAAAACTTCATTGTGGTGTGCATCGGCACCACTGATAACTATGCCGCGATTTCCGCCTGAAATCAAATTTTTTGCATTGGTGTTAATTCCTCCCACGATATTGTAGGTGGAAGAATCATTTATTTCTATACAGTTTGCACCCGATCCGCTGGAGATTATCCCGGTTTTATCACTGCCGAAATAATTCCCCTCAATAGTGTTGTGATTTCCTTTGAAAATAATTACTCCGCCACCAATTAAATTACGGGCAGAATTACTGGTTCCGCCAATCATATTATAATTTTGGTTATTAATATTAATAGCTCCGGGATAAGGAGTTATTCCATCAGAACCCATACCTACAAAACATCCTTGAATAGTATTTACATCTGTACTTTTTGAATAGCCTTCTTCATAAAGAATATCAACATTTCCGTTGATGACCGACAGGCCTTTCAAAGTATTTCTTCCGCAATGGTAAGCAAGAGCATGAGCACCGCCATCTTCTGCATTAAGAACAACTGTAATTACTGTATTTAAACCTGCATTAAAATTATTGGTGTTTTCACTCGCACCGGTTTGCGTGTATCCATCGATATAAGTGGGATAAAATATTTCAGGAAGATAAGTAGCGGGTTGAATAGTTTTAACTCCAGAACCAGAAATATTGAAAGCAATAGGTAAAGCAATGGTATCGAAACCATTGTAAGTAGGACGTGCATTCGATTCTTCTAAAGCAGCTCTTAAAGTACATACATTGCCTGTAGTTTTACAAATTCCATCACCCGGCGTAGCATCAGCTAAATCAGTAGTAGAATTTACTACAAAAGAGGTCACTGTTGTTTTAGAAAAAGTAATAGGCACTCTCACTAAATCTCTATCATAAGTTCCGCTATTCCACCGGGTATAATAAAGAAAGCAAGATTGTCCGGTTTGCTCAAAATTTCTGGTAACATCATTGTGATCAATTAACGACGGATAATTCGCTCCACCTGCGGCCCATGTTTGTTGAACCTGCATGATGAATTGCTTAGTTGACCAATGAATTAAATCATTAGAGAGAGAATAGTAAAATCCATATTTCGATACACCATTTACCTCACCTACAGTAAAATCTATTAAAATGTATTTTCCAAAATAAGTGTTGTAAGAAATACTAGCGCACATTTTGCCTATTTGATCACGCGATACTGGTTCTAAAACATGATCGGCAGCAGTATAACCCGTTGCGGTATATGGATTCACAAATTGCACATTAAAACCATTTCCATCCCAACCTCTCCAACTGCTTGGATCACTTAAATCATTGGTTCTGATTAAACCTGCTCCCCATTGTTGCGCCTGATAGGTTTCTAATTGAAGCATTTTATAATAATAGCCATCTTTTTCAATAATGTTTGAACCACCAAATAATCCGAAGGGACTATGAGAAGTTGGATAAGGCGATTGATAAGGTGATGCAGCTACTAAATGATTGGGAGCTGTTGCGTGCGTATATGTTGTGCCGCTATCAGAAGAAGATGCATATGTAATGGAATTGTACCAGCAGTTGTTCCAATTACCACAAGGCACATATTCATTGTGAATTAAGGCGTGTATATTGGTTCCGTCTAAAGTATAAGTGGCACTTATCCATTCATTGTTATTAAAATCTTGAGGATTTGCACTTTGGTGTGACGACATTACAGGACTACAATCTTTACTTAAAGTCGAAAAATCATTGCCCGTCATTCTCCAGTTAGTGTAATGAGAAGCAATCAAATTAATCGTTCCTGAAGCATCACGAAAAACACGTGTTGGAACATCGGGAATATCTATTGCATTACAATTTTGAGCACTGTAATCAAATACCACTTCTAACGCTCCACTATTCACGGAAGCACTTCCCGGGTATTCTATTTGAGCAATGGCTGAACAAAAACTGAAGGCAGCGATAACGAGTAAGAATTTTTTCATGGAAACGATTTTTGAGGATTCGTTCTCTGTACTACGCAAATTTTACTTTGAGG
This sequence comes from Flavobacteriales bacterium, assembly GCA_023251075.1. Classification (GTDB taxonomy): domain Bacteria; phylum Bacteroidota; class Bacteroidia; order Flavobacteriales_C; genus JAHEZL01. The sequence goes on along the minus strand of JAHEZM010000003.1, from coordinate 193,130 downwards.
TTTAATTTTTCTGCAACAAAATTAAATCATTACCTCCTTCAACCCCTTCAAGTACTTCCACTTTTCCTGATTTTGAAAGTAGTTTAATAATGCCTTCATTTCTCTCCGAATGTTTACCGCGAATGTTCACTGTATTGAATAAAAGTGAACCCAAAGGAGCAATTAAATTTTCAAGATTGTTTAGAAATTCTGTGGACGAAAATTGCGACGGAGTTTCTTTATCGATGAACAAATCTACAATGACTAAATCGTAAGAAACATCTTTCTTTTTAACAAACTCAAAAGCATCCGCTTCTACAATTTTTACCTTGAAGAATCTTCCGATATTGAAATATTTTTTCGCAATATCCACCACCACCGGATCAATTTCAACTGCTGTTATTTCGCCATTATTTTGAAAATCTTTTCGAATCGTTTCTATCACACAACCTGCTCCCATTCCTAAAATTAAAATACTGTTTGCTTGCTTCACTTTTATTTTACCAATTCCCTGTAAACCCACAGACAATGCTCTTTGCAGAGCACCGTAAGAATAATTTGCATTTTTAGAATCGAGCATCAACTTACCTTCATACCAATTCAATTCTAACTGACCGTTGATTTCAGATTTGTATTTTTTTCCTTTTAAAGGAACCAAGTAACTGAGAAGTTTTTTCATAGCTGAAAGTTATGAAAAAAGAGTGAGTGTGAGAGCGTCCGTCAGCTGACGGAAGAGAAATCAGAGTGGACTGAGTCACTCTCGTTCCTCACTCTCACTCTGATTTACCCTGCCCAACTTCCTCTATCTAAACTTCTGTATTGAATAGCTTCTGCTAAATGCTGTTGCTGAATATTTTCCGATCCATCTAAATCGGCTATAGTACGCGATACTTTTAAAATTCTATCGTAAGCCCGTGCCGACAAATCTAATTTTTCCATCGCTGTTTTTAAAAGTGTTTTACAAGCCGGATCCAATACTCCAAAATTTTTGATGTGTCGTGGTTGCATTTGCGCATTGCAATGCACTCCTTCATCATTTGCGTAACGCTCTTGCTGAATTTCACGCGCTTTTATTACTCTTTCTCGAATACTTAAACTATTCTCTGTGGTACGTTGCACGGTAAGCTCATCAAAAGTTACGGGAGTTACTTCCACATGCAAATCAATTCTATCCATCATAGGACCTGAAATTTTATTTAGATAACGCTGCACTTCACCAGGATTGCAAACGCATTCTTTGTCGGGATGATTGTAAAATCCACACGGACAAGGATTCATCGATGCAATCAACATGAAAGAAGCAGGATATTGAACATCAATTTTTGCACGAGAAATGCTTACCACTCTATCTTCCAAAGGTTGGCGCATTACTTCTAAAGCAGTTCTTTTAAATTCCGGTAATTCATCTAAAAATAAAACACCATTATGCGCTAAAGATATTTCGCCGGGTTTTGGAAAGGAACCTCCTCCCACCAAAGCTACATCGGAAATGGTGTGATGAGGGTTTCTGAATGGCCGCATAGAAACCAATCCTCTGCTGCCTCTCAGCTTACCTGCCACTGAATGAATTTTTGTAGTTTCTAAAGCTTCATGTAAACTTAAAGGAGGAAGAATAGTGGGCAAACGTTTGGCCAGCATGGTTTTTCCGGCACCGGGTGGACCAATTAAAATCACATTATGTCCACCCGCAGCAGCAATTTCCATCGATCGCTTCACATTTTCTTGCCCTTTCACTTCATTAAAATCGAACTCCACTAAAGATTGTTCTATAAGAAAATGCTCACGGGTATTGAATCGCAAAGGAGCGGGCCGTTCAGTTTTATTAATAAAAAAGCCAATGACTTCTTTTATATTTTTCATTGGATACACTTCCAAACCATCCACAATAGCCGCCTCTTCTCCATTTTCTTCCGGCAGAATAATTCCTTTATAACCCTGTTGTCGAGCTTTTATAGCGATAGGCAAAACTCCTTTAGCAGGTTGTAATTTGCCATCCAAAGATAATTCTCCCAATAAAATATATTGTGGTAATTCATCAGTAACAATTTGTTCCGATGCTGCTAAAATGCCCAAAGCAATGGGTAAATCAAAGGCCGATCCTTCTTTTTTAATATCAGCCGGAGCCATATTCACAATAATTTTTTTAACGGGAATTCTGTATCCATTGTGTTTCAATGCGGCTTCAATACGCATATTACTTTCACGTACTGCATTATCGGGCAAACCCACTAAAAATAATTTGGTGCCTGCAGTAACACTTACTTCCACTGTAATAACAGTAGCATCTATACCGGTGACGGTACACCCATAGCTTTTGATCAACATAAAAATGAAATTTGTTTTGTTTAGTTATTGGCACGAAAATAATCTTTTCCTTTATTTATGGCGCAACTTTTGTTTCTTTTTTGTTACTTTTAATCAATAAACTTTACCTGCATGAAGAAAATTTTACTTTCCCTACTGGTTTTAGCATTACCTATAATTGCATCAGCACAAACTGCACCGGCAATGAATTGTTACGAGAAGTATGCTAAGAAATTTGAAGAAAGAGGCGCGAATCCAGTGTTGGATGGATGGCACGAAGGAGTTGTTATCACTATAAGAAAAGGAAGTACAGCAGAATGTGTTCCTGGAAAAGTAAAAGTTGAAAATGGTAAAATAATTACTATCTATCGTCAGTTTTCCGATGGAACATACGAAGAGGCTCCCATGCAAAAAACATATAAATACAATAATGAAATCACTATTAACAATGGTATTTCAAAAGCAATGCTAACGGTGGAAGATGAAATCATTAATGTGATTTTCCCTAAACACATTAAACCTCCCAAAAAACAATTCTCTACTGCAGTTGATGCAGATAATTTGTAAAATCTTTTAATGAGAAATTCATTTTGTGAATCATTAGGCATTGAATATCCTATTATAATGGCACCTATGTTCCTAGTGTCGAATACTAAAATGATCATATCAGCATTGGAAAGCGGCATAACAGCCGCTTTTCCAGCTTTAAATTACCGCACCGACGAGGAATTTAGAAGAGCAATAAGTGAGATTAGAACTCAAACCAACAAACCTTTCGGTGTAAATTTGATTGTAAACAAATCGAATTTCAAATTGGCTGCACAACTCAAAACTTGTTTAGAGTTGAAGGTAAATTTCATTATTACTTCGCTAGGTAGTCCGGAAGAAGTAATAAAAAGCTGCAAACCACTAGGCATAAAAGTTTATTGCGACGTAGTGGATTTAAAATATGCACAAAAAGTAGAAGCTTTAGGTGCCGATGGATTGATTGCTGTAAATAGTAATGCGGGCGGACACGCAGGTGATACAAAACCAGAAGTATTAATTCCGCTACTTAAAAAGAATTGCAAAATTCCAGTGATTTCAGCAGGCGGTGTTGCCACCCACGAAGAATATCAACGAATGTTGAGCTTAGGTGCTGATGCCTTATCGATTGGAACTGTATTCATTGCCTCTGAAGAATGCGGAGTATCTCAGGACTATAAAAATGCTTTGATTCAATACGGTGCCAAAGACATTATTAAAACCACGAAACTTTCCGGTTCAGCATTAACCGTAATCAATACACCCTATGTACAAAGTATTGGTAGCGAAGCAACATGGTTAGAGAAATTGATGAAGAAAAATAAAACACTAAAAAAATACATCAAACTTTTTATTGCGATACGTGGAATGCGCAAAATTGAAAAGGCCGCATTTGGCGCAACATACCAAACCTTTTGGTGTGCCGGACCAAGTATTGAACATGTCAATAAAATCCGACCAGTAAAAGAAATTGTAAAAGAGATTGTGGGAATAAACTAACAGTATAAAAATAAATCAGCTATGAATAACTCACCTTTAATTACAACCAGCAACGCATTGGAAGGATATCGCATTACGGAACAACTAGGACTAGTACGTGGAATTACTGTTAGATCTAGAAGTATATTTGGTGCTTTTGCGGGAAGTTTTATGACTATGTTTGGTGGTAAAAATGCTATCTACACTGAATTATGCGAAAAAGCACGTGAAGAAGCTCTTCAGTTGATGATAAAGCATGGAAATGAAATGGGTTGCAATGCAATTATCAATATGCGTTATGATGCCAATGAAGTAATGCAGGGACTCACCGAAGTTTTAGCATATGGAACAGCTGTTAAAGTGGAAAAAATAGTTTAGCAATCAGAATTATCCCATTAGGTATTTTTACTTCAAACTTTTTTTGTACTTCTCTTTCCCCTCTTTCAAAAAATTCAAGTAATTGGAAACTGAATTCGCTTCTTTGTAAGCAATGGGTGTATTCAATAATTGTTCATCATTGTTCATTAAAACGTAGAAAGGTTGCGCATTAAAATTGAACCAACATTTTTCAATATCCGCATTTTTCTTGGCCAAAGTATTTACTAATCGGCCATCAAATTTTGAAGTGTATTGCTCACTTTCAGGAAGTTTAATTGTTCTTTCATCCACATATAAAGAAATAACTACATAGTCTTCTTTTAATACCTTCAACACTTCCGGATCAGTCCAAATATTATCCTCAATTTTTCTACAATTGGTACACCCCAAACCTGTAAAATCAAGCAATACCGGTTTTCCCAATTGTTCAGCTACAGCCATTCCTTCTTCATAATCAAAGTAAGCATTAATACCAAGAGGTGCGTGCAACACATCACTGTATTTAGCATTGTTAGGAATTGATTCATTTTCTTTTTGAAGTATATTAAAATCGTGTGTACTCATTGGAGGAATAAAACCACTTAAGAATTTTAGAGGAGCACCAATTAATCCAGGAATCAAATAAAAGACAAAGCTGAAAACAGCAATTACAAAACCCAATCTAAATACCGATACCTTTTTCACTTCAGCATCGTCAGAAAAACGAATCCAGCCTAATAAATAGCAACCCAAAAGAGTGAAAATCACTATCCATAAAGCAATAAAAATATCTCTGTCTAAAATTCCCCAATGCTGTGTTAAATCAGCAGTACTTAAGAACTTTAAAGCCAAAGCCAATTCTAAAAAACCGAAAACAATTTTCACTGAATTCAACCATCCACCCGATTTTGGTAAAGCACGCATCATAGAAGGAAAGAAAGCAAATAAAGTAAAGGGAATCGCTAAAGCCGTAGAGAACCCTAACATACCAATTAAGGGGGTGAGAAATTCTCCTTCAGAGGCTTGCAACAATAGGCTCCCTGCAATCGGACCAGTACAAGAAAATGACACTAAAACAGTAGTCATCGCCATAAAGAAAACGCCTACGTACCCACCTTTATCCGAATTCTTATCGGCAACATCAACCCATCTTCTGGGTAAAGTGATTTCAAACAAGCCAAAGAAAGAAGCAGCAAAAATTATAAAAATTAAAAAGAAAATTAAATTTGGAATCCAATGTGTAGCCAATAAATTAGCGGCGTCACCACCAAAAGCTAAACTGAATAAAGTTCCTATCAAACAGAAAATTAAAATGATAGAAATTCCAAAAAACAAGGCTTTTGATTTTCCATGTTTCTTTGATTCCGCATCATTTAAAAAAAATGACACTGTCATTGGAATCATTGGAAAAACACAAGGAGTAAGTAGCGCAAAAACACCAGCACCAAAAGCCAATAAGAACAACCACCAATTTGATTCATCCTTAGTTTTTTCGGAATATTTAACTGTACAAGCTTTATTTTCGACTTTAGTGGAAGTATCCCTAATAACCATATCACTTTCGTCAATAATGAAAGTAGTAGGTTCGTTGGTTACTTTTGTGCCATCAAAAGCAGGGGGATTTACCAGTTTAACAGTTCCTTTAGGAAGCACTTGGGAAACACAAGCTGCTGTGCCTTTCAAATCAAACACAAAGTCTTTATTTGCACCAGTACATTTTTCATCATTGCAGGCAGAATAATCTACATTGACTTTAATTTTGATTGCTTTATCGTCCAATAATTTAATTTCCTGTACAAACGCACCACTCTCTATCACATTGATATCGATATCAAAGCCATCATCATGAATCTTACGTACTGCAGGTTCCTTTACTTTACCAATCAGTTCATAATTTCCTTTTTCAAATGTAAAAATAGTGGGGTTGGGGCCGGGAGGAAGAGTTTGAGAATAGATGTGAAAACCTTTATCACAGTTCATCTCCATCTTTAGTTCATAAACACAACCGGATTTCTTACTTACTGAAGTATGCCACTTTACAGGATCAATCAAGTTACCAAACTGGGCAAAAGCAACAGCGCTAAATAAAAAGAAAAAAAAAGAAAACAGTAATCGTCTCATGCTTTTAAATTCTTTTTACAAGATAAAACAAAAGGAGACTGCATGACTTTTGGAAAGAATAAAAATGGTTAAAATCTAGAACAATCCTACCTTATAGATGGCCACAATAGGAATCATCACTTCGCCTTTCAATGAAACTGTTTTTTCGGTAACAGCCCAAATAGTAGCTTCTACCTTGTAGCGATTTCCATTGTATGATTTGAAATAAAGTTTAACGTTTGATTTGTTGGATGCGCCCATTGCTTCCGCTCGCTTCAAGTCCACCCCTCTTTGAAATATCTCTTGCTTTTCTGTTAGAACATCTTCAGTACTAAAACGCAGTAACTTCACTTGTTCCTTATCAATTTGCTGAGCACTGGGTACTCCACCTGGCAATTTATTAGCTGACATAAGAGTTTGGTTTTTGGGTCAATTAAAGTAAATATAAAAAAAATTATGTGCGGATTATACTTTAGTCGACTGAATTTGTTTCTGAATCACTACGCACAATTCCTTAGCTTTCTGAGAACCAATGCAATATTTTAATCCGTCGCGGTCGGTTAACAACACTGCTTCACTCCCTTTGGTAAAGAATTTAATGGTTCCTTTAAGATGTAAATTGTACACTGCACGGTGTAAAACAAAGCGCGGATACTTGGTAACTTCAGCGCTTACTATTGAATTTAAATCTATTTTCACTCTTCTCGCCATCCAAAACCCATCTAAAACCAAACTACCATTGGTTACTACTGTGCTGATGTGCAACACAAAAACCAATAAACCCGAAATCGCCAGCGCTGCAATACCCAAAGTAAAAAACAATTCTTTCGATTCATCATCGGCATCTGAAAAATGATATAAGGAAAAACAACCCATAGCAATCACCAAACGAATAAGGAGATGCATCTTATTGGTTCCTAAATACTGCTTTTCTTCGAATAATTTCGGGTCGCTCATAACACTTATTTCAGCTGTGCAAGATATACTTTTTTTGTGTTTTCACCAATTGAAAACCTTTGATCGATGCGATGTCCTACCACCCACACAATGTCTTTTCCGCTTTGCAAAACCCACGCATTCTCTTTATCAAAAAGAGAAAATTTATTATTGGTAAAAAAATCGCTCAACTTCATTTTACCTTTCATCCCAAAAGGAATAAACCAATCTCCTCGTTCCCACTTTCTTAACTTTAGTGGAAATTGGAGTTTGCTGGCATCTAAAAAAGCATAAGAGGAATTCTTAATAATTTCAATATTTTTTATTGATTGTAGAGAGGATTCTAAAGAAATAGGTTGAGTAATTTTCACTTCTTTTTTCAGGAATAAACCCTCCTCTTTCATCGAATCAGGACTCAATATCCAAGCTTGTCGGTTTTTTACCAACCTGCAATTTTTGCCTTGAAACCACTTGCCCGTAAGCTTTCCCTCTCCAACCACCACATAATGAACCACTGAATGAGTAAATCCGAAATCATATAAAATTTCGCTTAAAAATGCTTTGTTCGTTTCATCTTGTTCTGTTTCAAATTTCCACCCTCCTTCAAAAGCCGCTGCTACTAAAAAATCGGCCTTTGCCTTTTCAAAAACCAATTGAATATTCTTCCATCTTTTTCTGCTGTTTTGAAAAGTACTCAATAAAGAAGGATTGAGCTCCTTTAGTACAGGCAGTACTTTTAAACGCAATTTATTTCTTGAATAATAATCATCGGTATTCGATGAATCTTCTCTCCATTTCAATTTATTCTTTTGGGCATATTGAATAATTTCTTCGCGGGAAAATGATAAAAGCGGACGAACAACTTTTCCATTCACCTCATTCATTCCCACCAATCCTGAAATACCGGTTCCACGAACCAAATTCAACAAAACAGTTTCTATTTGATCATCGGCGTGATGTGCTACTGCAATTTTGTTGAATCGATGTTGAACACACAATTCATTAAACCATTGATAACGTAATTCTCGTGCAGCCATTTGCGTCGAAACACCCATTTTTTTTGCGTATTTCTTAGTAGGAAAAGATTTGGAATAAAACGTGATTTTCAATTTTGCGCAATACTTTTTAATGAACTCTTCGTCACCATCTGATTCTTTTCCTCGCAAAGAAAAATTACAATGAGCTACCGCTAATTTAATTTTCTGTTGATGTAGTTGATGTAACAATACCATAGAATCTACACCACCACTTACCGCTACTAAAATTTTATCTGTCGATTTAATTCCTTTCATCTTTACTTTAAAATTTCGAACCACATTTTTGCTTTCAATAAACACTCTTCATATTCTTTTTCAGCTTCGCAATTTGCTGTAATCGCACTTCCTACACTTAAAGAAACATAATGCTTTTTAGCGTTATAAATAATAGAACGAATTACTACATTGAAATCGAAATCATTTTCCTTAAAATAACCCACAGCACCTGAAAAAACATTGCGCTGAAAATGTTCATACTCCTCTATTAACTGCATTGCGCGAAGCTTTGGTGCACCCGTCATAGAACCCATAGGAAAGCACTTCTTAATAATTTTTAAAGGCGAAATATCTCCCTCTACTTCACAACTAATGCTCGAAATCATTTGATGCCATTGCGGGAAACTATGTACCGCAAAAAGGGCATCTACTTTTACCGATCCTTTACTAGCGAAGGTGGATAAATCATTGCGTACCAAATCTACAATCATCACATTCTCGCTGCGCTCCTTAATACTAGTTCGTAAATCCTTTTTATTCTGTTCATCCAACAACACATCTGCATTGCGTTTCGCAGTACCTTTTATAGGTTCCGACAATACCCTGTTTCCTTCTTTCTGTAAAAATCTTTCGGGAGATGCCGACAATAAAAACAATTCATTTTTTTTGAAAAAAGAAGAAAAAGGAGTGGAGGATTTTTGCAACATTTTTTCAAAAACCCGATAAGGATTTATCGTTGCATTTTCAGCGAAAAATTCCTGACAAAAATTTACTTCATACACATCGCCACGATGAATATGTTGTTTCAATTGATTAATGCTTGAGATATATTCTTCTTTAGATATTCGTGCGTTTAAATCAAAAATTGCTGTGCTTTTACCCGGTAAAATAGGATTCAATAAAGTTTGAATGAGCCAGGCATGCTCTTCATAATATTCAACATTCAAAGAATGTTCTTCAATACGAAAAATCACCTTTGGCTCAAAAAAGAAATAATTGGGAAAACCAGTAAAGTCAGTATGATTTGACTCTAACTCTTCGATTTCATTTTTAAGATCGTAAGAAAAATAACCAAATATTTCACCGCAATCTTTTCTAAATTCTTCAATGGTATCGAAAGCTTTACCGTACTGGCCTTGAATGCTACGCAAAGCACCCAAGGCCAGAACAGGTGTAAATCCGTTTTTTTCTTGCAAAGGATTCAACAACAAAGCTACCTCTTCGCGTTGCATTAACGCCAGCAACTGAGGCAATTGCTGAGCAATGGTAAAAGGTATTTTTTCTTTAATTCTCAAGGACTTTCAATAAAGTCCAAAATTAAAGGAATTATTCCACAATCAGTTTCTTTATCTGATTCGCACTTTTCACAAAATAAATTCCTGGTGAGAAACTCTGAATATCAAGGTTAATTTGATTGTTTGATGAAACAGGCTGACTATAAATTACCTGACCTGTAAGATTCAATACTTCTAAAACCGAATTTTCTTTTAATCCGATTAAGGAAACAAAAGAAGAACTTGGATTTGGGTAAACATCAAAACTTGAAATAGCATCCGTTTCACCAACAGCCACCCCACCATAAATAGAAGTGAAATTTCTCACGAAACTATTGGCTGGAGTAGTAGTGCAATTCACATCTTTTTGAATCGACCAGGTCATGAATCCACCCAAATCAATGTATCCTGAAGGATTTTTTAAAGTATAAATTTCTGGTTTGGGACCAATGCCCAGCAAATATTTTACGGCAGCACGAACTTTAACAGTATCGGTATATTTTCCTCCGGCATTGTAGCAAGAAGGCAAACCTACCGCTACTTTACTGGCCGGTAAACCCACGAAATTCTCATACTGTCCGCCATTCAGATGAACAGGAAAACCTAAAATCACGGCCTCTGTCAAACCAATAATAAAATCAGATGTTTGCGGATACAGAATTTGTCCACCCCATCCATCTACTCCCACTGAATTTCCTGCATTATAGAGCTGAACCATCAACAAATCCAAATCATCTCTTAAGGCATCAATAAGAGGTAAATAATTTCCGGCAGTTCCTCCATTTGCCCCAATAGCACCTTGTACATAAATAATTTCAGGAGCCATAGTAAGCAAACATCTTTTAGTGTGAGAGCTTTGATAATGCGCTAACACTTTTTTGATTGCATCTATCATATAAACCAAACCTGAATCATTTGGATTGGCCAATGAAATATTGGAAAAATTAAGAGAACTTGTTTCCAAATCAATATCAATTCCATCGAAAGGATAATTGTCTAAAATGGCATTTAAAGAAGTTACAAAGGTATCTCGCTCCCTATAATTATTAAGATAAGTAGGATCGGCAGCTCCTCCAATACTCAACAATACTTTTTTGCCCTGACCTTGCAAAGTTTGTATATCGGCTTTAAACCCCGATACCGAATAAAACCAAGGAGCAGTAAATTGCATATTACAATCGGAACCATTAGCAGTAGTAGCAAAGGCAACATTGATGACATTGTAACTAGGATTAATTTGTGTTAAGGAAAGATTAGTCCATGTTTCCCAATAACCAACCAGTGCTGGTTTTGGTAGTTGTTGCGCTTGTATCGAAAAACAAAAAAATAAAGCAAAGGAGGTTAAACAAGTAGTAAAGTTTTTTTTCATAGTAGTAGTTTATGTGGTACGAAACCAATATCCAAACAACTAACTATGAATCAAAATGAAAGTATGTAAGAAAATTACAAATCGACGGCTACTTTATTACTAGTTTTTTTAGCGCATTCACCCAGCTATCATTACTGTTTAAGCTTTCCACCAACTGCACTTTTTCGCCCCCATTCTTATGAAATATCTCCTGATATTCTTCACCAATTTCTACTATAGTTTCCAAACAATCGGCAACAAAAGCAGGAGAGAAAAACAATAATTTTTTAGCACCAGCCTGGGCCAAATTTACCAGCTCAACATCAGCAAAAGGTTGAATCCAAGGGTCTTTTCCTAATCGCGATTGAAAAACAACCACATATTTTTCATCGGGAATATTCATTTTTGCAGCTACTCTTCGCGCCGTTTCGTAGCAAGAGGAACGGTAACAATATTTTCTATCATCGTCACATTTTGAAATACAATCTTCTTTTTTGCAGTTGGCAACCTTACAGCCTTTTGTTATGTGTCTTTCGGGCAAACCATGAAAACTAAAAACTACTTTGTCGTAAGCTTTCCAATCGTGTTTTAAACCTTGTTCTGCAACGCAATTCAAATAACCTCCATCATCAAAAAAGCGATTCACAAAACGAACGGTTGGTATAGTTTCCCATTTGCTCACTACTTCTAAAACCTTTTGTGTGGTACTACCAGTAGACGAAGATGCATATTGCGGATACAACGGGACAACAATTAATTCTTCCAAAGGCAATTTTTCCAATTCTGCTAAAACATTGGTTACAGAAGGATTTTGGTAGCGCATAGCAAATTTCACCAAATATTCACTGCCCATTTCTATCTGTAATTTTTTAGCTAATTCTGTCGTATGAAAAAGCAAAGGAGAACCTTTATCCGTAAATACTTTTTTGTAAATCGTAGTAGAGTTGTTCAATCGGGCAGGAATAATAATTCCATTCACCAATAAGGTTCTTTTAAATGCAGGATAATCAATTACTCTAGGGTCATTTAAAAACTCTTTGAGATATCTTTTAACATCTGCTTTTTCTGGTTTATCAGGCGTTCCGAGCTGAACTAATAATACTGCTTTCATGTGGGACGAAAATAAAGAAAATTCTCTAGTCTTTAATCAATGCCGGACGTTGCGTAAATTCATGGTAAGAAACCACATTTTCAGAGAAGTAATGAAACACCATACTCTTGCGTGTTTTCTGTTTGTTAAGGTGTTTATTTCCGCCATGCATCAGGTTGGCATGCCAAATAAAAACATCTCCTTTTTTAGCTAAAAAAGTTTCTTTTCCTAATTTTTTTTCCTTTATTATTTTTTCGATTTTATCTTCGTAATCATAGTACAACTTATCGCCTACCAAAAATTGATTTCCTTCGTTGTTGTAGTCTTTATTCATTACATAAGGAAGTTTATGGCTGCCAGGGTAATAGTGTAACGGCCCCTGATCTTCTGCAATATCTTCCAATGCTACCCACAACGCAATCATATACCCAAGAGGATAAGTGGTCATATGTACGCTATCACTATGTGTTTTTTGTTCACTGCCATACAAGAAATTAATGCTTTGAAAAAGCTTTGATTTTTTGCCCAAGAGAAGTGATAAAATTTTGTTGAGCTGTTCGTTTTTGCCAATACTTTTTAAGAAAGGGGACTCGTGAATAGCGAACATGATTTTGCTATTGTTGTATCGCCAGTTGGCTTTGCCTTGTGCAACCATTGAATCAATTTCAGCATTGATTTTATCGATAGTTTGTGTATCAAAAAATCCGGGAAGAATAGCGTATCCTTTACCGCTATAGTTCAACAATTCATTTTGAATATTCGCTGGTAATACCTGAAATTGCTCATTTTTTGGAAGAACTACTTTCGAATCTTCTTTATCTAACCAAGGAATTTCTTGTGGAAGATTTTCGAAATCACTACTGTTCACCGGAGAAAAATATTTCTTTTTTAATCCCAGTTTAGTGTACATCGCTTCATTGTGCTGCAAATCTTTTTTTCTAAAAAAATTGTAGAGAACATAGCTGATTTTAAAACGGCGAAGAAAATCTTTCATGGTTTAAAAATAGGGAAAAGCGGGGAGGAATGAAATATGATTTTTGTTTGGATCTTCTTTGCTAAGTCTTTAAATATCAGTAATAACATCAAAGCCTTTGAAGCTCCCCACGATAGCAACACCTGTTATTTTCATAGCAATTTTCTTTTCTTTTAATTTTCCTGCAATTTGATTTAACGTAGAACCAGAGCCTACAGCATCGTCAAATAAAATAACGTGTTTATATTTTACAGTTTCATTAATAGCGAAAGTATTATCAGCGTTACGAATTCTCTCTTCTAGTTTATTCAATGATTTTTGAGGCACAGGAATTAGTCCGCTAATTTTTTGGATTTTAACCACCGGAAGATGAATCTGTAAATGAGTCTCGAGAAATTTCATAATTTGAACCTCTCTTCGAATTGTTGGAGGAACAAATGCTATCGCATCAGCTTTCATTTCGGCGATAAAGGTGTTGATTTTTGTACGAATTTCTTCTACTATTTTCATCATTAACATTTTGTTTTGACCTTGTTTTGCATAGTGCAATAAGGTTCCCAATCTTGTTTTTCCAAATCTTTCAATGGCGTAGAAATCCAGGTAATAAAGCTTGTCGAGATATATTTTATCGTAGCCCTTTGTGTTTTTTAACTTCGGCATACCGTCAATCATCCCATTTTTATCTTGATAAACTTCATATTTTTTGAGTGTTTGCTTAAACTCAACAAATGTTTTGTCAATGGGTTGTTTACGTGCTTCACACCATCGTTCAAAGGCAGAGATACCAGTTAAAAACTCTCCAATTTCCGAAATAAGCAACATTTTGCTTTCTAGTAATTGTATATCTGCTTCGGGCAATTCACTTAATTTGTTGTGTGAAATAATCTGCTGCTTGTCATTAAACAAACGATATATTGTTTTGGGAGTTCTCCCAAATTTTTGCACTTTTTTTTCTTCTAATAATTGATTTAAGGCCAAATGAACGCCCTGTTTCGACACCATCAATTTATCTACAATCTCCTTAACCGATAAGTCTTTAGTGCTCTTAAAAAGATGAAGTATTTTCTCTTTTGTATTCATTTTACTATTTACTATCAATAGTCTAATATAAAAATAATTTATGGAGTGGGAAATTAAGCTGAACGTTTCTTCGTTATTTCAAATTTTGCGTAGCGAATTTGAAATCTTGATTTAGTTCACGCTTCTGTCTATTTTTATGTATTCATAAGGCGTTGCCGTATAGCGATTTTCAATCGCGATAGAGCTACTTTTTATGTGTGGCGCATCGGCATTACAAATGCCTGAAAAAGGGATTTCAGATTCGCTACGCAAAATCTGAAATTACTGGGTTTCTTCTACAAATCATCTGGTTTATATGAAATATGCCTGCTTGGCAAACTTTCCGTATAAAGTTTAAGCAATAAATCTTCATTTCCTTTATTTACTATACTATCTATTTCCAAATTCTCTCCGTAATAAGTCCAGTTACCGCAAGGAACATTATTGTAGTAATGACCAACTAAAGACCATGTACCTTTTTCATTGAACCATTCAGCAGTTCCATAGTATGCTCTATTAATGAGAATACCATCAAAGGTTAAGCTTCCATCGTTTTTTCTTTGTTTAACATATAAAAAAGACGTGTCTTGCGCAAACATTACTTCGGTTTCAATGCTGTCAAACATGCTTGATTTCGATCTATCAATATTGATAGCTTTAATTGTTTCTTCAAATATTTTATTTAAGCTACCGGGGGTTGATTTCACATACGACTGAATAATATAAATCCTCGTTAAATCAGTCCACTTCTGAGACACTTCTTCAGGGGTTTCGTTATTTGTTTTACAACAAACTAACAAAAAAGTGGAAAGAAATAAGATACAGTATTTCATACTTTTTTTGATAATAATTGTCGATTAGTAATTGCCCCACTATATATGCAACGCTCTTTTCCCGGTAGCATCCAACGCAGCCTCTTTCAATGATTCAGTGAAAGTAGGGTGTGCATGGCAAATACGAGAAATATCTTCAGCAGAAGCACGGAATTCCATAGCTACTACTGCTTCGGCAATCATATCTGCTACACGCGGACCAATCATGTGAACTCCTAAAACTTCGTCGGTTTCGGCGTGAGCCAATACTTTAACGAATCCGAATTCAGCATCCATACTTGCGCGAGCACGACCACTTGCTTTGAATGGGAAGCTTCCAACTTTGTATGGAGTTTTAGATTCTTTCAATTGTTCTTCAGTTTGCCCCACTGCAGCAACCTCAGGCCAAGTGTATACTACACCAGGAATTAAGTTGTAATCGATATGTGGTTTTTGTCCGGCAATCACTTCCGCTACATAAACACCTTCTTCTTCTGCTTTGTGTGCTAGCATTGCACCTTTCACCACGTCGCCAATAGCATAAATTCCGGCAACATTTGTTTCCAAATGATTGTTCACGTCAATTCTTCCTCTATCGTCTACTTTCACTCCTGCTTTATCTAAACCTAAACCTTCTGTATATGGTTTTCTACCCACTGAGATCAAGCAGTAGTCACCTTTAAATTCTACTTTTTCCCCTTTGCTATTTTCTGCAACAACAACAGCTTCTTTTGCCGATGCTTTAGCAGAAAGTACTTTATGATTGAAGAAGAATTCGAATCCTAATTTCGTTAATGCTTTTTGTAATTCTTTGCCCAAAGCCTTATCCATTGTAGGAATAATGCCGCCTGCAAATTCCACCACTTGTACTTTAGCGCCCAAACGAGCGTAAACAGAACCTAGCTCCAAACCAATCACACCACCACCAATTACGATTAGATTTTTTGGTACTTCGCTTAAGTTTAAAGCTTCGGTAGAAGTAATTACACGTTTTTTATCGATCTCCATTCCAGGGAAAGCAGAAGGTTTAGAACCTGTAGCAATAATAGTTTTAGAAGTTTCAATAGTTTCAGTTCCTTTATCAGAAGTGATTTGAATCGTATTTTTATTCACGAAAGAACCCAATCCTTTATATACAGTGATTTTGTTTTTTTTCATCAGGAAGTCGATACCACCTGAAGTTTGAGCTACCACTTCGCTTTTGCGTTGAATCATTTGTTTGATATTCACAGAAAGACCTTTAACGTCGATACCATGTTCTTTGAAAGTATGCGTAGCATTGTGATAATGCTCAGAAGAATCTAAAAGAGCCTTAGAAGGAATACAACCTACATTCAAACAGGTGCCTCCCAAAGTATTGTATTTTTCAATAATGGCGGTTTTCATACCCAATTGCGCACAACGAATTGCTGCAACATAGCCCCCAGGACCAGAACCGATAACTACTACGTCGAATTTGCTCATGATAATAAGTTTAAAGTGCTAATTTAAGTTTTAATATTTTATTTCAATCCTTCTCTAATTAAATCGTGAAAATGAACCATCCCAAAATACTTTTCAGAAGCATCTACTACGATGAGTTGTGTAATATTTTTGACTTCCAACATTTCCAAACCGCGAATAGCCAGTTCATCTTTTTGAATGGTTTTAGGATTATGGCCCATAATATCTTTGGCTTGTAAAGATTGAATATCGCTGCCTTTCTCAATCATTCTTCTGATGTCACCATCGGTAATGATACCAGTGATTTTATCACTTTCGTTCACCACTACTGTTGCACCCAAACGCTTGGATGATATTTCATAAATCACTTCTTTGATAGAAGCATTTTCTTTCACTTTTGGAACTGCATTTTTTACGGCGATATCTTCCAATTTTAAAGTCAATTGCTTACCTAAAGCGCCTCCCGGATGAAATTTCGCGAAATCTTCGGCAGTAAAGCCCTTAAGCTCTAATAAGCAAACCGCTATTGCATCGCCTATTGCCAATTGCGCTGTAGTGCTCGCTGTTGGTGCTAGATTAATGGTACACGCTTCTTTCTCTACTCCGGTATAAATGAAGAAATCAGCTTCTTTAGCCAAAACAGAATTTTCATTTCCGGCTAATGCGATAAGCTTGTTACCGCGTGCTTTAAGGAAAGGGATAAGCACTTTAATCTCCGGACTATTTCCCGAATTAGAAATACAAATTACCACATCATCCTTTTGCACCACACCTAAATCGCCATGAATAGCATCAGCAGCGTGCATAAAAATAGAAGGAGTTCCTGTAGAATTTAAGGTAGCAACGATCTTTTGCGCGATGTTTGCGCTTTTGCCAATTCCCGTAATAACCACTCTTCCGCGACATTTCAACAACACTTCAACCGCATCAGAAAAAGAATTCCCTATTTTTTCTTTCAAAGCCAATAAGGCTTGTACTTCAATATCTATAGTGCTTTTAGCACGCTCTATCACCTTATTTTTAGTTGTCAAAATGTTATTTTTATGAGAAATCTAATTTAAGACTTTTCCCGTGTTACTTTATGTTGTAAATTTAATCTCTATTTCGATAAAAAACGAATTTACTGAAACAAGGAATAATGACAACAGATGTAGTTGAAAGTACAATAACCGAGGGGCTGAAGAAATATTTCGGATTTAGCAAGTTTAAAGGCCGCCAAGAAGAGATCATTCGCAATTTATTAGAGGGCAATGATACTTTTGTGATTATGCCTACTGGAGGCGGAAAATCTTTATGTTATCAATTACCTGCCTTAATGAGTGAAGGAACTGCTGTGGTGGTTTCGCCGTTGATCGCATTAATGAAAAATCAGGTGGATGCTATTCGCGGACACGCAGAAGAAGATAAAATTGCTCACTACCTCAACTCTTCTTTAACCAAGAGTCAGATCAGTTTGGTGAAAGCTGATGTTAAAGAAGGAAAAACAAAATTATTATACGTTGCTCCTGAATCATTAACCAAAAATGAAAACATTGAATTTTTAAAAAGCATCAACGTTTCTTTCTTCGCTATTGATGAAGCACACTGTATTAGCGAGTGGGGACACGATTTCAGACCAGAATACAGAAGATTAAAAACCATTATTGAAGATATTACCCGCCGGCCCATCATTGCTTTAACTGCAACGGCAACACCTAAAGTGCAACAGGATATTCAGAAGAATTTGAATATGATGGATGCCAAGGTTTTTAAAGATTCTTTCAACCGTTCTAATTTATATTACGAGGTTCGTCCGAAACACGACATCAATAAAGATATTGTTCGCTTCATTAAATCTCACGAAGATAAATCGGGAGTTATTTATTGCTTGAGTAGAAAAAAAGTAGAAGAAGTTGCTGAATTGCTGGTGTTGAATGGTATTAAGGCTTTGCCTTACCACGCAGGACTAGAAGCGGCAACACGTGCTTCGCACCAAGATGCTTTTTTGATGGAAGATGTAAATGTAATTGTAGCCACTATCGCCTTTGGGATGGGTATTGATAAACCCGATGTTCGCTTTGTAATTCACTATGATATTCCTAAAAGCTTAGAAGGATATTACCAGGAAACAGGTAGAGCCGGAAGAGATGGCGGAGAAGGTGTTTGTATTACTTACTACGCTTACAAAGACATTGAAAAATTAGAAAAATTCCTGGTAGGTAAACCTATTGCAGAGATGGAAATAGGAAAGCAATTGTTAACCGAAATGGTAAATTTTGCTGAATCTGCAGTGTGCAGAAGAAAAATGTTATTGCGTTATTTCGGTGAAGCTTATAACGAAAATAAATGCAACAACGGTTGCGACAATTGCCGTCACCCTAAAGAAAAATTCGAAGGTTCTCAATACGTTCAGATATTACTGGAAACAGTGAAAGAATTAAAAGAGAAATTCAAATCGAAGTACATTTCCGATTTCATTACCGGAATGCCTCACCAGGATATCAAAGACCATCGTCACCATACCCATGAAAAATTTGGAGCAGGTAAAGAAAAAGATTTCAAATTCTGGAATGCAGTAATCCGACAAACCTGTGTTCACGGATTCCTGGATAAAGACATAGAATCTTATGGTACCTTGAAATTGACGGAACAAGGAGAACAATTTTTATTGAATCCTATTTCAGTAATGTTGACTCAAAATCACGATTACGATAAAATTCCGGAAAACAATGAAGAAAATTCATCAAAAACTGCCGTTGCTGATGAAGCTTTGTTGAATTTATTGAAAGATGTTCGCAAGAAAATCGCCAAAGAAAAAGGTGTTCCGCCATTTGTAGTTTTTCAAGATCCTTCTTTGCAAGATATGGCTATTCAGTATCCTATAACAATGGACGAGTTACAACAGATTGCGGGAGTGGGACAAGGAAAAGCAGCAAAATTTGGTAAAGCTTTTATTGAAGCCATTGCTACTTATGTTAAAGAAAATGATATTGATCGTCCGCAAGATCTGGTGATCAAATCAGCGGTAAATAAAAGCGGGTTAAAGGTATATATTATTCAAAACATTGATAGGAAAGTTCCTTTGCAGGATATTGCCAAAGCGAAGGGAAAAACTTATACCGATATTTTAGCTGAAATAGAGGCTATCGTTGCATCGGGAACCAAAATCGATTTGAACTATTATATCGATGATATTGTAGATGAAGATTTACAGGAAGAGATTTTCGATTATTTCAACGAAGCAGAAACCGACTCTATAGAAACTGCTATGGAGGAATTTGATGGAGAAGAATTATCGGAAGATGACATGCGATTGATGAGAGTGAAATTTCTAAGTGAAGTGGCGAATTAGTAAGCCAAACCTCTATTACATTATACAATGGCTGCATTTTATGCAGCCATTTTTTTGTACGACAATACCCGTAATTTTCAATTAATTGTATCCTTTTATCATTTTCGACCGTTAAAGAATATGGTTAGACGAATTACAAATTAAATACTTTGAATTATGAATAATGTAAGATTGATTATCGCGATGGCTTTCATGATTAGCGCAGCAAATTTATCAGCAGGAACAATGATAGTGTCAGACAACACTTCAAACAATACAAAAATGTCGGTGATTTCTAATATGGACGATTACCTTACTATTAAAGGTGACGTTGTGGAAGTTAAAATCACTGATGCTACAGGAAAAACACTTTACACTTACCATTTAGATGAATCGGCAATGAGCCATCACATTGATGTGAGCAACCTAGGTGCTGGTGAATACAAATGTGTAATGTCGAATAAGAATAACGAAGAGCATTCTTCATCTTTCAAAAGAAGTTAATACTACTTACAGCAACATTTTAAAAGGTAATAAGCCCTCGAAGAAATTCGGGGGTTTTTTATTTTTTCAATAAACCCATAGCAATCCAAGCCATCAAACCCATTCCGGTTTCCAGGGCCGTTTCATCAATATCAAAAGTAGAAGTGTGAATATTAGAAGTAATTCCTTTGGCTTTATTCCTCACTCCTAAACGATAGAAACAAGAAGGCATTACCTGAGAATAGAAAGCAAAATCTTCAGAAGTCAATCGTAAATCCAATTCCTCCACGTTCTCTTTCCCCAAATACTCATCGGCCAAAGCCCACGATTGTACCGTAGTATTTTCTTCGTTCACCAAAAAAGGATAGCCTTTCTGAATATCGAAATCAACCGTACCGCCCATTCCTTCGGCAATATTATTGGCCATTTTAAACATAATTTCATGAGCACGAACCCTCCACTCTTCATCCATAGTGCGGAAAGTTCCTTCCATTTTAACGATATCAGGAATTACGTTGGTAACACCCAAACCTTCTATTCTTCCGAAAGAAAGTACAGAAGGAATAATAGGAGAATTGTGACGGCTTACCACTTGTTGCAGCGCCACCACCATATGAGAAGCAATTAAAATAGGATCGATAATATTTTGAGGCATAGCCCCATGTCCGCCTTTCCCTTTCACTGTAACATAAATCTCATCGCAACTGGCCATATACATCCCTCTGCGAAAACCAACTTTTCCGGCATCCATAGAAGGAAAAACATGCTGACCAATAATCAACTCAGCATCAGGATTTTTTAGTGCACCTTCTTTAATCATCAAAGAAGCACCACCAGGCAATACCTCTTCTCCTGGTTGAAAAATGAGTTTTACCGTTCCTTCAAACTGATCTCTTAATGCATGTAATATTTTGGCTGTTCCCAACAAAGAAGACGTGTGCACATCATGGCCACAGGCATGCATCACTCCCTCATTTTTAGAACAATAAGAAACTTCATTTTCCTCGAAAATAGGCAGAGCATCCATATCGGCTCTTAAAGCAATTACTTTTTTAGAAGGATTCTTACCTTCAATATGCGCTACAATACCGGTTTCAACATAACCCGCAGTGTATTTCACACCAATTTGATCTAAAAACTGTTGAATGTATTGTGAGGTTTTGTATTCTTTGAAAGACAATTCAGGATTAGCATGCAAATGGCGACGAACCTGAATAATATCTTTCAGGAAATCTTTTGCTAAACCTTGTACTTTTTCTTTCATCACGGGCAAAGATATAAAAATTACGCGTTGAAAATGATATGACTGTTTAGAGTCCTGTGTACCCTGTGTTTTTTACAATGATGATTTTAAAGCAGAGATCTAAATTACTCCTTGAAATCAATTTATTGTGTTGATTTTAGGTTGTTTATAAATTCGAACCACTATACTGAAAGGTAAATTTCATTGCATTTTATTCAACCCAAAGAATCTATTTTGAAATATCTTAGAAGGGAGTCATTTCTTGACAGGCAAGAAAAAAAGGCGTACTTTTTTGAGAACTACTATTTAAGGGGAACTTAATTTATTATTTATGGCATCCAATCATTTGTTTGAGTTGATACATTCTCTCTCTCCTACCGAGAAAGGATACATCAAAAAAATGGCCTTCGCTCCTTCCAAAGGAGACGAAAACTCATACATTAAATTGTTCGATGCAATAGCTGCACAAGAAGAATACAACGAAGATAAAATCATCAAAAAATTCAGAAACGAAGCCTTCATCAAAAACATTTCAAAAAGTAAAAACCATTTATACAATTTAATTCTAAAACGCTTAACTCAATACCATGAAGAAAATTTGATTGAAATAAAAATCAAAAGCATTTTAAATCAGTCGGTGATATTGTATAAAAAAGGATTACATGAACAAGCTCTCAACAACTATGAAAGAGCATTAAAATTAGCACTCGAAAATGAAGAATTGCAAACTGCCAATGAAATATATTCAAAAATGCTCGACATTTATTTCATTGGAAAAATGGGCGTAAAATTTCCTTACCAAAAAGAATATTTAGAACTCGCAGAAAAATTAAGAAAGCAGGAAAAGATAATAGACATCAACATTGATTTAGCAGAAATAATGTTTGCCGATAATTTTGTGAAAGAAGAAAAAAGTATCCAACAAATTAATTTATTAGTTTCTCATCCTTCATTAAAAGAAATAGATGAAAACGATAGTTTTTTAGCACGGTGGGGAAAGTTATGTGCCTTGAGTCAGGGTTATTATTTAATGGGTGAATTCAAAAAAGATGAAGAAGTAAAATTAAAACAAATGGAATTGTTACGGGCCGATACCACTGTTAATCGTAACAACCCTATGCGTTTTGTAAAACACCTGGTAAATCTCATCAATGTAAAAATAAATGTAAGCGATTACAATGCTATTCCACCATTATTAAAAGAGTTGAAAAATTTTAAATCGGCAGAAAATTTATGCGAACACATCGAACCTCTTCAACGCTCTACTTATTACATTCACTCACTCACTTATTTTTGTCAAACCAACCAATTCGAAAAAGCGGAAGACATTTTAGAGGAAGCAATATTGTGGTTTGAAGCCAATGATAAATTGATATCCGATTATTTTAAAATCATTTTTTACGACATGGTTTTTCTGGTTTATTTTACTCAGGGAGAACTCAAAAAATGTATTCCATGGTTAAATAATATGGTACATCTTAAAAGTGCATTTAGAATTGAATTTCAATTATCCATAAAATTCTATCAATTGATTTTACATTTTGAATTGAAGAACTTTGAACTGATTGCTTATCAAATAAAATCGATATACCGGGAACTCTTAAAATTGAATCACAATCAGGAAACAGGAAAATATATTTTACGTTGGTTTCAATCGAACTTAAAGGAAATTCACAACGGCAAAAATTTAGCGGATGCTGCTTCAGAAATTAAAGGGAGACTAAAGGTAATGACCACCACCGGAGATTGGAAATTACTTACCGAAATGTCGGTATTCAAGGCCTGGATAAATTCCAAAATAAATAAAAATTCTTTCCGTGAAAATTATGCAGAATTGTTTTCTATGGAAGTGGTAGAAATGTAAAAAACCGCTTCTTGGGATGAAGCGGTTTTTCCAAACAGGTACTACTACTATTAGATGCATAAAATATCACGGACGGCAATATTTTATTTTCCTTGAGAGTAATAAAAATCGACACAAAATCTAAATATTTCAAATCAAAAAAATCGAATTATTACCATTTGAAAAACAACGCTGAATCTCTGGACTCCTTGGTATTCTAACAACAAAAAAGATTATTACTAACGATCTGTTACCTCACTAAGGTTATAATTCCATGAAATTCTTCCTTCTTATTTTTATACTGATCCAAGGCAACTAATTTCCATACATAAACATCTATTTGCGCATCACGCATATCATTATCACGTTTACCATTCCACCCTTCTCCCGGATTCATTGAACGATAAATCAATTCTCCCCATCGGTTAAACACTAAAAACTCATAATGATCACTCACCATATTTCTGCCCAAAGGAAGAAACACATCATTTTTTCCATCTCCATTAGGAGAAAAAGCATTAGGAGTATAAACATTAAACACATCGCGAAAAATAATGTCTTTGGTAATGGTATCTCCGCACCAACTATTACTTGCTACCAGAGTAACTTGAAAAGTATCTTGTCGCGCTGGCAAATAACTTACATAAGGATTTTCCAAAGAACTGGTGTCTGGTCTTCCTTCTGGCATTAACCAACAGTATTTGAAAGCATCACTCGATAAATTTTGAATATTAACGGTTGGATCTTCAATTGATTTCGGTAAATCTAAAAACTCAAAATTTGCTTTTGGTCGGCCCTCTACACAAATCTGACTGGGCATTTGAAATTTACTTTCACAACCGTAAGCATATTGATTTTTTAAAACCACATCGTAACATCCTGGTACTGAAAAATTGTATTGCATATTGGGTTTGGCAACTATAGAATCCTTCACTTTATTATTCTGCACAATCAACCAACTACTAGTAATTGCTGTTGAATCCGATCCATCATCAAAATTCACCACCAAAGGAATACAGCCCGAAAAAGTATCAGCGGTAAAACGAGTAGAAGGAATATCTTTTACTTCCACCTGAATAGAATCCACCACAGGACAAAAATCATTGATATTCAATTTTACTTTATGCCATCCAGGGGTGAAGTCGGCAGGAAGAAAAGATGCATTTTGAGAAATGCCATCAACCGACCATGAACCAACATCAACCGATTGCATCGTTATTGCCGTTGCACTTTTGCACAATGGTCCGAATGCAGTAATTTTTGGATTTTTTTTCGAATGCATAGTGAATTCAATATTGCTTGTGTCGCCACACATTCCTGCAATTCCATAATACACTTTCGCTTTTCCGGCAGCCATAGTAGCAGGATTAAATTTACCAGAAGAATTCACTAAACCCGATGGAACACTCCACCACAATCCTTTAGCAGGGTGAATAGTAGGATGAATAGTTACACCTGTATCTCCCGGACAAAAATCGATTTTTGCTGGAGTTACCAATGATGCATCCGCATTATCTTTTACAGTTACAGCAACACTATCTACCGCACTACATGCCAATGTTAATCCTTGTACTGCATAATACAATTTATAACTTCCGCTGGCTGAAATGGTAGGATTAAAAACAGCAGTTGCAGAAGTTAATCCATTTAACCAAACACCTCCTGAATTGGAATTATTAGATAAGCGAATAGAAAAATTTGAAGTGTTTTTACACACCGTTGTATCATTGGTAAGAATAGAAGAAATCATTTTTGCTTTCACTGTAATTTGAACAGTATCTTGCACCTTACAGCTACCGTCTGTAGTATAAGTAATTACATGCAAACCAGCCCCAGCAGTTGCCGGATTAAATATACCTGTTGCAGTATTCGTTATTCCGTTACCACTCCACACACCAGTATGAGAAATATTTTCGAGTTGTAAATTTTGTGTTCCGCCAGCAATACAAAACGGACCTTGATGCAAAGTAATTTTAGCAGTATCAATTGGATTCAAAGTGATCGTAACACTGTCGATTGCACTACAAGCTAAAGTAGCCCCCTGCAAAACATAATACACTTTATAAGAATTACCCGCTACTCCGTTTTGTGGTTGAAAATTTCCATTCACATTCACCATTCCTGTGGGTGATGAAACCCACAACCCACCTGCAGTTGAATTGGTACTCAAGCGGATTTTAAAATTTACAGCATTTCTGCAAACTGACGTATCAGGAGTGGTAATATTGGAAAATTTTTGCGATACAACTACAATCGTAATAGTATCATTTACCGAACAAACTCCTGAAGTGGTATAAGTTATTTTATGTGCACCCACACCGGCAATCAGCGGATCAAATTTTCCTGCATTCACATCTGTAATTCCATTTCCACTCCATACTCCGGCAGAAGAAATAATTTCTTTTTTCAAATTTTGTACTCCATCGGATAAACAAAACGGACCTTGATTTCTGGTGATCTTCGCAGTGTCTTTTTTATTTACTGTGATATAACGAATATTGGAATCGATACAATTAGGAAAAGGACCACCACTTATCTTATACAATAATTTGTATTGTCCGCCATCTCCATTTTTATTCGCATTAAACTTTGTTCCTGTAATTAATGCTGAATTATTTCCGCTAGGTTTTTGAACTATGCTCCAGGTACCCGGAGAAGTTGTATTTGTTTTTAAAGTAGCCAAATCAAAATCTACGTTGGAACAAATGGCAGCAGGAAATTTCAATGAAGTATCGGGACAAGGACAATCGCTTTTCACACAAATTTTTTCACGTTTCGCACACTTCTGATCTGATGAAACTTTGATGTTGTAAAAAGGGCCTGAATCGTTTACTTTAATCAAACCAAGCTGACTATTTACTGTGCTTCCTGTAGTTGGCTTTAAAGTAGCTCCCGTAATTTTTAATGAATATCCGGTACCCACAGGAACTTTAAAATTCAAACCAGAAATAGTAGTAGCCACAGAACCATCACAACCAATGGTTTTATTCACTGGTCCGGCAATAGTTTGTCCACCTTTCATCACCGAAATAGTGGCAGCAAAAGGTGTACAACCATTCCAATACTGATCACCATTTACCATAAAACCATCGATGGTTAAAGGCACAACAGCATCAAAAGTTGCAGCGTTGGTAACATCAGTTCCCCAGGATTGAAAACCATTTGCACCTACTGTTCTTACTGTTGGATCAACGAAGGGTTCAAAATACACACATTGCGAATCAGTATTCAATGTAAAGGTGTGTGTACAACCTGTAGTTAAAACAGTAGCGGTGGTGGCATCAGCATAATAAGTCATTTGTGTACAGCCTGCATCACTACTGGTAAGAGTAACCATATCACCTTTGCAATAAGGTCCGCCAGCCTGCACATTCGCTTTGGTTTCAACAATATCTACACGCACTGTATCATTTAATGTATTGTCGCAAAAATCTTTAATTTCTACTGTAGCATAATAAGTTCCCAATGCGGTATACTGATGTGTAGGGTTTTTAATGTTAGCTATATTATTTGCGCCCGAAGCAGGATCACCAAAATTCCATTTGGGTGTAGTTCCGGCTTTTAATGCGCCTGCAAAAGTATAATCAAATTGAACAGGTAAATTGGCACAGGTAGAAACCGTTGGATTATTAGTAGACAGTTGAGGAGAACAAGCAACAATAGTATAAGTGAAATCACGAATCTTTGATCCAATTTTTTTTCCGTTTCTCCACTCCTCTACTTCCACCCCAATTACATACAAACCAATTGTTTTAGGAGTACCGGTAATGATTCCGGTTAAACTATCGATTTGAATAGATGAGCCCAATGGATTGGTATAAGAATAAGAATTAGAAAAAGTAACTTTAGGATTGGGTGGTTGAGTAGTTGCTCCATTGGCATCTCCCAATGGATTCACCAATCGGTATTTCAATAGATCACCATCGGCATCAGTGGCAGAAAAATCAACCGACATAGCCATATTCGTACAAATTTCTGAAGGAGGTAAACTGGTAAATTTTGCAGCTGAATTACAAGTATTCACTACATCACTACCAGGAAGTTTTAAAATATAAATTTGAGAAGTAGAACCAGGGTTAACCAAATTAGAAATGTTTGAATTTCTACAGCAACTAGTATAAGCTAAAGTATATCCACCTACCACAGCGGGCAATACATCTGTACCCGTAAGCACTACCCTTCCCACGCAGGTTCCGGCAGCAGCTTGTGCGCATACGTTAGCAATTACAGGAAGAGTATCACGCGTTAGCATATTTAGTGTAACCGATTTCACTAAAACATTATTCACATCGTACACATCAAATTTCTCTGTTACTGGCATACCAGCAACCCGCGAACAATCTACATACAATGTTAATTTGAAATTATAGTTACCACCACCCGTACAGTTAGCTTCCAATTCACCTCCGAAAACGTGAACTGCGTACACATTGTAGCTGCATAAAAAACACAGCATAACAATGCTAAAAAGATGTTTTAAAAAATTCCCCCTTTTCATACCCCGTTAATATGATTATAAATAAATATACCCCTAAAGCCCTTGTACCGAAAAACAAAAAGTAAAATAAATTACTTTCCGTATATAGAAACAATTAACATATTAATTTGATTTTGAATTAGTTACGTAAACACTACCCAACCATCCAAAGCCAAATTATTTCAGAAATAAAACATGAAAAAACACAATCTAAAATAGTCCCGTGAACACAAAGACAAAAAGAAAAGAGTTCGTTGCCTGAAGAAAAAAATTATTTATCGAAGAAGATCATTTTAAGGGCTACCAACATCATAATACCGCCAAATATTTTCTTAAGTAAAGATTGATCCACCGATAAAGAATATTTAGAACCAAAGTATCCGCCCACCACAAAAGTAATGGCTAAAACCAAGGCATGTTTTACTTCTACATTACCTTGATTGTAGTAGTTATACACACCTAAAATTCCAACTGGCAAAAGCATCATCGCTAAACTAGTTCCTTGGGCAGTGTGCTGATCTAAACCCAAAAAATAAACCATAGCCGGCACCATCACAATCCCACCACCAATACCTATCATTCCGCTTAAAACACCAGCCACCAAACCAATAGCCAATAATATTAAAATAGTTGCTGCACTCATTTTTATCTTTAATTAAATGGTTTTGAATAAAGATATAAAAAACGAGCACAGTGATTTATCCTATTTAATAAATTTCAAATTGCTTTGCGATGTTTCTGTAGTTACTTGCAACAAATAAATTCCTTCGCTATAATCAGAAACATTAATTTGTAAAGTATTTCCAGAAAGTATGGAAACATGAATTAATTTTCCCGACATATCAGTCACCACAATTTTAGAAATATTTTGAGAAGCAGAAATGTTTAAAATATCATTTACTGGATTAGGATAAATTTTAATATCAGCAGAGGAAATTTCGTGAGCAGAAGTTGTATTGTTCACACAAAATTGCTTTGTAACAATGCTTGAAAATTGTGAAGAAGTAGTGTTGTAAACCAAAGTACTTTCATCTATATTTTCCATCTCTGCAAAATAAGTTCCTCCGTTGCAAGTACCAATATTTTCCCAATCACTGGCGGTAGGCACTTTTTGAGTCCACCATTTTGCTTTATACACTTTACCCTGATACGCCACAATATCTCCACCCCAATAAGTAGTGCCATTGTTATACGCATTATAGTTGGTTGAACACAAATTGAAATTTCCGCTCAACTCAAAATTGTAGCAACCCGGAGTCAAACAAAATTTTTGTTTTTTTACCGTAATTTCATCTACCGCATTAAGATCATCCGACGAAAAAACCAAAGCGTTACTTTGATCTTTTACATTCCATTTCAAAGTTGAATTGTTGGTGTAAGAAAGCAAATCGGTAGAAAAATTCATTTCCAACCCAGCACTTAAATTATATTCTTTCAGCAGGTTGTTGTTTTTTAGCGATTGCTCTACAACTCCTTGTAACGCTAGGTATTCTGCTTTAATTTGATGTATACCAGTAGCATAAAATTTAATTCCGTTGAATGCAATAGTACCTTGCGCAACGATAGAAGAAACAGCCATTGTAGTATCTAAATTTCCATCCACATAAATATTTACACTACCACCACTGATTGTTTTTGTTCCAAGATTTTTTAGTTCGATATCAGCACTTACAAAATCACCACAAAAATTATTCATACCATTAATTTTCGACACCACTACATCGTAATCTGCTTTTTTGTAATTCTCTATAGTGCCTGTAATTTCATAGTATCCGAAAGAACTGTAAGTTGTAAAATAAGCAGGTTCTGATCCACCTTTCACCAACAAATAATATTTACCAGCTGGTAAATTCATGGTGAATTCTGCTTGTCGGGAATGATCTTTATTGCTTGTTCCCAAAACAGAAAAAGTACTATTGAGCAATTTAGCTTCAATATCTAAATCGGTATAATCCGTTGCAGTACCCAGCAATAAATGAACATTTCCAGTGGCGGTCATTTCAAAAGTAAAAGTATCTACATCGTTTACTGTTTCAATAATTCCACCGTTTTCTTGCCAGTTGATACTATCACCTGCACCCAAAATCAATGCCGACGACAATACATTATCATCACTTCTAAAACCCACATGTTGAGCAATAATGGAAATATCATCTTGTTTCTGATTGGCATCAGGATATTCTCCTTTGCTCCAGGTGATGTAAGTTCCATAGCAAGAACCCATAATAGGTATCCAATCCGAATTTCCGCCATAATATTCCGCCGATGGTCCAGGCCAGCCTGTACCATCATGCGACAGACCAAGAGCGTGTCCGGTTTCATGCGCTGCTGCATTTCCGCAATTGGCACCTAAACCCAAAACACTTGTACTTACAACAGATGCTTTTCCGGTTCCAAAAACATTTACGAATGATAGACCTGCTGCACCACCACTAAGTGCATTATTTCCAAAAATACACCAACCACGTTTTGTTGGATCGGCGTTATCATATAATGTTCTGCTGGTAGTAACATTCAAATCAAAAGCAGCATAATCGGCAGACACTATTTCCCAAATACCACGAATAGCATCATCAGAAGCTCCGGTGTTCGCCATGTTGTAAAAATTATAGCCCATCCCTGTTATATCTTCACCGTCGAAATCGAGATATAAAATATTGGAAGACCCTGGCTTACTTTCTAAATACAAAGCACCCGCTGTTAAATTATTTCCAATAGGTAATCGTCGGCCACCCGATGCTTCTGGTCCGCCTAAAGTTTGTGGATTAATACTCGCTTTCTTCTCCATCAAAATAGTTTTTAATGGTACGGAAATCGCTACAATTTTTCCATTCACTTGTTGAATTTGATACGCCAACTTCCCGTTTTCAAAATGAATGTATCCAGAGATCTCACCATTAAAATTTTTGTACAGGAATTCTCCTTTTTGATTTTTCAAATTAGCAGTAATTACCAATCTGTTATCACTTTGAATAAACGATGGATTGGTTATTTCAACCACATCCAATAAATTTAATTGAATGTTTTCTTTGCTTCCCGTTAACCAAGGAGCGATAGAAGAGCTTATATCTGTGGTGTCTTGCGCTAAGCCCAATTTCACAACAAATAATAAAATAAGAATAAGTTTTTGTTTCCCCATAAAAAGTAGTTTCAGCGAATTTGAAAATAAGAGACTTGGTATTCAAATCAGAAATTTTCCATTTATACATTTCACACGAGGGAATATATTTATGAAAAACCTTGGTATATAAAGAAAATAGAAGATAAAAAAAGACAGTTCGGGGAACTATTTTAACCACGGAGGCACAGAGTGCACAGAAAAAAACGAACGCAAAGACGCCTTGCTTAGCGGAGTACACAGAGTGCACTCTCGAAAAATGGTATTTATTTTCAAGTCATGCTCTCTGTGCACTCCAATAAACGCAGTGTCTGCGTGTAGAAAATTTCAATAATTTACATCTCTGTGAACTCTGTGCCTCTGTAGTTAAAATTTTCCCGTTAAAAATGTTAAATTCGCACAAACGAAAATTTTCATGAAACAACTCATTCAATCATATAAAACAGGTGAGCTCGGCTTATTCGATGTTCCGGCTCCTGTGTGTGGCGACAACGGCGTGGTGATAAGAACACGCTCCTCTCTGGTATCAGCAGGTACCGAAAAAATGATTGTTGATTTGGCTAAAAAATCATTGCTTGGAAAAGCACAAGCACGTCCCGATTTGGTGAAGCAAGTCATCACTAAAATGAAACAGGAGGGCATAAAAAATACACTCGAAAAAGTTTTTACAAAATTAGATACGCCCATACCACTGGGTTATTCCTGCGTGGGTGAAGTTTTAGAAGTAGGAAAAAATGTAACAGGAATTACCGTGGGTGATCGTGTAGCATGTGGCGGTGCAGGTTATGCCAACCACAGCGAAATCAATTATGTTCCTAAAAATTTGTTGGTAAAAGTTCCCGAAAAAGTAAGCGATGAAGAAGCTGCTTTTGTGACGGTGGGGGCTATTGCTTTGCAAGGAATTAGACAAACTGCACCAATGATTGGCGAAAGAGTAGCAGTGATTGGAATGGGTTTACTCGGACAAATTACTGTTCAATTGTTGAAAGCAAATGGCTGTAAAGTTATTGGTACCGATTTCGATACTAAAAAATTAGAATTGGCGAAAGAACTAGGTGCAGATGCCGTTTGTGCACCAGACGATTTGATCAATGCTGCAAAAAACTTCAGCGACGGAAGAGGTGTCGATGCCGTTATCATTACCGCTTCTACGAGCAGTAATCAGCCTGTTGCAGATGCCGGTGAAATTTGCCGCATGAAGGGAAGAGTGATCATTGTTGGTTTGGTGGGCATGGATATTCCGCGCGAATATTATTACAAAAAAGAATTGGAGCTGAAACTGAGCATGGCTTACGGTCCGGGAAGATATGATGCACAATACGAAGAGCAAGGAATCGATTATCCATTCGCGCATGTACGCTGGACAGAGCAAAGAAATTTCGAAGCATTTTTAGGTTTGGTGGAAGAAGGAAAGGTAACTCCGCAAAAATTAATCACACACAAATTAGGTTTCGAAAAAGCTTTGGATGCTTACGATCTACTTGAAGGAAAAGTAAAAGAATACTATCTCGGAATCGTTTTAAAATACAGCGAAACATCGAGCGATAGCCGCAAACCCATTGCCGTAAATAATCAAACTGTTAATTCCAAAGAGATCAATATGGGATTGATTGGCGCCGGTAATTTCACCAAGGGAGTAATCATTCCTAACCTCAAAAAAGTAGGCGGATTCAACTTCACAGGCGTTTGTACCGCAACAGGAGTTTCGGCACATTCTACAGGAAAAAAACACAATTTTAAATTCATCACTACCGATGCAAATGAGTTGATTCAACACAAGGACATCAACACGGTTTTGATCACTACACGTCATAACGACCACGGTGAAAAAGTGATGCGCGCTCTCGATAAAGGCAAACATGTTTTTGTAGAAAAACCACTCACCATAAATGAGAATGAATTGGAAGAAATCAAAGTGAAATATGAATCGCTTACACAAAAACCAATTTTACAAGTAGGCTACAATCGCAGATTTTCTCCACTGGTGAAAAAAATGAAAACCGCTTGCGGCAACCTGCCACTGGGAATTATTTATAGAATTAACGCAGGAATAATTCCGCTCAATTCCTGGATACAAGATCCTGCAATTGGTGGCGGAAGAATTTTAGGTGAGTTATGTCATTTCGTTGACACAGCAATGTTTTTAGCAGGAAGCAAAGTTTCTACAGTATATGCTACTTGCATTAAAAAAGAAGATAAATCAGTTCCCGACGAAGACAATGTAATGGTGAATCTTACTTTTGAAAATGGCTCTACTGCAAGTATTTGTTACATGTGTCATGGTAACGGACAAATGCCAAAAGAATACATCGAAGTTTTTGCACCCAACATCGCGATGCAGATGGATAACTTTCGTGAACTAACCATCTTCTTAGGAACCTCTAAAAACAAATCAAAAAACTCAAACCAGGATAAAGGCTTCCAAGGCGAATTTGAAGCATTTGCAACTGCGATAAAAAGCGGAAATCCGGCGATAAGTTTTGAGGATTTGTATGCGGTGAGCAAGGTGACGTTTAAGGTGTTGGAGAGTTTGAGGAGTGGGGAGGTGGTGAAGATTTGATATGATTATCAAAGAGGTAAATATTGATTATTCATTTTGGGAAAAATTTAGAAAAAATTATTCCGTATTATTTGTATTAGTTCTCCTTCCTTTCATTATAATATTAATACCTCTTTTAATACTTCTTTCGCCTCTTTTTATATTTTTTGAATTTTTCAGAAATAAAATTCTCTATGGCTTTATTTATAAATTAATCGGAAAAGAGAAGAAGGAAAAGATAAAAGTAAATAATCATTTATTTTGCATCGGATCCACTACAATTGAATTTCATTTTTTACATGAATCCGAAGAAGCTATGGATATACTTGAAAAGAAGTATGAGACAAAATTGTTTGACGATGACCTTGAATATATAGGGTATTTTGATTGTTCAGTAGAAATAGAAGAAATAAATGATAAATACTTTTCTCCTATAATGTATTTACTTGGCGATAAGCTAATTGTTCAAGAACATGTTTTCCCTGATACTAAATCAAATCTTGGAGTGATAGATATTAGAAAAGGAACATATGAAATTTTGAGAAAATTTGACGAAGTGTTTTCGATTCATCGAAAAGAAAAATCTGAAAATCTAGAAATCATTCTAAAATTTCAAAATTATAAAAAGAGTATTACCTTCCAATAGTATCTTTGCTTTGACCCCCCGCCACCTCTGCCCCGCTAAGTTTTCAACTTAGCGGAACACACAAATACCCTCATAAAAGTTTTCAACTTCTTACATTAAAACACAATGTTTTTTTGGCAGAAAAAGGAAGTTAAAAACTTCCATGCAATTATTTAGTTTCGTAAAGTTATGCTATGCTATCTTCACGAGGCGGAGAAAGATTTTCTAAATCTTTTTCAAAAACGACAAAGTAATTCCAAAGGATTAATGACATAATTTATTTTCAATTTTAGCGTTAAGTTTTACGTTATTTGCACAGCCCTGCATAGAAGGATATAAGCCAGCTTTTCCAAATACTTTTCTTAAAACATTTAATATTTCTGGAATTAACTTTTTATCAATTTCAACTCGTCGAAAAAGGTCACCTACATTTTGATAATGCTCTTCAAATAATTCTTTTGTAAAACCTCCTTCCCCATAATTTTTAATATCATTGGCAATGGCTCTATTAAGTAATAGCTCATCAATATTGGATAGTTTCTCTACCCATTCAAAAGGAATATCTTCTAATGATTTTTCTTGTAAATCATCTGACCAAATCCTTACTACAGAAAAATATCCTTTTTGGAGAGTTGAATGCTTATTTCCCTTTTTTGCTGTAGGACTTTCTTCGATAATCTCAATTGTTGCTTTGTATTTTTCTACTTTAATTGGAATATGAGTTCCTTGAGAAAATAGATGATGGTCGCGCCGAATCATCCATAAAACTAAATTTTCATTCTCTGAC
This sequence comes from Flavobacteriales bacterium, assembly GCA_023251075.1. Classification (GTDB taxonomy): domain Bacteria; phylum Bacteroidota; class Bacteroidia; order Flavobacteriales_C; genus JAHEZL01. The sequence continues at coordinate 158,274 of JAHEZM010000003.1, read as the reverse complement.
TGAAAAGCCCATTGCTCAATAGCAAACCAAATCGCTATTAATGGATCTTTTGTCCAATCAACGTAAAGAGTTTCCAATCCATAATGCTGGGACAAGCTAATTTTATCAGATAAAATTTTAATAAAATCGTCATTGCTCTTTCCTAAAGGTGAAGTAAACGAAATAGAATATTTATGTTTTGGATTTTGAAAAGGCTGTATTTGATGCTCTTCTAAATAAGAAAAGAATTCATCTACTCTACTATCATGAAGTTTGTAAAATTCTTTAAGATTTTTAATTCCTACATTTTCGGTTTTTATCATTCTTAAAAAACTGGGAGTAACATTCCATTTAGAATTTCCTTGTCCTCTAAATAACCATTCTCCGCTATATATGTCTTGATTATAAATCTGTAGACAAGGAAATATCTCTTCTATTTTATCTATCGCTTTTTTCATCCTTTAAAAATAACATTCCTTCCCACACTAAAAAATATTCCAATCCGCAAACCCGAAATAAAAAAAAGGGTAGCGACCTAACTACCCTTTTCTGCACTTAAAATCAATTCATCAATTTTATAAACCAAAGGATTTATTTCTTTCGCTTTTTTGAAATGTTTTAACGCTTCATCTTTCTCGTTTTTTCGAGATGATAAATTCCCAAATGCCTGTAGGCGTATGCATTTTTTTCATCCAATTTTAAAGAATGATTTAAATCTTCCAGTCCACTTTCTAATATGCCTATTTTTATTTTTGCCAATCCTCTGTTGCTATAGGCATGTGAAAAATTGGGATCAAGAACAAGCAATTTATCCATGAGTTGAATTGCTTCTTCATATTTTCCCATATTGTTATAAGTGAAGCCGATATTGTTAAGTGCAAACACATTTTCTGAATTTACTTTCAAAGCCATTTCATAGCATTCGAGGGCCGTATCATGAAAATCAAGAAACGAATTGACTAAACCGATGTTTACATAATCGTTAGCGCTTTTAGGCTTTAATTCTAGATATTCATCGGCTACTATTTTCGCTTTTTTATAATCACAAATTTGTAATAAAGAGCTTAATAGCAAGCCATAAATGAAATCGCGTTTATATCCCTTCTGTATAATTTTCTGAAACTCTTCCGAGGCTTCAGCATATTTTTTGTCGTTGTATAATTGTAGTGGATTTATCTTACTTCGGGAAATTCTTTTGAGTAAAAACAGGAAGCCCAATTGCGCGCCATCATTATAAGTTATCGTACCATCACTCAATACAATTTGTCGTTCATTGGGAATTAAATTTTGGAATAAATCATATACGGCAGATAACAAAAAAATAAAAATGGCAAATTCTCCCATTGTTGAAAAATCAAAGTAATAGGCAAGCAAGCTAGCAATGCTAATATAAAAGAGGCGCATGGCCCCATAAGCGTATAAATAATCTGTTTATTAAGAGAGATCTCTTTTTGAGGAGGAACACAAAGTCCCGACTTCCATATTAAAGGATTCTTAAAAAACCAGATCTCTAATAATCCGATTTTAATTCTAAAACTATTTGATTTATCTCCATAAGAACCCAGAAAAACGATGACCTTATCTCTTGTTAAAAATAACATTGCAATTGCATGTCCCATTTCATGTACAAACACGGTAATGGGATGCGTTAAAGCAACAATGCAAATAATTGTAAGAAAAGGGTATTCATTTAACATTACCTCATGAATTAGTGTCCTAATATAGCACTCTATCGCATCAGAAAAAATTCATATCCTTGCCTCGCTTAGGCTGCATTTTCTAAAACCGAAAGTTCCTTTCTCCTCTTAATATCAAATCTAAGCGATTCTTCCACTCCACAAACTTCGGCTTATTTTTTATATTAGCAAGGCAAAACCCTTAAATGCTAAGACCGCTTAGCGAAAAGAAAAGGCATGCTAAGCGGAGCATAATTAGTTTTGTGCATTTTCAATTCCCTGCTCCACTATGTTTGTAACTTAGCGGCACACAAGAAACTTTTTCCTTTTATTTCGGTAAAAGCACTACGACTTTGTTCAGTAATTAAAAATCAATTTATATGCTCAATAAAATACTAATAATGGCCACCATGTTCTGTAGTGCAGCATCTTTTGGTCAGGGAGGAAATGTGATTATTGCTTCTGGAGATGGGAATATTTTTGTTTTCGTTAAAGGAATAAAACAAAATAGTATTGCTGAAACAAATGTTGAAATTACTGCCATCGCCGATACATCGTTAAAATTCTCAGTACTTTTTTCAGATTCAAATTTAGATTCCATAAAAGGAAATGTGAAAGTAATTCCCGGCAAAGAGCTCACTTACAAACTGACAAAAAATTTAGGAAAATGGGAGTTTATTTTAATTTCCACTGAACCAATAATAGGCACTACCGACAGGCCAATAATTCCTAATCCTCCTACTGGTGGTGTTGAAGGAACTAGCACAAGTACTACAAAACCAGATAATAATGCAATCGTTAGCCCTTCAATCGCTAAATAATTATTATTTGTTTACCAGAGGAACGGGATAAACTATAATTATTTAAGAAGTGGAACACATTCAATTATTCAGCTTTCTATAAACTTCATTCACATAGTTATTTTTATGATATTTTATTTTTGGTTGATAACACAATCAGGTTATCTTCCAATACATGAAAAAATTATTACTTTTTATTTGCGCAATTCTGGTTTTTTCTTCGTGTCATAAAGAATGTAGTGCGCCCAATTTACCCAAAGATTCATACACTATAAACGTGAAAGATCGCTTGAGCTTCGATCTTGAAAATTGTCAGGGTTGCGGTACACAATGGCAATGGAAAAACTCGCCGAATGATCATTTAAAAATGATTAAATCGAGCCACACTGATTGCCCTAATGGGGGTGTAAGCGGAGGCAAAAGAATCGACTCTTTTGTTTTTGAAGGAACACAAAAAGGGAATGATAGTATTGTGATGATTTACCGCCATCCATTTGATCCCGATACTCTTCCTCCATCAAAAAAACAAATTATTTACGTTACAGTAAATTGATTTTTTAGTTATTCGTCTTTCAACTCTAACTACAAAAAAAGTAAAATTTTATTGAAGGCTGTTTTCTCTGAATAAATTTTATGTCGCTCATTATCGCAATCAAATTCATCATCATCATTTTCATTTCTAATGAAATAAAATTTTCCACTAAAGTTACTTTTACTTTTTACCAAGCGGTATAAATCTATTCCGCTAAGAGCATTCAAATGTATATTAGTGATGATAACTTCAGGTTGATAATTTACGATATAAACTAAACCATCCACACCATTATCCCCCAAGTGAATTTGGAATCCTCTTTTGAAAAAATATCTTCTTGCTTTATCCAAAAAGAATTTATCGTCATTTAATATCAGCACTCTCATAGCTAAAAATTTAAAGTGAATAGAATGATCTTGTATAGCGTTCTATTCAATAGACGTTTGATCAGCTCGAAAAGTATATTGAAATTTTGAAAATAATGTGTAAAATTCTGTGTCTGTATGGTTAAAAAAGAAAATATTTGATTTGCTATTCTGTTACAAAGGCAGATGATGATGACTTCACCTGATGATCGTCACACAACCATTTAAGGTCTTATTGACACCCTCCAGATTAATATAATTTACAACCCAAAAATAAGTACCAGCTGAATGATTTTGACCATCCCATTCAATCAATGGATTATCTGTTTCATATAATTTTACCCCCCACCTATCATAAATTGTAGTTCGCATTGATGCTATTTGATTGCTAACAATTGGAGAAAAATAATCGTTAAATCCATCATTATTTGGCGTAAAAACATTAGGCAATTTCAATACTGCGCAATTTAAGAATTTGATGGTAACTGTATCAAATGCCTCACAATTACCCACCGTTACTTTAACCCAATAGTTACCTTCCGAACCAGTGGTTAAAATGGAGTCGGTTGAATTATCAGACCATAAGTATTGAGCATCTTTAGTGCTTGCATCTAATATTAAAGTTTTACCAAAGCACAATGAACTGTCATTTCCTAAATTAACTTGAAGGGTGCATTTAATTTGTTCAATGGAGACATCATCAATATAAATATATCCATAACTGCCAGAGCCTGCATTTAACACCTGAACAGTAGAATTTACGTCATCTAGAAAATTTCCTAATGTTACGTATTCCTCCCCTCCTGCCGCTATATAATTCCAACTAATAGTAGACCATCCTGATTTATTAGTATCAATCGACAAAGTGCTTAATTGAGCTGAAACTGGTATAGGGCCGTTGTTGTAGGTTCCTTGTGCTTGTGTTGTAGAAAAGTACACTCCAAAATTTGCGCAGGCATTTTTACATTCCTCAGCAACTGAATATTTGAATGAAACTACATACTCCACTCCGGCAGTCATTGGCGATACAAGTTTGGTTTCCAAATACTCTCGATTATTGGTGTTCGCTCCGTAAGTAATTAATCCTATGTACGAATTTCCTGAGGCCGCTATCTCGCTGCCCATATAGTTCACAGGTACTTGCGCGATTACGTTTGTAGCGCATACATCGAAGTAATCCACAGTGCCTTGATGCATGGGTAAATCATACCAGGAAATAATTTTATTGGCCTGAAAAGCATAAGTGGGACAAGCCGATTTAAGTTCAAAACTTCCGTTGGGTACTAGGTTTTGTGAATAAGAACTATAACAAACAACTAGTACGAAAAAAATAAGTAACGATGTTTTCCAAATTACTAAAACAGTGTTTGTTCTATTTCCAATACTAACTAATAACATACTCAAGTATATGACAGTTGATGAAAGAAGAGAAAATAAAATATGGAAATAATAATGAATTGACTGAATAAACTTGACCCACTGGCCAAACGCTGCATTTTCACCCCTACACCTGTGTTAATATTTTGTTTTTCATTATGTATTGCTAATTTCACAAACCAACAGCACACAATTCCTTATATGGATTCTATTAAAAAGAAAAAACTAAAATATGAATCGAAAGATACGACAGATCTTATATTCAAGCAGATTAAATTAAAATCTGAAAAATATTTTTTTACTCAAAAAAGCGGGAAAAATGCAAATGCCTTTCTTTGGTTTAAATTACTTTCCATGCTAACCCTCGCTGCTGCCGCATACTACGGCATCGTGTATGTATCTACTTTTTTGTTGCTGATTCTCTGCTATATTGTATTATTTGTTTCCTTGTTGATTGTGGGCTTAAACATAGGTCATGATGCTGCGCATCATTGTGTGACAGGAAATAAAAAAACCGACAATTTTATTATTCAATTCATTTTTGCAATTAACGGTATGAGTGGGTACTTCTGGCAAGTGAAACACAACCACCTTCATCATATTTACCCTAATGTTTACAATCATGATTCTGAATTAGAAATCACCAGTTTTTTCCTGCTTGACCCAAAACAAAAATCTCATAAAATTCATAAATATCAGCATATTTACGCCTCTTTTCTTTATTTAACCTTTTCATTACTATGGCTTTTTTATGTTGATTTCGCTTATTTTTTTGATAAAAATCGTTTTGAATTTAACAACAGAAAAACTCCGATAATTGAATTCACAAAAGTTATTTTCATTAAATTTTTCTACTTCATTAATTTCATTGTATTACCTGCCCATTTATGTAGCGATGTTTTTTCGCTAACACAAATTATAGGTGCGTTCGTTATTGCGCACCTGTTCGTTTCACTAGGATTGTCGTACCTATCTTATGTTTCTCATCATGTTGAAGAAGTTGACTATGTACAGGCGGATGAATCGGCTGGTTTAATAAACGACACATGGACAAAACATCAAATTATTACTACCATTGATTTTAATCCAGACAGTCGGGTGGCGAATTTTATTTTTGGAGGATTCAACTTGCATGTGGCGCATCATTTATTTCCAGATACATGCCACGTTCATTATCGCGCACTAACAGCCATCATTAAAGAAACATTAGAAGAGAACAAAGTAGATTGGTACAAATCATTCACTTTTTTTGAAGGAATTTCTTCGCATCTAAAACACTTAAAAAATAGTGCTGATGTAATTCTTACACAGCACAGCATTCAACAAAATAACGATTAACAAAATTAAGGGACCAATGGTTTTTCCCACTAAAACACAACAAAATGTGTTTTTCTATTTAACAGATTTATCTGCTGTACTTCTCTTTTATTCGTAAAAACCTCTTCTCTATAAAATGATATGAAAATGATGAAACACCTATTGTAACAGCTAATACAAGGGTATATAATATGATATTGAAACGGAAATAAGTATTCACGTGTATCCAATTATTTCTAAAAATAAGTTCTAAAATGATCCAGTGATACATATACAAACCAAAAGAAATTTTCCCCAAATAATTGGGAATGCTATAGTCGATGTTTATGAGTTTTGTATTGGTGGAAATAAGCAATATAGAGATGGCAAAAAGCAAAGCATACATTTCATCTGTAAAAAAAGGAATATGTACTGCTGCAAACCAAAGTACAAAGGGTAGCAGCACAAAAAAATAGCTTGCCCAAATATTTCTGTTTAACCAATCAACAACGAAATGTTTTTGATGGTAAAGTAATGCAAAAATTCCACCAGCTGCCATACAATGAAATTTAGTACCGTAAAAAAATTCGCCTAAAAAATCAATGAGTGAACTGGCCACATTAAACCGCGATAAAAAAGGCACCAAAAAATGTGGAAGAAATGCGAAGAATAAAAAGAAAGAAACAAACACCAATAGTAGATGCTTTTCAATTTTCAATAACCAGGGCCAGGCAATATAAAATTGTTCTTCTACACCAATCGACCATAGTTGTGGACTCGCCGTCCACCCCATATGTAAAGCATGTGCTACGTTTGGAAAAATAGTTGCGCACAATAAAGCAGTAGTTAATGAAGGAGAATAATTCAATAAGAAAAAACCTAAAATGAGCACCAAATAATACAGCGGCCAAACTCTGAATATTCTTCTTAAATAGAATTTTTTTAAACTAAAAGAATGGTGCTTTTCTTTTTCTTTAAGCAACAACAAGGTGATTAAAAATCCGCTTAAAGCAAAAAACAATACAACACCAACATGTTGTCCGGTAAACTTAAAAAAATCGAATTCCAAAGCATTCTTAAAACCATATTTCTTTTTAAACATTTCGGTGTGTCCGATGATCACAATTAAAGCAGCAAATGCACGATAGGTATTTAATCCTTTTAAATGAAATTTGTTCATGCTGCTATTTCGATAAATAGGACCATAAGAAAAACTTATAAAACTGTAATTTGTTTTTCGAAACTTTTACGCCTTCTTCACAAAAATAGATTTCAAAGCCATTGAGCCAAAACCATCTACTTTACAATCGATATTGTGATCTCCTTCCACCAGGCGAATGTTTTTCACTTTTGTGCCGGCCTTGATACTTTTAGAATATCCTTTTACTGGTAAATCTTTTATCACGACAACTGAATCTCCATCTTGCAAAATGGCACCATTACTATCCTTAACTACCATGGTGTCATCGCTTACAGTTTCTTCAACCGTGGCTTCTTCGGCAGTCCATTCATGACCGCATTCCGGACAAGTTAAAAACATTCCTGAATCGTAAGTGAAAGGAGATTTGCATTTCGGACAAGGAGGAAATTCTGACATAATATTATAATTTATCGGGGCAATGTAATAAAAAAAATCGCCCGTTGAATAATGGGTTTCTTCTTTTTAGAATAACTGTTATTTAATGAATTTGAAATACTTTATTTTTCTTGCCCACTTTTTTTATCAAAAGTATAACGCAAACCAAACATATATCTTAAAGCCAAATCATCATTTGTGGTTAATAAAGGAGCCACCTCGGTTACTAGTGAAAACTGTTTTAAGTTTTGTAAAGGATAAAGTTCTACGGATAAAGGCAAAACAAAATAGTTCATTTGATCATAGCCTCGAAAAGGACTAAAATTAGCACCTACTCCGCATGAAAATCGATGATATGTTTTGGGTTGAAAATTGTAAATAACATTCATTTCCATTGGCATCGACTCTAAAGAACTATTCAAAAAAAACTTAGCATCAATACTTAACTTTTTAATTGTATTGGTATTTAAACCAACACTTCCGGAAGTGTACATAGTTAATCCCATTTGCGAATAACTCACAAAACAACTCACCACCAACAAAAACAAGAGAATTATTTTTTTCATAAAAAGTAGTTTAATTTACATTAGTAAAACAAAGATAGAATTAAGACCATAGAAAAAACAAAAATATTCTTCTACCTACTTTTCTAAGTATTTGAAGGTCGTCCGGTATTTGTCCGGACAAGTTATTCTCTTTTCTATTGCTTCTTGCTTTTATTTGCTAAACACAACTTAAAAACAAATTTTATGAAAAAATGGCTTTCAATGTTAATCCTACTCATTGCGGGTGTAAATATTTCAGCACAAACGAATAATCCCAATAATTTCACCTTGTATTCTGTTAGCGATTCCAGCAAATTCACCTTAAGCGAAGCAAAAGGAAAATATGTAGTACTACACTTTTTGCTTAAAACAGAATGTCCGTATTGCCTTCGTCACACCAGCGATTACGCCGCTAATGCTGATTCATTACCTGATGTTCTTCAAATTTTTATCAAACCAGATGCTAAAGAAGACATAAAAAAATGGACTGATAAAGTTCCGGATAGAATTTTAAATAAATTTCCTATTTATCAAGATGTAAATGCCTCGCTTGCCAATCAATTCAAAATAAAAAATGGATATTTCTTCCACAACGAAGAAGTACATTATCCGGCATTAATTATACTTGATACTACAGGAAAAGAGGTGTTTAGGTACGTGGGCACCAGCAATGCCGACCGCTACTCCTTTGCACAACTAAAAGCAAAAATGAAAGAATTAAAAAGCAATTGATTTCCAAAAGCAATTCGAAAAAACAACTTATTTACGTCTGTATTTTGTCCATAATTAAAAAGGTGCTGCTAAACACCTTATATTTCAAATATTTACCCTCTCTGGAAAAAAAATTTACGGGTGGTGGCAAAAGTAAAAACCGACAGCATCTCCAAAAACAAAAAAGACAGTTTGCAATTCACGGTAAAATTTTGGATGAACAAAGTGCCAGTACAAAATAAAATAATTTTACGCTACGATAAGGCGCGATCTAATTCAAATTATCAAGTATATTCACAAACCATCCAACCACTCCATATTATAGAAATTAGAGAATAGAGTAATTTGATGTAATTTCACCTTTACATTTAATTATAATACAATGGCAATAAAATTGTTTTTATTAAACATAGTTTTACTAAGCATATTTTCATTGAGCTGTAAGGATCAGAATTTAAGTACTGCGGTATCTGAAAAAAATGACACTTGCTTTTATCAACTAAAAATTCCACCTAATATAGATATGCCTTCTACCCCTCATTTTGATACCACCATAGTGGTTAATGAGAATTGCAAAGAAAATATTCTTCAACTACAAGCTTGGGGAACAGAAACAAAATACCATTTTTCTTCATCCAATGGAATTTCTAAATCGATTCGGTTTTCTAACGGAGAAAAAGGAGTTTTAAATTTAAACGAACTTCCCAAAGGCAAATACAATGGTTCTTTAATGGCTTGTGGAAATGGCGGTTCCTTTACTTTAAATATTAAATAACGCCCTTTATTTGCTATAAAATAGAATGTAGACAACTTACCAATCTCCCTCTTGGACAATCTTTTCGGTTCATTTCTATACCCCAAATTGTCGCAAATGATGATCGGTATGATTGTAATTTAATTTCCCCCAATCGGCACGACTAAATTTTCCAGCCAACTTATTTTCAGGAATTAATTTTTCCGAGGAATTGAATTTTTCTATCATCGCTTTGAAATATTTTTTCTCTTCCTCGAAATTGTTAGGTTGAATATTATTAGCAACCATATTCATTTCTTTAAAAGTTTCTGCTCCGTTTTTGGGTGGCTTTACCGACAAAAGAAAAAATTTCATCAGCCATTTGGGCATTTTAGGAGGGTTTACAGGAGTTGGATCTAGCTCTCCTGTAGGTATTTTAAAAGCTAAGGCCATATGATGAATGGCTTGGTTAACATTCATCTTTCCCCATACTGCTTTTGTTTCTGGTGTTAACTTTTCAACACGTTGTAAAATTTCTTTTTTTACGTTTTCGTCAAACAAATTTTTCATGCAATATTGATTTTTATAGGATTATACTTTCTTTAGGCAATTTACGATTTTATTTAGAATACAGTTAAATTTCACTTACTATGCTTATATTCATGAATAATAATTTATCTACAATGAATCACTTTGGTATAGTAGTCATTATCGCGTTGTTGTGTTCTTGTACCCAAAATAATGAGAATGCGCAGAGCAACGAAAAAAGTAAATCAGATTCATTACCAAATACTTTTATTCCTAAAAAAATTAAGCCAAAAAAACAATATAAAGAAGCAAGTTATATTCAGGATAAAGAGGAATTGAACAATGGTTATGTAAATTATCTGCATCCGGTTATTTTATCGGCCACAGCTAAAGTTTATAATAAAAATGATACTTCCAGCGCTATCATTCAAACTCTAAAATTTAATACTGCAATCAAAATTGTTGGTTTGGATTTCGACAACAACTGGGATGAAATAGACATTAATGGTAAAAGTGCTTTTATACAAAGAAAAGATATTGCCACGCATTCATTCAGCAAAACATCAAAAACAAAAAGCATAAAATATTTTGTAGTGGATCGATCTATTTTCAAATACGATTTACTTAAAAAACATTTTACAGATACTTTTCACTTACAAGAAACATCGGCAGAAATTGTAAAAGAAATCAATATTTCTGGTTGGAAAAATGCAGATATATTGTTGTCGTTTGAACATGTGGGCGCCTGCTGTGGCTGTAGCAGTACACAAACTTACATTCTCGATGCGAACAATACAATGAAAGAAATATTCAATACCTATCAATATTATGATGATGGAGACGAAGGAGGAGAAAGTACTACTGATGTTACATTCCCTGAAAATGCCGAAAGTGATTTGATCTATTTCCATAAATATGAATATGGTGCAATTACCAATGAAAAAACAGAAGAATATAGCATGGGGGTGATTTGCGATAGCACCGTTTCTTACAGGTGGGATGGAAAAGAACTTAAAAAAGTAAGCGAATAATATTTAATAATGCGACACTAATCCTACTTCTCCCTTTTCTAAAGGGAGAATTTAAATTACCATCGAAAAAAAAAGAACTTCCCAGAAAACAGAAGAACCGTTGATTGCTCAACGGTTCTTCCCCCTTAACGATGGCCTTTAACCATTGTTATCTTTAGTACAATACGGTAACAACTCCTGTTCTATCTACTGGTGTTTTTTTACCTGTTTCTTTATTCACGCTATATCGTAATTTCCACACATAAACATCCTCCTGCACTTTTTGTCCGCTGTATTTTCCATCCCATCCGTGTGAAATATCATTGCTATAAAAAATCAGTTCTCCCCAACGATTGAAAATGTACATTTCAAAATCGTTTACATGTTTACCTTCCACTTTAAATACTTCATTTTTATTATCGCCATTGGGTGTGAAAGTATTGGGAATAAATAAACTTGATTCACAATAATCTATCAACTTGATTTCATCTTTCACCGAGCAGTTTTTAGCAGTTAAGGTTAAAGTATAAATACCTTCTTTATCTGCATTAATTCCGCTTTGTGTTTCGCCAGTATTCCACACATAAGAGTAAGAAGAACTAGGTGTGAATCCGTTTGCCGAAACCCTGATTGGTGCTTCCTCTTCAAAACAGAAAATTGTTTTTTGCTGATGATCCAAAAGTGTAGTTGGCAAATCAATTACATTCACATAAATATCATCCTGATCACTACATTTTCCATTGGTTACCACTACAGAATAATTACCTTTTGCACTCACTGCAATATTTTGCGATATAGCGTCATTACTCCATAAATAAGTCATGCCATTATTTCCTGCCTCCAATGTTTCTGCTTCTCCTGCGCATAACACAATAGTATCTGCACCGTTCATTAAATTCACTACAGGAACAACTCTCAAATTCACTTGAATAGAATCTTTCGCAGTACATAAATTTGCATCTACTGCCGTTAAAATATATTTACCGGAAGCAGCAATTGTTTTGGAAGCAGAACCTGCTACTCCATTCCATTTATAAGTATAAGCGTTGTTGACAGAAACAGGAGCTACTACAAAAGATTGCCCTTCACAATCATCTATATCAGCAGGTAAATCAACCAATGGTGATGGATTTTCGGTTACGGTAATATTCACATCTGAAAAACATTGAGTGGCAATATTAATCACATGCAATTGATAAGTATTGCCTTGTGTTACGGAAATGATTGGGGTATTTTCTCCACTATTCCAAGTATACGAATATTGATTTCCTAAATTTTTTCCGATGTTTAAAGAAGATCCTTCACAGAAAAATTCTGTGTTAGAAATAGTAGACAAATCAGGAAGCGGATTCACTACTACCTTCATGTTATCTGTTCCTACACAACCCAATCCGTTATCTACAGTAACGGTGATATTTGCTGCGGTGTTAACAGAAATACTTTCCGTTGTTGCAGCAATGCTCCACATAAATTGATATCCATTTGCTGCCTTGTAATTCGTATTTAAAGTAGTGCTTTCTCCGGCACATAAAACACTGTCGCCACTTATGGTAACAGGTAAACCAGCAAGAATAGTAACATTAACTTGCTCACTTCCTTTACAACCATATTGATCGGTAACTTCAACACTCGCTGTAGTAGGGGTGGTGATGTTGTTTAAAACAAGTGTGGAAGCAGTACTCTTATCACTCCACTTATAGGTATATGTACCATTTCCATTGTTGTATGAACTTTCATCAAACGTTACTCCATTTCCTTTGCACACTGCTGTATCACGCAACACATTGGGTGTTGGTAAAGCAATGATATTTACTTTAACCGTATCGCTTGCAACACATCCTTTACTATCTTTTACACCTAAAATATAATTGCCTGCCGAGCCAACAGTAATACTTGGAGTAGTAGCTAAAGTACTCCACAAATTAATATAGGTTGAATTTACAATTGTATTGACAAGAGTAACCGTAGATCCTGCACACACATTTTTGTCTACACCCAAATTCACTATTGGTAAAGGATTCACAGTAAGTGTCATGCTATCACTTCCTGAGCAGCCATGGCCATCATCTACCACCACACCATAAATTCCAGCAATTTTAACAGTCATGAATTGTTGATTATACCCAGTATTCCAATTCACTTTATAATTTCCATGATCATAACCAGCATTGAGCTTCACAGAATCACCTTCACAAATTTCTTTGTCGGCTAAACTAATACTCAAATGCGCACTTTGTTTAATAAACGCACTGTCTTTTGCAGAACAACCCACTCCATCTTTTACCAACAATTTATACCACCCGCCAGAAGAGGCATTTACCGAAGCTTGTGTAGAAGTACTTCCTCCACTCCACTGATAAGTATATACATTATTTCCACCTGTTACTGATGGATTTAAAGTGTAAGAATTGCCCGGACAAATACTCGTAGTATCATTTCCTAAATCAACCAAAACAGCCGCACCTACTGATATTACAATGGTATCGGCACCTTTGCAGCCCGCAGTATTTTCTACATTCACAATATAAGTTCCTGCTGTATTTACTGTTTTAGTAGAAGAAGTTTCTGCTCCCGGATTCCATGTATATTTTGAAAATCCTGTTCCTGCATTTAAGATAAGCGATGCTCCGGAACATAGCGTCGTGTCATTTCCTAACTTTACTGCGATTGAATTTCCAATGGTAACATTGATAGAATCTGATTTGCTACAACCCGTTGCATTTTTTACAGTGACTTTATACTTTCCTGAAGTAGTTACATTTACAGTGGGAGTTGTACTTCCATTCAACCAGGTATAAGAAGTATATCCTGTTCCAGCGTTCAATACAAGCGACGATCCGGTACAAATTACCGTATCAGCCGGACCGATATTTACATCTGCAATAGCATCAACAGTGAGTGTTGCAGAACCTTTACCTGCATCACTACACTTACCGGAAGCCACACTATCGATAGTATAAGTTCCGGCAACTTTTGCGTAAAATTTAAAAGTGGTATCGCTAGCAGTATATACTTTTTGCGTGTTGCCAATTTTTACATAAACAGTAAAAGGTGCTTTACCTGTCATGCTTAAATTCAACTGTACCGAATCTCCTGCACAAACTTTTTTCACACCCCAAATAGTGGCTGTTGGTTTGATGCAAGTATCGTTACAAATTTCGATTTTTTCATTCAGTGAAGTATCGCATAATCCCGATTTTACTTGCTTCAAATAATACGTTCCTTTATCAGGAGTAGCGCTAATCGTATAAGTATTCGTGTTAATATTATTCACTGTTTTTGTTGCACCATTGGCATCTAAATAAGTGAACGACCAAGGTGCCGACCCTCCCGTAAATTTTACCACCAAAGGCGAAGTATTTTTTAAACATCCTACTTCACATTTCCCCACATTACCTTTATCCCATTCTCCATTTGGAGTTAATTTTTTTGGAACCAAGACATTCGCTTTATGACAATTTAAAAAGATTCCGCCTTTACTATCTGTCATACTTAAAAGCTTATACTCACCGGGTTCTGAAACCACTATCACATCAGTAGGAACCGAAACATTTGTTCTCGTGTAAATAACGTTATTCGGACCCTGCACAGAATAAGAAAAAGGAGCAGCACCAAATAAATTCACGTACAACTCGGTTTTCTCACCAGAGCAAATCGGAGACCTGAAATAATTTAAATTTGCAGTAGGGGAGGGACAAGCAGATGCAAAATATGTTTCTCCAAAACCCTTTTCACCACTGTAAGCAGGGAAAGCCAAAACAATTGCATCAATCACCGGACCTAAATCTTCATAGTTAACACAGCCGCTGTAAAGTGTGTCATAATAATAGGTGTAAACCCAAACTTTTTTAGCGCAGGTTTGGGTGTTGGCACACTTATCTATTTTTCCACTCACTTCACAAACCTGAACAGAATCCTTATGATTAAACGTAACGGTATAAGGTCGTAATTTATCAAACTCCTTTTTTACTTCTTTTTTTACTGCTGGCACATCAGCATGCCAGAATAATGCGGCAGCTTCATCGATATAAGAATCAATATCACTCCAATTAAAACACTCGTTATAACAACCGTAGTTCTGGTAATATGATGGTTTTCCCGTACCAGTTCCCCAATTGTATTTTGCATCGTTGGAAACCAAGGCCGGAGCCGTCGCCCAATCATTCCCCAACTGAATTAAATTATTTCTCATCCGTTCACCATAACTTAAACCTCCCGATCCATTCAATCCCACCAGAGTTGAAATCACATTAGGATTTGCCTCATAAGCGGCACGTTGAGTAGTAAAAACATTGGCTAACAAATTTCCTGCTCCCTCCGACCCATCATGGTATGCATAGGCCAATACTTCTTCTGCCACATAGGGATCAACAGCCTTGGCAAAAAAGTCGATAGGATTATAACAAAATTTCTTTTCCCAATAAATAAAAGAAGTATAATCGTACATTGCCTTTGAAAGACATGATGTAACAAAATTATCTCCGCTGATAGTAGTACCATAGCTCAAAGGGTGAGCAGGATTATTGTATAAATCGGGGTAATATTGTTGTAATTGCGCCCATCCACCAGATAAGATTTGAAAACAACCCCCCGATACTGAAATGGCTCTGAAATTCAATTTGCTAGCGCCACCTGCCGCTGAAAAACTTGCATCACAGCCCATACGTCCTTCAATCATAGATTGGGCAAAAGAAAAGTTTAATGTAGTGATTTCTGCACCTACCATGTTAGTAAATAAACGATGGGTATGGGCAGCAGCCAACGCCCACGATTTTCTATTGGTGGGTACACGCACTTCGGCGTAATCTTTATTAGAAGGTCCACTCCACTCGGCAATCAAAGCCTGCCCTAAACACAATTTATTGGGAGAGGGAATAAAACATTCTTTACTGAATTTATATTTCCAGGGATTAGCATTGTATGACTTAGGTAAAAATTTAGGATCGGTTACTAATACTTCCACGGTATCACCACCAGGCGTTAATCCGTAAGGAGGTAGTACAAAATTACCGGAATAATGTCCACCCCAAACCGATACATCTTTACAAGAATTTGGACCCGGTATCTCCCACGATTGAAAGTTAAAGGTAACATTGGACCCGTTTATGGTTGCCGCAGGTCCTCCAAAAGCAACAACACTAGGCCAAAAAAAAGTAATATTAGAGGGGAAGGCCACATTAGTATTATTGCATAATCGCATTGAACCATTAATTTCCCCAGTATTGGGAATAGGAGTAAGTTTCATATCAATGGTATATTTAGGAGCACCCATCACGCTAAAACACAATGATATCAATACAATTAGAAAATATGATGACTTAGTAAAAGTGAGTTGCATAGGTTCTTCTTTAATAGAGTTATACCTAAATAACAATTAAGCCGGAGATTTGACTAAATAAAAAATCGAAAAAATATCGATTCACCCTCTCCTTTGAACTTTGCTCAAGGCTGAAATGGCTAAATGAAGGATAATTTATTACCTTAAGCGCATAAACCATATACTATGAATTATTTCAAAGAAAAAAATAACTCATTAGAAGCTACTTTTAAATTCAAAAATTTTATTGAAGCTTTTGCTTTTATGACTGAAGTAGCCATGATTTCTGAAAAAGCAAACCACCATCCCGATTGGTCGAATTCGTACAATATGGTGATCATCAATTTAACTACTCACAGCGAAGAAAAAATTACAGAAAAAGATTACAGATTGGCAGAACAAATTGAAGCTTTGCTGAGATAACTCCCAACTCGTGATTGCGATATTTTTGAGTACAAAAATTAAGCAATCTTATTGATCAAAAACTTCCAGTAAATTGCCGTCGGTTTTAACCGACGGAAAAAAGAACATGTACGGGGCTTTAGCCAAAAATATTGTTCGGCTAAAGCCTTATTATAAAAACAATCAAATCCGTCGGTTAAAACCGACGGCAATTGAAATTAAAAACACTATAAGATTGATTTGTTTTTGTTCTCAAAAATCTCGTAACGCACTGGGGATTAACGAACAATAACTCCATCTTTCATTTCAATAATTCTATCTGATTTACTGGCGAAATCATTATCGTGCGTAACTGCAATGATCGTATTTCCTTTTACCGACATCTCTTTAAAAATATCGAACACCAAGCCTGTATTTACCGAATCTAAATTTCCTGTTGGTTCATCGGCCATTATCACTTTAGGATCGTTGATCATCGCTCTGGCTACGGCAACTCTTTGTTGTTGTCCGCCCGATAATTTCCCCGATGGCTTCAAAGCAAAATCCTGCATTTGCACCTGTTTCAATCTTTCCATTGCATGGTATTCAATTTCCTCCGGCGAAAACTTTCCGCGTTTTAGCGCAGGCATCATTACATTTTCTAAGGCACTGAATTCAGGCAACAAAAAATGAAATTGAAAAATGAATCCAATATTTTCATTTCTGAATTTAGCCAAATCGTTTTGACTCAATCCTGTCACCACAGTGTTATTGATTTCTATCTTCCCCTCATAATCGGTATCTAACGTAGAAAGTAAATACAATAAAGTTGATTTTCCACAGCCCGATTTACCCACAATAGTTACAAAATCGCCAGCAGAAATGGATAGGTCAATGTCTTTAATCACATGAAATTTTTCAGGTTCAGTGAAATATTTATTGACTTTATATGTCTTTAAAATCTCTGCCATTATCCTCTTAAAATTGCCACCGGATCGATTTTTGATGCTTTCACTGAAGGCATTAATCCTGCGATTAAAGTGGTAGTAATACCAAACAATACTCCAAAAATATAATGCAAGGGTTCAAAAATTACGGGGAAATATTTTAACGAAAATGTGCCTTGTGCCGGAAACGGAACATTCGATAAACCATACGATAACAAAAAGCCTAAAAATATTCCCGACAGTGCGCCAAAAAATCCGATAGTAATGGATTGTGCTAAAAATATTTCAATGATGTCTTTACGCGCAAATCCTTGAGCTTTCAAAATAGCAATGTCTTTCAACTTATTTGAAATTAGCATGTTCATGATATTGTAAATTCCAAATCCGGCAACAATCAACATCGTTGCGCTAACCACATAAGTTAAAACATCACGCACTAAATTCGACGCTTCAACGGAGGAGTTGGTAATCTCCCAATCTTCAGCTTTATAATTGTATTTTTTTTGAAATTCAATAGCTAAATCATGTGCCAGTTTATTGTCGCGCAACTTAACATTGATATCGGTAATGTAATTTTTATCTTTTCCCAATAGTTGCTGCACCGTAGAAATATTTACATAACTTCTGTAATTATCTACAGCGCCAATTCCTATTTGATAAGTGCCTACCACACGCAAGCGAATAGAAGTACCTGTAGGCGTAGCCAAAGCCACCATATCACCCATATGTACATTTAATTTTTCTGCCAAGCCCACCCCCATAATTACACCATTGTCGCTGGTCAATAAATTTTCCAATCTACCATCTTTTACTTTGTCTTTTAAAGAATACAATCTGGCTTCTTCCAATATATCCACCCCGTTAATTACACCATTGATTTGTACCGGACCGTAATTGAAAAAAACCTGAGAACTCAACATAGGTGATGCAGCAATTACCTTGTCATCCTGCCGAATATCATCGAGAATTTGTGGCGCATTTTTGATGTTCAATGTAATTTGTTTCGGGCGAGGATGGCGAACACCTGCCAAACGCGTGGTATCATCCAAATACTCCTTAGTAATCGATTGAGAAAAATCTGTTTTATAATCATTGAAAATATGAATATCAGGAGTCATTGATAACATAGTTTCTTCCAAAAATTTGTTCACTCCCTTCATGAAACTGATCATCAAAATAAACATCGCAATACCAAAAGTAACTCCCAGCATAGCCACAATAGATTGCTTTTTGCGAGAAAGCAAATGTGTTTTAGCGATATTTAAATTAACCGGAAGTTTCATTATTTATCTGTAGGAATTACAATTTCTGATTGCTCATTTACTCCCGATAAAATTTCTGCATCATCTAAAGTTAGTACGCCCAATTTTACGGCTGTTGTTTTTATTTCACCATTCTCTAATACTTGAAGACTATCCCCTTTCATCAATACTTTTCTGGGAACTACTAAAGGATTTAATTTTTCCTGAATTAAAATATTTGATTCTACTGTGATATGTACGAAAGAAAGCGACAATGAATCGGGAAAAGTAGCATCCACTCTAAAAGTTTGATCGGCTTCATTCATCAAAGGATAAACTCTTGCCACCGTTGCCTTGTAAATTTTGGTTCCGGTAACATCTGTTTTAAAGAGCACTTCCTGATTCAATTTTATTTTTTGAATGTCTTGCTGATCCACTTGCATTTTGATAATGCGTGAAGTTTTTTCTCCTAACAAAACCAACATTTCGTTCATGCGCACTGTTTCTCCTATTTCCTTATAGGTTTTATAAACCACACCATCTACATCACTGCGAATGATAAAATTATTCAAATCGTTTTCTGCAGAAGCCAGCTGACTTTGTGCACTGCTTAAAATTACTTGCGCATCTCTTTTAGCTGCCTGATATTTTTCTTTTGCCGATTTCACAGCGTTAGCTGAAACCGTGTATTGTAATTTAGCCTGATCTACCTGCAACTGAGAAATAGCATCATTCTCTCGCATTTTTTTGTATTTGAAATACACTGCGCTATCTAAAGCACATTTCGCCTGAGCATTCTCTACCAACAAACTCAAGTCACTTAAAATAGAAGAATTAGAAGAGGCATCGGAAGAAGATTTTTGATAAGCTGCCTTCGCTGAATTAACACGAGCCGATGGAGCATCGCTACTGATTTCATATAAAATTTGGCCTTTTTTTACTGTATCGCCATCTTTCACATATTTCTTTAAAATCGTTCCACCAATCAAGGAAAAAACATTATGTTCATTTTTAGGGATAATGGTTCCTGATGCGTAAACCGACTCCACAATAGATTTTGCTCTGTGGGGCTGAATGGTTTCCTCTCCACCACAAGAAATCAAGAATATTGAACTGCTTAAAAGCAGCCAGCTGGTGAACTTTAAATCCTTCATAATTAATGATTTACTAAGACCCTGCAAAGATACTTGATTTGCTTAAATTATAGCAGAAATAATTCAAAAAGATAATTGAGTAAAATCATAAAAAAATAAAAATCCCGATTTCTCAACCGGGATTTATCTTTGTGACTTTAGCTTTGACTTACGCCAATATATATTCCAAAGATATTTCAGTGTTCAATAATTTTGAAATCGGACAATTTACTTTTGCTTCATTAGCAGCAGTAGCAAATTGTTCAGCAGAAATACCCGGAACTTTAGCTGTTAATTTCAAGGCTGAAGAAGTAATTGCTCCGTTTTCCAAAGTAACAGCACAAGTAGTTTCCAATGATTCAGCCGTAAAACCAGCTGCTACCAATACAAAACTTAATTTCATAGTGAAACATCCTGCATGTGCTGCTGCTACCAATTCCTCCGGATTGGTTCCTACACCTTCTTCAAATCGGGAGCCGAATGAATATTGTGTTTTATTCAAAACTGTACTTTGAGTAGAAAGATTTCCTTTTCCTTCTTTTCCTGTTCCTGCCCATTGAGCTGTTGCTGTTCTTTTCATATAGATTTTATTTTAGTTCGGCTGCTAAAATAGAAATCCTTCTCCAAGTTGGAGAAGGATCACTATAGGTTAAATCTATACTATAGGAAAGCGAGTGTTAATCATGCTTTTCACGAACTATATGACGGCTTGCTGCCCTTTGTTCTTTCTTAATTCTTCTTCGTTCAGCTTTCGTTACTGTTCCATCTGCTTTGGCATGTTGCTCCATTCTTGCTATTCTTCTCTGCTCTTTTCGCAACCTTCTTGCTTCCGCTTTGTTCAATTCACCTGATGCAACTCCTTGTTTTATTCTTTTTCTCTCCTTCTTTTGTGTGTGATTAATTGCCGGAGTTTCTGTTTGCGCATTGGCTGTAAAAGTGACCACTACAAACAATGCGACTAAAATTAATTTCGTGTATTTCATAAACATAATTTTAATATTTTCTTCAGTAAGACGAACGGAGATAGAAAAGGTTTAGTGAGGAGGAAAAATTTATTAAAGTATTACCGGATTTACATTCGATTTCTATAAACTTCAGCCAAAATATTTATGGCTTTGTTATAATCTTCTTCTCTTTTAATCCAAAAAGAAACCCACGAATTACTTTTATCTAAAATATGATGATCTTCACAGTGCAAATTTTGAATGAAATAATTTTTGCGTTCACTCCCTACATATACGTCTAACAAACCATTGCCATGAATATGACCCAATTCATTTTTTTGATAATTGATTTGTAAACCACCAAAATGATGCATTGAAAAATTAATTCCTTTCCATTGCGTTAATTCTTCTTCCACTGAACAAATAATTTTAAATCGGGAATGATAAAAAACAAAAGAATATAGCAACATCATCGCGTCAAAAAAATGAACCAGAAAAGGGATTTTCGACAAAAAATGAAAATATTTTACGATGAATTTAAACACCTATCTTTCACTTAATTTTTTAATGTGTTTCATAGCGCGCAAATGTACTTCACGAGTAATGCTTTCTGCCCAAATATTATAATACCACGCAGGAAATACTTTTAAATCATACCAGCTCGTACCTATTAACGTCGTTGTTCCATTGCCATTGTCCTTCAATTTAAATTGTCCGCGTTTCAAATTGATATGCCCAATAATTTCAGGGTCTTCTGGCATTTTCACAATATCAAAAGTTAAATCTTTGAGTGAATCATACACCACAATTTTTTCATCGAAAGCAATGCCATTTTCAAAAACACATTTTCTATCACCACCTACTTTTCTTTCGATTACCGTTGCTTTCACCACCTTAGGTAAACCAATATCAAACAACCAGTATTCAGATGGATCTTCTACCTCATCAAAAGCAACAACATTGTTCCAAACTTTAGAGGGTGGAGCATTAACCAGTAGGGTATCTCCCACTTCATAAGGTATAGAATGTGTGAAAATAATATCCAACAAATACACCACCAACAATACTCCTATGATGCTACTTTTAAAACGATCTAAATGTCGGTTATACAAAAGTCTTCCCAATAAAGCACCCGCATACAAACAAGCAATAATAACAGGAGAAACGATCAGCAAACAAATATATCCTTCGCCCAATATAAATACAGCCCATGCCAAGGTAATAGCAAAAACCTGAATCGCTACAACAAATAATTTTTTTCCCGATAATTCATCTTCGTTGAGAAATTTCACACACAATATTCCCATGATGAAAGGCACAATAAAAAATTCTGAAAAAACCATCAAGCCTCTCATTTCACTAACCTGTTCAGATAATAATGTGGCGAATACACAAAGAATACATCCCACTAAATTGGCATACAAGGCTCCTTTCCAATCATTCGATATTTTATTCCAAATATTTTTCATCTTGTTTTTTATTTAATTTCTCTTTTCCAAAAATCATTTGTATCCTTTGCTTTTCTTCCCAGTATTTTTTCCATCCTCGAATTATCGGCAATATTATCTTGGGCTAAGAGATAATATTGATCGCGATTCATAAAAGGGTTTTTGAATTTAGTAAGCAATAAAAATACAGGATGCATCAACCATTTTGGCAATGCAATAATTTTGTATTTCGATTTAGTATAAGCAATCATATCTACTAATGTCATTACGTGAGGACCAGTGGTATAAACAACCCCTTCATCGTTGGAAATAACTAATTTCACTATAGTTTTCGCAACATCCTCTCCCATTACAGGTTGAAATTTTGCAGTGAGAAAATGTTTGGGAAGAAATAAAAATCCGAAAGTTGCTTTGCCTAATTTTATCACCATATTTACTTTTTGTACAATAGCGGTTCCTGGAGTTAATACAAAACTCGGACGAACGATGGCCACATTTTTTTCTTGTATTAATAATTCATCTGCTACTCCCTTGGTGCGCGCATATTCGGCTTTACTTTTAGTATCGGCGCCACATACCGATATATGAATAATTCTGGGATTCCCTATTTCATTGCGCTTTGCAATAATATCTTTTACCAATTGTACATGCACTTTTTCAAAAGTGTTTTCTCCTTTCTCTTCAATAATTCCAACGATGTTGATCAACACATCTACTTTTCCTAATACACTCCAACTATTTTGATAAATATTAAATGCAATTTTATTTTTTCCTTGAGCAGAACGAGAACATGCCAATACTTCATCGTTTGGATAGGCAGCTATCAATTGTTGTGTTACCATTGTACCAATTTGTCCGGTACCACCAAAAATTACTATTCTCATAACAACTTCCTTTGAACTAATTCAGGTTTTTCCCAAACGTAATGAATTACTTTACCTACTTCGAAAGCTCCTTCCAATCGGGCTGTTTTAAAATAATTGGTTTCAAAATTCAATAATGAAACAGGTTTAATAGGCCACTCTTTTCGAGTGATTCGTGTTACTTCCACTTTATTATTTTTAGCAGCATAGGCTCTATCAATTCTTTTAATTACGGTAAACAAATCTTCATTTTTTACGGCATCACTTCCACTCAAAGCATAATGCAGAAATTTATCTTTTTGTTGAATTTTCAAGGTATTAAAACTAGATTCTATTTTAGCTAAATTCAACTGATAATTCGCTATCATATTTCCTCCCACCACCATCAATGGATTACTAGAAAACGATTGTAAAAAATAAATTCCTTTAGGTTCTTCTTGGTTAAATTCGGTATCATCTACCAACACACGAAAAGCTAAATGACGATAGGAAAAAGAAGGCATAAAAGAAGTCATTTTCATATTCTTTAAATGTACATCAACCATAGAAATCAAAGCCCTTCCGTGATAATCGAACAACTTCAATTCTTTGGGTAATAATCCATTTAACTCTTCTTTCTCCACCGAGAAATTAATGAGCTTTACCTGATGTAATTCACCTTTAAACTTCATAATTCAAAATATTTTTCCATTCATTACTCTCCGCCATTTTTTTGATAAAAGTATTTCTCCCTTCTATTAATTTTTTCATATATTTTTCAAGAAATAAATGATCTGCCCACCGACCCAAAATTCCCAATGGAGATTCGTATTTAAAAGTATCGATCATCAAAGTAATTCCATTTTTTTCATGGAAGGAATGATGGTGATGCAAAGATTTAAAAGTTCCTTGTACCATTACATCAACAAAGGAAAACGGAAAATGAACATCTTTCACTTTTCCTTTGTGCGTTTGTGTAATTCCTAAATGTTTAGCCTCAAACTCCACCTCTTCACCTTCCTGAATTAATCCTGATTTTCTTTCGCCAATAATTTTTTCATTGTACTTTTTCATCGACAAAACATGGACTTCCATACTTCTCGATAAATCAAAACAGATTTCCCGAGGAGCATAAATTTCGGTATGTAGAATGATTAGAGGCATAAATCTAATTGAATAATAATGATACAAAAGCTGTAATATGTAAAGTAAACCACCAGGCAAAAGAAACGCTATTGGATATATTTAAATACTTAGTTCGTTTAAAATGCATGTAAATCATTAGTACATCACTCAACACTAAACTGAACAGCAGCAACATTTCATTTACTCCAAAAACGGAACAATAAATAAGAAAAGGAACTTGTAGTAGTATTCCGCTAAGCATTACTGTGCATAGATGTCCGAGATATTCCATTTTTTCAGGAATTCGAAAAAGAGGAAACATGATAATGTGAGTTATCCATCCGGTTCCGGCAAAAAGAAGCATAGCTAAACCATTCATTTTAAACCAGGTTAAATGACTTAAACTTTCCCCCATCCAAAAGGTAACGAGTACAGAAATAACTACACAAAGGGAAATATAAACCAAACGGTAAGTCCAATTGAATTCAGGCTTACAATCATTTTCTACTTTTCCGTAAACCGGTGCAATCATTTTTCTGTTGTAGGAAAAAATATGATACAAAAAATCGATGCTGTAATAAAGAGGGGGCCACAAAAAAACATTAACTATTTTGCCTATTCTTTCTTCCAGCACCCACAGCATTCCTTTCACACCATAACGTGTTTCTTTAGTTTCTTTATCGAGTACCGCAATTTCATTGCAATAACGTGTTTTATCCAAATCGCAAACCATTGATTTTTCAATAGTTTGCAAAGGATTCAACTGATCAGAAATACCAGTGCCACTTACTAAGGAAGCGCCAGCCCGACAAACACGACACCCATTATCGAAGAATATTATTTTATTGGAGGTTTTCATATGTAGATAATTTTATTTTTAAGGTCATATGGAATTCGCCTGACCCTCATCGGTGTCACGTTTACCGTGACACGTCATGGCTCATTTCATATCACTTCTTTTAATTTTAATTCTGGTACTGCTTTATCAATTCTATTGGCTAAAGTTTCTAAATGATTGGTAGGAACTTTTGGAAATTGATGGTGTTCAAAATGAAAAAACATATTGAAAGTCATTTTTCCAAACCATTTTTTTCGAATGGTTCGAGATTGTATATCCTCTTTGTCCAAATCGTGATGAACTGTCCATACCGCAAAGAAAGCAGTGAGGCATTCTCCTATCACCATCAAAACAATATATTCTAATAGTATTTTATTTTCAGTGATCAATGTTAAAGCTAAAACAAAAGCTAAAGCAATTAATTCGAACATAATCCATCTTTTAATTTTAATATTTCCTTTTTTCATTGCATTGATAAATAATTCGAAGGGGAAAATAGGACCATACAATAACGCTTGCCACCATTTCATTCTGGCGCTTTTTCCTTCTATGTCCATTTCATTTAAACAATGTTTGTGATGCATTAAATGATTGAATTTTACAGAATGAATGGGAATAAACATTAAACAACTCATTACAAACATTACCCATTCGGTAGTTGTTTTTTTCAACCCCAAAGAATAATGAAATGCTCCATGAACCAAACGCAACCCTAACAAAAATGCAATAAAGGCAACAGGAAAAGCCAACCATAAGAACCCGTAATAAACCAATACTGCAGCGGCAATAAAAACAGGTAAGGGCAATAGTAATTCGAAAATTATTTCTCGTTTGCTTTGGGCCAGGAGATCGGTCCATTCTATTTTTTCTAAACTCCTTTCAATATTATTTTCCATAGAGATAGTTTTTATATTTTCAATACTTTCAGTTTTATTTGAAACTTTTTATCAAAAAAATTACTTCGTCAAAAATCTCATCAATGAACCGGTAAACCAGTTTTCATCTGCCTTAATCATTCTTTCAATCATTTTGTCGGTACTCTCTCCAAAGGCACTGATATCGGAAATTACACGCTTGAATTCTTTTGATTCTTTATCGCTACTTTTAATTTGCTTCAATTCATTTAATGTTTCTAAAACAGGTCCCAACTCTCTTTTCCTTCTCTCTTTCATGATTTTTATGGCCACTTTATAAATATCTTTTTCAGCCTCAAAAAACTCTCTTCGTTCTCCTTTTTTAGTCACTCTATACACAATCCCCCAAGCAATTAATTCTCTGGTATTCATATTTACATTACCACGAGATACATCCAATTGTTCCATAATATCTTCCGTACTCAATGATTCTGCACTCACCAAAAGCAAAGCATGAATTTGAGCCATGGTGCGATTGATTCCCCATTCGCTACCGAAGGTACCCCATGCTTGAATAAATTCGTTTTTTGCTTCTTGTAATTCCATAAAACAAATATAAAATATGTTTTTGAACTTTCAAAATATTTTGAAAGTTATTTTATGATATGAGTTTTATTGAGTGTGGGTTGGTAATTTATCTTCTCCCTTTTTTAAAAGGAGAGTGCGGAATTGCTGGTGTTAGGGTAGAGGGATTTAAATACAAAATACTTAAAACAAATCCCTCTTGCCTTTCACGCTCTCCCTTTAAAAAAGGGAGAAGATGAATTAGCACTTCAAATCCTAAAAATTACTTTTGAAATAATATTTTATGCTGAACTATAAGGAAGGAAAATTATTTGTATTCGATTTCTTTCAGTGCCTCCACCATTTCATCACGCACTTTATCGAAAGCACCGCGATTAGCACTTTTGATAGGTTCCGACATAGGTAATTTTTCTCTCAGGGCGTCTACCTGAACTCCATTTTTCCAGAAGCGGTAACACACATGCGGACCGCTGGATAAACCCGTAGAACCAACATAACCTATCACTTGTCCTTGTGATACATGCACTCCATTACGCATACCACTTGCGATTTTCGACATGTGTAAATATTGAGTAGTATAAGTTTTATTGTGCTGAACTTTTACATAGTTTCCATTGCCACTATTGTAGGTTGCGGCAATCACGGTTCCATCGGCCGTACTCATAATAGGTGTTCCCACAGGAGCCGCATAATCGGTTCCTAAATGCGCTTTCCAGCGGTGTTGTACCGGGTGAAATCTCTTCATGGTGAAGCGAGAAGAAATATGAGAAAACTTCACAGGTGCTTTTAAGAAAGCTCTTTTTAATCCCCTACTCTCTTCATCGTAATACCCCGTTAATCCATCTTGTTGAAAGTTGATGGCATAATATTCTTTTCCATCGTGTTCGAAAACAGCCGATTTAATTTTTTTAATTTCTACAGTTTCTCCTTCCACTTGCACCTCATCATAAATTACTTTGAATTTGTCGCCTTTTTGAATACGGTAAAAATCGATAGTCCATGCATACACTGCCGCCAGCTCATTAGCCAACGCAGCCGATAAGCCATTATCTGTCATCGCTTCATACAAAGAACTATTGATTACACCCGAGGCTCTTTGCTCTAAAGTAACCACAGGCTTTTTACCCATATACACATAAATACTATCGCGAAAATCATACACTACATATTCAATAGCATTAATTTCGTAAACAAAACATTTCGCACGCTTGGTAGAATCTTTAGAACAAAAAACGGTGTAGGGTTGATCGGCGCGAAACTTGCGCACATCAAAAATATCTTTTCCTTTTTTTAACACTTCCGCAATGTCATCATAAGGAACATGATGTTTCAAAAAGATATCGCTGATCAATTGATTTTTTTCCACTTTATCTTCCACCACATGAAACGAATCAACAGTGAAACCATATTTTACAGCAGATGCAGAATCTTCTTTTAATTTTGTGATTTCATCCTCACTACCAAACATTCCACCGCCTTTAATAAAGGCGAAATAAACGATGGAAAAACCAGCCAGTATTGCTATTACAGTAAGTAAATACTTTTTCATTTTCCCTTCTTATTTTTTTACGCGACGGGAAAATACAAATAAATGCAAAAAGATTTTATTTGCTTTTTTAAAAAGTTATTATTTCGCCTTGTTCAATTTGGCTGCAAGTCCCGAATATTCTATTAAATCCATTTTTACAGAACCCACTAAAATATTTGTTTGCACACGAACAGGTATTTTATTCGTGTCGGCAGAAATCCAAACGGTCATATCTTCTTCCGTTTTAAAAACTCTACCTTTTTGCATCACCGGATGAAATTTATAGCAGTTAATTTTTCCTACTTCAGAAGAGATGATTTCAGTACCCATATATTTCACTTTCATAGGATAATTTTCAAAATCGAAAAAAGTATTCACAGTAAATAAATCACCTTTTTTAGCAGACGCAAAATCTAAAGTACGGGCATAATACAAAGCCGAAATCATATCCTGAGTATTGGTATCGGTTTTATATTTTGTTTTGTTGGAAACCGCTTCTTTTTTGAAATGGTTGAACATAATATCGTGTTCAATTTTATATCCACCTTCATTTACTCTTCTGATATGATACCAAGGCAATAGAGCCTCTTCATCAATATAGCTTTCGTATTTATCGCGAACCAAATAAACTTTATCCCAAACAGAGTTGGTTTGTCCACGCGCAATCACATGTAAAGTGGGACGTTTGGCAATCTTCATAGTATCATTTACTACTTCTAAAGTAGCAGTACCGGCATCCACCACACCGTAATGGATACGATATTTCAGTTTCTCTCCTCTTTTGAAGGCCAAATTTTGAATTTTTCGAAGCTTGGAAAATGATTGAATAGTATTGTTTTCACTAGATTTTTCGGAAGGTTGAGCTATAAAAGAGTACATAAAAAGTGCACCAATAGCCAGCGGAAGTATTACTCTTGAAGTTTTCATAAGAAGTATTGTTTTTGAAATAGGTACAAAAAGCGTTCCAAATGAAAAACGCAGCAATTGAAGGAAAGTTGCTTTAAATGCTATAGAAAACTTTCCAGCTTTTTGTATCATTGCGTATGAAGCAAAAATTTAGCGCTTTAACAGGATTGCGGGCCATAGCGGCTATTATGATTTTTGTGTACCATAACCGCAAATTCTGGAGAAATACTTTCCCCGATTACATCAACCGATTTTTGAATGAATGGCATATTGGGGTGACCATTTTCTTTGTGCTAAGTGGGTTTTTAATTGCTTACAATTATTACGAAAAAACTATAGAATTGAATCGCAGCGCCTATTGGCAATATGTACGTACCCGTTTGGCCCGAATTTATCCCGTTTATCTTTTAATTATTGTAGCTAAATATTGCTTTACCACAGCTCCCGGATCATTGGAAATATTTTTGAATATTTCTTTACTCAAAGGATATTTCTCTTCCTTTGTTTTAAGCGGTATTCCACAATCCTGGTCGCTTACCGTAGAACTTACGTTTTATGCCCTAGCACCTGTTCTATTTTGGATCATTCATCGATATGGAATTATTCAATGTTTTACGGCCTTACTCATATTTAGCTTATTCTGTATTGGTGTAGGTTTTTCTCTGGATTACCTTAACTTAAATACCAAAGGTTTCTTTAATGATCCTTTAACCATCACCATCAGTACTTTTCAAGGGCGCTTTTTCGAATTCCTGCTGGGCGTATTGTTGGCTTTGCATTTAAAAGAAATCAAAAACTTTAAATTATTCAGAATCAAACATGCTACTTTAATTGGCTCAACAGGCATTGTGCTTTGTATAATAGCAATGATTCCTCTTCAAAAAGAAATATGGACTCATGGATTTGAAAATCCTTTTGGCTTAGCTATCAATCATCTCTTGCTGCCTGTTTTTATCTCCATATTGTTATTAGGGTTAGCAACAGAAAAAACATGGTTATCGAAAATTCTTCAAACGAAATTAATGATACAAATGGGATACGCCTCTTTCATTTTTTACCTCATCCACATCAATTTTGTAAACTCAGTTTTATGGAATATTTATGCTTTCCCCGATAGGAATTTTATGTTGTTATGGGTGGTAGCATGGCTGGCTTATCATGCCATTGAAAAGCCAGCTTATGAGTATCTAAAATCCAAACCATCAACCACCTCGTAACCCCTCGCTTCGTCATTGCGAAATTTTTGTACCCAAAATAAAGCAATCTTATAGTATTTTTAATTTCAATTGCCGTCGGTTTTAACCGACGGATTTGATTGTTTTCATAATAAGGCTTTAGCCGAACAATATTTTTTGGCTAAAGCCCTGTATGTGTTCTTTTTTCCGTCGGTTAAAACCGACGGTAATTTACTGTAAGTTTTTGATGAATAAGATTGCTTTATTTTTGGGTACAAAAATTTCGCAATGGCGAAGTGGGTGAAAGTGAATGATGTTGCAAAGAACCTACAACACAATATTCACAATCTTACCAGGCACCACAATTACTTTTTTAGGAGTTTTTCCTTCCAAATATTTTTGTGTTTGTTCCATAGCCATTACTTCTTTTTCCACTTCCTCTTTAGGCACCGATAAATCGAACTCACGCATGAAACGCGTTTTACCATTGAAAGAAATAGGATAATTGAAAGAGCTTTCTACCAAATAAGATTCATTGCACACAGGAAAAGTAGCAGTGAAAATAGAATCTTTATGACCCAGTTTCAACCACAATTCCTCAGCAATATGTGGCGCATAAGGCGAAATGATAATCGCTAAAGGCTCTAACACTTCTCGTTTATTGCATTTCAATTCGGTGAGTTCATTCACACAAATCATAAAATTACTTACAGAAGTATTGAAGGAGAAACGCTCAATATCTTCTACAATTTTCTTGATGGTTTTATGTAAAGATTTTAATTCTTTTTTCTCAGCTTTCTCTTCACTCACACTCCAAACTCCATCCTGATTATACAGTCTCCACAGTTTTCTAATGAAGTTTGATACACCTGAAATTCCATTGGTATTCCATGGTTTTGATAATTCTAATGGACCCAAGAACATTTCATATAAGCGAAGAACATCGGCACCACTTTTTTCTACGATTAAATCAGGACTTACCACATTCCATTTCGACTTCGACATTTTTTCGACTTCGTTACCACAAATGTATTTTCCGTCCTCTAAAATGAACTCTGCATTCTTGTATTCTTCTCTCCAGTTTTTGAAAGCATCAAGATCTAAAACATCATTTTCTACAATATTTACGTCGACATGCAATGCGGTTAATTTAATGGAACTTAGTTCAAAATCAACACCGTATCTCTCTGTATAATCGTTAAAAAATGGAAATTTGATTTTTACCAAATTACATATGTCTTCTTTTGAGAGCTTTCCATTAATAAATTCAGCATAGTAATTATGCGAAAGGAAAATATTTGGAGAATTGTCCACGAAATAATACAATACATCAGATTCTACCTCAACTTTAGCGTCTTCAAATGATTCGCGGGCCATCCCCTCACTATTCTCTTCAAATGTACTTTGAAAAAGCACTTTTCCATGGAAATCAAATCTATACACAAAATTACTTCTCCCCTGAATCATCCCCTGATTAATCAATTTCTTAGCAGGTTCATTTACCGGAATAAATCCGCGGTCGTTCAAAAATTTAGTCCAGAAACGCACATATAATAAATGTCCTGTAGCATGCTCAGAACCTCCGATATACAAATCTACATTTTGCCAATAATCAACTGCTTCTTTCGATACAAAAGCAGAGTCATTTTTTGGATCCATGTAGCGCAAAAAATACCATGAAGAACCAGCCCAGCCAGGCATGGTGGTTGTTTCATACTCAAACTCTCCTTTGTATTTCCAATCTTTCGCTCTTGCCAATGGTGGTTCACCATCTTCAGTGGGTAAGAATTTATCTACTTCGGGCAATACCAAAGGCAATTCATTTTCTGGAAGAACTTGCGGAATTCCATCTTTATAAAAAACAGGAATAGGCTCTCCCCAGTATCGTTGTCGACCAAACACTGCATCACGCAAACGGTAATTTATTTTTCCTTTTCCTAAGCCTAACTCTTCAATTTTTGCAATTACTTTTTTCATTGCATCTTTCACTTCCAAACCATCTAAGAAATCAGAATTAATAATTTTTCCTGCTTTCGCTTCGTAAGCTTCTTTCTCTAAATCACCTCCTTCTACAACAGGAATAATAGGTAAATTGAATTGTTTAGCAAAAGCATAATCTCTGCTATCGTGACCGGCAACGGCCATTACCGCACCTGTTCCATATCCTGCTAAAACATAATCACCAATCCACACCGGAATTTGTTTTCCGCTGAAAGGATGAATGGCATAAGCACCGGTGAAAACTCCAGTTACGTTTTTCACATCGGCCATACGTTCTCTTTCAGAACGGTTTTTTGTTTTTTCTAAATAATCTTCAACAGCTTGTTTTTGATCGGCGCTGGTTAATTGTTCTACCAATTCATGTTCGGGAGCAATCACCATAAACGATACGCCAAAAATAGTGTCCGGACGAGTGGTGAATACTTCAAGTTTTAATTCTGAATTTTGCACCTCAAATCTCAAACTGCTTCCCTCAGATCTTCCTATCCAGTATCTTTGTGATTCTTTAATACTTTCCGTCCAATCAATTCCTTCTAAATCATCCAACAAACGTTGCGCATAATTGCTAATACGCATGCTCCATTGCTTCATCATTTTGCGTTCAACCGGGTGACCGCCACGTTCACTCACACCATCTTTCACTTCGTCGTTCGCCAATACAGTTCCTAACGCCGGACACCAATTCACAAAAGCCTCGCCTAAATAAGCCAAGCGATATTCCATCAAAATATCCGATTGTTCTTTCTCCGATAGCTGATCAAAATTTTTGATTTTCGGAATCAATGTTTCAATGCTTTCAGCTTTATTGGTTTCCGGATTGTACCATGAATTGAACAACTGAATAAAAATCCACTGTGTCCATTTATAATAAGAAGGATCGCTGGTGCGCACTTCTCTATCCCAATCGAAAGAAAAACCAATTTTATCCAATTGCTCTCTATATCTGTTGATGTTTTGTTCGGTGGTAAGTGCAGGATGTTGTCCGGTTTGAATAGCATATTGCTCAGCTGGTAAACCAAAAGAATCGTAACCCATAGGATGCAAAACATTGAATCCTTTTAGTCTTTTGTAGCGTGCATAAATATCTGATGCAATATAACCCAGCGGATGTCCCACATGTAATCCTGCTCCTGAAGGATAAGGAAACATATCTAACACATAACACTTAGGTTTATCAGAATTGATTTCTGATTTATATGTTTTATCGGAAGCCCATTTAGCCCTCCATTTAGCTTCTACTTCTTTGAAATTGTATTCCACGGAATTATAATTTATGAATTGCGAAAATACGGAAAAGAAAAAAGTTCACAGGCAATAGTTCAAAGAAAAAACTGTTATCTGTGAACTATACACTAAAAACTATTATTTTAGTCGCGATGGAATGGAAAAGTTTTAATAATACCTGGCGCACAAGAATATCTTACTTCTCAACAGTAGTAAGTATTTCACTGGTTTTATTTGTAGTGGGTTTATTGGGTTTGGTAGTTATTAATGCCCGCACCTTGGCCGATAAGGTAAAAGAGCATTTCGAATGTTCAGTTTATATTAAAGATGGTGCAAAAGAGGTAGAAATAAATCAATTCAAAAAATATTTAGATGTGCAGGATTATGTGTTGGAAGCCAATTTAATTGATCAGGATTCGGCGGTGGCCATCATGCAATCGGAATTAAAAGACGATGAAAAATTTTTGGAAATGCTCGATGGAAAAAATCCATTACCCGTTTCTATTGATGTAAGAATTAAAGCTGCTTATACCCATCTCGACAGTCTGAAAAAAATTGAGGAACAAATGCTAAAAAATCCTATCGTTACTTCGGTACAATACGATAAAGGAAATTTGCAATTTGTAAACGACAACATCAATAGAATTGGCACCTGGTTACTTACCATTACCGTAATTCTTTTAATAATCGCTATCGCATTAATCAACAATACACTTCGTATCAAAGTATATTCTCAAAGGTTTGTAATCAGAACGATGCAGCTCATTGGTGCGAAAAGTTCTTTCATCCGCCGTCCCTTTGTTTTGGGTGCAGTGGTGCAGGGAATACTGGCGGCATTACTAGCTATTATAATGATGATGGGCTTTTTATCTTTCTTATTGAAACATTTTCCTGAAATGGAAGCCATTCAAAATTTTGAACAAAATGCCATGATTTATTTAGGGGTAATTGGTATTGGAATATTAATCACATGGCTTTCCACCATTATATCGGTGAGTAAATTCTTGCGAATGAAAACCGACGAACTGTATTATTAATTTTAGATTTTAATTTATCGATAGTATACTTGCTGTATGGAAAACAAAAACGATCAGGCTTTTGAGCTAGGAAAAACCAACTACATGCTAATTTTAGCAGGAGTAGTGGTAATTGGAATTGGTTTTATAATGATGAGTGGCGGCGGTACCGATAATCCTAATGAATTTGCCGGTGAAACATTGTTCAACACACAACGATTAACCCTTGCCCCTATCACCGTACTTACCGGTTTTGTGGTAGTGATTTTTGGTATTCTAAAGAAACCAGAATAGGACATGACAATTTTTGAAGCAATTATAATTGCCATCATCGAAGGGATTACTGAGTTTT
This sequence comes from Flavobacteriales bacterium, assembly GCA_023251075.1. Classification (GTDB taxonomy): domain Bacteria; phylum Bacteroidota; class Bacteroidia; order Flavobacteriales_C; genus JAHEZL01. The sequence goes on along the minus strand of JAHEZM010000003.1, from coordinate 123,289 downwards.
TACCTATTTCTTCAACCGGACATATGATTATTGCCTCTTCCATCATGGGAATTGAGCAAGAAGATTTCACCAAATTATTTACTGTTGCCATTCAATTAGGCGCTATTTTATCGGTAGTGGTTCTTTATTGGAAACGCTTTTTTCAAACCAAAGAGTTCTATTATAAATTGTTTGTTGCGTTTATTCCTGCTGCTGTTTTTGGAATTCTTTTCGACGATAAAATTGATGCTTTATTAGGTAATGTTTTAGTGGTGGCCACTACCTTATTATTAGGTGGAATTTTATTCCTTTTTATTGATAAACTTTTTAAAGAAAATGAAAAAGGGAATGAAAGTCCTTCCTATCCTTCAGCATTTAAAATTGGATTGTTCCAATGTATTGCCATGATTCCCGGAGTATCGAGATCAGCAGCAACCATCATTGGTGGATTATCTCAAAAGTTAACGAGAAAAGCTGCAGCTGAATTCTCCTTCTTTTTAGCAGTACCTACCATGTTTGCTGCAACCGCAAAAAAAACTCTGGATTATTTTGAAAAAGGTGTTTCCTTAAGTGGAGAACAAATTGGACTTTTAGCCATAGGAAATGTAGTGGCATTTGTAGTGGCTTTGCTAGCCATTAAAACTTTTATTGGCTACCTCAGCAAAAATGGATTCAAAGCATTTGGCTACTACAGAATCATTGTTGGAGCCTCTATCATTATCCTCTTCCTTTTGGGTGTTGAACTGAAAATGGACTAATGGAACAAAACATTCCTTTGATTCCAAGCAAAGTTCTTCTCATCAATAAACCTTATACCTGGTCGTCGTTTCACGTAGTGAATAAAATCAAGTACGCAGTTAAAAAACAATTCTACAAAGAGAATCCGGATTTTAAAGGAAAGATAAAACCTAAGGTGGGTCATGCCGGAACTTTAGATCCTTTGGCTACAGGTTTATTGATCGTATGCATTGGTAAAGAAACCAAGAACATAGAAAAATATCAGGCAGAAGACAAGGAATATACAGGCACCTTTTTTTTAGGCGCTACCACTCCCTGCTATGATTTGGAAAAAGAAATTGATGCACATTATCCTATCGATCATATCACACCAGAAATGATTGAAGAAGCACGCAAAAAATTTGAAGGATTCAACCACCAAATTCCACCTATCTTTTCTGCTATAAAAGTGGATGGGCGACGTGCCTATAAAATCGCCCGTTCAGGAAAAGAAGCAGAATTAAAAGCAAGAGAAATTTACATTTCTGAATTTAAAATTACACGCATAGCACTTCCTGAAGTTGACTTCTCGATATCGTGCAGCAAAGGAACTTACATTCGTTCTCTCGCCCGCGATTTTGGTGAAGCTCTCCACAGTGGAGCACATCTAACCAAACTATGCAGAACAAGAATTGGTGAATTTAAATTGAGCGATGCAATAGAAATTGATGATTTGGAAAAAACATTAAGTCAATGAAAAGATCATATGCGGTCTTCAGGTAATGCAGCGGTAAGAATCTTACCTCAAACGATAATACAATCCTAAAGAAACAAATTGATTGAATTGTCCGGGCAAATAATAATAACTGATCACATAATTATTTCCCAACTCACGAATAGGAAGTAATGAGGTTGAGAAACGAAAATTGGCGGTCCATTTCGCACTCAAAAGAACATTTGCTCCCAAAAGCAGCGACAAGTTAAAAGTATAAAAAGGAACTCCTCCCGAAAGTAAAGAACCGTTCATTACCTCACTTTGAGACAAAAGCATGGAGGGAGCCAACCCAATTTCCCCTTCAAATTTTTTGAAATTCTTTTGGTAAATAAATGGTGTTTCCAAATAATTCAAGCTCATTAAATAGGTGTCATTATCACCTATACTTGGGTTGGTTGATTTGCTTGATCCTTTTTGAATATAGTTTAGTTCAAACTGAAAATGTTTTCTTACTCCCAATGGTTTTTTGATAAAGAACCCTAAACCAATACCTAACCTGCCGCTTCTTGCGTAGCTATTTCCAGCCACTTTACTTAATGCCATCTCGGCATGAAAACCATACTGAACACTATCTTGTGCGAACAAAGAAAGTGTACTCCCTAAAAAAAGCAGTAGTGTATAATTTTTCATTCTTCTAATTTCAAACCATACATTGCATAACGCTTGTAGTAGGTATTGGTTCCACTATATTCGAAACTAGCCAAAGTAGAAGGATTTCCCACTTTCATAAAAGCATGAATGATGGCGTTAAATCGATTTTGAATGGCATATTTATAAATCATTCCGCCTAAAAATTTCCCTAATCCTTTGTAGCGCGAATCTCTGGTGCGAATAACCATTTTAATCACAATCGTTTTTCCTAATGAATTATAAGGATCTTGATACGCGTAAGAAAATCCGGCTAAATTTCCTTCTTTGTCTTCTGCCAACAAAATCAAATCTTCATTCATGAAATTTTCTACCACTTTAGTTTTTTCATAAAAATCTTCAGGCGTAATGGGCGAATAGAAAATATTGTCTTTTTGATTTTCATTACAAAACTCTCCCATTCTTTTCAGCTCATATTCAAGATTATTGGCATCAATCGGGCGAATTTCCAACCCTACATTTTCAAATCTCCCACGAGCATAATCAAGTTCATCCATATCAATTTCCAAATGCGTATCCTTATGCGAAACATATTCAGAAACCACCTGAAAACCTTGTGCTTTGAGTTGTTGGTGATAATAACTTTGTTGTTGTTTTTCGGGATAAAAAGCAGGTTCATTGGTATTGTATTGCAAAAGATGATTGTTCCAGATAGAACCATCCATGGGCCCTACTAAATAAGGCAATCGAAACGCTTTAAAAGTAGTAATCACCTTCTGCAAAAATTCTCTGGCTACTTCATCATCTTTAATGCATTCATACTGTCCGAAACAACCAAAACGCACTTTATTGAAATAATGATTTGAATTGTTGTACATAGAACAACGGGCTACCGGAACACCTTCTTTAAGTCCCACCAAACAACCCATCAAATATTCTTTTTCAACAGCACCTTTTTGTTTAACTCTTTGGGAATTTGCACCATAAACCGTTACGAGAACCTCTTTAAAAAAGTGAAAATCCTTATCGCCGGGTTGAATAAACTTGAATTCTAAAGACATGCTCAAAAATATAAATAAACTGCTAAACGCAAAGTTTCAAGGCCTTTAAATCCGCAATATTCAAGCATTTTCGATTTATTTACAGATTTATTTGCTTAGCTATTGATTTCGCCTCGTAATGATGTTATATTTGCGCCCTTCGTTATTTACTTAATTTATTAAAAATCCCGTAAGATTTATGAAATTATCCCAGTTCAAGTTCAACTTGCCCAAAGAGTTATTGGCGATGCATCCTTCTCCCGTTAGAGACGAGTGTAAATTAATGGTAGTAAACCGTGCTACCGGAAAAATAGAAAGCAAAAAATTTAAAGATGTTTTATCGTACTTCAGCGATGGAGATGTTATGGTGTTGAACGACACTAAAGTATTTCCTGCGAGAATGTATGGCAATAAAGAAAAAACAGGTGCTAAAATTGAAGTTTTCTTGTTAAGAGAATTAGATCGCGAATCTTTATTGTGGGATGTTTTAGTAGATCCTGCAAGAAAAATAAGAATTGGAAATAAATTGTATTTTGGAGAGAATGATGATTTTGTAGCAGAGGTTATCGATAATACCACTTCACGTGGAAGAACTTTGAGATTCTTACACGATGGTACTTACGAAGAATTCCGTAAAATTTTACGTGATTTAGGAGAAACTCCTCTTCCAAAATACATCACCCGTAAAGTGGAACCTGCTGACGAAGACAGATACCAAACAGTGTTCGCTATGAATGAAGGTGCTGTAGCGGCGCCTACTGCAGGTTTGCACTTTAGTAAAGAACTTTTAAAAAGATTGGAATTAAAAGGAGTGAATTTCGCGAATTTAACTTTGCATGTTGGTTTGGGTTCTTTCCGTTCTGTGGAAGTGGAAGATTTAACCAAACACAAAATGGATTCAGAGAAAATTATTATCCCTCAAACTGCGGTAGATATCGTAAATAAAGGAAAAGAGAATAAGAAAAAAGTTTGTGCCGTAGGTACTACCACCATGAGAGCCATTGAAACTTCTGTATCTACAGATGGTTTCTTGAAACCTTATGAAGGATGGACCAACAAATTTATTTTTCCTCCCTATGACTTTAGCGTAGCCAATTGCATGATTACCAATTTCCATATGCCGGAATCAACTTTGTTGATGATGGTAAGTGCCTTTGGTGGGTATGATTTAATTATGGAAGCATACAAAAAAGCCATTAAAGAGAAATACAAATTTTACTCTTATGGCGATGCGATGCTAATTCTCTAATTACTACGTAGAGCCAGATAGCATCTGGCTTAAAAAGATTAATACCGTTTATTTAATCGGATTATTTTTCTGTTTTAAGCCAGATGCTATCTGGCTCTACAAACATTATGAATAAAACGGTAATCATAGTAGCAGGTGGAAATGGTTCACGAATGGGAAGTGAATTGCCCAAGCAGTTTCTTCTATTAAAAGGGAAGCCACTTTTAGTGCATACTATAGAGAAATTTCATCAGGCTTTTTCTGATCTTAAAATCATTGTGGTATTGCCACAAAATCAAATGGAATATTGGGAGAAATTAAAATCTCAATACACCGTGCCACAGCACCAAATTTGTACAGGCGGATCATCGCGATTTCAATCGGTGCGGAATGGAATGCAACAAATCAATGAAGAATGTATAGTTGGAATTCACGATGCTGTTCGTCCGCTGATTTCATCAGCAAACATTCAAAAAATATTTAATGAAGCAGAGGAAAAAGGCAATGCTATTCCTTACTTACCTTGTAAAGATTCTATACGAAAAATAGAAAACGGAAAGAGTTTTTCGGTACCGCGAGAACATTATGTTTTAATTCAAACACCACAATGTTTCAAGTGGTCGCTCATTAAAGATGGCTATCTGTTAGAAGAACACAAATCATTTACCGATGATGCTTCTGTATTTGAATTTTTAGGCGGTAATATCCATTTAGTGGAAGGTGACGCTTTCAACATTAAAATCACTTACCCAGAGGATTTAAAATACGCGGAGAGTTTGTAATATTCCTAACGTTAAGGACGACCCTCTTTAGCTGATTGCAAATTTTTTTGGGCCCAAAAAAATTCTACTGATTTTCTGCAGTAGTTGCTGGTTCAACCGGAGCAATATTTTCGGGAATACTTTTATCTTCTTCCACCAAAAATTGCTCTTTAAAATATTTGCGTTGAAACAATAAGATCATTAAAACACCAATGGTTATAGATGAATCGGCAACGTTGAAAATAGGAGGAAAAACCATATCACCACCGAAGTAAGGAACCCACTCAGGCCAATGTGCAGAAAAAAGCAACATATCTACCACTCTTCCTTCCAGCCATCCTCCTTCTCCACTGAAATCAACTAAAAACTGAGCAGGTGATAAAATATGATATCCACTTTCTGTAAATATTTTTCCGTAAAAAATACTATCGATAATATTCCCTATGGCACCAGCTAAAATCAAAGCTAAACTGTAAACCATTCCACCAATTTTACCTCCTTTAATTTTTTTCCAAAGATAAATTCCAATGAGGCTAACAGCAATAATTCTAAATAAGGTGAGTAAAATTTTGGCGCTATCGTCTTCCAAAAACGGAATTTTCCAACCGAAAGCCATACCCGGATTTTCAACGAATTGAATTTCAAACCAACTCAAACCTAAAAACGGAACCGACTCTCCCAATTGGAAAGTAGTTTTGATATAAAACTTCACTAGCTGATCTATTAATAGAACAGCTAGGATAGTTATTAATGCTTTTTTAAGCTGAGATTTATTTTGCACTTCTTCCATTAATCACCTTTCGACTGTGCATTTTTTGCTTCAATACTCAAAGTGGTATGAGGAACAATTTTTAATCTCTCTTTAGAAATTAATTTTCCCGTTTCTCTGCAAACACCGTAAGTTTTATTTTCAATTCTTACTAAGGCAGCTTGCAACTGCATAATGAATTTACGTTGACGGTGAGCCAATGCTGCAATTTTTTCACGATTCATTGATTCGCCACCATCTTCCATCATGTTAGAAGTTCCAGCACTTTCAGTATCTGAATTTTCATCGGAATGATCTAACTGACCTTGGAAATGTTTTAAATCTACCTCGGCTTCCTCGATTTTATCTTGGATAATTTTTTTGAACTCCGCCAATTCTTTGTCGGAATACCTTACCTTTTCTTCGTCTTTCATTTTCTTAGCTGCCATAGCCCTCAATTTAATTTATCGATACTTATTTCAGTTTTTAAATCTTCATCTACTTCTACTTCAAAGCCACTCTCCAAACTGTTCACCCACTCTACCTTGTCGGCCAGTACTTCACTGCAAATGTAATTTTTATTATTGTCAATTGCAGAAACAATTCCTTCCACTGTTTTAATTTTCAAAGAAATTCTATCTGTGAGTTCAAAGTCCCTGTCTTTACGCAGATTTTGAACTCTATTCACCAGCTCTCTTGCTATTCCTTCTTCTTTCAACACAGGTGAAATGGTCATGTCTAAAGCTACGGTTAATCTTCCTTCGTTGGCTACTGCCCAACCTGGAATATCTTCCGACAAAATTTCAACGTCTTCTAAAGTAAGAATTATTTTCTCTCCTTCAATATCGAGATCGAACGCATTAGTTCTTTCAAGGGTTGCAATATCGCCTTGATTAAATTTAGCAACGGCCGCCGCAATCTGTTTCATTTGCTTTTGGTACTTAGGGCCGAGCACTTTAAAATTTGCTTTTATTTTTTTCACCAACACGCCAGAATCCTCGGTGAGGTATTCTAAATCTTTCACGTTCACTTCCGATAAAATCAAATCTTTAATCGCTTCAACCTGCACTTTAAATTTCTCATCCAAAATTGGAATCATAATTTTTTGCAAAGGCTGACGAACTTTAATTTTGTATTTTTTTCTCAAGCTTAATACCATTGATGAAAACGACTGCGCCAACTCCATTCTTTGTTCTAAGTCGGTATCAATCGCACTTTCATTCACCGTAGGGAAATCGCTCAAGTGAACCGATTCCACTGTATGTTTTTTCGTTACCGCATTTAAGTCTCTGAACAATTGATCCATGAAGAATGGCGCCAACGGAGCAGATAATTGCGACACTACTTCTAAACAAGTATACAATGTTTGGTATGCTGCCATTTTATCCTGACCATAATCACCTTTCCAAAAACGTCTTCTGCATAAACGAACGTACCAGTTACTCAACTGCTCGCTCACAAAATCTTGAATAGCGCGTGCAGCTTTCGTTGGTTCGTATTCGGCCCATTGTGTGTCTACTTCTTTAATTAAAGAGTTGAGTTTAGAAATGATCCAACGGTCAATTTCAGGTCTCTCATTCAATGGAACTTCTGCTTCTGAATAATTGAATCCATCGAGGTTTGCGTACAATGCGAAGAACTGATACGTATTGTATAAGGTACCGAAGAATCTTCTTTGAACTTCTGTGATTCCGTCCAGGTCGAATTTCAAATTATCCCAAGGTTGAGCATTAGAAATCATATACCAACGCGTAGCATCGGCACCATATTTATCCAGGGTAACAAAAGGGTCGACGGCATTGCCTAAACGCTTCGACATTTTTTGTCCGTTCTTATCCAACACCAATCCGTTCGATACTACATTTTTAAATGCAACGCTGTCGAAACACATCGTACCAATAGCGTGCAAAGTATAGAACCATCCACGGGTTTGGTCAACACCTTCAGCGATAAAATCGGCAGGGAATGCTTTGTTGTTGTCAATGAAATCTTTGTTCTCAAAAGGATAATGCCATTGTGCATAAGGCATAGCGCCCGAATCGAACCACACATCAATCAAATCGCTTTCGCGTTTCAATGGCTTGCCTGTAGCAGAAACCAACGTGATTTGATCAACGAAGTTTTTATGTAAATCTAAAATATTGTAATTCTCTTTGCTGAAATTTCCAGGAACAAAAGTTTCCAGCGGATTGCTTTTCATCACACCGGCAGCAACAGCTTTAGCGCATTCATTTTTCAATTCTTCTACCGACCCTATGCAAATCTGTTCCCCACTCTCATTACTCCATACTGGTATCGGTATGCCCCAATAACGTGAACGTGATAAATTCCAATCGTTCAAATTATCTAACCAGTTGCCAAATCTACCAGTACCAGTACTAGCAGGTTTCCAGTTGATGGTTTTATTTAGTTCACTCATGCGCTCCTTCATAGAAGAAGCCTTGATAAACCATGAATCTAAAGGATAATACAAAACTGGTTTATCGGTCCTCCAGCAATGCGGATAACTGTGTTCGTATTTCTCAACTTTAAATGCTTTATTTTCTGTTTTCAGTTTAATAGAAATCTCTACATCAACTGATTTTTCTGGCTCTTCGCCAGCCGGATAATATTCATTCTTCACAAATTTACCAGCCAACTCGCCCATTTGTGCAACAAATTTTCCTTGCAAATCAACTACAGGAACAGGATTGCCATCGGCATTCAACACCAACATTCCCGGTACTCCTGCGTCTTTCGCCACCTTGGCATCATCGGCACCAAAGGTAGGCGCAATGTGTACGATACCTGTACCGTCTTCGGTAGTTACGAAATCACCTGGTATTACACGGAAAGCTTTATCTGCATTTTCGAAAGGTAAAGTATATGGAAGGAGTTGCTTATATTGAATTCCAACTAGGTCGTTTCCAACAAATCTTTTAAGAACATACCATGGAATTTGTGATTGACCATGTTTATAAGAATCAAATTTTGCTTGGTCAATCCTTAAATTTGAAGGGCCATCTGGCTCGTCATCAGCAATTACTGCTTGATCTCTTTCGCCAAAATGTTTTAAAGAAAGATCAGAAGCCAAAATAACCTGAATAGGTTCTCCTGTATAACGATTAAAAGTTTTTACCAACACGTACTCAATCTTCGGTCCCACAGCCAGCGCCGTATTCGAAGGAAGCGTCCATGGAGTGGTCGTCCATGCTAAAAAGTGAACGTCACCTTCCACCTCTTTTATCGCTCCCGATTTTTTTGCTTTAAACTGAGCAACGACAGTAGTATCTTTTACATCGCGGTAGCATCCCGGCTGATTCAACTCATGTGAACTCAAACCTGTACCCGCAGCAGGAGAATAAGGTTGAATAGCATAACCTTTGTACATCAAATCTTTGTTGTACAATTTCTGAAGCAAATACCAAACACTCTCAATATACTTGTTTTCGTAGGTAATGTATGGATCTTCCATATCTACCCAATAGCCCATTTGTTTGGTAAGGTTGTTCCAAATATCGGTGTATTTCATCACCGCTTCACGACAAGCTTTATTGTAATCTTCAATAGAAATCTTCTTTCCAATATCTTCTTTGGTGATGCCCAATTCCTTCTCCACACCTAATTCCACTGGCAATCCATGCGTATCCCAACCGGCTTTACGATTAACTCTATATCCTTTCAAAGTTTTATAACGACAAAAAATATCTTTGATGGTTCTTCCCATTACGTGGTGAATACCAGGCAAACCATTGGCTGAAGGCGGACCTTCAAAAAACACGAAAGGCTTATTTTCGTCGCGCGAAGAAATACTTTTTTCAAAGATGTTGTTCGCTTCCCAAAAGGCTTGAACCTCGCGGCCTACCGCGGGTAAATCCAAACCATTATATTCTTTATACTTTGTTGCCATGGATAATTGTAAATGAAAGTGGGCAAAAATAGGGAAAATCAATTACATTTTGAAGGGCAACACCTCCTCTCTGCTAAGTTTAGCGAAGCGAACTTCGCTGAATCTTTTAGCTTCGTTACCGCAGAGAAATAACGAGATGATTAATAAGTTAAAACTTGAATCAGATGAATAAATCTATTAGATTAGCAAACATGTATAGGGAATATGGGCAATTGCTCAGATCCAATCATTTCTAACAATGTCATGAAAACCAAACCCCTCCTCTTCACTTTCCTCCTTTTGTCAATATTTTTTTCTTGCATACAACCAAACGATAATAAGGATATTTCTGTGGTTGTAAACGACACTTTACAAACAAACATTGATAAGACAGAAAAAGAGCGTTTAGAAAAAAGAGAAGGGATTGAAAAACAAGACTATGAGGACAGTATAAGCCTTGCAAAAGCATTAGTAGGCGCCCTTAAAATTGCAACTCTAAATATTGAGAAAGAAAAGTTTCAGAATAAATATGAGGTAATAAGTGACAGTATTTCTGTGAACGTTGAAATAAATTTGGACTATCATTTCACCAAAAAATATCCTCACTTAATTATTCGTAGGCACGGTCCAAATGCAGTATACATCGATATATATAACAAAAATGATAGGAAATTTGAAAAGGTTGTTTCTCACGAGCAATGGGTCATGACTTATGTAAACGACACCATTAGGGATGTTAATGGCGACGGACTAAATGACTTTGTAGTAAACTGGTATGGAGCAACAGGTTGCTGTTTAAAGGCATTCAGTAATGTTTATTTACTTAGACAAAACAAAAACGAATTTTCAAATAATTTTGAGTTTATCAATCCCACTTTTTCACCAAAAGAAAAAATTATCAGAGGTGTTTGCTACGGCCATCCTGGCGAAACAGAAATGTACAAATACAAATGGAATGAAGAAATGGTTGACACAATAGAATATGTTGGTTACGAAAAAAATGATTCTGGGAAAAAGACTGGGAAAATAGTAATTTCAAATACTTCATCATGTAGCAACACATTCAAAGTATTGAAACGGCTAAACAGCGTTCCAAATGAATACAAAAAAATTGAAGGATATGACTGGTTTACAGGAAAAGGATATGAATAATTTGACTTTCTACAATACAGAAAAAAAGAGATAGGATATTAGCTACTCACTCTTTACAAACTGAGTAGAAGAAGTCTTTCCACCAGGTTCAACTAAATTGAGAAGGTAATTTCCGGCTGCATAATCGGATACGAAGAGAGTGAATTTATTATCGCCAATCATGGCAGGAATTTGAGCCTGATAAATTGGTTTACCGCTCATATCATTAATGTACAAACGATACACTCCTCCATTTTGGGAATTAAAATACAACACTGCTTTATCGCTGGATGGATTGGGGAAAAGTTCGGTAACAACATCTATCTGATCAGTAAAATTAACCGCTACAACAGGCGACTCTTGTGTTTTTCCATCAATATCATATTCCACTAATTTGTAATAATTAAACCCCTTATTTGGTGTACCGTCCAGATAATCATAATAAATCAGGTGACTACTATTTCCCGCAGCAGTTCGCGAATCCAATTTTTCAAATTCCTTTGAATCATTGGCTCTCATAATATCAAAGTGATCACTATTTTTTTCGGAAGCGGTTTCCCATTCTAACAAGATTTCATCATTTTGTTTCTCAGCGGTGAAGCTAACCAATTCAACCGGTAAAGCGGTACCGCCTGAAAAGGCGATATAAGAATAATCTTCATAATCTGTTCCCACGCTTGCATTGGTTCCGATGGCCCATCCGGTAGGAGAAGCAGAAAACGATTTGATTCTATTGGTAGTTCCTGCCGTAGCCGCAAAACTAAAAGACTTATCAGTCGCACTTGCTACAGATTTTGTTCTGAAGGCAGGTACATTAGTAGCATTTTTATCCACTACAATTACAAAATCGGGAGCGAATCCAGGATTGATAACCTGACCATTGGTATAATCTGTTGCATTTCCTCCACCATAGTAATTTGTTTTTAGTACAGTACCATTATCATTAAAAGCAATCCAATGATAAACAACAGTATTAGCAACAGGAGAATAAGTTGCATCCGACTCTGTAACGAAACCTGTACCATTAAAAGCATTTACATAATTCCAATTCAATGAAGAACCATCTTTAGTATAAAACCCCATTCCATCATGATTGGTGGAAGTCAGTGATATCCCAACATCACTTCGAACGGTGGCACCAGCCCCCCATATCCAAACATTATCAGGTGTAAAAGACAGCGTATTAACTGTTTTAGCTGCTCCTGTGGCAGTATAAGATCCTGTCACCACATTTGTTCCTGCATTGAATGCTATCCAGTAGTAAGTTATTCCACTTCCATTAGCTCTGTTATCGGTTAATACAGTAAAGCCATCGGCATCAAGAGTTTTAATACTAGCGGTATTCAATGCGGCAGTTGAACCCATTCCCTTTGCATCGCCAGCCGTCATAGTATTAGTAGTAATTACAGCCTCATAAACATCATCTGCTTTTATAATAACTACTTCCGGACTAAAACCTAAACCTGTAATTGATTTTTGCGCACCGGTACCAGTATACTTACCATAAGCATAGGTGATTTGTGCCGACAAATGATTCGAAACAAAAAAAACTACCAAAAAAAATCCTATTCGAATCATCAAAAAAATGTATTAAGGCCAATTCTACGGTGAAATTCGTTAAAAAATTCGCTCGTGTCAATTAATGTGTATGAACACGTTCCATATGCATACAATTTGTTCATTAAAAAAAGTGCTTACAATTGTCGCAAAAACTCGTTCAAAGTCACATCTTCAGGAACGCTGAATTTTTCTTTAATACGCAATTTTCGTTTATCCAAAGCGCTTAATGAAATATTGAGTAACTGAGCAATTTCTTTATTGTTTTTACCCATACGCAAATAGGTACACATTAAAATCATCGACTCTTTAATTTTAGGATCGAGCTGTTGTAATTTCGTAATGAAGTCATTGTATTCCGTATTGAAATGCACCTGAAAATTATCCCAAGGTTCTTCATCTTCTTTTGAACTCCTTAAAGAATATTCTACCGCTTTTAAATCTTTCATCAAGGAGGGGGGGATATCAGAATGGCTCATGATGGCTTTCAGTTTAACCCCCACCGTTTGCAGCAATTCTTTTCTTTGTGCGAAGTTGAGAGCTACAAAAGATAAATCCATTTCTTTTTCTTGCAACTGCATTTTCAATTGTTCTTCACGGAACTGACTTTCCTGCAGCTCCATTGCTTTTTTCTTTTCTGCCAACAATCGATCAGTCACTTTTTTCAACCTGGATTTCCAAAGCATTCTACCCATTAAAATAGCTGCGACGAATAACAGTAAATAAATGATTTTCGCCAGAAGGGTTCTGTACCAAGGAGGTAAAATAGTGAATGAAACAGTGCTTTCGCCCAATACCTTAAAGCGATACAAAGCTTTTGCTGAAAAAGTATAATCGCCTTCCGGTAAATTAGAATACTCCTTATAATTTGCGTTATCCACTTTTCTCCATTCCCCCTCCTCATCGCTGGTTGATAATTTCACATACCATGTTGCAGGATAAAATTTCTCCAAAGCAGTAGAGGCGAAAGTAAAGGCTATGCTATTGCCAGAATAAGGTATTTTTAATTCACTTACATTCATGAAATCGTGTAAGGTTTCCGAATCTAAATCTTTAATACTTCTGATACTGGTTGTGTTGTAATATTTTCTTTCAGAGGTATTGTCGCATATAGTGAACCCATCTGCTGTACCAACAATGTAACTATTGTTAGCAAACTCACGAATAGATTCTACCAAACCCACCATTTCGAAACTGGTGTTATTTAAAATATTGGTGCTATCAATTACAAAACGATCTTTTACTTTTCTAAGAACTACAGGTTCCCCTTCTTTCACGGTATAAAGTAATCCATCTTTAATTTTTCTAATTCTATCGAACTTAAATGGAAGTCCTTCAAATGCTGGGTCTTTCACCACCTTATCAACACTCACCAAGTATATTCCTCCCTCAGAAGAAATTTTAATTACCTCATCGTCTTTGATGATATCTTTAAAATAATCGGGGGCAACATTTAATTTAGAACACCATTCTACTTTGCTTTCCACCGCGGTAAAATCGGTATTAATTTTTAGCATATACAAACCACTCGTTTCGCTATTCACCCAAATATTTCCATTGGAATCGAATTCAAACAAACGCGCAGAAAAATTATATCCTTTAATAGAATTGGAGAATTGCCAGCTACCATTAACATTCTTATAAACATCAATACCCTCAAAGGTTCCTACTAAAAATAAATCACTTCTTCCGGGAACTTTAGAAAAAAACCAGGCTCCTTTCCAGCTCTTCTGAGAGATCACTCTGGCATTAGTTCCAGATATTTGATAAACATCGGAATGATCACCACAAAAAAGATCTTTCCCTATTTTGAAAATACTGTACAAGAAAGGTTTTACACCTGCAATTTTTACAAAGGAATAATCGCCACCAGGTTTCCAATTGGCTGCAAAAAACAAGCCTTGAGAAGTACCCGCATACAATCCATTTTCTGTAAGAAAAGAAGAATATCCACTTCCTTTTAATCCATTAATATCATTGAGTTTAAAAGACGTTGTACTGGTATTTATAATCGTTAACCCATTATCGGTGGCCAACATTATATCGCCCTGCGGATTTACCGAAACACAATAAATATAAGAACTCAATAAGGAGGAATTGGTTGGAGTGAAGTGTTGTACAATTTGAAAATTTTCATCTAAAACATAACAGCCGTTTTGTTCTGTACCTATAATTTTTTGAGTGCCGAAAAAAGCAACATCTTTAATTAAATCGCTAGCAAAAAATTCAGAAAATGGAGCTTTGGTTAAAGTACCATTGTTGTAATTGTAAATTCCATCTCTACCATAAAAAGTGTAAACCTGATGTGCAATTTTTTGAACACCTTTAATTTCCAATTCTGCTAAATTTCCGGGAAGGAAAGAAATTTTAGAATCTTCCATAATCCCAATTCCTTTGCCCCATTCCATTACAATGAGTTCACCTTTGCTCTCACGCAGGAAAAGAAATTTCCCTTCTTTTGTGGATGGCTTAACTACTTTAATAGTTTTACCATCATAAATGTAAATGCTGTATAAATCGGCGAAATAGATTTTGTTTTTGTATTCGGTACAATAAGGAATCCAATCGCCCACCTTTGCATTGGAATCAGGCAATAAGGATTTAAGAGAGTGGTAGACTGAAAGTCCTTTACTGTTTTTTTCTATATAGCCAATTTCATTATCGCCACCCACATACACTCTACCATTGATAGCTTTATAAACCGAGAAAGGGCAACGACTAGAAGTTAAGCTGGTTTTATTCCATTGATTACCATCGAACTCTATTACGCCATAAGCGTTGGCGACATAAATCAATCCATCTCCCGAAAAAATAGCATCGTAATTGGTTTGGTGTCCTTTATAATCTTTGGAAGTATAAGTAATAGATGCCGGTTTAGAAGCAACAACAGAAGCACTCCACAAAAGAAGTACACCAACAGAAAGGTAAAATCGAAATTTAGTCATAAAAAAACAATTAGTTACGGCCCCCGCTGGCCAAATCGTTTCGCTTCTACGTCAACTTTGAAAATAAGCTACACCAAACTACTTTTTTTCAAAAAGCTTAGTGATCGATATCACCTGATTGTTCACCAATGGTTTAGCCCAGAAGCTTACCCATAGTATATATCCCAATAAAAGGAAATTAAAACACATTGAAAACTGTAAACCAATTAAATCTTTAAGAGCGCCAATAATAAATGGTGAAATAGCACCGCCAATAACACCGGTACATAAAATTCCGGCGATGGCTCCGTGGTTAGCTGCAAATGAATTTAAACCTAAAGCGAAGCTGATCGACCACATTACGGATAGAAAAAATCCCACCATCATAAAAGCGTAATAAGAAACATCTGCCGATCCGAAAAGTGCAAAGGATAAAGATACCATAGCAAGAATCACAAACAGGCGAAGTAATATTTTACTGTCCATTAATTTCACTAAAATCATTCCCAATAAACAACCTAAAGTAAGTAGCATCCAATACCAAAAAAGCACTGTATCACCTTGGGCTTCGCTCATTTGATGATATTGCATTAAAAAATCTTTGATTTTAATTCCCACTCCTTGTTCAGTACCCACATAAGCAAAGATGGCAAAGAAAAAGACCCATATTTTTTTATCGCTAAACAATGTTTTATAAACCGATGCGCCACCAGCTTTTTCATCTTCTTTCAATTCCACTTTGGGGAGTTTGATAAAAAACATTATTAAGGCAAGAGTTAAAAGAAGGGAGGCAATAATCCAATAATTCCCTACCCAAGGTAAATGAATATCAGCAGGGAAAAATGATTCTCCTGATTTCACCCAACTGGCTACTACTTCTGAAGTGGTAGCAGTAAATGCGGCAATTCCTCCAAAAATAATTTGAGCCACCACCGACCAGAATGCAAAATTTTCCTCACCACCAGCCACACGTAATAAAGGATTTATAACTACCTGCAACAAAGCCATACCCACTCCAATCATGAAAAAAGAAGGTAATGCTAAGCCATAAGAAGGAGACAAAGCAAACAATAAAGCCCCTAATCCGGCAAAAGAAAAAGCAATCAACATCGATTTTTTTTCTTTCCATTTTTCTAGCATAATAGCATATGGAATAGAAAACAAATAAGCAATGAAAAAACACAAAGGAAGTAATCCGGCTTCAAAACCCTTTAATCTAAAACTCTTTACAATAGGCACCTCCAAAGGAGCAATCATATTCGTGCTAAACGAAATTGCCGCGAAAGTGAAAATCACCAAGCCAATTATAAAATAGTTTCTTTGCATATTACTGCGTAATGGTATTGATACCTCTACTATTAATATTTACATTCCATTTATTAATGTCGCCTGTGGGCAGTGAAGCCTTTAATACTTTACTTTCTCCTGGTTTAAGAGAAATATAATTATCACTCCAGATAATCGGACGAATAGGTTCTTGCGTTTTATTATCCACTGCCATTAATTCGATGAAGAAAGCTATTTTATCAGAAGTATTGCTTACTGTTATTTCAATTTCATTGTTCTTAGCCACTTTTGTTACCATAATATTAGCTTTTGGTAAGGAGCGCAGTGCAGTAAAATCGGCAAACTCAATAGCTGGAGTATATACCCATGAAGCACTGTCTCTATTAGGATTCATTTTATCTTTTTTATCACTCAACCAATAAAAATTAGAAGAAATTTTTTCGCCTTTTGAATTCAATACATTGATGTTACAGAAAGAAATCCCTTTGGTTAAAGCAGGTAGAGTAAGAACTTTAGAAGAAGCATTTCCCGCAGCATTCGCCATGGCTTCTTGGGTAAATAAAAGTTTAGAATCACTATTGTATAATTCTACCACTAATTTTGCGTCTGCAGCATCTTTAGTATCATTAGCGAAATAAACAGAATGATCGCCATAATTGTACACTGCTTGTAATGGAGCACACGAAGTTTTTGTTCCATAATATGCACCGGTTGGAATCAAATAAGTATCGTACAATTGCCAGTAGGTATCTAACCATGCAGAGTTCAGCATCCATTGAACCACACCGGTAGTGTTCGGACGATTTACTCTGAATGCCTCGAACATCGGACGAATGGCTTCATAACTTGCAGCTTGAGTAAACAAAGAAAAATCTTCTAAAGTGGGTGATGCTCCATAACGCTTATCGAATGATTTTAAATAACGATGCATATTTCTAAATGCATGTCGGCCACAATGGTAATCCCAAGAAGAATCAATAGGAAAATGAGCTTTGTTATTGAACATTTTATGGAGCGTCCATAACACGGGAACTTGCGGACCAGGACCTGTTTCCGTATTAAAGCCAAAAGCACCACCACGCAAAGTATCAGTGTACCAATACATAGGCGGCACATAATCATAAGGGCCATTCATTTTAACCCCCGTTGGTCCGGAAATTTCACTGGTATAAGTTTTTGCTGAACCCAGGTAAGGGCGAGTTGGATCAATTTCTTTAAGAATCTTTAAATAACTTTTTTCCAAATCAGGATGAGGAAGAAAATCACTACCACCCACCCAAGCAAAAAGAGAAGGATGATTGCGCAACCAAGTAATTTGACTTCTCCAGTAAGAAGAAAGCAAGGCCATTTCCGGACGCTCGGTAGCACAACCAAACTGATCACCGCATGGAGTGCCAATGTAATCTTCCCACTCCCAATGACAGCTAAATCCAGCCATTACTAAAATTCCATTTTTATCGCATAAATTATACAGCGTATGATCCTTACCCCAAAAAGCTTCAAATCGAATGCAGTTCAGGTTCATATCTTTCACATATTTAATTTGTGCTTCATCATATTCAGCAGTATTTCCTAAAAGCAAATCATCTACCCAGCCAGCTCCTTTAATTAGAATTTCTTTGCCGTTAATTTTATAGCCACGTTGACCCGAAGCATTCAAATAATCAGATACCTCACGAATACCGAAACTCACTTTTTCTGTGGAAGATAGAACTTCATTTACAGCAGCATCTAATTTTAAATCATAAAGAGTTGCTTCGCCGTATCCGTTAGGCCACCATAATTTTGGATTATTAATATGAAGAGATGGAATTTCTTTTGAAGAAAGTACTACCAATTTTTTTTCATTGGCTTTCAAACTCACTTTATGAGAAAAAGAAATCTCCCCTATTTTTCCCTCTAAAGTCAATTCACAATCACTAGCCTGATGATTAATTACTTCTGTAGAAATAGTTAAATCGGCCTCTCTCAAAGTTTGCAAATTTACTTTGGTTTGTACAAAAGTATTTTTGATTTCAACAGCCTTGGTAATTTTCAAAGTCACATTTCTAAAAATGCCCATATTGTTGTCGGGAGGAGTGGGAGCCCAATCCACAAAGCCAATGCTATAAGCTCCTTTCGACGGTGGAAAAAGTTCTATTGCCATATGATTGGTTCCTGTTACAGCAAAAGAATCAATATCTAAATTAAAGCGATTAAAAGCACCAATGATCTTGTTGGTGTCGGCCAACAATTTTCCATTCAACCAAATATTAGCCCGATAATTAATTCCATCGAAATTGATTTGATAATTGTTTTCTTCAGAGATCTCGCCTAATTGAAAAGAAGTAACGTACCACCAGGCATTTTTAAATTGTTCAACGGGAACTTTAGCCATGTTGTTTACTTCATACAAATTGGAATAGACGCCGGCTTTCACTAAAGAATTTAAAACTGTACCCGGAACAATTGCGGCTTTCCAAGAGGATGGGCCATCACTCTCACCCATCGACAATTGTTCTCCTTTTAATTTTGTATCTACAGAAGATTTGATTTTCCAATTCTCAGAAAGAACCTTATCCTGAACCTCATCAGCAAGTACTGAACTCGAATTACACGAAAGCAAGGCAACAACTCCGCAACCCGCTAAAAATTTTATGACTCCCATCATTTAAAAAACATTATAGTACAAACTTATAAAAATCAATATTGACGGGCCTTAAAATGATATGGACATTTTGCAGACAAGTAAAATACCTTATGCGTCATTGAATATCTATCCCACTGATTCAATGCAAGATAAAAAAAATGATCAAAAAAAGAAGATTGAACACAACCTGTATTATTAACCGAATCATTTAAATTAGTGCAAAATAAAATAAATATGATTTTAGGAATTGATGTAGGTGGCACTACCATAAAATTTGGGGTGGTTGATAATAAAGGAAATATTGTGAAAACAGAAAGGTTTATTACAAAAGATCATTGTGCTAATGCCGAAAATTTTATTGAATTAATAAAAAGTTGTTCAGAAAAATTGGTGAAGGAATACGCTATTAGTGGAATCGGGATTGGGGTTCCAGGTCAGCTCTCTTTCGATGGTAAAACCATTGTGAATTTAACCAATATACCTACTCTCAATGGATTAAATGTGGTAAATCCTATTCAAAAGCATTTTCCGAATTTGAAGATTGTGTTGGAAAATGATGCCCGTTGCGCTGCTATGGGAGAATATCATTTTGGTACTCACTCTCTATCCACCTTTTTACTAGTGGCCTTAGGTACGGGAGTGGGCGGCGGATTAATTGTAAATGGCGAAATATTTAAAGGAGCTCATGGAAATCCTACTGAAGTAGGAATGATACCTGTTGGCAAAGGAGAATATTTAGAGGATTATATAGGCAACCGCCAAATCGTGGAATTCACTCAAAATCTTCTTAAAGACTTTCCTGATTCTATACTGAAAGAGGAAAAAGAATTAACAGTAGAAAAAATTTATACTGCTGCTAAAAAGGGTGATGTGTGTTCATTAGAAGTTTTTAATCATGTAGGTAAATTGCTAGGACAAGCCATCATTTCCATGGTGCATTTGTATGATGTACATACTATTATTATTGGTGGGGGAGTTGGAAATGCTTTCGATATTATTGAACCCATTGTAATGGATGTTTTAAAAGCAAAACTTATTCATTATTATCTCGATGATTTCAAATTATTGCCAGCAAGCAATCATAGCGACACAGGAATTATAGGTGCTGCCAGTTTGGTAAAATAAAAAGGCCCTTTCATATGAAAGAACCTTTTCTCTCGTAGTATTCAGCCTACTGAATAATTAATTTTTGCGTTTCTGTTCCAAGATTTACAATATAAACTCCTGTGCTTAGCGCTGAAAGATCTATGTTATTTGATCCCTGCAACAACACTTGTTCAGTTACCTTTTCTCCTAAAGCATTGTAAATGTTCACGAAAGCTCCTTTCTTTTCACTATTAATATTTATCATTCCCTGAGTAGGATTTGGAAACAAAATAAAAGCGGAAGTAGATTCCAATTCCTCAGATGCTACAGTACAATTGTTGTTATTTGAACCGAACAAACTCGCATAATTATTTGCATAAGCCCAATTGTTTTTTTTATCGAACGACAAAGACCAACCCATCATTCCCAATAAATTTGGATATCCTCCTGATTGAACTAAAGTATAAGAACCCGGCTTTTGATTGGTTTTACCCATTAAGTAATTTACCGCTTTATTTACTTCAGAAAAAGATAAATAACCACTGCCAGCAGCTATATCACCAGCATCTGAAACATTAACATCGGTTACAGGAAGAGCTATTGCAACTTTACTAGCAGGTAAACCCGAATACACTCCCAAACCTCCTTTTGCTGTAAAGCCACGGATAAGAGCTTCTGTTTGGCTTACAATGAAATCCGCTGTTGCTTCATTGTAAGTCACATTATTTAACCCATTACTTTGGTAAGCGTTATACAATTGCACTTGTAAAATATCAATTTCATTTTTTAAAGCTTCAATAATGGCGAGATAAGGAACACCGTCACCAATTTGAAATTGCGACAAGCCTCCTGTAGTATAAACGCACTCGGGAGCCATCGTTAAAATCATTTTTTTGCCGTAGGTAGTTTGATACCACGACATTAAATCCTGAATACCTTGAATTAGATAAGTGATATGAGCGGAAGGGCTGGAAATGGTTCCTGTTTGACCAATATATTGAGCATCTTCAATATCAATATCGATTCCATCCAATTCATAAGTGGTAATTAAATTTTTGATTTTAGCAACGAAAGTATTTTTTTCAGTAAGAGAAGTGATTTGAAAGGATCCAGCCGAACCACCAATACTCATCAACACCAATTTTCCTTGTGCCTGAACAGTTTTTATATCTGCCTTAAGATTGGCTGTAATATTATTGTCGCTTGCTGAATAAAGAGTGAACGAAATAGTATTGGGAGTTCCATCAGAGGAGCCGGCAAAGGCCAAACAAAAAACATTATAATTGGGACTGGCATCTTTTAGTCGAACATAAGTTCCCCATGATGATTGCCAATACCCCACTAAAACATTGCAGGGTAGTTGAGCGAATATCTCGCTGAAAATTAATACAAAAAATAAAGCCAGTGCTTTCCCTCTTTCTTCGTAAGTGTTTCTCATAGTTTTGGTTTTAGTTGTTTTGTTAAGATAACATTGAAATTGTATGCAAAACCGCTCCCCAAAGCGATGTATGATGAATGTCTATTAGCTTAACTGTTTTTGTAAACTAATATTGAACATGTACAGAAAATGAAATTACCTGATCAAAAGCTTTCGCGTCTCTTGTCCTATTTGAACAACATATAATCCTCCCTCTAAAAATGAAAAATCAAAGCTTGTTGAACTATTTCCATTAATATTTTCTCTATAAATTATTTGTCCTAAAGGATTATACAATATAAAAGAAGCATTGGGATTAACAGAGATTGTTTCAATTTTAAAAATCCCATCAGTTGGATTAGGATATATCGATAAAGAATTTACGGTATGGTCTTCAATAGCATTGCCAACACCCGCAAAAATAGTTTGAAAACTTGAAGCAATACCGTAAGAAGGATTACACACTTTATCTTCATTGATCGACCAGGTCATAATCCCCCCTAAAGTTGGATGTCCACCCGGAGTGAGCAAAGCATAAGTTCCTGGTTTTACACCCACCCCTCTCAAGTAATCAATGGCTTGTTGACGCACTGTAGCATTAACATAACCACTTGCTGAATTAGAACATGAGGGTAAACCAACAGCCACTTTATGAGCAGGTAAACCTGCAAATGCTGCCGATCCTCCTGATAACTTAGAGGCCGTAAAACCTCTAATTACCATCTCTGTCATCGCTACAATAAAATCGGCTGTTCCCTCGGTATATGTTTTACCATCTAAGGCCTTAATATAATCTCCTACATTATACAACTGCACCTGAAGCATATCTATATCATTACGCAATGCATCAATGATAGGTAAATAAGCACCCGAGCGGCTATTATTGTATTGATATCCACCTTGCACATAAATCACCTCTGGCGCCATAGTGAGTAAACATCTTTTAGAATGAGTAGTTTGATAATTAGCCAAAATCTCTTGAATACCCGCAATCATATTCACCAAACCAGCATCGGTATTGTTCGTCATTTTAATAGTGGAGAAAGCCAAGGATGAACTTTCTAAGTCGATATCAATTCCATCGAAACCATAAGTATCTAGTAAATTACCTACAGAAGAAACAAAGGTGTTTTTTTCATTTACATCATTCAAATAAATAGGTTGTGAAGCACCACCTAAACTCAACAATACCTTTTTCCCTTGTCCCTGTAGTGTTTGAATAGCCGATTTAAAAGTAGAAAAAGAATGGGGCCCAAAACTTAAATTGGAAATATTGTAATCTGTTCCGCTTTGAGCCAAAGGAAATGCTACCTCAATTACATTATATCTGGAGTCTATTGCGGTTAATGAGGTTGAACTCCAATTTTGCCAATAACCTATTAAAGCAGGGTAAGGTAATGATTGGGAATGAACACGATTTGATAATGCAATGGCTAAAATAAATAGGGTGGTAATGAGGTACTTTTTTTTCATGTTTTTTGAATTCAAGTGACTTACAAGATAAAACGAACTAAGGCTAAAACCCCATAAAAACAGGCGATGTCCATATAATGTCCATATGTTTTTATTCATATCTGGAGAAAAGTAAAATACCTACTCACATTGTCTATTAAAGCATCATGAGAAAAACGATTTATGTAAAACAAGAACGATCACTCCATCTTAAATTTGTTGAGCAACTTATAATCTTTAAAATATGAAAAAAATTATTTTTACTCTTTCTTTCGCTACGATTTGCATGATGGGATTTTCTCAAACACCGGGATACTCGAGTACAGGTATCTATGATGATATAGTTCCAACAGAAGAATATGGAGATCCGAATGATCAGGGTAACACTCCTAATGGAATCTATTGGTCGGGAAATGATGCAGGACCATCAGTATGTGCTTCTTCAATATTGACAAGAAACACAACCGCACATCGAGAGGAATTTGTTTTAACTACTGCCAGTGCTGGGTGCTGGGATCCGAATATTTTTATCAGTTTTCAGGGTTTAAACACCAATCCGGGATTGAACTTAACCAACAATTCAACTTTTTCGTTTGATTTCAAAAACGAAGGAGATTCTATTTTAGATGTATATGTTGACATCGTTGATGATGCTTTAAATGCAGTAAACGTAGATGCAAACGGAGCTGTGTTTGTGCAAATGAGTGTCGCTCCTGGTCAAACGGTACCTATTTCTGGTGATTTTGCAGGTGGCTATAAATCTGTGGATGGCGTTGTCACTACAGGATTTCATTTTAACAATGTCATTTCAATGGAAGTCACTGCAATCAATCACAATGTTGATAATCCAACTGATTGGAACCCCCTTCCTCTTCCTGGAAATTATAAAGTAAGCATAGGTAGTTTAAAATTAGGTACAGTAACAGGTTCAGGAGTGAGCGAAATTGGTAAATCAAGCTTTGCAGTTTATCCAAATCCAACACAAGGAAATGAGGTTACTTTTTCACAAAACCTAAATAACATTTCACTAATCAACAGTTTAGGAGAATTAATGAGTTTCACTAAATCATCCAATAAATTAGATATCAGCAATTTAGAGGCTGGAATTTATTTCATCAAAGCAGAACAAGGAATCTCTAAACTTGTTATTCAATAGTCTCCATACAATTCTCACATATAGTTAGTAGTTTCAAACCGCCTGTTGACCCAAAACAACAGGCGGTTTTTTTGTGCTACATTTCTTCTGAAAATATTTGATTGTTATTCGATTACAATCATAGATAATCATTAAACATAGAAATGACTACTTAAATGATAAAAATATGAATGTATGGTAATCATTAGATTGCTACAATTGATTTTGTCCATAAAATGGAACGTATTTTTCTCTTCCCCTGCGCAGTTTGTCATGTATAAATCCTTTGAAAAAGCTAGTATTGACGGTATCTTTATTACAAGTTCTTTTACCAGCCGGAGGAGTTACTTTCCCCCAGTTATTAGTCGTTCTTTATAAATTAGTAAAATTGTAGTTAATAGGCAAAGCACTAGGGAAACCCCAAATCTCTAGTGTTTTTAAATCCTCTGGTCTCTTAGTTAAAAGAACATTAAACCTTCTTGCTTTCGCAGGAAGGTTTTTTCTTTGAAGGAGGCTCAATACATTCACTTATTTTTTTCGACAAATAAGCGTAATTAAACTACGTAAAAACACTATTGTTAGACAAAATGTATATTTTATTCGTTTTTTTAACAAAAAATATTACTCTGCTAAAATATTTATTTATCTTGCTGAAAATACGGGCGTTATACAATACTTTCTATAAAATGTCTTATCTCTTATTTTGACAGATGCTTCTATTGTCTTGTTATGTTTAATAAGAATGTAAAGCATGCTATCAGGTAAATTTCTTTTTTTGTTAAAGTAGAATCTAATTCAAAAGATTATGAACAAACAAAACATTCTTTTCAAAACATTAATTGTCTTTTTATTCGCGGGGTACAATCTATTCTCACAAACTTGCCCGGCCTCCCAAAGTCAATGGCAATGGCCTACACATACTAATTGGTATTATGGAAAAGACAAAAAACTTTCTTTTGGTGCTGCTGGTACAGGTGCTGCTACAGTAAGTAATTTGACGAGTGTCCAAGCCAATACCGATGATTATGTTTACGAAGGGTGCGCATCTGCGAGTGACGACAATGGCAATTTATTATTTTACACCAACGGGGTAACTGCATGGAAAGGAGACGGAACAGTCATTCCTGTTCCTGGCGGAAGTTTAAAATCAGGTGCCGAAATTGCTGGTGGACACGCCAGTAGTGCTGATCAGGGAGTAATGATTATTCGTCACCCTTTAAATTTAGATACCTTTTACATTTTCACTACGGATGATGCTATTAGTGGACAAGCAGGTTTCACTTACGGAATCAACTATTCTATTTACAACTCCAATAACAACACCATTACAGCACCGGTAAGAATAGGGAACTATAGAAGCACCGAACAATTAGCGGCAACCTTTCATAGCAATGGTTTAGATATTTGGGTGGTAGTTCATGAGTCAACTCCAGTAGGTACGGCCAAATTAACCAACACTGTCAATTCAGATCGATATAACGCCTATTTAATTACTGCTTCTGGGATAAATACTACACCAGTTCAATCTAGTTTGGGCTTTAAAGTACAGAACGGAGAAGACTGGCAGTTCTTACCCGATAGAAGTAACGAAAGAGCTTCTCTTCGTTTTTCATGGGATGGAACTAAAGCAGCAGCCACACACCATTGTGGTGCTGGTCATTGGGATCCGCAAAATGCGGTAACGATCATGGATTTCAACAAAAGTACTGGGGCATTGTCTAATGCCATTGGCGTCAATAAAAACTTACCCGATTATAGTAATCCTTACGGTTGCGAATTTTCTCCTTCCAATAACAGATTGTACGTAAGTTATTTGGCGGCGCCGTGGGATAACCCTGCTGTTCAGGGGAAACTAGAATATATTAATGTGGCAAGCCCTTATGCATTTACTAATGTGGCATCGATAGGGGTTGACAATGATGGGGGAACGGTAAAATTAGGAGGTGATGGAAAAATGTATTTTGCTTCGTTTGTTCAAAATCCATGGGGATTCCGACAATATTTATCTTCGGTAACCACTCCTGATGGAGCAGCAACATTTAATGCAAACGCTATTAATTCGCAAGCAGGAAAACAATCTTACGGGCTATCCAATATGTTCGTAGTTCCACAAGATTACTTGGTGATAGCCCCACAGGCTGAATTATGTACTACTGATCCTGCTGTAAATTTATCTGCCACGTGGTTTTGTAAAGGAACCAATGCCGAAATTCCAGCAAGTTTTCCTCTGGCTTGGGGTGGTACAGGAATTACCGATAAGGCCAATGGAATTTTCAACCCAAACACAGCAGGTGTAGGTAATCACGTGATAACAATGATTATGGGCGATATCTCTGACACCATCCATATTAATGTAAAAAATTGCAATGTGGTTTGTTTGGATACCACCTTAAACACACCAGTAGTTTCCATTTGCCCGGCAGCTACCTACGCACTTAATACCTTTAAAACAGGAACAACTGATCCGGGAAACTGGACGGTAACAGGTTCTGGTAGCAACTGGCCAACTGTAGTGGGGACAACATTTACCACCACGAGTTCAACACCAGCAGGAATCTACACTGTAAGATATACTTTAAGCCCGGCACCAAATGGAGGTTGTCCTACATACAATGAAAGAACAATTACTGTGAAAGCACTACCAATAGTTTCAATGGCGGACAAAAATCTGTGTAAAGGTGCTGCCGCTACTAACTTTGATGCAGGAAACGCAGGCTCTACATACGTGTGGAGTGGATTAGGTAGCGGAACAGCACAAACCACCTCTGCTTCTGTAGGTGGTGTATATACTGTTACAGTAACTACTAATGGTTGTTCTGCTTCGGGTTCTGCTACTTTAACAGTAATAGATACTCCTATAGTTTCTATGCTAGGAAAGAATATTTGTAAGGGACAAAGCACTTCTTTCGATGCAGGTAACGCAGGTGCTGCCTTCGTGTGGAGTGATAATGGAACCGGAACTGCTCAAACTACACCTGCATCCGTAGCAGGAAAATATACTGTTACGGTGACCAAAAATGGTTGCTCGGGTAAAGGATCTGCTACCCTAACAGTAGTAGATACCCCTATAGTCTCTATGACGAATAAAAATATCTGTAAAGGGCAAAGTACTTCTTTCGATGCAGGTAATGCAGGCGCTACCTTCGTGTGGAGTGATAATGGAACTGGAACTGCTCAAACTACACCTGCATCCGTAGCAGGAAAATATACTGTTACGGTGACTAAAAATGGTTGCTCGGGTAAAGGCTCTGCTACTTTAACAGTGATTGATACTCCTATAGTTTCTATGGTGAATAAAAGCATTTGTAAAGGACTCACTACTTCTTTCGATGCGGGCAACGTAGGCGCTACTTATATATGGAGTGATAATGGAACCGGAACAGCACAAACAACCTCTGCTTCTACAACTGGTAAATATACCGTTACGGTGACCAAAAATGGTTGTTCGGGCAAAGGCTCTGCTACTTTAACAGTAGTTGATACCCCTGTAGTATCTATGACAAACAAAAGTATTTGTGTAGGAGGCAGCACCTCTTTCGATGCGGGTAATGCAGGCTCTACTTTTTTATGGAGTGGATTAGGGTCTGGGACTTCTCAAACCACTTCTGCTTCTACGTCGGGAGTGTACACTGTTACCGTAAGTAAAAATGGATGCTCGGGAAAAGGGTCTGCTGTGTTATCCGTTAACAACGCATCAGTATCTATAGGAGATTCTTCCACTTGTATTGGAACTTCAAAAACCTTAAGTGTTCCGGCAGGTGCAACAAGTTATACTTGGACCGGTCCTAATAGTTATACCAACAATGTATCCACTATCACTGTATCCGATACAGGAACTTATACCATTACTATTCAAGCGGCCAATGGATGTTTTGCTACTGATAATATGAAACTTTCAAATTACCTTATGACTGCTATTGGTTTAAATGATGCCGCTGCTTGTTCTGGCGCAACGGCAATATTAAGTGCAGCGGGTTATAATAATCCTCAATGGTTGGGACCCAACGGATTTACCTCTTCTTCAAGTTCTATAGCAACAGCTGTTGCCGGAACTTATACTTTAATAGCAGAAGACAATAATGGCTGTTTGAATTATGACACCGCAGTAATCACCATTAATCCAAATCCATCGGTTGCTTTAGGAATAGATACAGCACTATGTTTCAGCGAAAATGGAACTTATATTGCTAAAGTTTTAAATAATTACACCACTTATTTGTGGAGTAATAATGAAACAGATACCTCTATCACAGTAACAACAGCGGGTACCTACTGGATTAGTGTAACGAATGCATTCAATTGTAGTGACAAAGACACTATCGTCCTTTCAGAAAAATGCGACCCCACTATTCCTTGCTATCCAAATGTTATTACCCCTAATGGTGACGGACATAATGAGGTATTCACCTCTTGTAAATCGCTTCCGGGTAATACTCATTTACAGGTTTACGACCGATGGGGCATTAAAATGTATGAAGCTACAGAACATGATCCTAAATGGGATGGGATGTTCAATGGTAATAAAGCCACCAGCGGAGTATATTACTGGATAGCCAACTATACCGATACAGCCAAAAATAATTATGAATTAACCGGCTGGGTTCAAATCATTGATTAGAGAAACTTCATTCGAAACAAAAAACCTGGGTTAAAGCCCAGGTTTTTTGTTTTTATACCCTTTAAAAGAACGCATGTGTTTTGCTAAATTTTGAAATATCACCTTCAAAAAAAGTGGCGTAAAATGTCCATTTTAGTCTATTTGTCTACATTTTTGGAATATTTGTCGATCTAAAACCCATACCCATGTAGGTTTTGTCCATATCCTTTCATGGTCTTGCCTTTCATATCGCCGTAAACTTGCTCATACTAATTATTAAAGAGAAGTTGTATGAAATCAGTGTTAGAATTTTCATTAATCTTTGCCTTGCTATTATTTGGGAGTAAGGTAATGTTTGGGCAGACTTATGCTACCGTTCCTTACTTTGATAATTTCAATAGTATGGGAAGTCAATGGTCAACTTCTGCTACTTATGGAGCAGGTGTTTTAGAAGTCAGAAACTGGAGTGGTGGTTATCCACAACTTGACAAAAAAAAAGATGCTTCTAATGTTTTTACTGGAGGAAATGGTTTAGCGATTTATAACTCCTCGGTGGCTAATAATAAGCTTAATGCCAGTTTAAGAGTTAATCTGGCCAATAAAGGAGGTGTTACATTAAAATTTTCTGTAATGGATTGGGGGTCTGGTGTAAATCAAGATTCTTTAAAAATTTATATATCTACGAATGGAGGATCTTCGTTTGGAAGCAAATTTTCTTTAGTAAATCTGAATCAATCCCCTTATGACGATGGAGTATGGAATAATGTGAACGTAAATATTTCGAACTTAGCATCAACTAATGGACTAACCCTTACCAGTACCACGGTGATCAAAATGGTAATTAATTTGGAAGGTAGTTTAAATGCCGCACTTACTGAACCTAAATATGGTAGTCAGTTTGTTTACATCGACAATCTCTATGTAAATTTCACCAGTACTTTACCTGTTGAATTGAACATATTTAGTGTAGTTAAAAAAGATGAAGTGGCCCTCATTTACTGGCAAACCGCATCTGAAATCAACAATGATTATTTTGTTGTTCAACGTTCTTCCGACGGAATTAATTTTGAAGATTATATTTTCGAAAATGGAAATGGAAATAGTACATCAATAATCAACTACAATGTAATAGACAAAACGCCATTGAATGGTTTAAACTACTATCGTTTGAAACAAGTGGATTATGATGGCACTAGCACTTATTCGGAAATACAGTCTGTTGAATTTAATAAACAAACTATCTCTATTCAGCTTTATCCGAATCCAAGCTCAGGGAATATATCTCTATTGAATTTACCTGTGAACAGCATGGTAAAAATATATAACGCCGCAGGGCAATTGATTTTTCTGAAAACATTCAATAGTGAAAACATTCAGCTGGATTTACATGATTTTTCACAAGGCTGCTATTTTGTAAATATAAGTAACGCATTGGAAGCTATTTATACTGCAAAAATTGATTTAATAAACTAACAAAAAATCGCTTAAATGCAGAGTGGAGTATTTTGTCTCATTATCAAAAAAACAAAACATACACTATGTAAGTCTTTTAACAGGAAATGTATAACCGTATTTCTTTTTCATTTTGTTTATTTGGTAGAACCCAACTTACTGAATATGAAAAAAATATTTTCAATAATAATCCTGTTCTTTAGTTTCAGTATCCAAGCTCAGGTTACTATTGAATTCAAGTTAGTACCCGGAAGCGACAAAACCTTTTATGGAGATATTGAATTGTGTAACAATACCGGATCGGCTTTACCTTCAAACTATTATATCGATTTCTATTGGCCTGGCTTTGATATTAAAGACCTTAGTGGGGCCGCTGGTTCGGCTTCACATCCCTCTGCTAACGTTACACGATTAACGTTTGAAACATGGATGTTACCCGCCAATGGTCAGTGCAAAACCATTAGTGTAAGTTCAGAAAGCACCTATGCAGATGATTTCGTATTTCCTCCATTTGGTAACGATTCAAAGGGCAATAAAGTGGTGGTGGTTGCAAAAGATCCAGACTTTATTCCACAATCTTACAATGCAGAACCTAAGGAATTTTACATTCAAAAAGAGTGTTTTATCTCCTCTCCTTTTACCCTATGTTTAGGAGAAGCACAATTTGAAGAATGGAACCGGGTGGCAGATGTACGTGTTCCTGCCAACAGAAAAGGATGGGCACTGGCTGCCGCACATGCGCACCGTATGTTTACCAACATGATGGGATGCGAAGTAACCAATCTTAATTTTGCTTTTGCCACCTCCATGATAGAAGGCAGAATGGGCTGTGATGCAGGTTTTCAGCCGCCGGCAGGTGACAACAATCCCTTAACCTATGAAAGTCATATCACTACCGACGGTTGTTTTCAAGTTCGTCCGCTGGGCTGGGTACAGCTCGAAGATTTTTATCCGCATATTTTTACCAATCTCACCAAAGAACCGATAACCGACGATGGCAATTTCATTACGGCTTGCTTATCGAAAACCTTATACGATTACACTTCATTTACTTTTTGGGATCAATATTTCTGTTATCCCCAAGTGAAAGATTTTTTATGTAATGCCAAAGACCCTTATGCCGGTGACGTGATGTTTGCATACATGTACCATAAAGGATGGAATCACAGCGATTTTGCAAATGTTTTTGGTGCCAACAGAAATACCTGGATTAACAGCAATAATGTAGCAAATTTACTGGCCACCAATTTTCCCGACATCAACGGTGGTTACGCTGAAAGAGTGCGAAACAACATTATGCGTTTGGAAAATAATTTAACAGTGCCTGGAGGCCCCTCCTTAGTGGTTCAAACAGCACAGGAAAACTGGGATCCTTCCAATTACGAATACCACGGCTGTTATGATGCTCCTTTTACCTGGGCTGAAATTTCGGCCTATATTGATGAGGCTTGCAGAGTATTTATTACTGCCGATAAAGTTGCCGTGAAAGCAGCAGCAAAATTAGCCTTCGATGCATTAAATGGCGGAGCGGCAGTAAATTTTTCTAAACTTGGATCGGTTATCGATGCTATTGTGTTAGGTATCCCTCTTCCTTCAGCCAACAAAGGAATGGCTGGGAAATATTTCTCTCAGGCAGAAGCATGTAGCAAAGGTAACGTGAAAATCAAATCGTACGACAAAATTTGTCTGGGACAAAATGCCCAAATGAATGTTTACCTGTTTGGAGTACCTCCGTTTTCTTACAGCATTCAAGCTCCTGATGGTTCTGTTTTTACCAAATCAGGTGTAAAAGTCCCTACCGATTACTACACCGTTACTCAACCCGGTGAATACAAAATTATAAGCTTTAGCGATGCCAACGGACCCGTAGATTTAAAATGTAATGTAGCACGAACCACTGTAGAAAATGCAGGTAACGCAACAGCTAAATGGAATAAAACATTGGTAAGTGGTGGGTGTGCTTCTGGTGCCTTACAAATTGATTTAACAGGAACCGCTCCTTTTACCATCAAATACAAAGATCCGTCGGGCACCGAAAAAACAGTAGTAATCAATAGTAATGCTTCTCCCTATACACTCGTTCCAGCAACGGTTCCAACAGGAACTTATGTGCTCACCCATTTAACAGCGGGAGGCTGTGATGGACCGTTAAAAGACTCTATTAAATTTTGTTCCTCTTCCTGTGTATTTCCTTCAGCAATCATCTCCGGAACAGCCGCTATTTGTTTGGGTGATTCTGCTTTGATCACTGTTGCTTTAAAAGGCACTGCTCCCTTCAAACTTAAATACAGCAACGGCGTCAATAAATACCTGAAAACAGGAATAACAGGAAATACCTTCACCTTCTATGCAAAAACAGCAGGCACTTATAAAGTAGATAGTGCATGGGATGCCAATTGCGATACTTTAGGAAAAGGAAGTGCAATAATTACACTTAAAAATGCGCCTACAATTAATATTAGTGGGGATAGTACGATGTGTGTAGGAGGCAACACTAATTTATCACTCACACTAGGGGGTACAGCTCCTTTCAACATAATAGTAACCTTATTAGGTAATACTGCTCTTCCTTATAGCACCAATACCACTAATTACAATTTACCGGTAACAATGCCCGGACTCTACACTATTCAAGTTACCGATGCCACGGGATGTAAAACAAGTAAAAAAATAAATGTAATTACTGTTAGCGCACCGGTATTAAACATGGGAGCCAAAACACTCAGCATTTGCAATGGTAGCAGTACAATACTACAGGGAACAGCAACGGGTGGCAGCGGGGGCTACGCCTATTTATGGAGTGGTAAAGGCAGCGGAAATAGCAATACCTATACTGCATCGGCTGATGGTTTATATATATTACAAGTGAGCGATAGCAAAGGATGTTTAGATAAAGATACAGTAGTAATTACCTATGCAGCAGGTTTAAATGTTGACCTGAAGAATGATACCATTTGTAGTGGTGAAAGCTCAACCATCCTAAGTGGATACAACGCACCGGCATATACCTTCTTGTGGAATACAGGTGCTGCCACCTCTTCTATTAATGTCAATACTGCTGGTGTTTACAGTGTTGAGGTAAATAATAATGGATGTAAAGGAAAAGATAGCATGACTCTCGTGGTGAATGCTTTGCCCGCACTCGACTTAGGTACCGATAAAAATATTTGTAGCGGAAACACAGTTACCTTAAGTGCAAACGGACTAAATGGAAATTTCACTTATGAGTGGAAAAACGGCACAACGGTGGTGGGTAATCAAAGCACTTACAATACTTCTTCAGCAGGAAATTATAACTTAACCGTTACGGATAAAAATGGATGCAGCAATAGTGATGATATAAACATAAATGTATCTCCTGGTAACGTGAATATTGATTTTGGAGGGAATAATAAAAGTATTTGTGCGGGAACAAATTTAGTGCTCAAACCCAATGTAACAGGAGGTGATAATAATTACAATTATGTGTGGAGTAATAACGCATCAGGAAATTTGGATTCTGTAACAGCATCGGGTGCCGGAACCTATACTTTAGAAGTAAGCGATGGGCAGGGATGTAAAGACAAAGACAGTGCTATAGTTTCTATTAGCACCAATTTGAATATTACATTAAATAACGACAGTATTTGCCCCGGTGACAGCACTATTATTCAAAGTGGATACAGCGGTGCCGGCTATACTTTCTTATGGAATACTGGTGAAACAAGTGGTTCTATAAAAGCAAAAAATGCAGGACCTTATTCGGTTACGGTAAACAACAATGGATGCATTGGTAATGGAATCATGAACCTGATAAATTATTCATTACCAGTAATAGATTTAGGTGCAGATAAAAATATTTGTTCCGGCGCAAGCGTAACACTTAATGCGGCTAACGGATTTAAAACTTACAATTGGAATAACGGCGCACACAATGGTGTGAATTATACTACTTCCAAGGGAGGATTACATTCACTAACTGTTACCAATAATGAAGGATGTAGAGCAAGTGATAGTGTCACCATCAACCTCATTAACAAACCCTCTTCTAATATTTTAGTGGATGCAGAAGTTTGCCCGGGCAACTCTCATTCCTTCGATATCAGCACTTATAACAATGACAATGGTCCGTACACCTATAAATGGAATAACAATAGCACCTTAAATAACTTAAGCATTAACAATGCAACAGCAAATACCACAGTTTTTGTTGATGTAACCGATCAATATGGCTGTGTAGGCAGAGACAGCGCCTCACTTATAGTAAAATCTAATCTTACAGTAGAAATACAAAGTACCGACACCCTGTTTTGCGAGGGAGAAACTGCTGTTTTAAGCAATAATTATTTGCAAAGTAATGGCTACAACTTTACTTGGAGTACAGGAGAAAGCACCGAAAGCATTAGTATTAACAACAATGCTAATATTACATTGAATGTGAATGATGCTAATGGTTGTTCGGGTTCAGATGCCATCAATATTTCATTTGTTCAACTTCCCGATATTAGTATTTTTCTTGATTCTGTTTCAATTTGCGAAGGAGAAACAACAACCCTAAGTGCCCAAAACAATGGCTTTAATTACTTCTGGAATACGAAAGAAACCACTCAAACAATTACTGTAAATAAAAAAGGAAACTACACTGTAGAAATAAGTAAAGGGGAATGCAAAGAACAGAAAACAATATACGTGAATGAAGTAATGCTACCTAAAGATTTTCTTGCAACCAGTAATCAGGCACAGATTATTTGTTTTAAGGAAGAAGCACCTGTTTTAATCGGTTCCGATTTAAACAATAATAACTATTCTTACTCTTGGAACACCGGGGAAACCATTCCGCAAATTATCATTGATAAAGAGGGCGAATATATTTTAAGTATCAACATAAACAATTGCCAGGCAAGAGATACTGTGCTTTATGGCAACTATTGTGAAAGCAGCTTTTACATTCCTAATTCCTTCACCCCCAACGGTGATCACAAAAACGATATTTTTCTGGCGGAAGGAAAAAATTTACTGGAATTTGAAATGCTGATATTCAATCGCTGGGGAGAACTAATATTTCAATCTACTTCCATCGATAACGGATGGAACGGAACATACAAAGGAAATAAAGTTCAGGAAGATGTATATGTATACAAAATAAAATATGTTATTGCTTCCGAACAGGGGAAAAAGAAAACAGAAGAAAGAATAGGTACGGTAACCCCTCTATTTTAATTTGTGATTTAACCTGATTAATAAATATTTAAAACTTATACTTCTCTTACTATTTTGCACAAACACTTAAGATATTCTTGCTTTCCTTACCAGGAAAGTAAAAATCCTAATCGACATAGCTAAGACATTTCGTCTTTTAAAACTCATTTCTGATTTTGAAAACATGTAATAAATAATTGATTTTCAATTAGTTAAAATTATTGCGTGTTTTGTCCATTCACTCGCTGCTCAGCGTATCTCTTTGGTCAATCTATTACGGTAATATGTAAAATACTAAAGTGCTCCTCTCTCGTAAATTGCTCTTAGTTCGAAATCACTACAACTATAAATAAATTACAACAATATGGAAGAAAGAGCAAAAAAACCAAGCACAGCCTTAGATGTCTTGTTTTTAGGTTTACTCATGCTTTTGGGAAGCATGGTATTTGGACAAAAAGAAGATTACAACTGGTCGTTCGGAGAAGGAGTGGGGATTACATTTAATACCACACCACCGTCTACTTACCCACACAATTTTGGTGACAATGGAGCATTGAATGAGGTATATGAAAGTATGGCATCAGTTTCTGATGCCAACGGCGTACTACAGTTCTATACAAACGGCTTAAGTGTTTTAAGAGCCAA
Organism: Flavobacteriales bacterium; assembly: GCA_023251075.1. GTDB lineage: Bacteria > Bacteroidota > Bacteroidia > Flavobacteriales_C > JAHEZL01. Next base: position 87,095 of record JAHEZM010000003.1, on the reverse strand, counting down.
TGACTCAGTAATGGCGGGAGGAAACAACACTATAAAAGGAGCTGATGATGGTGGAGGCGTGAGTGCTTCTCAGGGGGTATTAGTAATTGGCGCACCTAAAAATCCGAATTTGTATTACATATTTACATGTGATGCAGGGAATTGTGTTTTTGGCTCATGTGCAAAAGTAGGATTGAATTACGCAACTGTTGATATGACTGCCAATGTAGGAGCTGGTCAGGTTTCAGCCTCTACTCGATTAAAAACTGATGCAGGTGTTAATTTCAATACCACAGAAATGTTAGCTGCAGTAAAGCATGCGAATGGCTGTGACGTATGGATTGTTACCAGAGATTCAAAAAAGAATATTTTTTATTCGTACTTACTCACCAGTACTGGAATCAATGTAAACGCCACCACTAAATCTACCTATACGGGGTTAGTACCTGGAGGGTATCTTAGTGCAGATGAAGGGAGGGGGTCAATGACTTTTTCTAATGCAGGAAATAAATTAGCAGTAGCTCATCATGCACAATGGCCGTATGAAAATTCGCTTTCTCTATTTGATTTTAATCAAAGTACCGGAGCAATAACTTTATCTACAGAATTAGGAAATACTTTGGGCACCTCAACCGACGCAGGTTATGATGTTGTTTGGTCTCCCAACGATACCAAAATTTATGTGTCATATGTCTCAATTTGGGACATCAATCAATACGATGTAACAACATGGGGAAATGCTGCAGCTATAAAGGCAACCGAAACAATAGTACCTGGAACACAAGTAGCTGCGGCTGGTGGAGATCATTCCCCAAGCGGACAAATACTTATTGGTCCGGATGGAAAGTTATACCGAGCCATGAAAAACACAAATTATTTGGCAACCATCTCAGGAAATTTAGATGGCCCTGTGGCAGGATTAACTTACAATAAAAATGCGGTAAGTCTTGGTACTAATACCTCCGATGCGGCCTTACCCAATATGATTCCAAAAGCAATTAGTTTTGCAAGCATTGATACTACGGGTATCAATCCTATTTGTAATACCAAAAGCCCATTCAACTTAAAGGCAACACCTGCAGGTGGAACATGGACTGCCAGCTGTGGCGCGTGTATTACCAATAGTTCTTTAGGTACTTTTGATCCTGCTATTGCCGGTGCAGGAAGCCATACTATTACCTACACTATTTCAGCTTGTAACTTTGATTCTAAACTAATCACTATTAGCAACTGTGGTGTAGCTTGTCCGGATACTTCTCTCGCTCCTTCCATACCAGCTATTTGTTCTGGAAATACTGTAGATTTAGCATTGTATGATGGAACTGCCGCCGCCGGAACATGGAGTATTCAAGGTGCAGGAGCTAACTACCCAACATTAGTTGGTACGGTGTTTACCACCACTTCAGCAACTGCAGCTGGAACCTATACAGTAAGATATACATTAAGTCCTGATCCAGGAGGAGCCTGTGCTAAATATGCAGAAAGAACCATAAGAGTAAAAGCACTTCCAGTGGATGGAATTGCCGATAAACAAATTTGTAAAGGTAGTTCGGCTACTTCATTTGACGCGGGAAATACAGGTGCTACTTATGTTTGGAGTGGATTGGGTTCTGGGAACGGACAAACAACGGTGGCAGGTACTGATGGTGTGTACAATGTAGCTATCACATTAAATGGATGTACCATCAATGCTTCTGCAACCCTTACTGTAATAGATACGCCTGTTGTGAATATGGCCAATCAAAGTATTTGCGCAGGAGCTCCTGCTGTTATTTTCGATGCAGGGAATGTTGGTGCTACTTATGTTTGGAGTGGTGATACAACGGGAAATACACAAACTATTACCACATCAAAAGCAGGCAATTACAAAGTAACCGTTACTAAAAACGGCTGCTCTGGCTCTGGCTCTGCTACTCTTACCGTGAAGGCAAATCCAACAGATGACATTGCCGATAAACAAATTTGTAAAGGTGCTCCGGCTACCTCTTTTGATGCCGGAAACCCCGGCGCTACTTACCTGTGGAGTGGTTTAGGTTCTGGCACCGGTAGAACAACATCAGCTGGTAATGCTGGAGTGTACAATGTAGCTATCACTTTAAATGGATGTACCATCAATGCTGATGCTATACTTACAGTTATTGATACGCCTGTAGTGACAATGGCAAATAAAAGTATTTGTGAGGGAACAGGCGCTTCTTTCGACGCAGGTAACACAGGTGCTAATTTTGTATGGAGTGATAACGGAACTGGAACAGCACAAACTACCTCTGCTTTTATAAGTGGTAAATATACCGTTACTGTAAGCAAAAACGGATGTTCAGGTAAAGGATCTGCTACTTTAACTGTGGTTGATACTCCTGTGGTGAGCATGGCTAACCAAAGTATTTGTAAAGGAACATCAGCTGTATTCGACGCAGGAAATATAGGTGCTACTTATGTTTGGAGTGGTGATACAACGGGAAATACACAAACTATTACCACATCAAAAGCAGGCAATTACAAAGTAACCGTTACTAAAAACGGCTGCTCTGGTTCTGGCTCTGCTACTCTAACAGTTGTAGATACACCATTAGTTACAATGGCTAATCAAAGTATTTGCGAAGGATCTCCTTCTGTAAGTTTCGATGCAGGAAATACAGGTTCTACCTATATTTGGAGTGGTGATACTATTGGCAACACACAAACTATTACAACTTCAAAAGCGGGAATTTACAAGGTAACAGTTACTAAAAACGGATGTTCGGGATCAGGTTCTGCTACACTTACTGTAAATCCACTGCCAATAATCACTTTAAGCGATCAATCGATTTGCAAAGGAGACACTACTTGGTTTAAAGCAGGTGGAGCCTTTACTTCTTATCAGTGGGGCGACAATGGTACTGGTTCTTCTGATTCCAGCATTGCAACAAAAGATGGAAAATACACTGTTACTGTTTCTGATGGAACCTGTTCTAATTCAGCTTCAGCCAATTTATCCTACTATACAAAACCAAACGTTACTCTAAATAATCTCGAATATTGCGAAGGATCAACTGCTCCATCATTTGATGCTGGGGCAGGATACTCCTCTTACCAATGGAGTGGAAAAGGATCAGGGAACAGTGAATTCGAAGTTGCTGATTCAGCGGGAATTTACACTGTAATCGTAAGCAATAATACGGGTTGTAAAGATACAGCCAGTGCAACTTTAACTATTAATACAAAACCAAATATCAGCATTGCAAACGACACTATTTGTGAGGGAGATGCAGCAGTAACATTCGATGCTGGTTTAGGATATTCCTCTTATGAATGGAGTGGACCAAAAACTGGAAACAACTCTACTTTGAGTACCAACATTACAGGAACATACACTGTAATTGTGGTAGATAACAAATCTTGCAGAGATACTACTGATGTTACTTTAACAGTAAATACCAAACCAAATATATCTTTAAGTGGCACCAGTATTTGTGAAGGAGATCCTGCTGTTACTTTTGATATTGGGGCTGGGTTTTCTTTCTATGAATGGAGTGGACCAATCAATGGAAACTCATCAACATTAACAACCAACAGTGCCGGAACTTACCAAATAATTGTTCACGATGCTAATGGTTGTAAAGACACAACAACAGCTACATTAACGGTAGATACTTTACCTTCTTTTAACTTACCCGATACTTCTGTTTGTCCGGGAGGAAGCATTCTTCTTGCCCCTATTCCCAACAACTTCGCTGGATACCATTGGAGTACAGGATCGTCTCTTTCTTATATCGATTATAGCACACCGAATACTAGTGTTTCCTTAACCGTTACCGATGGAAATAATTGTAAGAATACTAAATCGGCTTTTATTTCAATGGGAGATACATTACACGTAGATTTCGGACCAGATATTGAACTCTGCGAAAATGCAACGGTTGTTTTAGATGCCTCAGAATACGGACCTTTTGTACCTTCTGTAACTTACACCTGGGATAATGTATTGGGTGGTGCTAGCAAAACCATTACTCAAAACGGAAGTTATGGTGTGGTAGTAATGGATGGAAGAGGTTGTATAGGGGGTGATACGGTAAATGTTATTTATCATGCCAACCCAACGGTTTCATTAGGTAATGACACTTCGGTTTGCTTCACCGGAAAAGAAGTTTTTGAATTTGAATTGCCTTCTGGCTACTCAAAAATTACCTGGTCAACTTCTTCTACCAATCAAAAAATTACTTTAATGGCTCCTGGAAATATTTCAGTAGAAGTAGAAAATAACTATGGTTGTAAAGCCAATGATGCATTAGTAGTTACAGAGAAATGTGAGCCTACTCAATTTTGTTTTCCAAATGTAACTACACCCAATGGTGATGGAATGAACGATGATTTCTTCCCTATGGATTGCGATGGAAAAGCTATCAACGATGGTAACTATAAACACTTTATGGATAACGTGGTTACTGTAGAATTTGAAGTATTCGACAGATGGGGCATAAAAGTATTTCAATCACAGAATGTGCTTCCACGCTGGGATGGAAATTACAATGGCAGCGGTGTTACAGGAGGAGTTTATTACTGGATTATTAATTACACCGATTCATCACATAAAAATTATCAGGAAACAGGATGGGTAGAAGTTATTAAATAGTTTTCTTTAATATGGAAAAAAATCCTTTGGCAAAACCAAAGGATTTTTTTGTTCTATTGTAGTTGAATACAATGGTTTTTTGTTACAAAATAAATCTAGTATTTTTTACGTAGAAAGCATGTAACTAATTGATTTTCAAAAATTTAAAATTATTACTGCGCATAGTGTCCAAGTGTATGTTATATAACTACGCAGAATGTCGATCGATATTCGAAAAAATGCAAAGCTTTTAACTGCTCTTCTTTGTTCTTTTAGTGTAACCCCTAAAATACAACACCATGAAAGCGGTAAAGGTAAACATCAGTGAATTTTTAATTCTTCTTTCTTTGATCTTATTAGGTCAAAGCTCCTTTTCCCAGGCGCAAGTTTGTCCGGCTTCGCAAAACCAATGGCAATGGCCAACCCACACCAACTGGTATTTTGGTAAAGAAAAGAAATTGAATTTCGGTGCTAACGGAAGCACCGCTCCCATTCTCTCTACTTTAACTACTGGAGGAATTGATTCTTATGAAGGCACTTCCTCTATTAGTGATGAAAGTGGAAATTTAATTTTCTACACCAATGGGATCTATATATGGAATGCTGCAGGAACACAAATTCCTGTTCCGGGTGGAAGATTAAAAGCAGGTGCTGAAAATGCATCGGGAGATTACAGCAGTGCTGTACAAGGAGTATTGGTTGCAAAGCATCCGTTAAACACTAACGACTACTATATCTTTACTACCGATGATGCAATTTCAGGAGCAGCGGGATTAACTTATGGTTTTAATTATTCCATTTACAATAAGGCAGCAGGAACAGTAAGCGCGCCTACCAGAATTGGTAATTTTCGCTCAACAGAACAGTTGGCTGCAACATGGCACGCCAACGGTGTAGATATTTGGATTGCCACACATGAAGCAACTCCAGCCGGATCAACAACTTATAACACCTATTTACTTTCTTGCAGTGGATTAAATACAACACCTGTAAAATCAAATTTGGGATTTTTAGTGGTTGGACAAACTTCGAACGAACGTTCTTCTTTACAATTTTCATGGGATGGTAAAAAAGCTGGGGCAACCCACCATTGCGGAGACGGAACGTGGGATCCGCAAAATTCAGTTTGTATTATGAACTTCAATAATCAAACGGGTGTTTTTTCCGGATCAACAGGAATCAATACCAACGATGCTGATCACAGCAACCCTTACGATTGCGAGTTCTCTCCTTCCGGAAACCGATTGTATGTAACCTATCTATGCGATCCATATACTCCTATCAATGGGAAAATAGGCTATTTCAATGTAGGTGGAGGAAATGGATATACCGAATTAACTTCGAATTTTGCAGGAAGCTCGGTAAATGCCGCTTCCATAAAATTAGGAGGAGATGGAAGTCTTTATGTTGCTTCATTTATTGAGGATCCGTGGAATTACAGAAATACTTTGGCAAAAATCAGCACGCCCGATGGAACCCCGTCGCTTAACGTAAATGCCATCAATGTGGGTACAGAAAACATGGGTTATGGCTTGCCTAACATGTTTATTCCGCCAAGAGATTATTTGGAAATTCAACCTGCCGGACCATTTTGTGTGGGAGATGCTCCTGTTGATTTATCGGTAAAATGGAAATGTAAAAATATTAGTGCTGAAGATGCACTGAACTTTCCAAATGCATGGAGCGGACCGGGAATTACCAATACCACCACCGGGTTATTTAATCCTACTGTTGCCGGGCCCGGAAAACATTTAATCAAATATCAAATTTGTACTATTGAAGATACCATATATATCATCGTTAAACCAAAACCTAACGCACATCTGGCCAATCAAACCAAGTGTAATAACGACCCTGCCGTAACTTTCGATGCAGGACCCGGCTATTCAAGCTACGTCTGGAGTGCCAATGGTACTGGTACTGCCAGAACAACCCCTGGTTCTACTGCGGGAACATATACTGTTATAGTTGACTCCCTGGGTTGTAAAGACACCGTTAGCGCAACACTAACAGTAACTACTTGTAGTTGTCCGGATACCAGTTTAAATAATATTCCGGCCCAATGTTCCAGTGGCGGAACAATCAATTTAACTACTTACAAAATAACTGCTGAAGCAGGAACATGGACCATTCAAAGTGCTCCTGTAGGATCCACGGCTACTATTACCGGAACCACTTTCAATATAAAAAACACGGTTGCCGGAAACTATGTGGTTCGTTATACTATTAACACCACACAACCCGGTTGTGCCACCTATGCTGAAAGAACTATTGTAATCAATGCAAAACCAAATGTGGTGATTGCCCCAAAAAGTATTTGTCAGGGTGATCCTGCAGCTTCATTTGATGCCGGAGCAGGATTTACTACTTATGCCTGGGACAATGGTTTAGGTATTGCACAAAATTATTCCACTAATATCAATGGTCCACACGGTGTAATTGTTACCGATGCCAAAGGATGTAAAGATACCGCCCTAACCAATTTAACCGTGAATACAAAACCAAACATTACGGTAAATAACGTTACGGTTTGTCAGGGTTTAGGTGGCGGAACTTTCAATGCCGGCAGCGGTTATGCTAATTACAATTGGGATAATGGTTTGGGTAGTATGGTAACTTACAACACTTCCACATCAGGAAACCACAGTGTAATTGTTACTACTACCGATGGTTGTAAAGACACCGCCAGCGCTACTTTAACGATCAACCCCAACCCCTCCATTACCCTTACCAATTTGGAAAGATGTGCCGGAGATCCTAGTGTAATATTTGATGCAGGTGCAGGATTTACTGTCTACAATTGGGATAATGGTGCTGCATCCACACAACAGCTAAGTACAAAAATATCGGGAACACATACTGTAATTGTTACAGATGCCAATACCTGTAAGGATACTGTTTCAGCTACTTTGACAGAAAATCCTAAACCTTCTGTAACGCTTGCTGATAAAAGTATTTGTCCGCTTGATCCTCCGGCAATTTTTGATGCAACCACTGCTGGTGTAACTTACAATTGGGATAACAACGCGGCTACCACAGCACAACTTAGCACTTCTATAGCGGGTTTACATACCGTAATAATTACTACTGCTAAAGGTTGTAAAGATACTGCCAGTGCCACTTTAACTGTATTAATTAATTTCGATGCTACCATTTCTGTGAGTGCCACTCAGGATACTGTTTGTAAATCGGCACCAGCATTCACCGTTACCAAATTAATGGCTGGCGGAACCTGGTCGGCAACCTGCGGAAGCTGTATTGATAATACCGGAAAATTTACTCCATCATTGGCAACACTAGGAAAAAATACGATCACTTACAGTAACTCCAGTTCATGCGGAGATACCGCAACGGTGGATGTTTTCATATTGCCTGTTTTCACTTCTTCTATTTCAGCAAATGCTACTGTTTGTGAAAAAGAGAAACATACTTTCACCAATAGTTTTATGCCTGTTGATCCTTCTACTTTGGGCTATACTATTCCCGGAATATGGAAAATGGTGGGAGGCGGAAATGGTATCAATGCTCTTACCGGTGAATTCGACGCAGCACTGTCGGGTGTAGGAACTTTCAAGGTTACTTATAACATTAGTCCAACTATTTATCCTTGCTATATTCCCGATACTGCAGTCATCACTGTTTTGGCAAAACCAGTCGTAAATATTTCGGGTGACACTACGGTATGTTCAAGCTCTGCCGGTATTCAATTGGGTGGCAGTATTACTGGTGGAACGTGGGTAGGACAAGGAATGAATAGCAGCAGCGGATATTTTTCAACTGCAGGTTTAGGCGATGGATATTACCCAATACAATATCAACTAAACGCTGTTCAGTGTAAAGACAGTGCTGATTATATGCTTCATATTTTACATGTGCCCGCCACCGATTTTTCGGGCGATAAATTAATGGGATGTGTACCTCTGCAGGTTAATTTTACAGATGCTTCGGAAGAAGTACCAGTAAGTTCAATCTGGCAATTCAATCAGGGATCGGGCAATATAACCAGCGTGGGTACTGCAGGACCAGTTACCTACACTAACGCCGGAGATTATGATGTAACACTCATCAATACTTATGCAAATGGATGCTCTAGCACCTTAAGTAAATCGCAATATATTCATGCCTATGCTATACCTGATGCTGAGTTTACTTCAAGTCCTGAATTAATTAGCACCTTAAATCCAATTGCTTCTTTTACCGATCTTTCTAGTGCCGATGTAACAACATGGGATTGGAAATTTACCAGCAAAGGAACACCTACTACTTCAACACTAAAAAATCCTGAAGTTACTTTTAGTTCTGTAGTAGATGATACCGTTCAGGTTTGGTTAACAGTTACCAATCAAGGTGGATGTATTGATTCTATAACACATAATGTTATACTAAGAACCAATACTGTAATTTATGTGCCTAATGCCTTTACCCCTAATGCCGATGGAACGAATGATATTTTCTTCCCAACAGGAATTAATTATGCGGAAAAAGGATATGAGTTTATGGTATTCGACAGATGGGGTGAACTGATTTTTAAAACCAACAATGCCAGCGAAGGATGGAATGGAAAAAGAGACAACAATTTACGTGATGCACAAATAGATGTTTATGTGTGGAGAGTAACTTACGTTGATCACTTCTCGGGCGTTAAACAAGATCCAATTGTAGGTATAGTAAGTTTGGTGCGATAAACGAAAATCACTTGTTTTCAAGGGATTGGCAAAATACATGCGTATTTTGTCCATCCCTTTTTTTGCGTATGTCAAGTTTATTTCGCCAAAATCACTAGTTACTTGAAAGATCATTTTGTTCATTTGACTTGTCACCGATTAGAAAAAACTTAAATTCGGAAATGATTCTTTTTTGAATTTGAAAAAGAATATTTCCAACTGACTTTAAAAAAGCTACGCATGAAAATTATTTCTCGAAACGTATTTCTTGTTTTGGCGTTTTCCATTTCTCAAAATTCCAATTTGTGGGCAGAAGGAAATGACTCGATAACGCAGAACAGAAAAATTCCTTTTGCGGGAACTTATTCCCGACAATTAGATCGCACTTACAATCGGGATAGCAGCATCAACCTTAGCGAAAAATTCAATTACGTAGGAGATGCAACCTCTTCAAAAGGAGGCTTGTTTGGTAACGATATTGTAGTATCGGGTGTTGTTCGTTCAATAATGATTTACAGAGATATGAACGTTGGCTACGACGATATGATTACCGGAAAAAAGAATATTTCTTTCGCCGATTATCCTATGGCAAATATTACTTCCTCTGCTCGTTTAGGAGGTGGTTTTCCTTTGTTGGAATTAAACCTTTCTTCCAAATTGAGACACAATATTGATTTCAATGTGGGTTATTCCATCGCCCCTATTTTCACAGGTGATGTTTTAAGTGAAACGAGCAGAACAATTGGTGCCCGACAAAATATTAACTTCTCAGGGAAAATTCGTCATGGTTTATTCGAAACCAAATTAATTGCCGGAGAGGTTTTGTGGTTACACATGAGCAGGTTCACTATGGGTTCGCCCGAATACCGCGATAATTATTTCAATCGTTTACCTTGGGATTGGTACAGAAACAGCTTTGAAAGATTTGAAGAATATTATGCTTACTCAAGTAATATTGGTGCACAACAATTGGGAAGCAATGCTGTTTCAGGAATGGTTTTTCAAACCTCTTATTTGCCGTTAGAAATTACTGCTCAAGGTTTTTTCGGAAGAACAAGCTGGAACGTAAACAACTCAGAAGCCATTAATTTCTTTCCTTCTTATACCTCTGCATTCAAACTGGAGAAAGATATTTTCGAAAGAGGATTCATGGGTAAAGTGGGTATGACTTATTATGCCAAAAGAGCGCAGGTTGGATTCATTGATAGAAGACGCGACGACAATACTATAACCTCTTTAGACTTCGATTTAAAAGTTAGAAAAGTAAATTTCTCAGGAGAATTTGCATTGGGAAAAATAAACAATCCTACCACTCTTGCACAAGGCCTTAGCAATAAATTGGCTCCCGGATTTTTCTTCAAAACAGAATTCGATAACAGAGTGGTTTTAGTGCCTTTCTCCATTGAATACTATAACATCAGCAATGGTTTGGCAAGTATGGATGGTTCGATTTTAAATTCGAATTATTCTATGGCCGGTGGAGGATATGCAACAGAAAAAATTTACGACAATAACTTCTTTTTAAATATCGCTCAGGAAGTTGGACAAATTGCCAACAATCGCCAAGGAGTGCATTTTAAAGCCGATGGTGGAATTGGTAAAATATTGAAATTTCAATTGGGATATTCCTTTGGTGCAGAGATTCAAAACCTGCACGATTCAATAACTATTCAACATAGAATTAATGACTTCACACGCTCTCGTATGCGCCCGTGGTTTAGCGCAGCTGGTCCTTACCACCGCATACAATCCAATTTCTTCAGAACCTTTGAAACTTTCACCATCGACCCCACCAAAGCAGGTGCATCTTCTTCTTATTTGAAAGGATTCAACGCTTTAGAATTATTGTTGAAAGCAAAATTCAATATGGGGACTCACTCCTTAATTTTAATGAATTTTACAGCGTACAATGCTGTAAGAAAAGGATTCACTCCTACTCCCTCTTTACCTTCTGATGCCAATACTTTAATTTCTGTTTTATTCAACGACTTAACTGCTGCTTTCAGCATTACTCCAAAACTATCGATGGTGGGTGAAGCTGGTTTTCAAATTGTGAAAGGAAGCACGATGATCGATTTGTCGCCCGATAAAATAACCGATGCCAACGGAAATTTATATGCCGATAAAGACAGAATTGTAAATCAGTTAGGAACAGCATTAGCACTTGGATTTGATTATGACATCAATCGTCAAATGAACATTCACTTGCGTCGCAGATACTTCACCCACAAAGATTTTAATTTTTACAAAGATGCCTTCTCGGGCAATGAAACAACACTTGAATTTAAAATATTCTTCTAAAGCTGAATATCATGAAAAACAAAAAAATAATTTTCTCTTCTATCACAGCACTAATGATTGGTGCAAGCGGGTTTTCTCAATTACAACCTAGCTTTTCATTAAACGGTTTAGGAAGGTCATATATCATTAATAACACTTTAACAGGTGATATTATGAACAATGATACCAAAACACACGATAAAGGAATTGGTGGATATAATCTTTTCGATTTGCAAAACAATATTGGAGTAGATTCTATATTTCAGGCTTCTGCTACTTATCGTGTGAGAGGTGAATTTGGTGGATTCTTTGGAAGCAATACCAGTATGACTTTTCGACAATTTAAATTGAGTGGGAAAATAAAAAATGTAAAATATGAAATAGGAGATATTCGTGTACAAATGTCGCCGTTTACAGTGTATAATTACAACGACATGTATCAACCTTACGAAACAGAAATTTTTGCTTTACGTCGTTCTATTTCTGAATATGAAAACTTAAATAAAGGCAATGGTTGGTTGTTGCAAGGAGCACAAATTCAAGATCACTTCGCCTTTAAAAACTGGGGATTGGGTGCTTACGGTTTCGCCGCCAGAACGAGCCCTACAAACGAAATGAATTCTTCCGACAGATTACTTACCGGTGCACGTTTAAATGCTTTCTTTGGAAATAATTTAAGTGTTGCTGCTAACTATGTTGGCTTAAATGATATTGATGTTGAAAGCACTGTTTACTCTTACCACAACCAGGTTGAAACAGGTGAAATTAAATACAGCAATAAAAATTTATTCATCAATTTTGAAGGAGGAAATTCGAATACCAACAACTCTCATTTAGTAATGGGAAAAGCTGATACCAGCGTAAAAAGCAACGATTACTTTGCTGATTTCACTTCTCAATACAAAGTAGAAAATACAGGCATTACTTTGAGTATTAATGCCGATTATGTGGGTCCGTACTTCAGCAATCCTGCTGCACAAACCAGAAGAATTATAGATGGAAATACTCCTTCTCTTTTTAAAATGGTACACGATGCAACAACAGCAAGAACAGCTATTTTATTCGATCGTTTAACTTCAGAACAAGTTTACAACGCAAGAATTAATTCGGTGCTTTCACCTTACCTGCATGAATACAACAATGCCCTTCCTTATGGTAAAGCAACACCTAACAGAACCGGTGCATCATTCATTATTGCTTCCGATACCTCCATGAAAAATATTCATTTCGAAGTGGGTGTGGATTACCTGTCGGAAATTTTTGGAGAAGGAACCACAGAGCGTAGAACTTTCCTGGTAACCAAAGGAGCCGCGTTACTCGAACTAGGAAAAATGATGGAATTAAAAAGAAAATTAAATGTAAGTGTAAATGCAAGAATGGAAAACACCCATCGTGCAAACGATTTAAGTGGTGGTGGTTCTGTACAGTTAAGCAACTTATTGGTAGACGCAGGAATTTCTTATGAAATAGTAAAAAAATTAGATATACTCACCGGTGTAAAATTATTAAATGCGAAAGGAAATGAATTCAATGCAGTGCGAAATGTTTACAACGTAATCACCAATTCAACTGCCGTAAATATCAACTCCAACGAAATGATTTTATCGGCAGGACTGCAAGTTAGAGTATCACCCAAACAAGCATTCACAGCACAATACAACTATGTGAATTATCAAAATAAAATAGGGGCAAATAACTCTTATCTTGTTTCACAGTTATTCATTTCTTACACTGGAAAATTCTAATAAAAATGAAAAACAATATTTCAATATTCAGCATTTTATTTTTCACTTTTTTGGCTACTTTATACAGTTGCAAAAGAGAAGGAAATATGGCCAGTACACAAAAATTTGCAAGCCAAAATTTTTCTGTAACCAATGCCTTAGACATTAAAGACAAACTAGGAAATAGCGATACCAATTTAAATTTCGATGCTAAAAATTTGTACGATACTCCATTCAACACCTTATACTTTTCTGCAGCATTTAACGAAGAAGTAAGTTGGACTGTCCGCATCGATGCCAAGGCATCTCATGCTTTCAAAGAAATTCACGGAACAGGAAAAAATATAGATATCACCAATGCCACATGGCAAGGTGATGCAACAAGCGCTCAGTTTTTCTATAGCAATAGCATGGATACCTGTGTGGCTTCTTTGTTTGTGGCAGGTAAAGAAAATGCAGTATCTACCAGAAATTTAGTGATTGCTAAATTGAAATCATTAAACAACACTACAGTAAATGGTGTTCGATATTTAATAGTGGAAGATTTCGATTTTGGGCCGCTAATGGGACCTAATAATTTTACAATGACGGATGGTTCAATCGACAATGTAGAAGAAGGGAATGCTAAATTTTTGTTGGATTCATTAAATAGAATTCAAGGAAAAAGATATTTGAAATTACAAGGAAAAGACAACAACAACAATAGCTGGCTGATTAGTGTAAATCACCCTACTTTAGTAGAAATGGTGAATACTGCCAGTACACAATTTAATATTTCTTCTACCAATTCCGATAATTTTTACGTGAACATTTACATCAACGGAAAAGGAAAATCGAGCAGCGGAATAGAACTTAAAATGTATGAATTAGATTGCGCACGTTCTCCACAGCATCTGATAGATACCATTGTAAGCAATTCATTGGTTTTTAATTTAGAAACTCAAAAAGTTAGTGATGGTTTTATTTACGATATTGTGATCGATTGGGAAGGATGGAAATTAGTAAGTATTCCTTATTCCGCATTTCATGCCACCAATGATTTAAATTCTGGTGGAAACGGCAACAGAATTAAAGAACCCTGGAAAATTACAGGAATGGCTATTTCTCTTTTATCGTACCCAATGTACGGACAAGAAGTTGCTGCTGATATTGATTTTATTACGGTTAGCGAAGGCGGACCATTTGTACCAAAATATTAAAATATAGATCATGAATTTTAAAAACACTCATTTCATCATTGCTCTCCTTTTCATTGGAATTGGATTCAATGCCTGTAAAAAAGGACAACTGGGTAAAGATATTTGTGCCGATGCTTCTTTTAAAGTTACTACCGATCTTACTTTAAGCAGCACCAATCCCAATATGCAAAACAGCAAATTAAATTTATTGGCTGGTTTTAGTGATACTACCGAATGGTGGTTACGCATCAAAGGCAAAACATCGGGCGCTTCTAAAGAATATCATGGCACCTCCGATTCATTGAATATTGACTGGTATGGAAATTCAGGAACAGATATTTTTTTTGAAGCCGAAGAATGCTCTTTTGAATTGGAATTGAATTGTAAAGGAATAGTTGCTACCAAAACGGCAATACTAATGAACCGACCAAATTTTAAAAGCACCAATTTTTCAATGGTATTCAATGATTTTGATGGTGTAGGTTTTTACAATATTCTTACGGGTTGCTATAATTATCCGGGAGATACTTCTAACGTTCACCTCTATCGTTCCCCAATTACAGGAACTTTAGCATCACCGCAAGGCGGACAATCGATGTATTACGAGGCAAATACTAAAGACAATTCAAATGTGTTCTTCTTTGGTGGATTTGGCCGTGATATTACTTCCAATGTGGGAGCTTTTATCGCTAAAACAAAAATAACCAATACCGATAGTATTTATCTCAATTTATACATTAAAGGTTATCATAGCACATCACCCAATAGTCAGATCAGTTTCAGCTTTGCCCACCTAACAGAAGCGAAAAATTATTCCATTGATATTGATTGGGATGGATGGAAAATGGTAAGCATTAAATTATCGAATTTCATTAGTATGGAAGGCTTTCCATCGTTTTCTATTATCGATGCTTTTGACATGGGTATTGGTGCCGGTCCGCTGCAATTCAACCGTTCGAAATTTGAACTTGATTTTATAGTGTTATCGGCTGGTGCACCTTTTAAAGACGTACAGAAAAGAAATTATTAGAATCGTGCATTTCGTTGTTTACCGACGACTGATGTAAACTCACCTATTTTACATTGTAAAGCGATTATTCCTATCTTACATTTGCTTCATAACATTTGTAAAATGGAAACTGATCGTAATTTAAGCGAAGAAGATTTAAGAATTCAATGGGAAAAAACCCATAGAAGAGGAAAAATTGTAGGCGGACTCCTTTTCATTACTGCTGGCGCATTATATCTAGCAAAACAAATGGGGAATAATATCCCCGACTGGGTTTTTACCTGGAAAATGCTACTCATTGCCATTGGAGTACATACCGCAATCAAACACCAATTCCGTCATTTCTTTTGGTTACCCATTCTTACTGTTGGTGTGATATTCCTGATCACTCAGGATTTATGTCCCGATTTAAGTATAAAAAATTACATTCTTCCTTTGGTAATTATCATGGTAGGTGTAATCATGATTTTTAAACCCAGAAGAAAGTGTAATCCTCAACACCACTGGAAATACCGTCACATGAGACACAGAGAAAAATTTGAAAGAAAATTTCACGAGATGAAAGAAAGATCGGGTGAAGTAAACACCAATGAAGATTATATCTACTTCCCAGTGATTTTTGGTGGCGTACAAAAAAACATCATCTCTAAAGATTTTAAAGGAGGTGAAATAAAAGCAATTTTTGGTGGAATTGAATTGAATATGACTCAATCAGATATTACTAATCAGGCAGAAATTGAACTCACAGAAGTATTTGGCGGATTGAAATTAATTCTTCCTCCGCACTGGAAAGTAAAATCGGAAATAGCTACTGTTTTTGGCAGCGTGGAGGATAAACGTCATGTTCAAAATGACCTTAGCGGAGCTCCCGAAAAATTATTAATTCTTAAAGGAAATGTAATCTTTGGTGGTGTTGAAATTACCAGTCACTAATTTCTATGAATAAAGGCTACCGCTCTACCCTTCTTACTTACGGCTCATGGTGGCTGGTGTGGTTTTGTATTCAAACATGGGCTTTGCATCATGTAGGATTAGATTGGAAAGAAGCATTGGTTGACGCTGCTATCACCACCAACACATTAACTTTAGCATGGGTTGCCGCACAATTTTCTTTGAAGTACTATGAACCGGGAAAAGGCAATCGCTGGTATCGTTTCATTTTGGCTATTGCACTTACCGTTTTATCGAGCATCATTATCAATTATATTTTAAAAGAAATTTACGCCGATAACATTGGCTATTTAACTTATCTCGAAAAATCATGGGCCATTCGTTTTGCCTTTTCTTTTCTAATGATTTCATTTATGACCCTCATTGGCATGACCATCACCGCCATGAAAGAACAACAAGAAAATTTAAAAAGAAAAGAAGAAGCAGAAAGTCTTTCGCGCGATGCTGAATTAGCCTCTTTACGCCAACAAATTCAACCTCACTTTCTTTTCAATAGTTTAAATTCCATCAGTGCTTTAGCCGGTTCTCGTCCAGAAGAAGCCAGAAAAATGATACAACAGCTTTCCGATTTCCTGCGCGGAACACTTAAAAAAGATGAAAAACAATTGGTGCTTTTTTCCGAAGAATTACAATTGCTCCAATTGTATTTAGATATTGAAAAAGTGCGCTTCGGTCATCGCTTAATTATTGAATTAAATCCCGATGAAAATGCACTCAACATGAAACTTCCTGCCCTTTTACTACAACCTATTGTAGAAAATGCCATTAAATTTGGATTGTACGACACCACAGGGGAAACCACTATTAAAATGTTGGTGAAAACCGACAACAACTTATTGATTTTTCAAGTAGAAAATCCTTTCGATGCACAAACCGCAAAACCCAAAAAAGGAACTGGTTTCGGATTGAGTTCTGTACAACGGAGATTGAATTTATTGTATTTCAGAAACGACTTATTGAGCACACAACAAAAAGAAAATATTTTTATAACCACCGTAAAAATTCCGCAAAGCGTATGATAAAAGCTGTGTTAATCGACGATGAGCCTTTGGCCAGAAGTTTAGTGAAAGAATATCTTCAATCGCACGAAAATATTACCATTGTTCAGGAATGCAACGATGGCTTTGAGGGATTAAAAGCCATTCAACAACATCAACCCGATCTTATTTTTCTGGATATTCAAATGCCTAAAATCAATGGCTTTGAAATGTTAGAATTACTTGATCCAGCGCCATCGGTAATTTTCACTACTGCCTTTGATGAGTATGCTATCAAAGCTTTTGAAGCACATGCAATAGATTATCTTTTAAAACCATTCAGTAAAGAACGCTTCGATAAAGCCTTACAAAAATGGTCGCAAAATAAAGAACAAAATAAGTCGGAAAAGAAAACACAAAATTTACTCAGCGAAACGCGTCAGCCTGATGAAAACCATCGCGTGGTAGTAAAAAACGGAAGCAACATTCGTATTATTCCGGTTCAGGATATTACTTACATTGAGGCTTACGACGACTATGTGAAAATTTTCACCAAAGACACTTACCATCTCAAGAAAAAAACCATGTCGCATTTTGAAGAGGTACTCGACAACAAAGATTTCCTTCGTGTGCATCGCTCTTTCATTATCAATCTGCAACAAATCACGAAAATAGAACCCGCAGAAAAAGGCAGCCATTTAGCTCTTCTCAAAACAGGAAATAAAATTCCATTGAGCAGAACAGGTTATGGAAAATTGAAAGAAGTGTTGGGGGTTTAAAATACACTGCAAAATTTCAAAAAAAAGGCAGGTGGGTCGCCTGCCTTTCATTACTTACGGGGTACGTGTGTACTTAATTCTTCATCAACTTCATTGAAGAATTGGAAACTTGCAGGGTATAGAATCCTGCTGGGAGGGAAGAAAGTTCTAAATTCATTGTATTAGAGGTGGTGATTTCCTGAAGAACAACTTGTCCTAATGCATTGTAAAGAATTACTTTTTCACCGGTTCCATTTAAACCATCGATGCGCAATTGGTCAGCCACTGGATTTGGATAAGCGATAAAAGAATTGCCTGATATTTCATTAACAGCAGTAGTAGGACACGAAGTAAAAATACTTGCGTAATTGGTAGCATAGGCATAACTACCATCTAAATCAGTGTTTACCGACCAGGTCGCCATTCCTTTCAAGGCCGGATACCCACCTGTAGTTTTAAGGGTATAGCTTCCTGGTTTTGATCCTGTACCCATTAAATAATTAATGGCAGATTTTACTGTTGCCGGAGTGGTATATCCTGAACTTGCTGCCGCAGAACTCGCCGGTAAACAAACAGCAATTTTTGATGCGTCTATTCCACTGTAGGTTCCTTTGCTATTCAAACAAGTAAAACCTTTAATCATAGCTTCAGTCTGACTCACAATAAAATCCGCAGTAGCTTCATAATATACTTTGTTATCTAAACCATAACTTCCTCCTGAACAATTGTACAACTGAACCATTACCAAATCGATATCGGCACTTAAAGTTTGTATGATAGGTAAATAGGCTACTCCGTAAGTTTTCGACATATAATCAGATAAACCACCTACAGTATAGGCCACTTCAGGAACCAGGGTGAGCAACATCTTTTTACCATAAGTAGATTGGTACCAGGTAAGTAATTGTTGAATTGCTGAAATTACGTTGCTGATATGGGTTTCGGGACTAGTAACTGTACCACCGCTGGTTTGACTCAAATAAACCGAACGCTCTAAATCGATATCTATACCATCTAATCCGTAGGTTTGAATCATCGTTTTTACTTTATTTACTAAAGTGGTAACATCGGCACTGGAGCTCAACTTAAAAGAACCCGTTCCGCCACCAATACTCATCAATACCTTTTTTCCTGCTGCTTGTAAAACAGGAATATCTGCCAACAATCCGCTGTTATTGGTTGCCGTAAAATTTAAAGCACTGATGTTATTATTATCAGAGGAGCCATCTCCTCCACCTGCCTCTAAAAAAGCTATATTAATAACATTGTAATTGCTATTAATATCTTTTAGGCGAACCGTTGTTCCCCACGAACTTTGCCAATAACCCACCAATACATTGCAGGGGAGCTGCGAAAAAATGCTGCTGGGGATCAGCGCTGAAATCGTTAGGGCGATTCGGAGTAAAAATGCTTTTTTCATAGTAGTAATAGTTTAAAGTTGGGCATCGAAACGTGGAGTATCCGACACTTTCATTAGTTAATTTGGTCCTGTTATTCTAAAGATAGTTCAGTGCGATTTGAAAAATGTAACAGAATTTTTACTCTTTGTTATAAAATTCCATAAACAAGAAGGTTAAGAATTATGAAATATTTTTTAAGTACATATCGCTAGTTCTTTTATCTTCGTTATAGATAAATCACTTTTTCGCCTTAAATAATGTCGAGCGCCCCCATTAGAATTGTAATCCTCTTATTATCCGCAATCACTTTGGGTTCGTGCCACACGTTTCATATTTCTAAGAAAAGATATAGCGACGGGTTTTATGTTGATTATTCTCAAAGTGAAAAACAGAAAAAAAAAGAGTATTCATCACGAAAGAAAAGAAAAGAGAAAGAAGATAGCACTACTATCGCTTCGGTTCATACGGAAAGTATTGTAGATTCTAGTTCAAAGACAGATACAATTGCTAAAACCATTATTACAAAACCAGAAAAAGAAGTTGTTCTTTACGATACGATTGTGAAAAGTAAAATTTTGGAAAATTTTTGTAAATCAAGAGGAATGGATCCACTGGAGTACGAAGAGATAGCTATCAAAGAAAATGAAGATTTACTACTTTTTATTTTATGCATTTTAATTCCTCCTTACGCTGTTTTTCTGAAATATGGGTCGAAATCAAACAAACTTAAAACTGTAATTGTATTAACACTACTAGGATTTATTCCAGGTATTTTTTACGCTTTCTTTATGGTATCTGCCGACGATTAGATTACAACTCACAAATGAAGGTAGTAATAGAAGTTGTTTCACTTAATCCTAATTTATCTTTCAATCGGTACTTCCTTTTTTCTACTCCACTGATAGATATATTTAATAAATCGGCGATTTCCTTATTCGATTTACCCATTTTAATATAAGAACACATAAGCATGGTAGATTCATTAACCTTAGGATCCAGCTGTTTCAATTTATGGAAAAAATTATCATTGGTTTTATCGAAATGCATTTGAAATTTATCCCAATTCTCTTCCTCTTCATCTTCCATTCCGATACTGCGAATTAAGGATTTAATTTCGCCATTGCTTTTTTCATCGGTAATGTTTTTTGAAATGTTACTGAGCTGTCCACGTAAGAACCCTAAAAACTGTTTTTTTTGAGTAAAATTCAAAGCTAAAAAAGCCATCTCATCGTTCTTGCGTTGCAATTCAATTTCCAATAATTCATTTTTATGAATGCTTTCTTTACTCTGTAATTCAAGCAATTTCTCTTGTTCTAATTTTTCACGCTGACGCTTAAATCGAATACGAATCTGCTTATTAAAAACATAAACCAGAATTACAAAAAACAAAATGTATAAAGTATAAGCTATCGCTGATCTGTACCACGGAGGAAAAATGGTGAATGTCATTAATTGCACCGGACTCTCCTTGCCGTTTACTATCGCCCATACCTTTAAAGTATATTCTCCTTCAGGTAAATTGGTGTATTCCTTAAATGAGTTTTTCGATTCATCTTTCCACACCAAATTAGAATTGTGAGAACTCAATTCTGTTCTGAATTTCAAATTGCTGCTTACTCCAAAAACAGGTAAAGAAAAATGAAAACTTAAATTGTTATTAGAGTAATCATTTTCCAAAGAAACTATGCTGCCATACAACAAAGTAGAATCCTTTTCACCATTAATTAATTTTACTTCTCTGATTAAGCATTTAGGCAATTGATCTTTACTATGCTCATTGGCTTTAAAGTAAGCAAAGCCCTGTTGTGTTGCCACCAAATACTCACCTTCGGCAATTTTTGAAATATATTCTGCACTTCCCACCAATTTGTCTTTTACCGAACTGGTATTTAAAGCGCTGAGAACATATTTACCATTTTGCAATTCTAAAAAAGCCGGACGTTCATTCAATAAAATGTAGAGAATATTGGAACCTTCAACGGCACGAATTCTATTAAAATGTTCGGTGATTTGAGAGAATTGGGGATCTTTTAGCAATTCACCTTTTGTACTAACGTAATACATTCCACCATCAGAAGACACTTTAATTTGTTGGTTTACCTTAACAATATCATTGAAATAACCTGGATCGAGCTTAAGTTTAGCAGCAAAGTTCACCACGGAAATCGTTTTCGAAAAATCAGTCGAGAATTCGATTTTAAACAAACCTGCTATTCCCTGTACCATCCACAAAACACCTTGCTCATCAAATTCAAACATTCGGCAGGATTGATGAAAGCCAGCAATAATATTTCTAAAAACCCAATGACCTTTTCTGAAAGCATACACTCTGAAATCATCGTAAGTACCACAAATCATTAGGGAATCGTTCTTAGGTACTTTTTTAAAAACCCATCCGCCATGCCACTCTTCAGGGGAAATAATAGTGGCTTTCAAATTATTTAATTCATAAACATTGGCCTGATCAGAACAAATGATTCTACCATTGAAATAACGAATATCATTGATCACCAAACCCACAGAAGTTACCTTAGTAAAATTCAATTCTTTACTTCTGGTCCAACCACTGGTGTAAAATAAACCCTGTGAAGTACCTAAATACAAAGTATCATTCACCAATAAACTTGAATAGCCCATTCCTTCTACTCCTTGAATTTCATTGAGGTATTGATAAGAGGAACTGATTTTTAAAATAGAAATTCCATTGTTCAACATTGCCCACAAATTTCCTTTAGAATCACGGAAGAGACGGTTTACATAATTGCTTTTTAGTCCACTTTGCTTATCATAGGTTTTTAAAATATTACCATTTTTATCACAAATTAAAACACCAAAAAGCTCGGTACCAATAGCCAATTTATCCCCTCCTAAATCAATGGCATGAGTGATAGTGATATTCACAGGCACACCATCTTTTTTAAATGAAATAGGATTGTAGTTGCCATGGTCGAAAATAGAAAGATGATCTTTAGTAACTATTAAATATTTGTTTTCACTGAGGCCGAACGCCGTTATCAACCACGAATCATCGGCCGATTTAGAAAACGATAAGGGATGAAATTTACCCTCCATTACTTTTCCTAAACCCCGATAATCATTATAAACCAATAGTTCATCACCCACCAAACCCATAAAACCAAATTTGCTAGGCAATCCTTTCGCATCTTTTTCAGGAAAAATTACTTCTACATTTTTACCATCATAAACATAAATAGCCGCAGAACTACAGTAGTAAACCTTTTGCTTAAAGTATATGGTGTGATTGATAATACCCACATTATGGTCAGGAATTTTAATCTTTAATAAAAGAGAAGAAAAACTACCCTTCCCTTTTGCATCTCTCACCAAATAACCGAAATCAGAAAAAGCACCAACATACACGGTTCCATCAGGACCTTTTGCAAAACTTGAAGGGCTCACATCGTGCAAAGGAATTGAGCGCCACTGTATACCATCAAACTCGAGCACAGAATAGGCATTGGCAAAATACATTATACCAGAAGTATCTTCAATGGCATCATAATTAATCGAATGCCCTTCGTAATCATCAGTAGTGTAATTATATACTTCAGCTAAGTTTGAATATAGTAAATGAGGAAGGATAAATAGGAGGACAAATATCTTTTTCATAATCGAACAATTATCTACCACAAAATACTAAGAAAATTAATACATCACAAAAATTGTCTTTTCATTATTAATTTGATTTTCAATTTATTGCGTGTTTTTGTCCGGTCATTGTCCGGCTTTATTTTTTTGCCTGTCCGGCGCAAGTCACAATAAATATTCGTCGAATCACTCCCTTACAACTTAAATTTGTAACAAGAAAAGTAGATTGAATCCCCCTAAAGAAGTGGACGGTCTCCCCCCCGAGGCCGTCACTTTTTAAAAAAGACGTTCTTTTTTCATATGCATTCTCCAGACAGTTTTATATATATTAGGTAACAAGGTAGATATTGCTCAATATCTACCTTGTTTTTTTGTGCAAAATTAAAACTGGAAATTAATGTGAAAATGCTATCTTTAAGGTGCGAACATGGAGACCTATAATTTTAAAAGGATAGCTATTAACATACTTATTGGGACCTTAGCGGTTTCCTCTATTCTTTTTTTCTTTAGAGTTCAAAAATTTTCGATGTTTCCATTTACAGAGGACTTTGTAGCCAAGGGATATGAAGATCATGCAGACAAAGGAAATTCTGAGGCAGAATTAAAAACCAACCCCGAGCAATCTCTTGAATTAACTTACACCTTAGGGGGGAAATTTGAATACCCTTACGTTGGAATCGCCTTATCTAAAAAGAATCCGAAACAGTACTTTGATATCAATGATTATTCATCAGTATCGCTTAAAATAAAGGCCGAACACACAAAAATTATTCGAATAAATATCAAAACCTATTGTGAGAAATTTTCAAATATTGAAAATTCGAACTCTTACATGAGTAATGTTTATGAATTAAAATATTCTCCTGAGGAAGAAGAATATGAAATTCCTTTAAAAGAATTCAGTACTCCTGATTGGTGGTATAGAGACAACCAGATTGATTCCATTGGCAGCAAAATGAATTGTGCTTTTAGCAATACACAATCTGTAGAAATTGAAAACTGTGCATTCTTACCTACTGGAATAAAAGATAAAATTACTCTTAGCTCTTTTGCATTTACTGCTGAAAATTTATATTACCTATATACACTAATAATAGGCTTAATATTAAGTATTATTGCTTTCTTAATTGGCTATACTAAAAAGAAAAAAACGGTTTTTGTTACTTATCAGCCAACACCGGAAATTAACAATGGCAATGATGCTTTAGAGAAAAAGGTGTTCGATTACATCGCAGCCAATTATTCTAATCCGGAACTATCATTAAGTTTAATTAATAAAGAAACCGGATACAACGAAAATAAAATTTCTGCTATTATAAAAACCAAATACAATCAGTCTTTCAAGCAATATATCAACAACATCAGAATGACCGAAGCCAAGAGATTGTTGAATGAAAGCGAAGCTAATATTTCTGAAATTGCCTATTCTATTGGTTATAATAATGTGACTCATTTCAACAGGGTTTTTAAATCGGAAACAGGTATTGCCCCTGGCGATTACAGAAAACAAAAAGAAGAAAAGGCCGGATAAATTTATTTCACCGGACAATCACCGCACTTCCTCTAAAACATTTTGAAAATTGTAAATGCAAGGTTAATTTGCCTGTCTATTAAAACCATTTATTTATGACTACAAGTAAATCAAATGGGGGCTTTCTTTTCTTTTTTCTTTTCTTATTTAGCTTTCAATTCTGTAAAGCAGAATTTAAAGTGGTGGGTTATTTGTACAATTGGGGGAATTTTGTACAAGATGCTAACGCTGTTGATTACAATGTTGTAACACATGTTTGTATATCGTTCGCGAATCCCGATAATTTGGGAGCGATGAGTCCTACCGATAATTTAAATTCTGTTGTAAACATTATTCACAATGGAAATGCAAAAGCAATTATTTCTGTAGGTGGTGCTTCTGCTCCGAGTTCATGGACTACCTTAAAACAGCTAGCAAACCGAGCAAATTTCATTCACAAAATCAAAGAATTTCTTTTTCAGTATTCACTGGATGGAATCGATATTGATTTAGAAGGATCAGCAATTGATGTTAACTACAATGCTTTTATTATTGAACTGGCTGATTCACTCGCTGGAAGTGGAAAAACATTAAGCGCTGCAGTAGCTACATGGAATGGAAATTCTATTTCTAATGATGCACTGAATAAATTCGATTGGGTAAATATTATGTCGTACGACCAATATGGTACCTGGAGCGGACCCGGTCAGCATTCCTCATATTCCTCAGCCGTAAGCGACTTACAATATTGGGGAGAAACAAGAGCACTTTCCAAAGAAAAATTGATACTGGGATTACCTAGTTATGGCTACCGATGGGAAACCAATGGCAGCAGTAGTATGACCATCATGCAAATTTTTAATCTCTTTCCGGGATCAGAAAATGAAGATCACATTACCACACCATCCAACGGAAATATTTACTACAACGGTATTAGCACCATTAAAAAAAAAACAGCCCTGGCTCAGGATTTAGCAGGAGGAGTAATGTGGTGGGCTTTACAATATGATTTCCCAACGAGCAATAATAAATCATTGTTAAAGGCAATGGATGAAGTAATAAAAAATTCGCAAAACAATAAAAAACCAAAAACAACTTTAATCCACCCAATCTATAATCAAACATTTACAGAAGGAGATTCTATCTACATGGAAGCAAATGCAAATGATTCCGATGGTACTATCTCTCTTATTGCTTTTTATGCCAACAATAATAAAATAGCACAAGATACAGGCACTCATTTTACCTACAGTTGGAAAACTGCCGGACCAGGAACCTATAAAATTTATGCCTTAGCGCTCGATAATATGTACTCTTCTGCATATAGTGATACCATAACTATCACCGTAAATCCAGCTCTTGTACAAAGTGCATTTGGTGGAAATGCACAAAATATTCCGGGAAAAGTGCAAGCAGAAAATTTTGATGTGGGTAGCAATCTGGGTTACTACGATTTATCGGAAGGCAATAACGGTAATGCTTACAGAACAGGAAATGTAGATATAGAAAGTTGTGCCGACAATGGTAATGGTTATAGTATAGGATGGATTCAGGCAGGAGAATGGTTAGAGTATACCGTTAATGTTGCTAAAGATACTATTTACGACATACGGGCAAGAGTAGCGTGTACTGCGGGAAACAAAGCTTTCCATATCGAAATCAATGATCAAACAACAGCCACCTTCTCTATTCCTGCCAGCGGCGGATGGCAAAGCTGGCTCAATGTAAAAGTGAATGATGTACCTTTAACAAAAGGAGAGCAAGTGATTAGAATTGTTTTTGAAACAGGTGATTTTAATCTGAATTATTTGGATTTTACTTTCGCCGATCCTAGCAGTAATATTGCCGTATCTGAAATGAAAAAAACAATCAACTTCATTTACCCTAATCCTGCTCACAACTCGTTTAAAATAAATTCAGCAGGTACTATTTTCATTTATGATTTATCAGGAAAACTAGTGCAACAAAATACAATCAGTAATAACGAATGGATAGATATTAATTCCCTCCCAGAAGGAATTTATACCGTAACCAATAACAACATTGATTTTTACAAACTGATTAAAAATTAACGTGAGTTCTGAATAAAAATAACAGAAATATTTTTATTCAGAACTCACGTTAATTATACTACATCTTACATGTAAACTTCCTCCATCACGGCCATCGATTTCAATTCCCCAAAACCAGTGCAATGAAAACGATAGAATTCAATAATTCCTTTGAGTAAAGAAGATCGTTCAATTCTATTGCTGCAAATCACAGAAATATCTTCCCCTGAACTTTGTAAAAATTTTAAAAACATTTTGCTTTCCTTTTCATCCAAATGTTTTTCTGCCGATTCAAATTCAACAAATTCCCCATCTGCAATATTAAAAAATCTACCCTCTCCATGGAGAGGTTTAAAACCTAAATGAGTAATTAAATGCGATAAAAAATACAAATGAAAATTAGCTACACCTTCTTCCAGCTGATCGAAAAATAAAAATTCTCTTCGTAAAAAAGCAAATAACTCGGGATGAGCACTTTCCTCTTTCACAGTTTTTACAAGCACTTCCGATAAGAAAAGCAAAATGGTTGTTTTAAATGGATCAGAATATAAAGTAGTATAGGGCGAAATTAATTTACTGCTTTTCAGTTTAAAAAGATTACTTCCTTTCTTCGATTGATATTCTATTTCACACAAAGAAAAAGGAGGATAATTAGATCCTCTGCTTCCTTTTTTTTTTTGCGCAAAACAAGAAATTAAACCATGCTGCTGTGAAAAAAATTTCGCAATTACTGAATTTTCAGAATAATTAATGGATTGAATAATGATGGCTTGATCAAGAAAATCTTTATTCACAAATTGATCCTTAATTGATAAATAAAATTTTAGTTACTTCTGTTTCTGTTCCATCTCCATTAGAAATAAAAACCAAATAAACTCCGGTTTGAGGTCTGCTTCCATCTTTCCTTTTGCCATCCCATGTTGCTTGTCCGCCTTCCGCTTTGGTTTCATAAACCATATTACCCGTTATGTCGGTAATTTTTACGTAAGCATTATTCACTAAATTTCTAATGCCAATAATACCATCGTAATCAGGTTTAACCGGATTGGGGAAAGCATAAACAAATCCATTGGCATCGGTCCCTTCTGTTGATGTTCCTCGATAAGAAACTATTCCCTTTTCTGTTCCAATAAACACTTCTCCGGTAACATCATCTATTGCTATATCAATAATTTTATTAGAAATAAGCGGACTATTTTCTTCGGTAAAATGCAAAAGCTGAGTGGTTCCTTCTGCCGAAACCAAATATACTCCGGAACCATCTGTACCGAACCATTTTCTATCACCACCATCTACCGCCACACAAGTAACTCTTTCCGTCGCTAAAAGATGATAGGCCACTTTGGTTGCAGGATCTGTAATGGTTACCAAACTAGCATCAACAGCCGATGCTGTATATAAATTATCGGTGCTGTAAAGAACAGCAACTCCTTGATCCGTAGCGAACCAAATTTTACCGGCATGATCTTCCGCCATTTCATTTACCCTCAACGAAGGTAAACTTCCGCTACCCACCCCATCCGAAAGGTGACGCACATTAAAAAGTGTTGAGCTATTTAAATTATTATCTTTTTCTCGAGCTACTACCACACCAAAATTTGTTTTTGTTTTAACGATCCATTTATTGCCTTGTGAATCTATCATCATCTTCATCATAATAGAAGCATTACTAGTAATAGCGGGTATGGTAAAGGGCTGCCAGGTATTTCCCTTCAACACATGTAAGGTAGATGAAATTGGAAATCCATCTCTTCCGCTATTCAAAGCCCACAATTTTCCATTGGCATCAAATTCAAAATCGGAAAGCATTACATTTTTACCAGAATAAGCATTAAAACTAGTATTGGTCAATTTGTAAACATTTTGAATTCCGTTTTCTGCTAAAGAAAAACCTCCGGTATTCAAAGAACCATAATAAGCTAATTTCCCTGTAGCATCAGGTGTTACCGAGATATGATCATAAATGGTATCTAAACCCGGAGTGGTAACGGAATTGTAAGTATGCCAGAAACTACCATCAAACATATAAGTCCCCACTATTGAAAAACGCGGATTGATTGCGTTATCATAACCTCCTGTAGCCACCCATAAATGACCATTGCGCGCTTTAAGTTCCCACACATCTTTAGCATAAGGTCCGTTAGGAATAATGGCCTGAGGCAATGAAACTCCATTCACTCTATGCAAGCCATATCGCCAATCACAAACAAAATACTCACCATTATTTTCTATAATTTCTACAGGATGTGCATCGGTAGCCCAACCCGGAAAACCATCTACATAAAACTGAACAATCTCTTTATCTAAACTTAAATCGGCATTCAAAACCCATGCCTTTACCGTTGAGGCGATGAGCAAGCCTTTTGTTCCTGCATTAATATCTAAAACATCATTATTGGTGTAATAAACACCTAAGTTGCTTTTCGACCATACACCATTACTAAATTCAAAAATAGTGTCTTGATTGGTGGCATTGGCCTTATCGAAATTGGTATACAATTTATCATTCACTGCAACAATTGAATTGTATGAACCAGAAGGCAATGACGTTAAAACAGTCCAGTTTTGAAAATCGCTAAGATTCGGATTATTAAGATCGGCCAAATAAATTCCATCTTTTGTGGCTGCAAAAATAGTATCGTGATAAATCTCTAATTCATTAACAAAAACATTGGTACTGTTGTTTCCAATTCTATAAGTATCTTTAATTTCTCTTTTTGCCAAATCAAGCACCACAATTGCAAAACCACAAGAGAGATATGCCCATTGTCCGTTTACACGCACATGATTAATCGATCGATCTCCCAAAATATTACTCATCTTGATATCGGCCAAATTGATGATTTTATCCCCCACAATCAAGTCGATATTTCCGTTTGAATAGCCTAATACTACCGTATTGTAAGTACTTGAATAACCTATACTATTTACACCCACATCCGATAAACCACTTCCTTTCCACAAACGAGTGATACTATTGTCGTCTAAATCGAAACTAAACATGCCCGGATCAGAAGAACAGTAAATTTTATCGCCCGCTGCCAATAGCGTTTTACCTCCATAATAAGGCAAATGATCTCTCCATTGACCAATAGCAACAGGTTGCGCTTGAAGCAAACTGAAGGTTGAAAATAAAAAACCAATAAATATTATTCTTTTCATGCAGATGATTGTAGAGCCAAATTAACTCATTTTGCTAAAAGTTATTGTATTAAAATAAACTCCACAAATTATTTTTTGAAATTCCATAGCATTTTCGCCTCTTTCCACGATATTTTCTGTGAAGAATAAATTCCCTTTTTTCCTGAAAAATGATAGGCAATAACCGTAGCTAAAGCGTAATAAATTACGCCCTGTATTCCAAACAGCTCAACACCTAAAATGGCACAGGCCAAGGGTGTATTGGTGGCACCCGCAAAAACAGCAACTAAACCAATCGCAGCGAATAAATCAACAGGCATCGGACTAACAAGCGTTAACGCACTACCTAAAGTAGCACCAATAAAAAACAAAGGCGTTACTTCACCTCCTTTAAATCCGGCATTCACCGCAAAGGCAGTGAGTAGTAATTTTAGAATGAACATCTCTCCACCAACAGTCCTACCAAAAGCATCCTGAATCTCTCCTACTCCCAAACTAAAATAAGCCGGATCGTTTATAAAAAAATAAGCAATGGCTAAAATGATTCCGCCTACAAAAGGTCGCAAAGGGGGATATTTGATCCATCGCTCGAAATTATATTTAAAAAACGCTCCGCTATAAACAAAAAGCCATGCACAAAAACCCGCAAGAATAGCCAGTACAACAGTCCAAAAAACAGAAGTGAAAATCAAATCAGGAACATATTGAACATGAAATTGAGTATGCTTAATTTCCCAATGCATACATGCATAATGCGCAACAAAAGCAACAGCAAAAGCAGGAAGAAGAGCTTTCCATCTCAATTTACCAACGGCCATTACTTCCAGCGAAAAAATTGCTCCGGCCAAAGGTGTTCCAAAAACAGAAGCGAATCCTGCACTTATGCCCATTACTAAAATGACCCTTCGGCTTTCATTATTCAATCGAAACCATTGAGTGAATTTATCTGCAATCGCTCCGCCCATTTGCACAGCAGTACCCTCTCTACCCACCGATGCACCCAATAAATGTGAAATTAAAGTGCCTAACAATACCATAGGGGCCATGCGAAATGGAAGTACTTTTTTAGGTTCATCTATCTCTTCCAACAACAAATTATTTCCTTTGTTGACTTCCTTTCCCCAATAATGATAAGCCAATCCAACCGCCAACCCACCCAAAGGCAAAAACCACATCAACCAATTTTCAAAGTATTGAATATTTACAACAGCATCAAGTAACCACAAAAAAATCGCCGAAGCAGAACCTACCAAAACACCAATCCCTAAAATGAGCAACAACCACTTTAAACCCATTTCAAAGGTTGAATTTTCTAATATTTTCTTTTCTGCTTCCATCTTTAGGGTGATGAAGATAAATCTTTTACTTTTATCTTGAAATGAATAGTGTATGCAAAAAAGCAATGACCCTTTACACGGAGTAACACTTCAGCAAATATTAGAGCACCTTACCAATCTCTATCCTTGGGAAGAGTTGTCGTATGAAATAAATATCAATTGTTTCAAGAGCAATCCAAGTATTAAATCGAGTTTAACTTTTCTACGCAAAACTCCGTGGGCCCGAAAAAAAGTAGAAGAGTTATACATTAAAAGTTTAAAGCAGAAGTAACTTTTTCAATTCACAATTTGTTCTAGTTTTAAATTCTGGAAAATGACTAAATATTTTTTTACTCTATTGCTCGCCATAGGTGTGAACACCTCAATTCATGCAAACATTATTCTTATTCACCCCATTGCATCCGTTGATTCCAACGACTGGTGTTACGGTGATACCTTAAGAATTTGTGTAGATCCCCAATCTGGCATAGGCATGGGTGCTTCACAAGCATCTATTCACAACAATATCTCTAACACCACGGATAATTTTGTACTTATAAATAACGGCGTAGATACCGATTGTCACGACCATATTTACTTACAAGGTGATGATGTCTTTTCGATTCCGGGTGTAACTATGGTAAATAGTCACTGGGAAGATCCTAATTGGGTTAAACCAACTTGCAATAATATTACTTCAATAAATAATAGAATTGTAAAATCATACATTAGTTTGTATCCTAATCCTAGCGACAAAATTTTATTTATAAAAACACAAGCTCTCGGTAAAATAAAGAGTTTAACAGTCACTAATATTTTAGGTGAAACTATGCTGGAAATGCAAAACTGCAATTTGCCCAATCAAATTTCTATCGAAAATTTTCCCAATGGAATATATATTCTCACTGTAAATAATGAAGACAAATTGTACACAGAAAAATTCATGAAAAAATAAAACTATTCGGGAGCTCCGTTCTGCGACCAGCAGTTAATTGTTTTTATCGTAGCGTCATCCAGTTTAGCTCCTCCTTGTGGCATTGCCGAAAATCCAGATGCATGTTGAACACTGCCTACAATTTTATCTTTCGCATTTTTACAACTGGAATAATTGCTTAAATCGATACCACCGCTTTGATTTCCTGTACTATGACAACTTACGCATTTCGAATCCAATATCGACTTTACATTCGTTAAGTAAGTAGGTGTTGTGCCTGTACAATCAGAAGTGGATACCGCGGTTTTCTGACAAGCAGCTAAGCCAATCAGTGCAAATAAAAAAATAGAAATTCCAAAAATTTTCATAGTAGAAGTTTTTCTAATAACGAAAGTAAATACCATTAGTTGTTTCAATTATAAGTAAATATTTTCTTTTCTAACTTTTTTAACTTAGTATAATTACTTTTACCGCAATGGAAACTCCTGAAAGATTATTACAACTTAAAAAACTTTTAAAAATAGAACGCGATGAAGACTTTGCTCAGTATCAAACTCACTTCTCCCGCGATAATATTAATTTCCGAAAACAAAATGGCGTTACCTGGTACCCCATAGTAATTAGCAGCGAAGAAATTGGTGTGGGTGAATATCTATCTCTCGATATAGAACGCACCACCAACTTTAATGAACCGCATCAATTCTCAGGAGGAAAACAAGCTGCACTTTTCTCCAATAAATATCCCGATGAACAACAAATTGTTGGTACGGTAAAAATTCTCGGACATAACAAAATTCGCTTCTCTACCACTTTAGATGAATTACCCGATTGGTGCGAAGAAGGAAAACTCGGACTCAATATTTTATTCGATGAAGCAAGTTATAGAGAAATGAATGCTGCCATAGACAAAGTAATTGCAGCACCCAATAGCAATCGACTCGGACAACTACGCGATGTGATTTTTCAGGAGAAAAAACCTGCCTTTCACAGCAATCCACATTTACAAATTTCTCGATTGAATACTTCACAAAATGAAGCGGTAAATAAAATTGTTTCCGCAAAAGACATCGCCATCATTCACGGTCCGCCCGGCACAGGAAAAACAACTACACTCGTTCAAGCCATTCGCGAAACACTAAAAAACGAAACTCAGGTTTTAGTGTGTAGCTCTAGCAATACTGCTGTTGATTTACTCACCGAAAAATTACATCGCGAAGGAATTAGTGTGTTGCGTTTAGGTAATCCTGCTCGTATTTCTGAAGAAGTTTTAATGAATACTTTAGATGCAAAAATTTCGGCACACGAATCGCACAAAGATTTAAAAAATTACAGGAAAACAGCAGAAGAATATTTCAAAATGGCGGGAAAATACAAACGTGTTTTCAATAAAGAAGAAAGAGTGCAGCGACAACTATACTACCAGCAAGCCAAACAAATCATGCGCGATGCCAACAATTTAGAGGATTACATTATTCAATCTCTTTTCGATAAAGCACAAGTAATTGCATGTACGCCTGTAGTATCGGCAGGAAAAATGATGCGCAAACGTCACTTCTCTACACTCTTTATCGACGAGGCTGCACAAGCGTTAGAACCTATGTGTTGGATTCCAATCACCCGTGCTGAACGCGTAATTTTTGCCGGAGATCATTTTCAATTACCTCCCACTGTAAAATCAAAAAAAGCAGAAGCAGAAGGATTGAAAGAAACTTTGTTTGAACGTTGCATGAGTATAGAAAATATTTCGGTGATGTTGAACACACAATACCGCATGCACGAAAACATCATGAATTTCTCGAATCATAAATTTTACAAAGGAGAATTAAAAGCCGATGATTCGGTAAAAAATACTTTATTGAGTTACAACGAAGAAGAAACATTTTTGCATACACCTATTGATTTTATTGATACTTCCGGCTGTAGCTTCGATGATATCATGAATCCAGAAAGCTTAAGTCATTCTAATCCTGATGAAGCAACTTTACTCATCAAACATTTAAAATTATTACTGAACGAATATCAAAATTCTTCTAAAGAAATTTTAACTGTGGGTATTATTTCCCCTTACAAAGAACAAGTACAATATCTCACACAATTGGTAGAAGCAGATGAAGATTTTAAATCTTTTCCTATCAAATTAGCCATTAAAACCATCGATGGATTTCAAGGTCAGGAACGCGATATTATTTATATCTCTTTAGTTCGCAGTAATGATAATGCTGAAATTGGTTTCCTCGCCGACATTCGTCGTATGAACGTTGCCCTCACCCGCGCCAAGAAAAAACTAGTGGTAATAGGGAATAGCGCTACTTTGGCAAATCATAATTTTTACAAAGATTTTATTGAATATTCTGAAAAAATTGGAGCCTATAAAAGTGCTTGGGAGTTTAATTATTAAAACTATTCCCAATCGATACCTCCTTCTCTTCTTGCCTCGCTGGGTCTTAAATTAATGACTTTAATCAATTCCCCGTTTTTAGCGAAAAAATACTTTGTATTAATCTTATTTTTCCCGTCGATTAAAACAGTAGTGTATCCTGTTGTATCATAAAAAGTAGTTTTTAAATACTCAATTCCTCCCTGGCAACCGCGATGACGAGAATGTTTTTCCGATTGGACCACTAATTGCGCATCATCATTGTACTGCAAAATCGAAATTTTCTTATAGGATGAAAATCCATCACTATACAAACAACCGAACCATCCATAAGAAATGCCTACTGATTGACGATGAACAAGTTTATAAGAAAGACTAGCAGAATCAAGTATTTTAAAAGTAGTATCTTCTTGATTTTGCCATTCATTTAATGTTTTTTTCAACACAATAAAATCTAGACTGTACATTGAATCTAATCTATACTTTTTGGAGAAATTATTTATATAGTATTGTGATAAAGTATCACCGGAAATTCCCGCCATAACTAGCTTAGAAGCAAGTTCTATTTTTGCAGGATTTAATATAGAGTCAGCATCTTTATATTCAACAATTGTTCGTTTAATTTCCTCTTTAGAATAAACCCTTAATCTTTGATTTATTTTCACCTCTTCTACCAGTACACTATCAATAAAATAAAATTTGAAAATATGCCATAATTCTACTTTTGGCTTTCTATTTTTTCCGCTTGCAAGAAGCTTATATTCAAAAACAAGAAGAGTATCCTTCTGCATTTTTATTTTGAATTTTTCTGGAGAATATATAACATCAAGCACGTTATCATGCTTACTATCCAGAATACGAACCTCATACTCTTTTTTCGCATGATCATCGTCTGATGAAGAACAAACTGTAACTAATCGACCATTTGAAAAAACAAAACTACTTTCCTTATATTCTTCTTCACATAAACATGTTTTGTTGTTGGCAAAAGCCGAACTGAAAAAAAACAGAAATAATATATATAAAACGAATTTCATCAACGGAAAAATACTAAAAATTCCTCACCCTCTACAAAGTTTAGCTTGCGAACTTTGCAGAATCTTTTCCCGAAGCTTTCAGCTTCAAAATTAAGAAATCGAAATTCTTACAATATCTACTGAGCATTCGTAGAGGCAGCTTGAAGCTGTCTTATAAAGATTATTTCCATTTCCTCTTTCAACGGAATTTTTTCTGTTTTAAGACAGCTTCAAGCTGCCTCTACATTGATGCGCTTTGCAATTTTTCTAGCTCTTCGCCCTTAATAAATTCTCCCACCAATCAAACAGTACAATTATGGTAATTAACTACCAAAATTGTTCTAAGAAGAAAAAGTTGTGTAACCAATTTCTTTTTTTGCATTTTAACCTCAGTTAAAATTAAAAACGATGAAAAAAATATTTCTTCTAATCTCCATTACTTTTATTCTCATTACATTTTTCAGTAACGGAACTTCTTCTTCAACTATCACTTGGCAAAAACTTCAAAATGGTTTAGAATACGCATTAATTGATGCAGCTGTAAAATCATCACATGGCGATTCAAAAATTGACATTTTACGTTTCGATCCAAAAAAATTTAAACTGAATTTACTTTGTGCTGCCGAGAAAAAAACAAAAAGTAAAACCATGGATTTATGGTGTAAAGAAAATAATGCTATTGCAGGAATTAATGCCGGGATGTTTCAATTGAGTGGGAGTTTTGATGTGTGTACAGGATATATGAAGAATTACAATTATGTGAACAACCCAATTTTAACTTCCTCTTACAAAAATATTTTAGCTTTCAATCCCAAAGATTCTCTAGTACCTCCCATTCAAATTATCGACATCACCTGTGCGAATTGGAGCGACTTAAAAAACAAATACAATTCTTTTGCTCAAGGAATACGCATGATGGATTGCAACCAAAAAAACACCTGGAAATTGCAAGAAAAAAAATGGAGTATGGTTACCATTGGGGAAGATCAAGGAGGTAATATTTTATTCATTTTTTCTCGCTCTCCTTACAAAGTTCACGACTATATAAATATGCTAAAATCAACACCGCTTCATCTCAAAAAGATGATGTATTTGGAAGGCGGACCAGAAGCTTCATTCTATTTGAAAGATACCGCCTTAAGTGTGCAACGCTGTGGCAGCTATGAAACTGATTTCAATGAAAACGACAGCAACAAAGTGTATTGGGATATCCCAAATGTGTTGGCATTAAGTAAAAAATAAAAGGAGTTTCTTTTCAAGAAACTCCTTCATTAATTATTCAAATAAAATTACTTTTTATCTTTCTCGTCTTCGTTAGGCGGCAATGGTTTTTCCTTCACAAAATTTCCGTTGGCATCTACATACATAATCATATCTTCAAAAGAAGTTTTCTTTACAGGTTCGCTCCTTTTGTCTTTAATGCGTTGCATTTTTTCTTTACGATCTTTAGAACGCTGATCGGCTTTTTGCTTTTTGATAAAACTATTGTTCGACTTTGCCATTGAATTCTTTTATTAATTAATAAATGTGTAAGCCTTTCCGCTTTTGCCCGCTCTGCCTGTTCTTCCCACACGATGAATGTATGAATCTAAATTTTTTGGTCGCTGATAATTGATCACATGCGAGATGTTCGATACATCTATTCCACGTGCTGCAACATCAGTAGCCACCAAAACCTGAATGGTGTTACATTTGAATTTATCTAAAGCTTGTACACGATAATTTTGCGATTTATTTCCATGTATTTCATCGGCTTTAATTCCAGCGCGATTCAACTCTTTACACACCTTACTCACCCATCTTTTGGTTTCTGCAAACACAATTACTTTTTCAAAAGATTCTTCTTTCAGCATATTGATTAAAAGATCCATTTTGTTTTCATTGGGTTTCACTTCAATGATATCCTGATCCACATGATCAG
Source organism: Flavobacteriales bacterium (assembly GCA_023251075.1). Taxonomy (GTDB): domain Bacteria; phylum Bacteroidota; class Bacteroidia; order Flavobacteriales_C; genus JAHEZL01. The sequence goes on along the minus strand of JAHEZM010000003.1, from coordinate 49,709 downwards.
CACTGGCATTACCCGTACTCACACGAACTTCAATAGGATTATTTAAAATAGATTGAATCAAAACTTTCTGACTTTTTTCTTCTGTTGCAGAGAACAACATGGTTTGTTTTCTGTGGGTCATGGCTTTCACCATTTTTTGAATTTCGTGAGAGAAACCCATGTCGAGTAATCTATCGAATTCATCTAAAACCAAAGCAGAAAAATCTTCAAAATACAAAGCTTTCTGATTGGCTAAATCCATCAATCTACCCACCGTACCAATAATTACATGCGATGGTTGTCGCAATAACTGTCGGTCTTTATTTACACTTGTACCACCAATAAAACATTCGCTGTATAAGTTCAATCCGGCACTAATAGTGCTAAACTCATCTTGAATTTGCAAAGCCAATTCGCGAGTAGGTGCAACGATCAACACCTGAAATGCAGGCTTATGATTCATTAAATGTTGTACAATAGGCACTAAAAACGCACCGGTTTTTCCGGTACCGGTTTGTGCAATACCCATTAAATCTCTTCCTTCCAAAAGAGCTTCAATGGTTTTGTCTTGAATTTCTGTAGGAGTGTTGTATCCTTTTTTCAATAAATTTTGGATGATGCTTTCATGCACCGGCAAATCAGAAATTTTTCTTTCAGAAACATATCTTTTTTCTTCTTTAGGAAGAGCTTTTTTAATGAAATTTCGGGGATCTAAAGTACTTTCTTTTTGATTCGATTTACTTTGTGTGCGGCGAAAATTGCCATTTTGAGGTGCGCGCGTACGTCGCCCTGTTGAATTAAAATTGTTATTCATTTACTAAATTGTTATGCCTTACTCAAACCCTACGTTGCCTATCTGTCTAACAACTTACTGCTTTTCAAACGTTATAAAATTTTCAGCTGAAACGAGAGATTAGTGAGTATAAAAATAAGATGGGGACTTAAAGTTGAACTAACTATACAGAACTGGTATCTGCTAAAATGTGCGTAAATGTAGGGTTTTAAAGGCCAGTATCCTAATTAATTACATTTTCCTTATCTTTCACTCATGATTAATCCTACTAAAATATTAAGTGATTTGATTCAAATTCAGGCCTTCAGCGGCGATGAATCAAAACGTGTGGAATACCTTGAAAAGGTTATTAATACAGAAGGAATTCAAACCAAAAAATACTTGAATAATATTTGGTGTGTGAACAAAAATTTCACAGAAGGAAAATTCACCATTTTACTCAATTCGCATACCGATACTGTAAAGCCAAATAAAGGCTATACCCGTATTCCGCACCAAGCAGAAATTATTGATGGAAAGTTATATGGATTAGGAAGCAATGATGCTGGCGGACCACTCATTTCGCTGCTCACTGTTTTCTGCGATCTGTACCCTGAAAACTTACCATTCAATTTAATTTACGCAGCCACAGCAGAAGAAGAAATCTCAGGAAAAAATGGAATTGCAGCATTATGGTCGCATCTTCCAAAAATCGATTTAGCTATTGTGGGTGAACCTACACAAATGGAATTGGCGGTGGCAGAGAGAGGATTAATGGTGTTGGATTGTGTGGCAAAAGGCAAGGCAGGACACGCTGCGCGCAACGAAGGTATCAATGCCATTTACGAAGCTTTAAAAGACATCAAGTGGTTTAAAACACATCAATTCCCAAAGGTGAGTAATGTTCTCGGGCCCGTAAAAATGAGCGTAACGGTGATTGAAGCCGGAAGCCAGCACAATGTTGTTCCTGCAGAATGTAAATTCACGGTAGATGTTCGTGTGCCCGATACTTATTCGAATGAGGAACTACTTCAATTGATTAAAGAAAGTGTGTTGTGTGAAGTTAATGCGCGATCTACTCGATTGAATTCTTCGGGCTTGCCGGAGGGACATCCCTTATTTGCCGTTGCCAAAGAATTAAATATCCCTACTTACGGATCTCCCACTACCAGTGACCAAGCACTGATGCCTTGTGTAAGTGTGAAGATTGGTCCGGGTGATAGCGCCCGTTCTCACAGTGCCGATGAATTTATTTTTGTAGATGAATTAGAAAAAGCACCTGCACGATACAAAGAAATTCTGCTGAAACTAGGAAGCAAACTGTAATACAAATAACACTCGTCATTGCTGTAGAGGTACTGACAAAAATTATGAGAACCATCAAACACATCATCCCCTCTCAAAAAGTACCTATGGGAGGGACTTTAATTGATCAGCCACTTCCCATTAAGGGATTAGATATGGTAGATCCTTTTCTACTGATTCACCACCATAGAATGGAATATCCTGGCGGCGAAAAACAAAAAGATTTAGGTGTTCCTCCACATCCGCATCGCGGATTTTCCCCCGTAACTTTTGTGTTTGAAGGCGATATTAATCATCGTGATTCAATGGGCAATGATAAAAAAGTTAGAGCTGGCGGAATTCAATGGTTGTTTGCAGGAAGCGGAATGATACATAGTGAGCGCCCTTCCGATGAACTATCGGAAAAAGGAGGAGTGATGGAAATCATTCAAATTTGGGTGAATGCTCCACAAAAAAAGAAAATGGAAAAACCATTTTATTATCCTTTACAGAAAGAAGAAATTCCTTCTGTGTTCACTTCAGAAAAAAAATCGGAAATAGGAATCATTTGCGGAGAAGTAAATAAAATCAAGGGGCCTATGCCTACCATGAGTGAATTGGTTTTATTGCGGGGAGAATTAAAAAGTGGAGATTCCTTTTCATTTGCACTGCCAAAATCAAACAACATTGTGATTTATTTATTGGATGGAAAAATGCAAATCAATGGGGAAAATACAGTAACAAAAAATTTAGTGGTTTTAGGAAATGATGATGAAAATGTAAACCTAAATGCAACAGAAAACACCCGGTTTATTCTGTTAGCAGGAGAACCTATCAACGAACATGTTTCTACCTACGGCCCTTTTGTAATGACCAGCCAACGAGAAATATATACCGCCATTGAAGATTTTCAAAATGGAAAAATGGGACAATTACAAGAGGAATTCTAAATTTATAAATCATTATATATACATTTGCGGCTTAATTTAATTTTATGCTAAAAAAAATCATTCTCCTTTTATTAGTTGTTGTTAGTGCTCAAGCTTACTCACAAAAGTATTTAGACATTGTGGCGGAAAAATCTTGTGACTGTGCAACAAAAGTTACCGAAGACATTAAAACACAAGAAGGCTTATTGAAATTTGGAATGTGTATTTACGATGCCGCAATGCCTTATAAAAAGAATTTCAAAAAAGATCACCACATCAATATGGATAAATTTGATGAGGAACAAGGTCGTAAACTGGGAACATTAGTAGCTGTGAGAATGGCAAATTTTTGTCCCGACTTTCTGGTTAAATTAGGACAAGCATATAACGAAGGAAATGCTGAAGAAGCTGTCCCTGCTGCAGATACCGCTGCTGCTTATGAAGAAGTTGCCGTAGAACCAAATCCAACTGCAACAGGAACTATCACTAAAATAGAAGGAACTCAATTTATTGCTTTCACTCTTAAAGAAAGCAACGGCACTATCGCAACTTACTATTGGTTGTATGCTATTAACTCTCCTGAAAAATTTGAAACTACTTATTTATCGAAGCTGAATAAAGCAGCAACCATTGAGTATTTCGAACAAGAATTTTTTGACGCTAAAACAAAAACATATAAATTGTTTAGAGTAATTGCTTCTATTTCTTTTTAAGAAAAAATGATTTTCAATAAAAAAACCTTCACAAAATCATGAAGGTTTTTTATGCTCTTTTAGAAAAGAAACGCTAATCCTCCTCCTGCATCAAATCGGTTTGAAACCCACCAGCCACTTGAATCAACTTAATTTGAGGAATCTTTCTTTTGTACAAAGTAGAGTAATCCCACTGTAACACACAGGAAGAAAATTTATAGGCCTTACTCAAAGTAACTTTTTGTTTATCGTTCTTCAACATTTCATCCACTATTTGCTCCGCAAAAGCTTTGTAAGTATAACATGAAATAGAATCTCTTTCAGGGTGTTTTTCATTTTTCACAGGCATTTTTCCATAAAACAATTTCAACTGCGTTGTACTATCTTTTCTATTGTAAAAAAACTCCTTTCCATTATAATCTATGGCTTGATACTGTTGTGCATTCATATTTACTAATGTACCTTTAAAGCCTTGTGCTTTGGCATCATTTAAAATTATTTTCACATATTTACTTTGAATGGCTTCAGGATTGGTGAATTTTCTTTTCTCCATCTTTTCTAAATAACTCTGAGCCACTTTATTCAATTCAGGAGAATATTCAAAAGGTAATTTTCCTTTCTTCTCCCGCAATTGATTAATAGTATGAAACACTGTGGCATTCAACAACTCCGGATCGGCAGAAGAAAGAGTTAAAGTTTTATCGGCAATGCCAGAAGAGAAAAATGAAGAAGCAGATTGAGTATAATATGAATCGGGAGTATTGAAAGAAGAAAAGAAAAGAAAAGAGAAAATTAATGAGTACAGAAGCGGTAATCCTACTTCTCTCCGTCGGTTGACGGAGAGAGTGCGCTGACTTTGTGGGTAAAGGCAAGAGGGATTTTGCTTAGATAATTCCAACCCTATAAAATCCCTCTTGCCACTTCGCAATTCCTTTGGCACTCTCTCCGTCAACCGACGGAGAGAAGTGAGATTAGAACCAGCATATCCTAAAAAAATTGTATTTACTTTATTTTTTAAATTCATTGTAAAAATGAGCATTTAATTTGGTACGGAATTTTTCTAATTCATCTTCATGTTTTTCGTAGGCCAATAAATATTTTTTATCTAAAACAACCCACTTTTCTTGTCGCTTAGCACGCTCATTCAAATACGATTCATACTTACTTTTATGCCACTTTTGAATTTTCTTTGCATCTATTAAACTCAATGATGGTAAAACTTTTATACGCAAGGTATCGAATCCGCGAGAGTAAGCCATCACATAAGTATCTTCTTCTTTTTCAGGATAAATAAAAATGTCTTGTAAATTCAAAACATAAATATCAAAAGTTACTTTTTTCTTTGCTTTATCGGCATCATTTTTTTCACTCAAAGCATACATTTTCAGCAAATCGATATCCATTTCATTGCCTGTATAATCCCACTTAATTCCTTTATAAACTTTCAGTTCAGGATACGCTTTTACCTTGTCGCCAAATACATCTAAATACTTTTCGGTATAGCCATACTGAGGTTCTAAAGTGAAAGAAAATTTATTTTTGGAGACTTGTTTTTTCACCTTTAAGTATACCTTAGAAGTAAGCAATTGATAAGACATTTGTGGTATTTCCAACTGATGGTCAAGTGCTACTTTATTAAACTGATTATCGTATTGAAATGATTGTTCAATAGTATCTTTGGCAAAGATAAATGTCTTGGAATACGATGGCTGTATTTCACAATTTTGAAAATGCAAATACTTCTCAGGTTTACCATTTCCCAATTCCTTAAAAAATTCAGTTTCTTGAGGAAATGAGCAACGAAAAAAATAAATATCACTTAAAGCTAATTCTTTGAATGATATTGGTAATCGCGACAAGGAACAATCATATAAATACAATTTCTTCAAGTTTCGTAATTTGGAAATATTAAACGGAATCACGCTCATTTTTGGATAACCACAATATAATTCGATTAAAGTTTTTGTTGCCGCTAAAAATTCAATAATCACACTCAAATCAACTTGAGCACAACCTTGCATTTTTAAAATTTTCAATTTCGTTAATTGAGAAATTTCACTCGGAACCTGCTTAAAAATACCACCCGAAATATCTAATTTTTCAAGCAATTTTAATTTTCCAATTCCTTTGGGAAGTTCTTTCGAATCTTGTAATATCAAGGACTTTAAAAGAGGAAAAGAAGCCAATATTTCCATATTGTAATCGCGCACCACTCCTTTATTTTGTGAAAAATTCAACTCCTTTAATTTCAGCAAAGAATAAAATCCGATGTTCAAACTATCGATATTGTTTTTTGAAAGATTGAGTTCTTCGATGGGTAAATTTTTAAAACTGGGAGGAAGCCAGCTGATACCATTTCCTTCTACCGACAAAATCTTCAATGCTTTGAAATCACTGATTACCGAAGGAAGAAAAAAGAGATTGCAATAATCTATAATTAATATTTCAAGCTTAGGTAGTTTAGATAATTTTTGAAAAGTATCGTTCACTTTTATTTTTCGGTTTCCGCTGAGATTGATCTTTTTCAGTTGAGTACATTGAGTAATGTAATGCGGTAAGGAATCGAGATTCATTCTCTCCCAATTCAATTCATGGGCATCTTTAACAGAAGCAAAATCGGGTACGCTTTGCGCTTGAGAAAAGGCAAACACAAAAAGTAAAAAGCCAAAAAGAAATTGCTTCATAAGCGTTGTTCTGGTTTCATATTTTATGTGGTGGACAATAGTTCCTTCGTGCCTCAGGATGACAAACACTCTCGTCATTGCGAGGAACGAAGCAATCTCATCCAAAATTTGTCATCCTGAGGCACGAAGGAACTATTGTCCTATTTTTCAAATTTCACTTCCGCTTTATAATTTATTCCATTTAAAAATTTGATGTCTTGAGATCCTTCGATGGTATAGCCAGAAGTCACATCATAAATCAACCTTTTATTAAGCCCATAAAGTTGCTGATTATCCTTAATAATAATTTCAACTCGACTGTACGGTTTATACACACTCAAAACGATTTTCCTTAATTTCTGTTCTTCACTTTTTGCATTAAAAACAATAACGGTTGCAGGAATATCTAAATACTTTACGTTTCCTTCTACATCTGAAGTGATCAAGGTATCATGCACTATGTTTGTATCAACATCATACAAAGCCAATTCATTATCATTTAAATCATTCTTCACAAACATGTGCAACTCGTTTGTCCAATTAATACTATCGGTTTTAATCGTATCCGTTTTCCCATTAACAGTAGAAATTTTAGTAACTAGTGGCTTTTCTTTTTGTAAACGAGCTATTTCATTTTTCCAGAAAGAAGCCAATAAAGAAGCTTTTTGTTCTTCTTGTTTTTGTGCACAAGAAAAAGACAATGAAACAATAAAACCAAATAAAAATATATTTCTCATAAATCGAATTTAATGCCTTGCGCCAGCGGCAATGTGCTGCTGTAATTGATAGTATTGGTTTGTCGGCGCATATATATTTTCCATGCATCAGATCCTGATTCTCTTCCGCCACCGGTTTCTTTTTCTCCACCGAAAGCTCCACCAATTTCAGCACCTGAGGTTCCAATATTCACGTTGGCAATTCCGCAATCAGATCCTTCATGCGATAAAAATCTTTCTGCTTCACGAAGATTGGTAGTCATGATAGAAGATGATAATCCCTGCGGAACACCATTTTGCAAAGCAATAGCTTCCTCAATGGTTTTGTATTTCATCAAATATAAAATGGGTGCAAAGGTTTCATGTTGTACCATTTCGTAAGAATTTTTAGCTTCGAAAATACAAGGTTTAACATAACAACCCGATTCATATCCTTTGCCTTTCAGCACTCCTCCGGCCACAATTTCTTTGGCTCCTTCTTTCTTCACTTTTTCAATCGACGATAAATAAATTTTCACGGCATCGGTATCAATCAACGGACCCACATGATTTTTTCTGTCGAGTGGATTTCCAATTTTCAGTTGACCATAAGCTTTCACCAATTTGTTTTTTACTTCATTATAAACCGACTCATGAATGATCAACCTGCGGGTGGAAGTACAACGTTGCCCAGCTGTACCCACAGCACCAAATACCGCCCCAACAGTAACAATATTTAAATCGGCAGAAGGGGTAATAATAATGGCATTATTTCCGCCTAACTCCAACAATGATTTTCCTAAACGGGCGCCCACTGCCTCCCCTACTTTTTTACCCATTCGTGTTGAACCGGTAGCAGATACTAGAGGTACGCGAACATCATGGGATAGTAGTTCGCCAATAGTATAATCTCCGTTCACAATACAAGATAAACCTTCGGGAACATTATTTTTTTTGAAAACTCTGTTTACGATATGCTGACAAGCGACAGAACACAAAGGTGTTTTTTCCGATGGTTTCCAAACACAAGCATCACCGCATATCCATGCTAAAAAAGAATTCCACGACCACACAGCCACAGGAAAATTAAAAGCAGAAATAATTCCTACTACTCCCAAAGGATGATATTGCTCGTACATTCTGTGTTTGAATCTTTCAGAATGCATCGTAAGTCCATGCAATTGTCGTGATAAACCCACTGCGAAATCAGCGATATCAATCATCTCCTGCACTTCACCTAAACCTTCCTCCAAAGATTTCCCCATTTCATAAGATACCAACTCCCCCAATGCATTTTTATGCTTTCTCAATTCATCACCAATTTGCCGCACTACCTCACCTCTTTTAGGTGCCGGTACCATTTTCCATTCTGAAAAAGCTTTTTCTGCTGTTTTAATTACTTTATCGTAATCGGCTTTTGAGGCCACTGACACTTTTGCAATTAATTTTCCGTCGGTAGGAGAATACGATTCTATATATTTTTTAGAATCTTTAAACCATATATTACCGCTAGAAACACCCGAATTAACGGCATTGATTCCTAATTCTTTTAAAACCGATTTGATATTGATAGTTGCCATGATTTGAAATATTTACCTCATAAAATTAAGAATTAATCGGCTCGTGATCACGAAGATTATTTCTCCTCCACCATTATTTTGCTGTCGGCAGAATTCACCTCTTGCACTTTCAAAACTTTAGGTTGAGGCAACTTAGTAGCAAGCTGTTTGGCGATAAGTGGAAAATAAACTTTTATGATGCCATTCACACTATTTTCTGTTGAAGGAAAAGGAGTAGAAATAATTCCTTTATTTAATATCTGGCCCTTATGATTATACACCGTGTAATGAAATTTTAAAATGCGATCGTAGTTATTTTCGGCTACTTTATAGGGATCACTTAAATCATTAACAATATCCATTTCATTAAGGAATACAAATAAATCGGTTCCATATTTTTGATTCAGGTAAGGCAATAAAGCAGGATCTTTTATGGCCACATTCATAAATCGCGGAGCAGAGGTTTGCTTAGAAATAATTTGTCCGTTTTCAATGTGCGTTTTCTCTTCTTTACCTTCTTTTTTATTCGCTTTAAAATCTAATTTTTTAAGCACCGGACCCAAAGCTCCTTTAGGTTCCTCCTTAGGTTCCTCAGGCACTAAATCGTAGGTACGGGCTATAGAACCATAAACACGATATAGATCTTTTAATGAATCCTGCACCAAGTGAATCAATGAAGTGGTGCTGTATAGATACAAAAATTGATTTTGCAATGCACTTGCAATTCCATATCGAAAAGTTCTTTTGATTTGAGCGGTATTCATTCCGGAATTGCTGCCCAGTTGACTTTGAATTTCGCAGATATACATATCCTCTTCAAAGGGAATGATCATCACTTTTTTATATTGATAGGAAGTATCCAACAGTGTAGTATCGGCTTGCGCCCAGGCTACAAAACAGGAAAGAGAGAAAAGAATGAAAAGAGTAAACTTCTGCATAGAACAAGTTTACTTATTTAAGTAAAAGAGGTTGTAGTAAAATGCTGAATATTACTAACAGGTAGATGTTTAGAGTTAATTAGTTAATAATAAACCTCAGCACATCGTTAAATAGTGCGTAAGCCATTAAGCCCAACAATAAAACCATCCCTGTCATTTGAGCATACTCCATGAATTTTTCACCTGGTTTTCTTCTGAAGATCATTTCATACAAAAGAAACATTACATGTCCGCCATCCAAAGCAGGAATAGGTAATAAATTCATAAAAGCCAAAATAACGGAAAGCAAGGCAGTCATTGCCCAAAAGTGTTCCCAATAATGTTCTCCAAAAGAGGAAGGGAATAAACTTCCCATGGATAATGGACCACCCACTTTTTTAATTCCAGCTTTGGAAAAAATCAATTTAAACTGTTTTACATAACCACTCAATCGATCTGTTGCCTCACCTAAACCGGCAGGAATAGCTTCAAAAAATCCGTATTCTTTCTTGGTAAAGGTGAAATAATGATCTAGTCCTTTCGAATAAGTTCCAATACGACCATCGGCATCAACACCGCAAGGAATCATTAATGTGTCTTTTCCTCTTATTGTTTTTAACTGTACTTTTTTGTGGGCGAACTTTGCTATTTCTTTGCTATAATCTTGAAAATAAGGTGTAGCCACTGTATTTACTCCTATCACCTGATCTCCTTTTTTTAAGGTGGAAGCGAAGGCAGGAGCCGAAGTATCTTGAATTACACTATCAATTATAAAAGGCATACGAATGGAGAAAAGCGGACCATCTAACTTATCGAGAATTTCATCCTGACAATCTTCCGGAAGCTGAATAATAGTATCTTTTCCATTTCTGCTGATGTGAATGGTTCTTCTTTCATTCAATAAAATTTCCTCGCTGATGGATTTAAGATCGTAGGCTTTTACAGTATCAATTGCCGTAATAACATCACCATCTTTAAAGCCATATTGGTACATTAAAGAATCGGCAGCCAAGCCATATTTTGTGTTTTCCAAAGGCAATACTTCTTTACCCCAGGTAAACAACGACATGCTATAAATTGCCCAGGCCAGCAATGCATTCACCGTTACCCCACCAATCATAATAATCAAACGTTGCCAAGCTGGTTTAGAACGGAATTCCCAGGGTTGAGCAGGTTGTTTCATCGCCTCTTTATCCATCGATTCATCAATCATTCCGGCAATTTTTACATAACCTCCCAGCGGAATCCAACCGATACCATATTCAGTATCTCCTTTTTTGTATTTGAATAAGGAAAACCAAGGATCAAAAAACAAATAGAATTTTTCCACTTTGGTTTTAAATAAACGAGCAGGAATAAAATGCCCGGCTTCGTGCAATAAAACCAATATCGACAAGCTTAAAATTAAACTAATAGCTTTTACAAAAAATTCTTCCATTGATCAGTTTCAAACAGTTTTTAAAATAATTTCTTTCGCCAACGCTCTTGTTTCCCGATCGCAATTCAAATAATCCTGTAATGTAGGTTGCGCCACAAATTGTACGGCACTCATACATTGCTCAATTATATCAGGCATCTCCAAAAACCGCACTTTATCTTTCAGGAATGCATCTACCACTACTTCATTTGCTGCGTTTAAAATACAAGGTGAATTTCCCCCTTTCCTCAGAGCGCTGTATGCTAAAGCAAGATTACGAAAAGTTTTTGTATCGGCCGATTCAAATGTGAGCGATGGGTAATTTAAAAAGTTAAATCTTTTAAAAGACGATTTTAACCTTTGTGGATAGGCCATTGCGTATTGAATGGGCAATTTCATATCGGGCAATCCCATTTGTGCTTTCATCGATCCATCTTCAAATTGAACAATAGAATGAACGATGGATTGCGGATGTACTACCACATCAATTTGATCGGGCTGCAGGCCAAACAACCAACGCGCCTCAATCACTTCTAATCCTTTATTCATCATCGATGCAGAATCAATGGTGATTTTCGCCCCCATATCCCAATTGGGATGTTTCAAGGCCTGTGCCTTGGTTACTGAACTCAACTGTTCAACACTCATTCCGCGAAAGGGTCCACCAGAAGCAGTTAAATAAATTTTTTCAATTTTATTTTGAAATTCTCCTGCTAAACATTGAAAAATAGCAGAGTGTTCGGAATCAACAGGATAAATATTTACCCCTTTATCACGAGCAGCTTTAGTTACCAAATCACCCGCCACCACTAAAGTTTCTTTATTGGCCAAAGCAATGTGTTTACCCGCATTGATCGCCGATAAAGTAGGTTTTAAACCAGCAAAACCAACCACTGCCGTAAGCACCACATCAATGGCATCCATTTCCATTACCTGCGACAAAGCCTCTTCGCCCGCCCATACATGAATATCTTCATTCGCAAGCGCTTCCTTCACATAAGTGTACTTACTTTCGTCGGCAATTACAACTGTATTGGGTTTAAATTTTTTGCTTTGTTCAATGAGTAAATCAGCATTGGAATTCACCGTTAAAACTTCTACTTCAAACTGATCAGGATGCTCCTGAATCACTTCTAAAGCCTGAGTTCCTATAGAACCGGATGAACCGAGTATGGCGATTTTTTTCTTTTCCATTTTTGGAGGAAAGCGAAGATAAGATTTATTGAGGATTATTTGTGATTTGTAAAGGAGGATTAAAAACAAAAAGGCGATGAACATTTAATCATCGCCTTTTCAAATTTACTTTCGCTTGAATTACTTCTCTTTTAAGAATAATAATTTGCTGCCGCTACTTGCCTCCACCATCAACGAATCAGCAGTTAGCTTCACTATATTAGCAGGTTTCCAGGTTGTTTTACTTTTCAAACTTAACACAGTATTATTGGCTTCCAATTTCCATTGACCTTTAAGCCCTCTCGTCATCTCTCCACTTCCATCCAACTTTTCTTTGTATTCAAAATAAACACTGTCGGGTAAAATCTCCATTTTAGCATTAAACGGAAAAGCACTTTCAGTACCATCGGGTTTAATCATTGATTTGTATTTCCAAATTCCTAAAATTTTTGTTTCAGGACCACTTTGAGTGCTTGTAAAAGCAGCAAATATTAAACAAACCGCCGCTAAACTTGAAATAATTACTTTCTTCATTTTTTTTATAATATTAATTTAAAATTGCATCTACACCTGGTAACACTTGTCCTTCCAAATATTCTAACATTGCACCACCACCTGTGCTGATATAACTTACTTGATCGCCTAAATGATATTTGTTAATTGCTGCTACAGAATCACCGCCGCCAATTAAGGAGAATGCTCCTTTTTGAGTTGCAGTAACAATAGCGTTAGCTACCGATTTAGTTCCATTTTCAAATTTTGTCATTTCAAAAACGCCCACCGGACCATTCCATAAAATCGTTCCGGCACCTTCAATAGCCGCTGAAAAACTTTTGATTGTTTCAGGACCAACATCTAAACCTTGCCATCCTGAAGGAATTGACCTGTTGCTAGAAACTTTTGTGTGAGCATCATTAGAAAAATCATCGGCAATAACACAATCGGTAGGTAAATATAATTTCACTCCCTTTTCTTTTGCTTTTTTCACAATGTCTAAAGCCATTTCTAAATAATCATCTTCCACTTTAGAATTTCCAACATCACCGCCTTGTGCTTTAGAAAAAGTATAACCCATTCCACCGCCAATAATTAATACATCTACTTTATCTAACAACTGAGTTATAATAGAAATTTTAGAAGAAACTTTTGATCCACCCATTATGGCAGTCAATGGTTTTTTACCTGTTTTCAAAGCCTTATCAATGCTTTCCAACTCACCTGCTAAAAGCAATCCAAACATTTTATCTTTAGGAAAGAATTTCGCCACAATAGTGGTAGAAGCATGAGCGCGGTGAGCAGTTCCAAAAGCATCATTTACATAACAATCGCCTAAACTTGCCAACTTTTGAGAAAAAGCCTCATCACCTTTTTCTTCCTCTTTATAAAAACGTAAATTTTCCAACAACAATACTTCGCCTGGTTTCAAATCTTTCGACAAACTTTGTGCATCTGCACCAATACAATCTTCAGCAAATTTTACTTTCTTACCCAAGTATTTTTCCAAAGTAGAAATTACATGTTTCAAAGAAAATTCGGGAGTTGGTCCGTTTTTCGGGCGACCTAAATGCGACATTAAAATTACTGATCCGCCTTTTTGTAAAATTAAATTAATGGTAGGCATTGAAGCTTTAATTCTGGTATCGTCGGTTACATTGAATTGCTCATCTAATGGCACGTTAAAATCAACTCTAATCAAGGCTCTTTTACCTGAGAAATCATAATCTCTAACTGTCTTCATGTATTTTGTTTTTTATATTTTGCTGTTCCCAAACATACGGCAAAAAATTATACTTTTGGCATAATGCAATTCAAAAAAGTAATAGCCAATTCAAGCGTTAAACTTCGACTCGCTGCGCAGGTGAATGAAAATCGTGTGAGTCATGCTCAGCTCTTCGATGAAAAAGAAGGAAGTGGCGGTTTAGCTCTGGCTTTGGCTTACGCACAATACATCAATTGCTTAAATCCCAGCGAGAATGATAGTTGTGGTGTTTGTTCTTCTTGTATCAAATTGGAAAAATTACAACATCCCGATTTGCATTTGGTTTTTCCAACAGCAACCACCAAAGAAATTTCAAAAAATCCAAGTAGTTCTAAATTTTATAGTGAATGGATAGGCGCTGTTTTGGCGAACCCCTATTTGAGTTTACAAAGCTGGGTTACTCTATTGGAAGTAGATAATAAGCAAGTGGCTATTAACATTATCGACAGTCAGGAAGTATTAAGCAAATTAAGCTTGCGTGCTTACGAAGCCAAAAAGAAAATCATCCTTATTTGGTTGCCTGAAAAAATGAATACGACCACTTCCAATAAATTGTTGAAAATTTTGGAAGAACCCGATCCACAAACAGTTTTTTTAATGGTTTGTCAGGATAGCGATAATCTTTTACCCACTATACTTTCACGCGTACAAATCATTAAAGTCCCCACTCCATCGGCAACAGAAATTGCAGAAGGGTTAACACAAAATTTTGCAGTGGAAAACGGTGTTGCTAAATCTTTATCATTGATGTGTGCAGGCGATATCAACAAAGCAATAGAACTCGCCGGCGGAAACGAAGAAGAAGATTTTTACATCACAAATTTTCAAAACTGGATGCGCTTTTGCTACACTGCTAATGTGATTGAAATCAGCAATTGGGTAGATGCAATAGCTACTGTGGGCAGGGAGCGACAAAAAAATATTGCTGAATACGGATTGCGATTTTTTAGGGAATGCCTGGTTCATAATTTTGGCAGCGGGCTCAATAATTTGCACGAAAAAGAAACTCAGTTCTTGTACAAATTCTCCCCATTTATTCATGGTGGAAATATTATTTTATTGACCGAAGCTTTTGAAGATTTGCACAACCAAATTACCAGAAATGCAAATCCTAAAATCACCTTTATGAACCTGTCGCTCAACATTAGTAAAATGTTGAAACTGAAGGCAGAAGTATAACAAAAAGTAGAAACGAAATTTAGACCTCTTACAATCACTTTAAATTTGTATTTTAGCGTACTTTAAAACTGAAATATGGGTTGCAGCGGATGCGAAACAGGAAGAGGTAATACCAATACACCACCAGCGGGATGCGGAAATCATGGCACTTGCTCAACGCAAGGTTGCAATAAATTTAGCGTGTTCGACTGGTTGAGCAATATGGTAACTCCCGCCAACGAAGAAACATTTCATGGCGTTGAAGTTAGATTCAAAAACGATAGAAAAGCATATTTTATCAATGCAGACAAAATTCCCCTAAGCTTGGGTGATGTTGTTGCGGTTGAAGCTTCTCCGGGCCATGATATAGGCACAGTATCACTCACCGGTGAATTGGTGAAATTGCAAATGAGCAAAAGAAATTTCCCTGATAGTGAAATGAAAAAATTATATCGCAAAGCCAAACAAAGCGATATTGATAAATGGAATGATGCTATTTCCCTCGAAAAACCAACTATGAAAAAAGCTAGAGAACTAGCCATTGAATTAGGTTTGGAAATGAAAATTGGCGATGTAGAATACCAGGGGGATAAATCGAAAGCAACGTTTTTTTATACTGCCAACGGACGAGTTGATTTCCGTCAGTTGATTAAGCAGTATGCCGAGAATTTCCGCATTCGTATTGAGATGCGACAAATTGGTGCGCGACAAGAGGCATCGAAATTAGGGGGAGTGGGATCATGTGGAAGAGAATTGTGTTGTTCTACCTGGCTTACCGATTTCCGTTCGGTGAATACTTCAGCAGCAAGATACCAGCAACTTTCATTGAATCCGCAAAAATTAGCCGGACAATGTGGTAAGTTGAAATGCTGTCTCAATTACGAATTAGACAGTTACCTGGATGCTGTGAAAGAATTTCCACAAAGTCATACCGACCTGCACACCAAAAAAGGATTGGCTTACCAGGTAAAAACCGATATTTTCAAACGCTTATTGTACTACGTTTACAAAGATGATCCTTCAACTTTTCACCCTGTGCCCGTGAGCAGAGTAAAAGAAATTATTGCTATGAATCGCGCAGGAAATCATCCTGAAGATTTATTGATTGCTCCACCTCCTGATAAGAATCCTAAAAAAATTGAGCACGACTATGAAAACGTTGTAGGTGCTGATGATTTAACACGTTTCGATCGCAAACGCGGAGGTAACGACAATAGAAACCGCAGACCCGGTGGCAATAATAACAACCGACCAAACAACAACAGAAGACCTAATCCCAATAATAATCGCAATCAAGGAGGAGGTGCTCCACGCAGTAATAACCCACAACCGCCCAGAGACAATACACCGAAATGAGAATGATGAATTTAATGGTTAAGCATTTTTATTTATTGGCCTTTGCCTTTTTACTTTTGTCACTAACTTCCTGCGACCCCGGATTAATCTACAGCGATAGTTATCCAGTAGCCGGTAAAAAATGGGAGCGCAGCAAACCATTCACCTTCACTACCGACTCTATTGGTGATGTGGAAGCTATCTACAGCGCAATGATCAATGTGAGAGTGAATGAAAATTACGCCTTTAGAAACATCTACTTTTTTGTGGATATTGAAATGCCCGATAAACAAAAAATTCGCGATACTGTTAATGGCATTTTACAAGATGCGGAAGGGAACTGGGTGGAGGAAGCGGAAGGTTTTGGCACCATCAAAGAAATATCATTTCCTTACCGTACAAAATTTAAATTTCCGCACAAAGGAGTTTATAAATTCACTGTTTATCAGGCCATGCGCAAAGAACCCTTAGAAGATATTGAAGATGTTGGTTTAAATATTAAAGCAATTGAACAATAGCACCTTTTCATAAAAATTCAACGAATAATAAAATAGAGATTCAATATTTAAACAAAGTCTTATTTTTGAAAATATTATTTTAATACCATGGCTTTAAAAGATTCAATAAAAAAATACAGCAAGCAACTAAAATGGTTTTGGGGCTTGTTTTTCGGAGGTGTACTAGCAGTATTTTTATTTTTCTATGCTATTGCGGAATGGGAACTTTTTGGTGCCCTTCCTTCTTTCGAAGAATTAGAAAATCCGAAAGTGAATTTGGCCGCTGAAATTTATTCTTCAGATCGTGTTTTGCTAGGTACATTCTTCAAAGAAAACAGATCGAACATTGAGTATAACGAGATTTCACCTATTCTTATTAAAGGATTAATTGCCACAGAAGATGAACGTTTTTTAGAACACTCGGGCATCGATCCCAGAGCTTTAGCAAGGGCAATCGCAGGAATGGGTAAAGATGGTGGAGGAAGTACTCTGACACAGCAATTGGCTAAAATGCTTTTTACCGAAAAACCAGCAGGTAATTTTGTTGTACGGGTTATTCAAAAATTAAAAGAGTGGGTTATTTCTGTTCGTTTGGAACGTCACTATACCAAAGAAGAAATAATAATGATGTACTTAAATAAATTCGATTTTATCAATAATGCAGTAGGTATCAAATCGGCATCACGTGTATATTTCAGTAAGCTTCCCAGCGAATTGAATGTTCAGCAAGCTGCCGTTTTTATTGGTATGTGTCAGAACCCATCCCTATACGACCCAATGCGCAAGAAAAGAGTAGATACTTGTATTTTCAGAAGAAATGTAGTGTTGGGACAAATGGTTAGAAACAATCTTATTACAGCAAAAGAACGCGATTCACTAAAAATATTACCTCTACAATTAAAAGTTTCTTTGGCTTCGCACAAAGAAGGAACTGCTACTTATTTCCGCGAAGAGTTAAGAAAATACATGACCAATTGGTGTTCAAATAACGTGAACCCAAACACTGGAGAAAACTACAATTTATATAAAGATGGTTTACGTATTTATACCACCATCAATTACAAAATGCAGCAATACGCTGAAAAAGCGATACAAAGTCACTTAGGCGGTGAACTGCAAGATGTTTTTTTTAAACACTGGAAAAACAAAAATGGAGTATATAAAAAAATGGCTCCCTTCTATTTTGAAGGATGCAACGAAAAATCATACAAAGAACAAGTAGATAAAATTCTTGTAGAAGGTATTCGCGCTTCATCGCGTTACAATGCTGAGTTAGATAACCACATTCATATCCGACAATTGCTTGCAAAATATTTGAAATACAAACATCCTGACGATGATTTCGACGCAAAATTGAAAGCGATGGAAGAAAAGAGATATTTGTATCAAAGCCAGTTAAACAGCTACAAAAAAGATTCTTTAAACTCGGCCATTACTCCCGGAAAAGCTGCTGGTTTAAGAGATTCTTTGGCTGCCTTTAAAGAAGCAATGGAAGAAGTGCGCAACGAAAGAAAAGACATTAAAGAAGATGTGGATCGTGCGTGGAAAGCATACCAACGCGTTTGGAAACCCTTTGATGATTCTATGATGCGTGCTTTCAATAAACCAATGAAAGTAAATTTATTTACCTGGAAGGGTGATAAAGATACCATCATGACTTTGAGAGATTCTGTGCATTATGCAAAATGGTATTTACAAACAGGAGTGTTGTCGCTTGATCCACAATCGGGTTATATAAAAGCCTGGGTGGGTGGTATCAACTACAAACATTTTCAATACGATCACGTGAGCCAAGGTCGCCGTCAGGTAGGCTCAACTTTTAAAGCCTTTGTATATGCTACCGCAGTGGAAAATGGAATTACACCTTGTGATGAAGTACTTAATATTCCCATTACTTTTCCTGCGGGAATGTATGGATTACAGGGAAGTTGGACTCCAGGAAACTCGGAAGTTTCAAAATTGGATGGAAGAAAGGTGACTTTAAAAATGGCTTTGGCAAATTCCATCAATACGGTATCTGCAAAATTCATGTATGATTATGGTCCGGCCGCTATCATTGATGTTGCGCGTCGCTGCGGAATTACTTCACCTTTGGAACAAGTGCCGTCAATTTGTTTGGGTACTGCCGATATTTCATTGAAAGAAATGGTTTCCGCTTATGCATCTTTTGCGAATAAAGGACAATGGATTGAACCTACTTTTATTTTAAGAATTGAAGATAAAAATGGAAATGTAATTTTCCGTTCTCAACCCAAAACACGCGAAGCCATGAGCGAAGAAAATGCTTACAAAATGGTGGAATTACTTTCGGGAGTTGCTGCTTACGGACCAATGGTTGACGGTGAAAGGACTTATGGTACTGGTGTTCGTTTGCGTTCTCCGGCAAAACCATATGGAAACATTCCTTACTCTATTAAAATTGCAGGGAAAACAGGAACTACACAAAATCAATCCGATGGATGGTTTATGGGTATTACTCCTGATGTAGTAACGGGTGTATGGGTAGGCTGTGACGACCGTAGCGCGCACTTTACCTCACTGCGTTTGGGAATGGGAACGAATATGGCCTTGCCTATTTGGGGATACTATATGAACAGCTTGTATAAAGACAAAGAATTGAAAGTATCAAAAGGAGCCATTGAAAAACCAGCAAGCTTAAGTGGGGTTAGTTTCGATTGCGAGCAAGTACAACAGTTTGGTGAATTCCCCGATCCGGATAAAATTGATTAGAGAAACATTACTGAAAGTGATTTTCAGAAAATGTAGCGGTAATCCCACAAAACAAAAAAGGCGGTTGAAAATCAACCGCCTTTTTTATGTATAAAAATTGAATTTAAATCTTCTGGAAAATATACAATAAGCCATAGATCCAAGCCAGTACATATCCTATCAATAAAAACACATTAGAAATGCCTATTAAGGCTCCTAAAATAGTTCCTCCAATTAATAAAGCTAAAGTAATCATCGCTCTGCGGGAATTTTCCATAAACAAATAAACCCCTAGCGGAGGGAAAATAATAGTAAGTATCAGCACCAATAAAAAAGTATCCGACATTTCATCTTTCTTTGCGGGAAGAGTTGAGGGTGTATTTTTAAGTGCAATCGTACTCAAAAATTTTTCTTTTTTACTTTCTGTTTTGCTGGTAACTAAGCCAACTATTTTCGGACTTAATTCTGTTTTAGCAGAATGCTCTTTCTTCTTTATGAGAGTAGTTTTATTTTTAGAATCGCTTGATTTAGAAACAGAAATTTCTTTTGATTCAACTTCTCCTTGCGTAATGCTTAGAGGAGATTTCTGTTCGGTAGCTAAAACCTTAGAATCTTTTGAAATAGCAACATAATAACCATTGCTATATCTTTTCTTCGCAATAGTAATTGAAGAGTTGCATGAGAACAATATTAGTGAAAACACTACTACAGCAAATGATATTAGATTAATTCTCATACTTCAATGACGCGTTAAAAGGTTATTAATAAATTACACTCCTAAATTGGAGTGTAATTTATACCGAATATATTAATTGCCCAAAATGGAAATCAGGCTGATTTATAGCTTTTCGAAAATATAGAACAAACCGTAAATTACAGCAAGCAACCATCCCAATCCATAACCAAAGAATCCTCCCAATGCAAAAGATACAACAGCCCCAAGCAAGATCAATAAAATATCAATTAAAGTGGGACGAGCTTCTTTCTTAAACCAATAAACACCAAGAGGTGGAATTAAAATAGTTAAAACTAAAACCAAAAGAAACTCATCACTCATATCATCTGGTGTTGATGCAGCTGATTTTTCTTTTTTAGTAATCACCTCAAGTATTTTGTTCTCTTCTTGTTTTGTCCCTTTAGTAGTAACAAGGGCTTTGTTTTCCTCTTTAGAAGAAACAACGATCTCTTTCACTTTAGCCTTAGCATCAACAGCTTTTGCACTTTCAATAAGTTCTGCAGAACTAGTTTTAGTAGAAGTTTTGCTCGTACTTACTTTTACTACTTCGTTGGCTGGAGCAACTTGCTCCTCGCTTTTTAATGATGTATTCTCATTTTTTGAAACACTAACATAATAACCATTGCTGTAACGTTTTTTAGCGATACTCACTGATGAATTACATGCGAATAGCAACATTGATGCAGCTACAACAACAAGGGGTAAAATTCTAATTTTCATTTCTAATAGTTTAAGTAGTTTGACTTGTAATTAAGTTCTTAAAAATATTACTTTTCATTCAATAACTCATACAATTCATCCAACTTCGGCGTTAAAATAATTTCTGTTCTTCTGTTTTTCTTTTTAGCATCCTCCGTATTCGCTGGATCTAAAGGTAAAAACTCTCCTCTTCCCGCGGCAGTTAAGCGCTTTGGTTCAATGGTAGCAGAGCTCATAAGTAATTTTACAATTTGAGTAGCACGCATTACACTTAAATCCCAATTGTCTTTCAACGATCCTGAACCACCAAATTTATCGGTATCGGTATGTCCTTCTACCGTAATATTGATATCAGGATTTTGCTCCAATACTTTCGCTAATTTTCTCAAAGCATCTTTTCCCTTCTCGTCCACATCATAACTTCCCGATTTAAACAACAGTTGATTTTCCAACGACACGTAAACTTTACCATCTTTCATAGTAATGGTTAATCCATTATTTTCGAAACCTAACAAAGCGGCTGATAATTTATTTTTTAATGCTTTTACAATGGAATCTTTTCTGTTGATTACACTTTCCAATTCTTTCACCCTTTTTTCTCTGGAAGCCAATTCCGTTTCCATTTTGGCCAATTTCTGTTCTTTATCGGAAAGATTTCTTTGCAAATCGTTGGCGGCATCCTGCAATGCGTGCAGCTCATTTAATTTGGCTTCGTATTTTTTTCTGAGAATTTCTGCATCCTGAGCATTTCCCTTGCTCAAACGATCATTAACATCGAGTAACTCACGGTAAGTTTTATCCAATTGATCGTAATTCACGGTAAGATTTCTTAAAGATCTTCCCATTACGCTGGTATCTCTGCGAATGGCTTCCATATCTTTTCGCATCACTTCAGTACTTGCATTCAACTCATTGTACTTGGTTTCTGCTTTCATTGCTTTATCTTGCAGTGCTTTGTTATCGGTTACTGCTGCGTCGTATTTTGCCTTGGTTTCCTCAAACTGACGAGCGGGAACACAAGCCGCAAAAAATCCTACTATGGTTACAACTATTAATTTTTTCATACTATTAAATTTATCCATGTTAAAAATAAGATAGAGACTAACGCGGTAAGGCAATTACAATTCCAAATTATAAACAATAGAATGTGAGTTTATAGAATTTCCAACCGTTCAGAATCGAACTTAATGAACAAGAAAAGCAAAATAGTGAAACCAAACATAGACGAGCCTCCATAGCTTAAAAACGGAAGCGGAATTCCAATGACAGGAGCTAAGCCAATCACCATTCCAATGTTAATCATGAAATGAATAAAGAAAATAGAAGCCACACAATAACCATAAATTCGGGTGAAATCGCTCCGCTGTCGTTCTGCCCTCATGATAATGCGCAGAATTAAACCGAGAAACAAAACAATTACCACAGCAGATCCAATAAACCCCCACTCTTCCCCTACAGTACAAAAAATATAATCGGTGCCCTGCTCAGGCACAAAATTTCCTTTGGTAATAATTCCTTCTAACAATCCATTTCCCGAAAAACCACCCGAACCAATAGCAATCTTCGCTACATGTGCCTGATAGCCCACACCATGAATATCTTCCTTCTTTCCAAAAAGCACCATGATCCTGTCTTTTTGATGGGCTTGTAAAACATTTTCAAATAAAAACTGAACACTACCCACAAACAAAATACTAATCAACAAAGAAAATAAAACGAAGTTTTTTTCAAATTTCTTCCACACTCCTTCTGTGGCGAAATTGATGATGAAAAAAGTTCCCATTAAAGCAAAAAACAAGTAATTGGTAATGGCATCATTCCAATCAAAAATGAAATACAAAATGAAATACAGTAAAATGCCTCCTATCAGCAAAACTGCGGCAGCTGTTTGTTTCATGAACAAACTGTACAACACCAAACCAATAGAACAAATAGCAGAAATAACCGGGTCGGGCTCCACCATAAGGGTAAGAACGGCCAACACCATAAAATAAAAACCAACCAGTAAAATACTTCCCGAAAATCCGGAACGATACCACACGAAAATAAAAGCCAAATACACTAAAGCCGAGCCTGTATCATTTTGAAAAAGGATTAAAGCCATAGGCAGTAAAATAATGGCCATAGGCATTACCTGAGTATTCGTATCAATATAACTCAAGCGAAATATCGCTTTACCGGTAACAATTCTACTCACTTGTCGACCCAAATCAAAAATAGAACTCTCGTTGGTTTTAACACTTTGTAGTGACGATAGATATTTCGCTAAAGCCAAACTGGTAGCAAATTTTGTGAATTCGGAAGGTTGCAATCGGAAAGCCCCTATTTCAATCCACAAACGCGCACCATTCACTTCTTTACCAATGAGCATTACCACAAGCACCATACATAAGCTAACGCCATAGATGAAATAAGCGGAAACCGTGAATATTTTGCTTTCGAGATTTAAAATTAAAAAGGCGATAAAAAGAGCGCAGCCAATCCACATCAACTGCTTACCATAGCGCATACTCATATCAAAAATGCTGGAATGCTCTTCTTCATAAACGGCACCATAAATATTTACCCAGCCAATGAGCAATAAAGCAAGAAAAATCCCTACTAATACCCAGTCGATGTTGGTGATAATATTGTTACGCTTTGCTGCCAAAATTGAATATGCAATAATACAAAATTACCCTTTCTAAACGGGTAATTTTTTAGCGATAGTTAGTCCTACAAAATTAATTTGCATTTTTGTACAAAGTGCATCGCATTGAACATGACAAATACCATTAAAAATATAGCAGTTTTTGCATCGGGCGGCGGAAGCAACGCACAAAAAATATTCGAACACTTTCAGCATCATACCAGTGTTAAAGTAGCATTGGTAGTATGCAACAAGGAAGGAGCACATGTAATTGAGCGTGCAAAAAAATTTGGTATTCCTGTGTTGATGATCAACAAAACATTTTTTCAAAATGAAAAGGAATTTTTAGCTGCACTTCAACCTCACAAAATTGATTTTATAGTACTGGCAGGTTTTCTGTGGTTAATTCCACCTTACCTCATCAGAGCATTTCCTAATAAAATGGTGAATATTCATCCTGCTTTATTGCCCAAGTACGGAGGCAAAGGAATGCATGGGCATTTTGTGCATGAGGCTATTTACAAAAACAAAGAAAAAGAATCGGGCATCAGTATTCATTTTGTGAATGAAATTTATGATTCTGGGGAAATTATTTTTCAAGCGAAATGTGCGGTGGAAGGATTAAATCCCGAAGAAATTGCTGCGGAAGTTTTGAAACTGGAGCATTTGCATTTCGCCAAAGAAATTGAAAAATTATTGTGCTAATGTCGGTGGTTACTATTTATACAGATGGCGCTGCCAAAGGAAATCCGGGAAGAGGAGGTTATGGCGTGGTGCTTTTGAGCGGACAACATAGAAAAGAATTATCGCAAGGATTTCAGCACACCACCAACAACCGAATGGAATTAATGAGTGTAATTGTTGCCCTGGAAGCATTAACCAAACCATGCAACGTTACTATCTATTCCGATTCAAAATATGTAGTAGATTCTGTTGAAAAAAAATGGGTTTTTGGTTGGCAGAAAAAAGGATTCGCTAAAAAGAAAAATGCCGATTTGTGGAAGCGCTTTCTGCTTATTTATCCTAAACATCAGGTTAAATTTATTTGGGTAAAAGGCCACGCCGGAAATCCACTTAATGAGCGCTGTGATGAACTGGCTGTAGCTGCATCGGAAAGTAAAAACTTATTGGTGGATACAGGTTATAAACCTGAGGAAGAGGACAATTAAGGTTGCTTCTTAATTAGTCCAACATTCGTATAAAACTCTATCAAATCCTTATCTTTTTCTCTGGCAATCGCCAGATTAATTTTATCCTGAATTTTTTTTCTTTCCGCGTTTAACTCATCTAATTTTTTCTGCATTTCCTTAGCATCGAAAGAACCTTTTTTAGTGGCTTTATTGTCGGCTAAATCTTTTTCTAAATCTTTTATTTTATGATCGTAGAACGAGCACAAACCCTGCATTCCCATTACCGATTCTTTGCGCACCTCAGCATCCTCATCGCTGGTAGCAATAGCAAATAAGGAATCTAAGCCATGAAACATTATTTCCCGTCTTTGTTTCAGCAAGTAATCACCAAACAAACTCACCAGAATCGATTTTTCATAGCCCTCCATTTGCGGAATGGAATACACATAAAAATCATAAAGTTCATCGCGCATTTTAAAATCTTTGTAAATATCCCCTATCGTTAAAGTGATAAATTCAGCCACGGGTTTTTCCTTTTGTTTTATAATGCCGTAAGCCTCTTCTCCTTTGTATTTGTAATAAGAACGGATGGTGGCAGCTTGTACCCAGTTGGAAGGATCATTGAATGTCTTTTTTAAGATAGGTTCTACTTCTTCGAAGTTTTTATAATTAGATCTAATAAATTTCAAGGCATTTGCGCGCACCATTGATTTGTCGTCTTTCACCGCCATTTTAAAAACAACATCCATGATATCGGTAAGTAGTGAGTCTCTCCAATTCGTATCGACGATTAAATACTCTAAAGCGTGCTGACGAATAACCCAAAATTTATCGCTCAAAGCAGATACTAAAATATCTTCGTGGGTTTTTACTGCATTAGAATCACTCATTAAAGCGTCAAAAGCATTTATTCTATCAATGAAATTTTTGCCTTTTGAATATTGCGTATTCCATTCATTCACCGATTTTATTTCGATTTTTTGAGCCAGCAAAATTTTATCGGGATCAACACTTATCCATTCAGGCTCACCATTTCCTGAGAAATAAAACGTATCTACGGGATGCTCTGTCCAAACCCTTACTCTCTTCGGTTTTCCTCCAGAATGAATATCAATATCCACCGGCATTTTAAATATAGGGGAAACCGATAAGTCTTGATTTTGTTTGATCAATACCATTAAACTATCTCCTTTAGCATTGTAATGATGACTCATCTCTAAAACCGGATGGCCTTTGGTGAAAAACCATTGATTGAAAAACCAATTTAGATCTTCTCCCGTTACCTTTTCGAAAGACATTCTAAGGTTTGCTATTTCAGCGGTTTTAAATTGATTTGTTTTCAAGTAATCTTCCAGCGCCGCAAAAAATGCTTCATTGCCTACATAGTTTCTCAACATATGAATGACGCATGATCCTTTCTCGTAGCTATGGCGATCGAACATGCTCTCTATATCTTTGTAATCGTAACGAATCAAGCGTTCTTTTTTACCTGCGCTTTCCTCAAAATATTTGTGTAAATCCAACCAATAATGATAATCCGCTTCTTCTTTTCCGTACTTATGATCCACCCATAAATATTCTCCATAGGTGGCAAAAGATTCATTTAGGGGAAGATTGGCCCACGACTCACAAGTCACTAAATCGCCAAACCAATGATGAAACAATTCATGCGCAATAATATCTTCATAATCGGCATCTATCAATTCCTTTTTCGATCGCATCACCCGTTCCATATGCACAACCGCACCGGTATTCTCCATTGCTCCTGAAACAAAATCGCGTACAATGATCTGCGAAAATTTTTCCCAGGGATAAGAAACTCCTAATTTTTCAGAAAAAAAAGTGAGCATTTCCACTGTATTTCCAAATACTGCTTTAGCATCTGCGGAATCTTTATGCTCCACGTAATAATTCACTTCAATATTTTTCCATTGATCTTTTACAATAGCAAACTCACCCACAGCAATCATAGTGAGATAGGGTGAATGCACTATATCCTGTTTCCAATAATCGGTTCTGCTGCCATCGGCATTTTTGGTACTGCTTTTCAATAAGCCATTGGAAAGAGTTTGAAAATTATTATCCACAGTGATCAAAACCTCCTGAGTCATTTTATCCTGCGCATTTTCTATCGTTGGAAACCAGCACGAAGAAGATTCTGGTTCCCCCTGACTCCATAACTGCTTTGGTTTCACGGTATTTTTACCATCGGCATTGATAAAGAAAATTCCTCTTTCATCATTATTGGCAATCAATTTCTTTTCTAACAACAACTCTGGTTGAGCTAAATAATCAATAAAAATTTTGTAGCTATCTGTTCTTTTGTATTCTTTATCCAGAGTTATATTAATTTTCTTGTTATCGTATTTGTAAACCAATTTCTTTTTATTACCCACCGAATCTATCATAGCCACTTCTCGCAACACCATTCCTTTAGCATCTAATTCCAATGTTTTTGTAGCATAGAAATAGGGTTTTAAAGTTAAGGTAGCCTTACCCATAACTTCTTTGCTTTGCCAGTTAAAACTAACTTCCAATTTGGTGTGTAATAAATCTTGTTTAATAGTTCGGGAGGGGTGATAAACTGTTTTTGTATCTTGTAGAGGAGGTTTTTGTGATGACGAGGCAGCTTCTTTATTTTTAGTAAACAAATGACAGGAAGACAAGAAAAGAAGGGAACTTAAAGCAAAAAAAGAAAATGATTTCAGTAGTTTCATTTGATCCGTTTACCACAAACATAAACAATAGCTTTTTCAAATAAAATAAATCACGTAGGTTTGTTACATGTTGCAAATTCAAGTCAATAAAGAAATATTTAATCTTGAGCCATCCAATTCCAATGTACAAAGATTGGGTGATGGGAAATATTTATTGACTAAAGGCGATAAAGTATATGAGTTATATGTTTTAAGTGAAAGTGAAGATGGAAAAGAGATAGAGATTCAAATCAAACAAAGTTATTTCAAAGTAAATATTCAAAATGAATTAGACCTTTTATTGAATCAATTGGGTTTTAAAAGTGCCGATTTAAAGAAAGTAAAAGAATTGAAATCCCCTATGCCAGGAAAAATTGTGAAAGTATTGGTAAATGAAGGAGATGATATATTAACCGGACAACCATTAATTATTCTGGAAGCAATGAAAATGGAAAACGCCCTACAAGCTTTGAGCGAAGGTAAAGTGGGAAAAATAATGGTAGAAAACGGAGCTTCTGTAAATAAGAACGACATATTGATTAAGTTTGCATAAAATTATAACGCATGTATAAATTACTTTTAGTGATCAGCGCCTTTTTACTTTTTTCATGTGATACCACAGTATCTGATGAAGGACAACAGAATCAAATGGAAAATATTGCGCAAAACAATTCACAATTTGGAAAGAAAAGAAGTGTAGTGATCACTAAGGACGGTATTACCTTAACGGAAATGACCGATTACCCAATGTTTGTAGATGCTAGTTTATCCTTGGTAAGCCCGAAAGATAAGGCCACCCCCGGAAAAACAAATTTCGAATTTTCTGTAAGTAATTTTATGCTAGGGGAAGAAACTGCTGAAGCCGATAAATTAGGACTACAAACAGATGCCGACGGACAACACATCACTTTTTTCAATAGCGGTAGATTGCCTAAAACTTCTAAAAAAGATCAAATAGAAGATAACTTATCGGTAGGAGAAAATTATATTTTTGCAACACTTACAAGATCTTACGGTATGTCGGTGCACGATTCAAAATCAGCTTATATACTCAAAAAAATATCGATTGAAGATCATAAATCAACTATCACTACTCCTAAAGGAAGTCATTTGATCCCCATGAGTCCAATTGGAACTTACTTAGAGCCTTACAACAAAAAAATACTTTTAGATTTCTTCTTAATTGACGTAAAATTACAAGAAGGGGGCAATTATGTTTTAGTAACTATTGATAATACCGACTTTAAAATTACCAAATGGTCATCTTTCATTATTGAAGGATTAAATACAGGAATGCATTCCGTTTCATTTAAATTGATGGATGCTAAAAATCAATTAATTCCCGGGCCTTTCAACGATGCAGGGAAAATAGAATTTACTTTGAAAGAAAAAGAATTGGTATTGTAATTCAAGAAAAACTACTTTTTCATCATCAATTCCTCAATCTCATCAGCTTCAACAGGAATACTCTTCATTAAATCTATTGGCCCTTTCGAAGAAAGCAAAATATCATTTTCTATTCTTATACCAATGTTTTCAGCGGGAATATAAATGCCTGGTTCACAGGTTAAAATCATTCCATTTTGAAATGGTTTTTTCTTATCTCCTACATCATGAACATCTAATCCCATGAAATGAGAAATACCATGCATGAAGTATTTTCTAAACACCGGATTGGCCGGATCTTGTTTTTGTATGTCGTGCTTGCTCAATAATTTCAAATGCAACAATTCCCTTTCTATCAAACCCCTCACTTCCCTGTTGTATTCAGAAAAAGTATTACCCACTACCATTAACTGAGTAGCATCTTTCATGATTCTTAAAACAGAATTATACACTTGTTTCTGACGCTTGGTGAACTTACCATTCACCGGAACAGTTCTCGTTAAATCGGAAGCATAGTTTGCATATTCAGCACCAAAATCCATCAATACCAAATCTCGTGTTTTACATTTTTGATTGTTGTTGACATAATGTAAAATGCAAGCATTTTTTCCTGAGGCTACAATAGGAGAATAAGCGTGTGCATTAGCTCTGTTTCTTACAAATTCATGCGTGATTTCTGCTTCAATTTCATATTCCCAAACACCGGGTTTTATAAATTCCAATACCCTTCTAAAAGCCAATTCAGTAATAGAACAAGCTTCTGAAATCAATTTTATTTCCGTAGCGCTTTTGGTTTCTCTTAGTTTGGTAAGCAAAGGAGCCGATCGCTCGTATTTTTTTCCATCATATTCTTTCTTAAGCATTTGTGCCAAACGCTCATCTCTCGATATCACTTCATTTTTCGCCCTGTCGTTTTCATTGGCATTTACATAAACCATAGAACATTGCTCCATCAGTTTATTCAATACATCCACATAACTCTTATTCCACAATACCGTTTTGATTCCCGATACCTGATTGGCTTCTTCCTTTGAATATTTGGGCCCTTCCCACACTACGGTATGATCATCGCTTTCACGAACCAATAATATTTCCTGATACTTTTTGTCTTTTGCATGAGGAAACAAAATCAATATACTTTGCTCCTGATCTATTCCTGTTAAATAAAAGAAATCGGAATTCTGACGAAAAGGGAAATTACAATCGCCATTTCTAGGCATTTCATCATTTGAATGAAAAATAGCTATTGAATTGGGTCGCATCAAATCAGCAAACTTCTTTCTATTGTTTACAAAAAGTGAAGAGGAAATAGCTGTATATCGTTGATTCATATTCTATTTAAACTGTACTAATATTGGGCAGTTCGCCGTGTACGATCAAATTCTGATTTTGTTATGAAAGCACAATATTAATTGTTTTATCGTAGCATTTAAAAGCGCTGCTAACAAGGGAAATCATAATCGTTAAAAAAATTCAGAGGAAATTCAATTCAGGTTCTTATATTTACCCCCCGAAAATCAGACTTAAAATTCGTAACATGAGCAATAAAGAATTCTTAACCTCTTCGCTAGCCAAAAAATTCGTGATGGCCGCTACTGGTTTATTTTTAATTTCCTTTTTGGTAGTACACGTTTCTATCAACTCCTTAATTTTCTTGAATGATGGTGGAGAAACCTTTAACGTGGCAGCCGGCTTCATGGCGCATAACATCATTATTCGAATTATGGAAATTGGTTTGTTTGTTGGCTTATTGATGCACATCTATCAGGCTTGGATTCTAACTCAGGAAAACAAAAAAGCCCGCCCGGTACAATATGCTGTACAAAATGAAACTGCCAGTAAATGGTATTCCCGCTCAATGGGAATTTTAGGATCATTGTTATTAATTTTCTTGGCAGTGCACTTATATAATTTCTGGTACCCCACTAAAGTTGCTGTTGCAGCTGGCACTGAACACAACACTTACAATGAATTGAAAGAAGTGTTTACCGGTGAACTTTGGTTTGTTTTTGTTCCTGTTTATATATTAGGTGTAGTTTCTTTAGGCTACCATTTATTACACGGCTTTCCTTCTGCATTTCAATCTTTAGGCTTCAATCACAAAAAATATACTCCACTGATCAACGCAATAGGAACAGGTTTCTCAATTATTGTTCCTTTGATTTTCGCATTAATGCCTCTAGCATTTTTATTAGGAATACTAGATTAAGTTAACATTGAACTTTAAACATTGAACTTTGAACAATAACAATATGTCAAAATTAGATTCAAAAATTCCGGAAGGCCCATTAGACAAAAAATGGGAGAAGTATAAATCTTCTGTACCTCTGGTAAACCCTGCCAACAAAAGAAGTTTGGAAATCATCATCGTAGGTTCTGGTTTGGCTGGAGCATCGGCGGCGGCTTCTTTAGCCGAGATGGGTTATAAAGTAAAAGTATTTTGCTTTCAGGATTCTCCGCGTCGTGCGCACTCTATCGCTGCACAAGGGGGGGTGAATGCTGCAAAGAATTATCAAAATGATGGTGACTCCGTTTACCGTTTATTTTACGATACTATTAAAGGTGGTGACTACCGTGCACGTGAAGCAAACGTTCATCGTTTGGCTGAGGTGAGTGGTAACATCATCGACCAATGTGTGGCTCAGGGTGTACCTTTAGCAAGAGAATACGGTGGTATGTTGAGCAACCGTTCTTTCGGTGGTACTCAAGTACAGCGTACTTTTTATGCTGCGGGGCAAACCGGACAACAATTATTATTAGGAGCATACAGCGCCTTACAAAGACAAGTTGGTTTAGGAAATGTAGAGCTATTTGCTCGTCATGAAATGTTAGAAGTGGTTACCATTGAAGGAAAAGCTCGTGGTATCATTGCAAGAAACTTAATCACTGGTAAATTAGAAAGACATTTTGGACACGCTGTGTTATTAGGTACCGGCGGATACGGTAACGTATTCTTCTTATCTACCAACGCAATGGGCTCTAACGTAACGGCTGCTTGGAAAGCGCACAAGAAAGGAGCTTTCTTTGGAAACCCTTGCTACACACAAATTCACCCTACTTGTATTCCCGTTTCAGGTGATCACCAATCGAAATTAACTTTGATGAGTGAGTCATTGCGTAACGACGGAAGAATTTGGGTTCCTAAAAAAATAGAAGATTCTGTTGCGATAAGAGAAGGTAGAAAAAAAGCCATCGACATCGCAGAAGACGACAGAGATTATTACTTAGAAAGAAGATATCCTGCTTTTGGAAACTTAGTGCCTCGTGACGTTGCTTCACGTGCCGCTAAAGAAAGATGTGATGCAGGTTTTGGAGTGAACAAAACAGGTGAAGCAGTTTACCTTGATTTCGCTTCTAACATGAAATACAAATACGGTAAACAAGTGGCTATCGTTAAAGGAATTCACAACCCTACCGAAGAGCAATTACATGCCTTTGGTAAAGAAGTGGTGAAAGAGAAATACGGTAACTTGTTCGACATGTACAAACAAATTACCGGTGAAGATCCATACGAAATGCCAATGATGATCTATCCTGCGGTTCACTACACCATGGGTGGTATCTGGGTAGATTACAACTTAATGACTACCGTACCGGGATTGTACGCTTTAGGTGAAGCAAACTTCTCAGATCATGGCGCTAACCGTTTAGGTGCTTCTGCTTTGATGCAAGGTTTGGCCGATGGATATTTCGTAATTCCTTACACTATTGGTGCTTACTTATCTGGCGATATTAGAACGAAAGCTATTCCTACCACTCACGAAGCATTTGAAGCTGCTGAGAAAGAAGTGCAAGCTAGAATCGATAAATTCTTCGCTATCAAAGGAAGCAAACCGGTTGATTATTTCCACAAGAAATTAGGAAAAATAATGTGGGATAAATGTGGTATGGCCCGTAACGAAGCAGGATTGAAACAAGCGATTGTAGAAATTCAACAACTACAAAAAGATTTCTGGGCCGATGTTCGTGTATCGGGCGAAGCCAATGAATTGAATCCTGAATTGGAGAAAGCAGGTAGAGTTGCCGATTTCTTGGAATTAGGAGAATTGATGTGTGTAGATGCTTTACACCGTGTTGAATCATGTGGAGGCCACTTCCGTGAAGAATCGGCTGAAACAAGTGGTGAGCAAGAAGGAGAAGCAAAACGTGACGACGCAAACTTCATGTACGTTGGTGCATGGGAATATAAAGGTCCGAACACATTTGAGCTTCATAAAGAAGAGCTTAAATATGAGGTAATCAAGGTTTCTCAAAGAAGTTATAAATAAGAATTTTAAAAAATAAGATATGAGCGGAAATATGAACTTGACTCTAAAAGTTTGGAGACAAAAAAATGGCGGAAGCAAAGGAGAATTGGTAACTTATCCGGTATCTGATATTTCTCCGGATATGTCATTTTTGGAAATGTTCGACGTATTGAACGATCAATTGGTAACAGAGGGCAAAGAGCCTATCGCATTCGACCACGACTGTCGTGAAGGAATTTGCGGTATGTGTTCTATGCATATCAACGGACACGCACATGGCCCGAAAGACCAGGTTACCACTTGTCAGTTACACATGCGTTCATTCAAAGATGGTGACACTATCGTTGTTGAACCTTGGAGAGCAGCAGCTTTCCCAGTGGTAAAAGACTTAGTAGTTGACCGTTCTTCTTTCGATAGAATCATCGCGAAAGGCGGATTCATTTCTGTGAACACAGGTAACGCGAAAGATGCGAACAACCTTCCTATTCCTAAAGTAGATGCAGATAAAGCTTTTGAAGCAGCGGCATGTATCGGTTGCGGAGCTTGTGTTGCAACTTGTAAAAACTCATCTGCAATGTTATTTGTTTCTGCTAAGGTTGCTCAACTATCGTTGTTGCCACAAGGTAAAGCAGAAGCTTCTCAACGTGTGTTGAACATGGTAGCTCAAATGGACGAAGAAGGATTTGGTAGCTGTACCAACACAGGTGCTTGCGAAGTAGAATGCCCTAAAGGAATTTCTATCCAAAACATCGCCATCATGAACAAAGAATATTTGAAGGCTAGTGTGGTTTCTGAACAAGAAGCCCAGTAAGCAATTGAAATAATAAATGAAAATCCTTCTCAGAAACGGGAAGGATTTTTTGTTTGTGAGAATTGGAATTTTAAATTGCTACGGTCTTCGTAGAGACTGCTTGCAGCTGTCTTAAAAAGAAAAATATTCCGTTGAATGAAATTGAAAGTAATCTATTTTAAGACAGCTGCAAGCAGTCTCTACGAAAAAATATGAGTAATAGTATTTTTTATAGCTTTACATCAAAGCATCTCATTATTATGGCAGATTTACTCGCAACTCACATTGATGTATTAATTAGTCTATTAGCAGCCGGATTTTTAATTGTTAAGTGGCTTGAGAATAAAAGACCCTTGTATTTGATAGGTGCAATCGGCTTAATAATAGTAGGTATTTATCAACTGGTTTCTGCTTTTAACTCTTATAATAGTAACATAGCTAATGATGAGAAAATGGCCAAAACAAAAGAAATACTGCAGGCCTCGGTAATGAAAAAATTGGCAATAGCCCCACAAATAGAAAAGGATACTAATTTAATAATAGAAGGCCTTGTTGGGATCGAAATAGATAAAGATGCTATAGTTGTTTCCGACACCCTCAACGACTGCTTTTTTTGGGTAATTCAAAACTTTAAAGAAGAAAATGTTTACCAAACCTCACTATTAAAAATTCCTTATTCTTCTTCGCTTGAATTGTCGGAATTAACCAAAGAAGTCGAAAGTAATTTAATTTCTATGCATCCAAATGCAAAATTCAA
This sequence comes from Flavobacteriales bacterium, assembly GCA_023251075.1. Lineage (GTDB taxonomy): Bacteria > Bacteroidota > Bacteroidia > Flavobacteriales_C > JAHEZL01. Next base: position 15,101 of record JAHEZM010000003.1, on the reverse strand, counting down.
TTTGAATGAATCATTTGAAAAAATAGGAGAAGAATACGTAGCGAAAAATTATTCGCTTACCTTGCAAAACGGACAAGAAGCTATGGGCACTATGGTACATTTTAGGGTTAAAAATAGCTTGTTCCTTCTTACCTATACATATCCGAAAATGAGCCAAGAAAAAGCGAACGAGATCACAAAAGAAAATAGAAAATATCTGAAACTACTTCAATAAAAAATCTAAATTCGCCTTACAAATTTCTGCCGATGTTAAACAAATTATTACTCTTCACTCTCGCTATTCTATTGGGCAATAGCCTATTTTCTCAAAATATACTCATTGGACCAAAACCTAGTTTTTGGAAAGATGAAAAGGGGAAACATTTATCCTTCAATAAAGAAGATAGTTTGTTTTACACTGGCTTTTTGGATTCTGTATATACTGGCATAGCCTACACCAAAGTGAAATTTCATCACAAAAAATACAAATCGCAGATTAGAATTGTCAATGGACTAATCAACGGAGATTTGCTTGTCTACGATAAAAAAGGCCACCTACTAGCGAAAGAGCACCAAATAGCTGGTCTGGCTCAAGATTCATCTATTGCGTGGTATCCTAATGGTAATTTAGAATACATCAAAATATTTAAAGACGCTAAACTTAACGGATATTATGTTGAATTCTATCCCAATGGAAAAATAAGAATAGAAGGATACAACAAAAACGATAAGGGAGTTGGTGTTTGGAAAGAATATTACGAGGATGGTAAATTGCACAAAGAGTGCGATTATAAAGATGGGGAAGATACTGTAATGGTTACTTTCTATTCTGCTACTGGCCATATGAATGAAAAAGCACAATTGGTTAATGGAATATGGAATGGAATTGACCAAGAGTTTTATATAACTGGAAAATTAAGAGCAGAATTTTATAATTTGAATGACAAGAAAAATGGTCCTTACAAAAGATGGGAAGGTGCTATTCTTGTTGAAGAAGGACAATATAAAAACGATAAAAAAGTAGGCATCTGGAAAATATACAAAGACGAAAAAACAGAAGAAGTGAAATATTAATTCAACAGAAAATAATTTAAGACGAAAGCATTTCGTCCCTACGGCAATCCCCCTTCGTCCCAAATTTGTCCGGCAGTAAATCCCCGTATTTATTCCATTTTTATTAGTGATGAATGAATTTTCATGATACATTGCCCCCACTACTATTAACTACTATTTATGGGGAAAAATTTGCTTGCTCTTAGCGTCATGCTTTGTAATGTTTTGTTCTCTCAAAACATTCCTTTCGAAATCAAAAATAACTCCCCTTACAACGACAATGAATTGTATGTTGCCATTGTGGGAGAAGATTTAAGCGGACCTCCGGGAGCGCACGTTTGGGTGGATATGACCACCGGAAATCAAATGCCCATGAGCGCAAGCTACAATACCGTTGCAGGTCCTGTTTATGGCGGAAACAAAGGCCCGGGCAACAACGGCATGTACGCCAACTGCTTCACGAAACTGAGCGATATTCCCAATAAAACGGTGAACCTGACAGGAATACAAGGTTGCCGAATGTTTATCTCTATTCAGCAACAATTGTATTTGTATTTCTTTGGTGCTACAGGAGCTCCTTCAGGATACGCCTCTCCCAACCATACCGATCCTACCGATCCCAACAAAGGAATTAAATATGAAATCATTGAACTCACTTACAATCAATATGGATTTTGGGGAAATACCACCCGTGTAGATTCTTACAATTATCCTATGGGATTAGAATTATTTGGAAGCAATAATTCGTATCAAAAAACGGGTGAACTCAAAACACATGATGAAATTATTGCCGATTTTCAAGCCAATGCTCCTCTTGAATTTCAGGGTTGTTACAATGCTAACACAGGCGTAATTCTTTTTCCAACCAAAACCGAAAATTTTGCCGATGGCACTATTGGTACTATGCCCAATATTGGGCCATACGTTAACTATATGAAACCTTATATTGATGCTATTTGGGCAAAATATGCCAATGAAGATTTAATTTTTAGTGCGGGTGATGCCGGAGTGTGGAAAGGTAGAGTACAAAATGAACAATTGGTAATGGTTTGTCAGAGCGGTGGTTTCAACGGCAGAACAGCTATCATCAGCAGAAGACCCACCACTCAAGAACTCTTTGAGGGAAAAGGTGTGCTGAACCAAATCAATGGTGATGCACCGGTAGATTTAATGCTGCAAGCGCAAATGTGTGCAGCTATTTCTCGTCATGTGGTGAATACTACCACACCTAATATCGGACAACAAAGTTTTTCCGACCCATCGCAATATTATCTCACCGCACCTTGTAACTACTACGCTAAATTTTTTCATGAACAAGGTATTAGTGAAAATCAAAAAACATACGCCTTTGCTTACGATGACGTGTTCGAACAATCTTCCACTTTACATAGCTCATCACCTACTAAAGTTGTAGTTGCTTTTGGTGGATTTGCCGATTGGACACTCAGTACTTTAAACGAAAAAAACACAACATTTGATCTCTATCCCAATCCTGCAAAAAATTATTTAAAGATTAAAGGAACTGAAAATTCATTTTTAAAAATATTCGATATACAAGGAAAAATAGAAAAGTATTATCCTGCAAATACAACACACATCGATTTGAATTTACCACAAGGAATTTATTTTATTCAATATGAAAATGTAGTAAAGAAATTTATAGTGGAATAACATGAAACATAATTTTAACCACAGAGACACAGAGTTTTTCACAGAGGTCACAGAGTTTTATAAAAAAAATGGTGAGGCGCTTTGCTTTTCAAGAGAACACAGAGTGCATACTCGAAAAAACATTTAGAGTATGCACTCTGTGTTCTCTTACTAAACGAAGTGGCTTTGCGTTCTTATATTATCTATTCTCTGTGAAAAACTCTGTGTCTCTGTGGTTAAAATTGTATTAATGCTAAATAACAGATATTCATATTGATTTTTATATTTTAGTCGCTCATAAATAATTTATGGGATTAAAAGCAGCATTAAGCAAACCATTTGCAAAATATATTTCTAAAAAGGTTTATAAGGAAGCCGCTCGTGCCGTTGAATTGCAGGAGAAAACTTTACAGCATTTAATTGAAACGGCAAAGAACACAGCCTTTGGAAAAGACCATAAATTCTCTTCCATAAAAAATTACGAAGATTTTAAAAAGGCCGTTCCGGTTAACGATTACGAAGGAATAAAAAAATACATTGAGCGCATTAAACACGATGAAGAAAATGTTTTGTGGCCGGGCTTACCCATGTATTTCAGCAAAACATCGGGCACCACTTCAGGAGTAAAATACATTCCTATTTCAAAAGAATCCATGCCACATCATATCACTGCTGCACGCAACGCGATTCTGTTGTATATAGCTGAAACAGGCAAAGCAGAATTTGTGGATGGAAAAATGATTTTCCTACAAGGGAGTCCGGAATTAGACAACACTTATAAAACGCCCACCGGCCGGCTCTCCGGCATTACTGCGCACCACGTTCCAAAATACTTGCAAAAAAACAGAAAGCCTTCTTACGAAACCAATTGCATTAGCGATTGGGAAACCAAACTTGATGCCGTTATTGAAGAAACGGTGAATGAAGATATGCGCGTGATATCAGGCATTCCGCCATGGGTTCAAATGTATTTCGAACGCATTCAAGCAAAAACAGGAAAACAAATTAAAGATGTATTTCCCAATTTTTCTTTGTTCGTTCAAGGTGGCGTAAACTATCGTCCGTACCAACCCATTCTCGAAAATATTATTGGCAAATCAATTCCTACGGTTGAAGTATATCCTGCATCAGAAGGATTTATTGCTTTTCAGGATTCACAAAAACACGAAGGTTTATTACTCAACACCAATGCCGGAATTTTCTTTGAATTTATTCCCGCCGATGAATTTTTTAATGAAAATCCAACACGTATTTCTTTGAAGGATGTGAAAGTAGGTGTGAACTACGCCATCATCTTAAACACCAATGCCGGCTTATTTGGATACAACATTGGTGACACCATAAAATTCGTTTCAACCCATCCATACCGCATTGTTGTTTCGGGAAGAATTAAACATTTTATTTCTGCATTTGGTGAACACGTGATAGGGGAAGAAGTAGATAGAGCCATGATTGTCGCTTGCGAAAAATTTAAAGTAGAAGTTACCGAATTTACCGTGGCTCCCCAAGTTGCACCCAAAGAAGGATTACCCTATCATGAATGGTTAGTGGAATTTAGAGAACGTCCGAAAGATTTGAATGATTTTGTTCAATATTTGAATGAACAAATGGTGAAACAAAATGTGTATTACAAAGATTTGATTACCGGAAATATTTTACGCTCATTAGTGCTCACCGAAATCGCTAAAGATGGTTTTATTTCTTACATGAAATCGGAAGGGAAATTAGGCGGGCAAAATAAAGTTCCCCGCTTGGGGAATGATAGGAAAATTGCTGATGCTTTAAGTGCTTTTAAAGTGTAATTTATTCTTCTTTTATAAAGAAGCAAATACTTACTTTCTGTCTTGAAACAGAAAGTAAGCAAAGAATTCAAGAGCGAAAAGATGCTTCTCCCCGCCCTTGAAATTTTTTAACGCTTCCTTCTTGGGTCGGAAGCTAAAATTTCAATTCCCTCCATCACACGCCCGCCTTTTCACTCTGGCCTCCGCACAATAGTATCCCATATCGCTTAGAAATATTTTGTAGTTTTAACGAGGATATGAAAAAGGCACTTTTATTTTTATTTTTTGTTTTCTCTATTTCTCTTGGTTTTTCGAAGGGGACCGGAGGGGTTTATTATATTGAAGGCACAGCTTTCAGCACAGCTAATCTTGCACTTAAAAACGTTTTATTGGTAATTACGATAGGTGAAAAAACGAAAACAATAAGAACAGATTCAAACGGACATTTTCGAATTGAAGTGGAATGGCAAACCGCTTGTCCATCTGTAGTAAAACCATTCAACAGAAGAAAAGCAAACAAGGAGCTAAATCCGAAATATATTTTCATTGCTTGCGAGGTAGATGAAAAGAAATTAAAAAATAAGTGGAGAAAATATCGAAACTCTACTTACCACCAGGATTTTTATTTTTCCCTCTAAATTTCCGGTAATGCCACCACTATTGCGTGCTGGCCAGTCCGTCAGCTGACGGAGGGGGCGCGGAAAGACAGCATCTTTTGGCTTATGATTTTTTGCTTACTTCTTCATCTCTGAAAAAAGTAAGGCTTTGTTTCTTTAGCAAAGAAAATTAATGAATCACCGTTCCCCCCTTCTCCCCCACTTTCAAAGCATGACAAATTCTCACACTCCCTACACCACTGGCAATCGCTTTAAAAGCATTGTCGAGCTTAGGAATCATGCCATCGGTAATAGTTCCATCGGCTTTATAATTCTCATAATCTTGTTGATTGATAGAAGAAATCAATGTGGTAGAATCTTTCGGATTTTTCATCACGCCATCCAACTCAAAACCTAAAATAAGTTGAGTCTCTTCAATAGCAGACATAGCCTTAGCTACTTCCGATGCAATGGTATCTGCATTGGTGTTCAACATATGCCCGGCACCATCATGTGTAAGCGGAGCAATCACCGGAACCAATCCCGAATTAATAAGCGTATTCAACAGTTGTGCATTCACACTATCTACATCACCCACCCACCCAAAATCATGTTCCCAACCGGTGCGTTTGTGTGCTTGTATTATATTGCCATCAGCACCTGTTAAACCAATTGCATTTACTTTCAAAGCTTGTAAACCTGTAACAATGGTTTTATTAGCCAATCCACCATACACCATCGTTACTACTTCCAAAGTAGCATCATCGGTAACTCTTCTACCATCAATCATTTTGCTTTCTATGCCGAGTTTTTTGGCCATATTGGTAGCTACTCTACCCCCCCCATGAATCAATATTTTTTTGCCTTCAATTTTAGAGAAGGATTCTAAAAATTTCGCCAAAGAGCTTTGGTCTTCAATAATACCGCCGCCAATTTTAATTACGCTAATCATGTTACGAAAATAGCAAATTAAATATTTGTATTTTTACGGTACGGACTCATAGTTCAATTGGATAGAACGATAACCTCCTAAGTTGTAGATCCCAGTTCGATTCTGGGTGAGACCACAAAATCAGAGTGAGAGTAAGGCGCGAGAGTGGCCATTAACACTCTGGTTTTCTCAACCCCCTCTCTCACACTCACTCTTCCAAGTATTTAATTTCACCCTCACTCGCTTTTTTCTACAATGACATTTCGGGAAGGAACTTTAAATTGCATTGGATTCCAAGAATTATTATTTTTAGTTATTGGCTTACACCTAAACTTAATTCAATTCTCTTTTTACATGGGTCGATTCTGTCTCTTACTTTGTGTTTTTTGTTCGTCGTTGTTATTTGCTACAACATACACCACAACTGGCGCTAATACTTGGGATGCTAACGGTGCACCTCCATCTGGCTGGTTAGGTGATGGTACTGTAATAATTATTAGTCATGCCATAACGAACATGACTACCTACGATTTTCAAATCTATCAAACTACTGCTTCTCTCACCATCAACAATGGTGGAAGATGGGATATACAATCTGTTAATACCGCTAACACACCAACCTTTGATATTAACTCAGGAGGAAAATTATTTGTATCGAATTCAATATCTCTTTCGGGAGGAACTTTCAACTTAGATTATGGTGGTTTATTTCGCGTGTCGGGATCATCGGCACTCAACTCAGGAACGTTTAATGTTGATGGAAATTTCACTTCTGTGGGTAACGTAGCCAATGCCATGACCATTAACTGCACCGGAGCTATTCATTATGGTGCCGCCTGGTCGGGAACTCTACCTGGCTGTGCTACTTTACCCGTTGAGCTCATTTCGTTTGAAGGATTCGAAAAAGACGCCACCAATATTTTGAACTGGACAACCGCGAGCGAAATTAATAGCAAAGAATTTCAACTTTTACGTTCGGGTAATGGAATTAATTTTGAAACCATCACTTCTATAAATGCTGCTGGCAACAGCAATATTTGGATAGATTATTCCTTTATTGATAACAATCCTTTGAATGGAATTAATTATTATCAATTGATAGAAACAGATCAGGATGGAGCGCAGCAATATTCAAAAATAATTAGCATCGATCAAACTTCTGCTTTCACCTCTTTTACCCTGTATCCTAATCCTTCCTCAGCATTCAGCACACTATCATTTTATTCTGAAATGGATCAATCTTATCAATTAAGAATTTTTGATATACTCGGAAAAAGTATTTTAACAAAAACTTTTTCTGGATTTACAGGGCAAAATTTCTTCCCTATTTCAACAGAAAATTTATCGGAAGGAAGCTATCAGGTAATCATTACTTCTGCACAAAATAAGAGCAATAGTTTTTTATTGATTAAAACTAAATAACTCTATTTCTGATAAAAACTTATTTCTGAATAAGTTGTGAATTCACAATTTTCCCTTGAAAATACCTTATAAAGCTAGTATTTCAAGAGCTCCTCTTCTAAAATTTATTTGATTTCTCTCTCTTTATCGAAAACTCGATTGAGGAGTGGTACAGAGCTTGACATCTTTGAGGAAATTTATTTTGGAACAATTTCTGAATAGACGTCAATCGATTAATAACTAAAAACCAAAACTATGATTACACTAAAAAAAATGATCGCAGGCATATTGCCTTTATTACTCTGCTTTACAGCCTGTAAAAAAGAGAACGATGAAAAAGATGAAGAAGGCACCGGAGCAGCCAACTATGTGTTGGTAATTGATAACGGTGCATTAACGCTCAAACCCGATGAAAGCGTTTCTTATACTGCACACCTCATCGACAAATCGGGAAATGTTAAAGAAGCAATAGGGGTGAAATGGAGCACCAACAATTCAGGCGTAGCTACTATTAATGCAAGTGGTTTAATAGCCGTAGTTGCGTCAGGTGTAGTAAATGTAAAAGCAACAGTGGAAATTGAAGGAAGCACTTTAACTGCAGAGGCTCCTTTACAAATCAGAATGCCCTCTTTATTTACTGTTGTTCCCGGAGGAATTGTTTTCGTTGCCGGTGAAACCATTCAACTGGAAACCGTATTTTTTAATGCCGGAGGAACACCCACTTATACTTTCTCCAGTGACGATGCAAGTATTGCATCTGTAAGCAATACAGGATTAGTTACTTTAATAAAAGCTGGTTCAACTTTAGTGCATGTTAAAGCTACTATAAATGGAAAAGAATCTGAAGTTTTGGTTCCTATTTTAGTAGTAGGCGAAATTAAAATCAGCCTTCCTGTTACAAAAGTAAAAGTAACACCTCCTTCTTCTGATTTATTTAAAAATGATCAAGTGACTTTAACTGCAAAAGCATATGATGTAAACGATGCGGAAGTAAGCACTCCTTTCTCTTGGACTTCTGCTGATGCTTCTATTGCTAGCGTTGACAATAATGGTGTAGTAACTGCTACAGGAATTGGTTCTGTATATATTAGTGCAACAGCAAAAGGAATTAGTGGAATGGCTGAAATTTTAGTGTCGCCAGATACTATTGTAATTGTTGAGCCAATGATGATTTCAATTGCTGCGGGTGGAAATAAAACGTTTACGGCTAAAGCATATAATGCTAAAACAATGACACAAATTACCAATATTACTCAATTCAATTGGATGATCCCTTCTTATGGTTTCTCTATGTTTGATATAGGTACTGTGGATGCCAATGGAAAAGTAACTATTAAAGGAGATGCTATGCCGGGAATGTCTTCCGTTGTAATTGCAACTGTACCTGGTGCTTCTGAATATGTAGGTGGAGCAGCATTAGTTTCTGTGGCAATTAGCGGTGGTAGCGATTGCGGTACAGGAAATCCTGATGTTGCAACAATTACTATTGCACAAGGAAGTTCTGCTAATCTTTCCATCATGGGAGGCAATCAGCTTTCTTTAACTGCAACTGCTAAAGATGCCAACAATAATGTGGTTGCAAACCCTGCGCTTAAATACCATAGTGATAATATTGGTGCAGCAAACGTAGATGAAAATACAGGTGTTGTAACTGCATCTGGTCCTGGAACAGCTATCATTACAGTATGTTCAGGTGGATACGCAACAGCACAAATTACCATTAATGTTTCCTTTTAATCCCTAGTAAATACCAATGCAGAAGGCGTCCCGTAAAATTACGGGACGCCTTTTTGTTTTATCTACTTCTGTGAATTCACAAACGATATCTCCAAACCCCTTTAAAACATAGGATTTTTTTGAGAAGAAAATAAAATCCCCCCTTAATTTCTATTCGTATAGAAAATTGGATTTCGTTTTGGCACTATCCTTGGCATATTTGAAGTAAATCCATAAAAATAACTACTATGTTAAAACAATTACTAACTACAGGAACTATGGCTATTGCTTTCAGTTCTTTTGCGCAATCGGGGGCAAACATTTATCCCTCTAACTTAACGTCGAATATGTATTTCGACAACTACAATGACAACACAAAAACCATTGAAGGTTTGCATTTCGAAGTGTTGACCGATGGTAACAATTCATTGAATTCTACACCACCGTTCTCTGTTAAAATTTATTTGCTGGTACAAGGAACAAGTACCCCTATTTTTGTGAAAACAATGCAGTTTGCTAACGGGCAACATGAGTTAAGTGCTACCACTTGGAATGTTGATGTTGATTTAACTCAAACACCTAATATTGCCAGCGGCACTTACAGAGTAGGTATTTATGTAGATGCTGATGAAGAAGTGACTGAGCCTAATGAAAACGATAATGCAATTTTGTTTTCCGATAATATCAACTACACTTCTGGTCCGGTTCAAAAAGCCGATTTAGAAACTACTAGCCTGGATTATGATTTTAGTTCTGGTGCATTGTCTAACTTCATTATTAATTTCAAAAATAAAGGGACTGCTGCTGCAGGACAGGTAAAGGTGACCATCAAAATTGAAGATGTGAATGATCCTAATACCAACATGTCGCAAAACCTTACATTGAGTGCTTTGGCTGCAGGTGCAACTGCTCAATTATCGGCTAACGACATGGACATTAACGATATTTGGTTCGATCCCAATAACACCTACAAATTAACCATTACAGTAGATGCTGATAATACAGTAAGTGAATCGAATGAAAGTAATAACGTTTATACTGTAGCTGATGCAGCTAATTTTTCTACGGCAGTAAATGTTGTCAATACGCCTTCAGTATTTATTCCTAACCCTGCTACTACAAGTCAGTTGAATGCTTTAAGCTCACAATATACCAGCATTCAATCTATGAGAGTGTATTCTATATTGGGTGCAGAAATGAAAATGGAGGCTTTGGCTCCGGGATTATATTTGATAAATATCGTTACCACTAAAGGTGCAGAAGTTCATAAAATAGAAGTACAATAAAAATAGACCATTGTATAATTGAAAAACGGATTGTCGATCGACAATCCGTTTTTGTTTGGAATCTATTAGACAATAGTTCCTTCGTGCCTCAGGATGACAACCACTCCCAAATAGAGAGTGAGAGCGAGTTTTGAGGGTGTTTGTCATCCTGAGGCACGAAGGAACTATTGTCCGATTTCTAAAATATTCAAGGCCCACTTGTAATAAGTTTCCTGAATAGGTGATGGACTCTCTTTAATATTTTTCAAGAAAATTTCTTTGCAAAATTCTTTATCTATTTTACTATTAAATAATTTCGCTATATCGGCAATTTGAAGTCGAGTAATTTCTTCTTGATTTACTTTTACCTCAAAGTATTTTTTCGACTTATTTTTGAATCCATAAGTATATAGTAAAAGTGCAGCAGCAAGATGAGCATCTTTATATAAATCGGCATCACTTCCTTTCGCTTTTTTAATTAATTCATCGAGAAAAGAAACAATAGAATTTAGTTGAGTAGTTTTTAAGGAAGGATAAGCAAAAGTGTAAATATTTGCGATTTCAATATAGTTGTGCAGATGATTTTCTTTCTTGCCGTTTTGAATTTGAAACTCTTTGAGTTCCTCTACAATTTGTAATGCTTCTTTATATTTTCCAGCATAAATACAAGCACTAATTTCATTTTTAAAAAGATTTTCATTTTGCTGACCGCCAAAAGTTTTTGCGTTATTTTTTAAAGTGTTTTTATATTCCTTCATCAATTCAAATCCTTCTAAAAAATCGCGATGCAACATGGCATAGTGCATTTTTATCATAGGCAACCAATAGCCTCGTATTTTTAAATAACTATTGCTAACGTAATGATAAACCGGAATTTCAGGATTATTTTCTAAAAGTTTTTCTAGTTTCTCGAAATTCCCCATCGCGGTTCGTTTAGGTATAGGTAAGGTAATTCCGTATAAAACTTTAGTGTATAAATAAATGATTTTAAAACGAGAATGTTTTTCGTTTTTTTCGGCAAGATGTGCCATTTTTTTGAGAAAATTTGGTTCATGGTTTAAATGGTATCTGCCACCATAATAGAAAAGTTGTTTTTCTAAATCACGTTTTAAATCACAGGCCAAATCATACTCCATATTTAGTTTTCGGAATTCTTCAGAATAACCCGAACCTAGACATTGCTCAACACTCATTAATTTATAAATGCAATCGCTTAAATGTTCAAAAATATTGTTTTGCCATAACTCGTTTTTTAACTCTAATAATTTTCTTTTAGCGCTCGCATACTGATGATCAGCAATGAGTTTCCGGCAAACCATTAATTCCTGCTCAATGGGCAATATCGTTTCCTCCTCCACTTCAATTTCCGAAATAATTTGCACTAATTTTTTTCTCAGTTTAAAATAATTATTTCGTGCTTTAGGAAATTCTTTATCGTTAAAAGAAATCTTAAATACTGCTGCTATAATTTCATGATTTTGAAATACACTCTTTTTCTGCTCTACAAAATGAACAATTTGTAAGAGGCGTTCAGAATCAGAAATTTTATTAAGCAATATTTTTCTTTGTGCTGCATTCAATTTTTGCAGAGCATGTACAATTTCAGCATTCATAGTAGTTTTTTGAATGCCGAAACTGTTCAATATTCATGCCTCAGATATTTGAATAGAAATGCTAGTATGAATTTCTCACCACAAATTTTTCACACTGTTGGTTACTTTGAAAATAATAAACGCCCGAAGACCAAGTGCTGGTAGGTAATGTAAATATATTGTCTTTCATGTTACCCGACACATACATTAATTTTCCTTCCAATGAATAAACACAAAAATTTCTATCCAATACATTTTTAAAAATCACATTGTCATCGGTAAAGGACACAATAATTTTGTTGCTTTCATTAAGCATTACAGAAGTATTCATATCTATCCATTCCATGTAATTAAAATTGATATTATTACCATCGAAAACCACCTTCACCATATGATTTCCCGAACTCAATGCAACATTATTAATGTTTAGTATTTGCCAATTTTGCCAACCTCCGGTATTGGGTACAGAAATGTTTCCCGATACATTATTTCCATCTACCTCAACATGCATACTGCTTCCCGAACCAGCCCCTGAGGCAATGCGCAAATTAAGATCGTAAACTCCTGTTTGGTTAATATGAACAGAATAATCTAACCATTCATTGGTGTTGGTCCAACCCACATCATATCCCCCTCCGGCATCGCTACAATTTTCAATATCTACTCCATCTCCTCTGTATTTTCCACCTTGATTATTTGCGTCATCATCATGATAGGCACCTCCACACTTTATATCGTAATCTTCAGCTTCAATTTTTCCGGGAATAGCATTGATTGTTCCATTATACGCCAATTGTGTATTAGAATTCATATCGTAAACCCTTACATAATCAATTTCAAAAGTTGGTTTTGTAAGCACTACATTGTTGGCCGAAGTAACCCCTGTAAACCAACCCCCTACAGCTAAGTTTAAAATGATATAAAAATCTTTGTCCCAAGGCCAGGCATTGGCATTAGAAACCGGATCGAGTGAATTCGGATTTTTAGTTTCTGTTTTAATTACTGTACCATCGAAAAACCATTTAATATCATTGTCACTCCACTCCACTGCATACACATGAAAATCGGCACTTAAATCAATTGAAGTGTTGTAAACACTGCCATCGTATTTATTGTTGGGCCAGGCAGCACCATAATGCAAAGTGGCTTGTGTAATAGTGGCCTGATCTCCTCGATATTCCATTATATCAATTTCCCCTGTAGTGGGCCATTGATTATTTACCGGAAGCATCCAGAAAGCAGGCCATAATCCTGCACCCAAAGGCATTTTCATTCTTGCTTCAAAGCGACCATAAGTTTGAGAGAAAGTACCGTTGGTAAATATTTTTCCGGAAGAAAAAGAAGCACCTCCTAAATTTTCCGGGAGTACTTTAAGAACCAAATTTCCATTGGAGAGATAAGTGTTTTGATTGCTGTTGGTATAATACTCCAGCTCACTATTTCCCCAACCACAAAGATTGGGACAGCCATCTCCGGTTTGGAAAATCCATTTTTGCTGATTGAGATTAGCGTCATTAAACTCATCATTCCAAATCAATGAGCCATAACATTGAGCACAAGCATTGATCCATAAACATGAGCCAATAAAAAATAACGTAAGTAGTAATGTTCTTTTCATAAAATTAGTAGTAGTAGTTAATAAATATGAAAAGCGAAAGAATAAGCCCTTGTCTCTAAGATAGGGAAAAAACAGAAAAAAATAGCTAGCTAACCACTACTTCTCAATTTTTGTAATGGGTTTTCTTTTAAAAAAGAGGTAAGAAAAAACTATTTCCTGATAAAAAATTTCCGGATTATTACTATCCGCAATCAAAGATCCGGCATAAGCCAAACGTATTTTTTCACCTTGAAAACCCATCATTGCAAACAAAGAAGTGCTACCAAATCCAAAACCATAAAAGAAAAAATTTCTTTTAAAATTCAAATTCAACTGATAGCGAACAACAGACGAAAAATTGGGTAAATGATAATACTGAACAATCAAAGCAGGTGAAAAAGTAACTTTATCACTTTTCTTTTTCCTAAACACATAAGCCAATTGAAGTGTAGATAATTGACGGTTATGTAAACTAAAATTATATTTCCCCTGCATGGCTGGCATAGATTCCACATTAACGCTTGAATATTCACGAAATGAATAACCTACATAAAATGTAGCGCTATTGTATAAAGCGCTAACAGAATAAGTTATTTTATCGGAGGGATTAATACCGTCAGGACCATATTTATTTAGGGAATCTACTCTATAAGAAGGTGTACCAATTCCTATCGATCCACCTAAAGAAAGAGTACGTTTTTTTGCCAACTTAATTTTAGGAGAGAGGGCTAATTCAAATTGATTGCGTTGCACTTTAAATGGCGTAAAAATATCGGGTGTTGAGCTGTAAACAAACCCAAACCCACATCTGATTGCCGGAATATATTGATCGAAGGAAGTATAAAATTTAGTGGTGCTAAAAAGAGAGGGTGAAGTAAATCCTTTCATCACCAACCCCGTAGTTATTCTAGGATAAATAAGCGTTCCCGAAAATGATGCATTTTGAAAAAGAGGCAATGATTGTCCTAAAATAAATGGCTCATAGTATTGTGCGGATGAACTAAGAGAAGTACAAATTGTTAGAAGCAAAATCAATACAATTTTCTTCGGCATATTTTATTGCAAAGGTTTATCTAATTCGTCGGGATTATGCTCTCGAAGCAATTCTTTGTCTTTGTTTTTTGGAGCTGTGGTTTGATTGGTTACCGGATCAACCAGTTTCTCTTCAACTATAGGTTTGTTTGCGGTATTTGATTTTGGATTCATATCAATGGGTGCTGCCAAAGTATCTTTCACATTAGGTTTAGGCAGAGAATTCAACTCATTCATTTTATTTACTTCTTTCTCTAATAAAGAATGTGGATGAATTTTATCCTGATGATATTCTCTTGCTTCACTGCCATGTTCCGAACGAATTTCTTGTTTGGCTTCAATAGGTGAAGATCCATTATTGGTTGGGGTCAATTCAGTAGGAACAGGTAATTTTTGTTCTACAGCATCTTTAGAATTAAATACAAATATAGAGGTAATTACAGCGGCGGCGGCGGCAATAAAAATAGTGGCCTTTCCAAGTGGTTGAGCATACCATTTAGCCTTCATG
>JAHEZM010000027.1 GCA_023251075.1 Flavobacteriales bacterium | reverse complement strand
TTGGGATAGTGAAGATGACCTGAATAACTATAGAAATTCACCTTTGTTCAGGGAAGTGTGGCCACAGGTAAAAATTTGGTTTTCTGAGAGTCCAGAAACTTGGAGCAACAGAAAATTATATTGTTGATCCATCTCCCTGCCTGCGCGCATTCCCTCGCACCCCTCTCCTCCGAGAGGGAATGTACGCTGCTTAAAGTCAAGATTTGTTTTTTATTTGAATAATTTTCAGGGTATGAGTTTCCCTCTCGGAGGAGAGGGGTGCGAGGGAATGCGCGCAGGCAGGGAGATGGATCAACAATAAAAAATCATTGAATTAAACCTCTACTCAAAAAACAACTATACCTTTGCAATATGACAACAGTATTCAAAAGAGTTTTCGCAGTAGTTATCATCTTTACCATTGGTATGACTATCCGCTACTTTTATGTAATCAACAATAAAGAAGAACTCCCTATCATTCAACCAGCCGATATTTTAGCCGATGGAATTGTAAGTGATAGTTTGAAAAACATCAAAGCAGGTCACGTTATTCGCTCTTTCCACCTGGTGAATCAAAATGGTGACACCATCACTGAAAAAGTTTTTGAAAACAAGATCTACGTTGCCAATTTCTTCTTTGCTACCTGCAAAACCATTTGTCCGAACATGAACGGTAATTTAAAAAGAGTTTACGATGAATACGTAGGGGATCCGAAGGTTGGATTCATTTCACACAGCTCCATGCCATCCGTAGATACACCTAGAGTTTTAAAGATTTATGCAGAGCGATTTAATGCCCAACTACCTCAGTGGCAGTTCGTAACGGGAAACAAAAAAGAAATTTACGACTTAGCCCGAAATTTTTATTTAGCAGTGAAGAATAAAGGAACAGGCGACAGCGCCGATTTTATTCATACTGAAAACTTAGTGCTAATCGACACCCACAAAAGGATTCGGGGCTACTACGACGGAACCGCTACCAGCGATGTGGATCGACTGATTGAAGACATTTCTATCTTAAAAGAAGAAAACGTTCGATAAAAGAGTAAAAAAAACTGGACTTTTGTAGTTCTATCGTTTATATTTGCTCACTTCGTTAATTTAAATACTGAATTACAACATGAGACAACTTAAAATTACCCAGTCGATTACCAAAAGAGACAGTATTACATTAGATAAATACTTACAAGAAATAGGGAAAGAGCTTCTAATTAATGCAGATGAGGAAGTAGTATTAGCAAAAAAAATTCGTGAGGGAGACCAAGCAGCATTAGAAAAATTAACGAAAGCCAACTTGCGTTTCGTGGTATCTGTAGCGAAACAATACCAAGGACAAGGAATGACATTACCCGATTTGATCAACGAAGGAAACTTAGGTTTGATTAAAGCTGCTAAAAGATTTGATGAAACTCGTGGTTTCAAATTCATTTCTTACGCAGTATGGTGGATTCGTCAGTCAATCATTCAAGCTATCTCTGAACAATCGAGAATGGTTCGTTTACCACTGAATAAAATTGGTGCTATCAGCAAAATCAATAAAGGTGCTTCTGCACTAGAACAACAATTGGAAAGAGAGCCAAGTGCTCAGGAGATTTCTGAACATTTGGATTTACCTGAACAAGAAGTTTCTAATGTGTTACACATGAATACCCGTCACGTATCTGTTGATGCTCCCTTTCAAGATGGTGAAGATCATGGTTTGTTAGATGTAATGGAAAATGAAGATTCTCCTAAAGCCGATAAATCATTAATCACTGAATCATTAAGAGCAGAAATCAACCGTTCTTTAGCTACTTTAACTGAAAGAGAAAGTGAAGTAATTAAAATGTTCTACGGAATTGATGGTTACAGAGAAATCTCTTTGGAAGAAATTGGTGCTAAGTTCGATTTAACCAGAGAACGTGTTCGCCAGATTAAAGAGAAAGCTATCAAACGCTTAAAAAATAACACCAGAAGTAAGTTGCTTAAAACTTATTTAGGGTAATCATTAAAAACCTTAATTTTAAATCCTCCCCGGTAGTACCGGGGAGGATTTTTTTTACAACTTATGTTAGAATTTTTATCTCAACCTTGGCCCTGGTATGTGGCTGGTCCGTTAATCGGATTAATGATTCCTTTGTTGCTCATTGCTGGCAACAAACCTTTTGGAGTTTCTTCAAGTCTGCGCCATATATGCGCTGCAGCGCTTCCTAAAATCAGCGACTACTTTAAATACGATTGGAAAGAAAAAATATGGAATCTTCTTTTTGTTTTGGGAATTATCTTGGGCGGATTCATAGGCGCATACTTTTTAGCCAATCCAAACGCTATCGATATTTCACCAGAAACTAAATCTCTACTCAATGGGTGGGGAATTACCAACTTCGAAGGATACATTCCTGCTCAACTTTTTGATTGGAATAATCTGAATTCTTCTTCATTAATTTTATTGATCATAGGAGGACTGTTAATTGGTTTTGGAACAAGATACGCGAATGGCTGCACATCAGGACACAGTATTTACGGATTATCACAATTGAGCTGGGTTTCTTTGGTAGCAACTATTGGTTTCTTTATAGGCGGACTTATTGCTTCATGGATTCTTTTGCCTTTAATTCTATCGTAATGAAAAATATAAAATACTTAATATTCGGTAGCCTCTTTGGCATCATCTTATACAAAGCAGAAGTAATAAACTGGTTTCGTATTCAAGAAATGTTTCGCTTTCAATCTTTTCACATGTATGGAGTAATTGGAAGTGCTGTGTTAACAGGAATGATCTCCATTTTAATAATTAAAAAACGAGGAATTAAAACTATCAATGGGAAAGAAATCGAAATTTACCCGAAAAAATTCACCAAAGGAACTTTCATTGGTGGTGTGCTATTTGGCATTGGCTGGGCTTTTACAGGAGCCTGTCCGGGACCATTGTATGCACTCATTGGTGCTCAATACTTCACCATTGGAATTGCTTTGCTAAGTGCTGTTATAGGAGTATACATTTATGGAATTCTAAAAAGCAAATTACCGAGTTAACGTCTTTCTCTTTTTAAAATTTATACAACAGTTTTAAACTTCCACCTATTCCATAAAGTGATTTCAGATTATTGTCGATTTCCTGCTGACTCAATCTAACTTGCACAGGAGAAGCACTATTCTGGCGAGCATTTAAACTTGCTATAACTAATAATCGACTATTAATTTTATAGCCATAGAAAAGGCTCGCATTATAATCAATCAATAAAGATTTAGGATCAAAAAGATATTCTTTGGGAGCAACAACATCTATATCAGTTGAACTAAATTGAGGATGCTGCTGATTGGCTAAAATATGCAAACCTGCCCCAAGTCCTAATCCAATTTTATGTCGGCCTAAATCAAAATGATATCCTAATTGCACCGGAATATTCACATAACTTAAAGTAAGATTATAGTATCCATTTTTATCATGATTAATCTTTGTGGATTTTATACCTGTATTTTCAAAGGATATATAACTACTATCTTTTATCGCATTCAGGGTATCGTATTGATACACTAAATTAGAATCCATAAACAAAGTTCCTTTTGCTTCAGTAGTGTAAGCATTAAAAACGCTTTGTGTTTCATAGTTAATTCCTGCATTCATTGAAAAGTGACCGTATTCCACCCTGCCTTCTATACCGAAAGCGTAAACCGGATTATAGAAAAATGAACCGGGAATATTCATCCATGAAGTATAGGTAGTATTTAATCCGGCATAATATTTCAGAAAAGGTTTATTCTTAACTGATGCATTTGAATCTTTCTCAGTAGACAGAGTATCATGACTAATTGAATCTAAGGAAGCCAAGGATGAGTCAATTAAAAAAGACATTGAATCAACAGACAACTCAACTTCATCAATAACAGAAGAGGTATCGTTAGTATTAGGTGATTCTATAATTCCTGAATTATTGCTATTGAGGATTTCAACAACGTCGTTTTCGTTAGATGGAACAGAAGAATTATTGTCTTCCCCTTTTACCGTGGTTTCAGAATTTGAATCAGAAGATTTTGGACGTTCGGTATTTACACTTTCATCTCCTGAAGATGAACTAGCAAGAGATGTATTCAATGCAGACGTAGGATTCAAAGCATTTGATTGCGCTCCTGTTTTCGATTCAAAATTCTCTTTATTTATTAAAGAATTTGATTTGTTATTTTGCTGGTGTTTTTTAGTTTGAACAGTAATATCTGTATTTTCTTCAACGCTTTCTTTTTCTGCATATTTTTCATTCACAACAACGCTTTCAGCAGATTCTTTAATCGGGTGGTTTATTTCTGATTCTATTGTTTTTGTATCTGCATTACCTGTATTCCCCGTATGCTCACCGGAACTAATTTCCTTGGTTTCTTTTGATGATTCAATCGTTGGATTGCTTGTTGTCTGTAAAGTAGAATCAGAATCGCTTAATCCTAACCACACGCCGGAAGCCACCGCCAAAGTTATTGTAGCAGCAATCAATGGGGTTTTATATCTAAAAAAGAAACTCCATCCCATTAAATAGAATAAAAACTTCTTCTTGGTTT
The DNA here is from genome assembly GCA_023251075.1 of Flavobacteriales bacterium. Lineage (GTDB taxonomy): Bacteria > Bacteroidota > Bacteroidia > Flavobacteriales_C > JAHEZL01. Next base: position 44,187 of record JAHEZM010000027.1, on the reverse strand, counting down.
TTTCAGGCGGTTCCACCTTAAAATCCTCTAGAGAAGATTTAAACAACTCTTCTATGTTGTCTTTCCTGTTCATTTATGAATGTATGTATTTTACTTCTTAATAATTTCTTTGCTCTTGCCAATTGAGATTTTGAAGTCCCTTCATTAATTCCAATTTTTTCTGCTATTTCTTTATGACTAAAACCATCTACCACATATAAGTTGAAGATGGTTCGGTATCCTTCCGGTAAGTCTTGAATGAGTCCGAAAAGTATTTTTGGATCAACATAAGTATCCCCATCTTCCTCCTCCTCCTCAACTGTTTCATAATTATCATCCCAAGCCTGTTCAAATCCTATTTTCTTTTTATTTCGCAATATCATTAAACAGTTGTTTACCACCAACCTTTTAATCCAACCTTCAAAAGAACCATTAAATGAGAAAGTATCAATTTTTTCGTAAATTTTTATGAATCCATCTTGCAAAGCATCTTTAGCATCATCTGTATTTTTCAGATAACGTAAGCAGATTGCGTAAAGTAAAGAAGCATATTTTTCGTAAAGTAATTTCTGAAATTTGTACTGCTTCTTAACACAACCCTTTATTATAGCATCTAATTCATCTTGCAACATCAGAAATTTTATAATAAGCACTACCGCTAGCGGCAGTGCTTAAAAATAGGAATTATTTACCTTATAGTGAATCTTTTGGATTATAAGGATTATTGGTTGAATCGTTCGGATTACTATTATTTCCTGTAGAATCCTGATCATTACCACTATTGTTATCAACAGAGTCTATTGGAGGGTAATGTGTATGGGTAGAGTCATCTATTACAGAAGAGTCCTTCGGATTAGAAACAGAATCTTTTGGATTGTTGTCTTTTTTTCCACCACCACCAAACAGGGTGTCTAATTCTTCTTTGGTACAGCTTACGATCAATAAAGATCCACAAAGTGTAATCAGTAATGCACTTTTTAATTCGATAAATACTTTTTTCATAGTGATAATAAATTGAGTTAATATATCACTTAGATGCAGCTCTATCGAAGGGGTTGCATTCCCTGGTAAATTATTTCCCTGTATTCTTTCTTTTTGCCTCTTGTACTTGTGGAATTTGATCGGTACGACCGAGTTTCTGGAAGTCGGCCATCAGCAAATCGTATGCTGGTGGAAACTTATTATCTACCTTATTTAATAAATGAAGTAAGGCATCGGCAGAACTTTGATATTTAGCCATTTTGTAGTACGTCAATGCGAGTCCGTAATGCGCTTGAGAGTCATTGTCTTTCACTTTAATGTACTGACGAAAAACATCTACAGATTCTTGTAGTTTCCCCATTTGCATATACATATTCCCTAATGCACCGTACGCAGCGGTGTAAACATTATATACATCTAAAGCCTCTTTAATCAAAGCCTCTGCTTCTTTCTGTTTACCGATATTAAAACTTGCTACACCCAATAAATATAAGGCTTCGGGTTTATGTGGATACAAATAATGATACTTAGTAAGATGATCGTAGGCTTCCTGAAATTTATTAGCTTGTAATGCTTCATAGCCTAAAAAATCCTCTTTACTTCCTCGTTTCTCTACCGCACAAATAGGCACATTATCTACATAAATAACATGAATTGCATCTTTAGTTGGCCAATATTTGTTTTTAATTTCATCGGCACTGATATATCCTGCAAAACTGATACAATAATCCCAATCCTTCATCGACCTTTCGTAAAAACGAGAATATATGAATTGTACATTCGCTGTATCTTTAGCAAAGAAATATTGCATCAATTCGTTTTTAGTATAATGACAAACTTTGCGCTTTTCACCTTTCTTAGGTTTATCATTGGTTTCAATGTAATGTGCTAACCATTCTGCGGCCTCTTTAACACTATGCTGATAATAATCTGTTTCGTACGATTTTGATGCTTCATTTACTCCTCCTGCTAATTCATTGTAATACACATACTCATAAGGATGGTTGGCAATGGTATGTCGAACCGGTAAAATAAACAACAGCAGCACACCTAGTGTACTCAGCAATTTCATACTATTCTTTTTAAACTGATCTGATAAAATACTAAATCCAATTCCGGCCATTACTGCGAAACTAGGAAACACAAACATCATATGTCTCCATCCACCATACAGAACCGACTTCTTATACGAAACATAGGCCAAGGGAAATGCCGTTACAAAAACCAATAAAAACAAATAGAATTTTTTGGCTTTGTTGTAGGTAACTGTAAGTAAAAAAAGTAGAAAGCCTATAAATACCACAACCGGTATAGTTAAAAACATAATTTTATAAATGTAACGAGGAGGTAGTTCATTACTCCAAACATTTTTGCCTTCAAACAATTGATAGATTCGAATATTAATATTGGTCATTAAATCCAAGGCAGCTTTAGAGTTTTCAATGGGACCTTCCAAGCCAAAAGGCCAAACTAAAATTCCTATAAAAAAGCCTAGTATTGAAATTCCGACAAGAGTTAAACCCACTTTCACTAAAACATTAAATTCTTTCTTTTCACTATTAAACAACCAATGCAAAAAAGTAAACATGAAAGCATAAGCAATTAAAATCAATCCCCCTACCCTAATACTTATTGCAGCTGCAATGGAAAGAGTTAAAAGCAAGGCACTTTTCCAATTGAATTTTGGAAAATCCTCTAACCACTTCACAATAAAAAAGGTGGTCATGATATATGCTGTAGCAAAAGGAATATCCTTAGGATTATTCCATGCATGACCAATAAACGACGGAGTAAAAAACATTAACAAAACAGTCCATATTGCTGCTTTATATCCTAAGATTCTTGCTGCTAATAAGCCAGCAAAAAGCAAGGCCAACCAACCTAAAAACCCATTAAAAAAGTGACGAAAATGATAAATTCTTTCTACCCCTAACTTTTTCATTACAGCAAAAGTTACTGTATCGAATGATTGTCCGTAAGCATACAAAGGATCAATTCCAATTGGTTTTAAGCAAGTTTTATTTTCCCCGCCAGTAGCAAAATAGTCGTAGTTGTTTTTCGATTGATTGTAATGCAATACTTCATCGGCAGAAGTTCCGGCATCTAGTGACCAAATAGGCATTCCTATCATTAGTATTGTAATGATAATAATAAAACCCAAACGATGGATGGATGGAGAAGTTAATTTATCTGCGAAAGATTTTGTGCTGCGTAAGTCGGTAATGGGTTCTGAAAAATAAAACTTCCAGAAATTCTTAATCATTTGCATACAGTCGTTTTAGTATTGTAGCAAAGATGCATAAAATATGGAAAGTTGCAATAAGAAAGAATGTATTCTATCGAGCTGTTTTCACCACCTTACTGGTATCAGATTCTTTAGAGCTATGTGAAGAAATAACTTTTGTTTTATTTCCATTGGCATCCACTTCATATTTTTGATAGTAAGTGGTTTTCTCTGTAATAACAGTCACTTCCCCCTCTTCTTTGGGTTGAGCAATTTTATTTATTATGGGAGTACTCGCATTGATCTCTTTATTGGGTTGTAGCGAAATATCAGATTTAGTTATAGCAACACTATCTTCGGCATCCAATTTAAATTGATCGGCAGAGTTAACCGGAATATTAATTGGAGTATTCACCACCGGAACGGCCATTTTAACCACTGGCTTTTCCTCTTTTTTAAACTGTAAAAACACAACAATAACAGTTGCCCACAGCAAACTTATTGATCCAAAGGCAATCAAAGACTTTTTCCACACGGTAGTCAATCCAATTTTTGAAACTGAACTACGACGGGTAGGTGCTTTCACTTCATACCCATTCACTGCATCCTTAAAAAGTTCGTCAATATTTATACTTTTTCTGCTCATTTTTTTGAATTTCTTTCAACTTAACTTGTAAATATCTTCGTGCCTTTAGCAATTGAGATCTTGATGTTCCTTCGGAAATAGAAAGTTTTTCTGCGATTGCCCGATGATCAAAACCATCAAAAATAAATAAATTAAAAACAGTTCTATAACCCGCAGGCAATTCTTTAATTAAATTAAACAATAGAGATGAATCAATCTGTTCATTATCATCTACCTCCACTTCCACAGTATGTTCATCTTTCTCCACCCATAATTCATTTTCTATATTCAATACCTTCTTTTTGTCTTTTAAGTGGTTTAAACAATTGTTTACCAAAACCCGTTTCATCCATCCTTCAAAAGAACCTTCGCCAGTATATGAATTCACTTTTTCAAAAATCTTAATAAAACTATCGTGCAACATATCTTCAGCGTCCTGTCGATCACGAAGATAACGTAAGCAAATAGCAAAAAACAAAGAAGAGTACATGCTGTACAATTCATCTTTACTTTTTTCTTCCTGCCTTTTTAACCCAGCTATAATATCATCAAGTACAGCACTCATGTTCCCAAAATAGTGATAGAATCCTCTAAAAAAATGCCGCCGCAATTACCCCGTCGCGGCGGCATCACCCTAATTAACCATGAAAAAGTCAATTTTCATAATAAAAGATGAAAAATATTTAATCCGTTGCCTGAGAATTTTAAAAAAATAAAAACAAACATTAAACCCTGAACTTTGAACCTTGAACCCAATTGCTATCTTTGCTACTTATGACAAAATTGAAAATCGCTATACAGGGCATCACTGCTTCATTTCATGAGGTAGCCGCTTTAAAATATTTTGGAGAAAACATTCAATCGGTTGAATGCATGTCGTTTCAGGAATTGTTCGAAGCACTCAAAAAAGATAAAGCCGATTATGCTGTGATGGCCATAGAAAATTCAATTGCCGGTTCCATCCTTCAAAACTATTCAATGCTTCAGGAATATGGTTTTAAAGTAATTGGAGAAGTGTATTTACGCATTCATCAATGCTTAATGGCTTTACCGGGCACTAAAAAAGAAGACCTAAAGCTCATCGAATCTCATCCTATTGCCTTGCGTCAGTGTGCTGAATATTTATTGCAATTTGAAAATGCTTTGTTGGTTGACAAAGAAGACACTGCGGCAGTAGCCAAACAAATTCATGATCAACAATTGGTAGGCGTAGCTGCAGTGGCAAGTAAAAGAGCAGCAGAAATTTTCGAATTGGAAGTTTTAGCAGAAAACATTGAAACCAATAAGCAGAATTTTACCCGCTTTTTGATCTTAGCGAAAAGAGCAAACAACAGCGAAAAAAACAACAAAGCTTCTATTAGCTTTCAATTATCGCATCATCCCGGAAGTTTAGCTAAGGTGTTGAATATTTTTTTTGAGAAGAATATCAACCTTTCCAAAATACAATCTATTCCTGTGGTGGGTAAACCTTATCAGTATGCTTTTCATGTTGATTTAAACTGGGAACAATTAGAAAATTATCATGAAGCGCTGAAGGCCATGACTACTTTCGCTACCGATATTATTATTTTAGGAGAATACGAAAAACAGGATTTTAATAATTTATCATGATTATCAAAGAAGCCAAACGCTTGGGCAGCGTTGAAGAATATTACTTCTCCAAAAAACTGAAGCAAATTGCTCAGCTGCGCGGCGAAGGAAAAAACATCATCAATTTAGGGATTGGTAGTCCCGATTTACCTCCGTCTAAAGCAACCATTGAAGCTTTATACCAAACCGCTAAAGACGAGAAAAGTCATGGTTACCAAAGCTATGTAGGCATACCCGAATTACGACAAGGCATTGCCGATTGGTACAAAAGAACTTATCATGTTGAACTGAATTTCAACAACGAAATATTACCCTTGATTGGTTCTAAAGAAGGCATTATGCACATTAGCATGGCTTTCATCAACGAAGGAGACACAGTACTGGTACCCAATCCGGGCTACCCTACTTACACCTCGGTGAGTAACTTAGTGGGTGCAAAAATTCAATATTACCATCTCGATGAAAATAAAGATTGGGCGATTGATATCAATCATTTAAAATCATTGGATTTAAAATCTGTAAAAGCAATTTGGATTAATTATCCGAACATGCCTACGGGCGCACAGGCCGATGAAAACACTTTGAAAGAATTGATTAAACTGGCAAAAGAAAATGAATTTTTAATCATCAACGACAATCCATACAGCTTAATATTGAACGACAAACCCACTTCTATTTTTAATTTAGAAGGAGCTAAAGAAGTGTGTTTGGAATTGAATTCATTGAGTAAATCGCACAATATGGCTGGCTGGCGAATTGGCTGGGTTTGCGGTGGAAGTGATTATATCAATAGTATATTGAAAGTAAAAAGCAATATGGATTCGGGGATGTTTTTAGGTTTGCAAAAAGCAGCTGTAGAAGCATTAAAGAGCGGCAAGGAATGGCACGATGAAGTAAACGCTATTTATCGCGAAAGAAGAGTTTTGGTGTGCGAGATTTTTGATTTGTTAAAATGCACTTACAATCCTAAACAGGTGGGATTATTTGTGTGGGCCAAAGTTCCCGATTCAGTAGAAAGCGTGGAGAAATTTGTTGATGATATTTTGTTCAAGGCCGATGTGTTTATCACCCCAGGCTTTATTTTCGGATCAAACGGAAGCAGATATATCAGAGCATCGCTATGTGGAACAAAGGAATCTTGCGCCGAAGCTTTAGAAAGAATTAAAAAGATAAAATAACGAATTATGAAAATAGGCATCATAGGTTTAGGTTTAATTGGCGGCTCTCTCGCTATATCTTTGCGCAACCGAAAGTTCGCTGATTATTTTTATGGTTTCGATATCAATGCTGATCATGGCAAACAGGCTTTAGAAATTGGGTTCATCAACGAATTTGTTGACTTAGATACCTTGATCGAAAAAAGTGATTTAATAGTTATTGCTATTCCTGTGGATAAAGCACGTAAAGTTGTTTTATCGCTTTTAGATAAAGTAAAACCCAATCAAATTATTTCCGATATGGGTTCTACTAAAAGTGGAATTTGCGCTGAAGTAAAAGATCATAAAAACAGAAAACAATACGTTGCTTCTCACCCTATTGCCGGTACAGAAAATTCTGGTCCTACTGCAGCAATTGATAATTTATTTGACACTAAAATCACCATCATTTGCGATAAGGAATTAAGTGATCCGAAAGCTATTGAAGTAATTGAAAAATTATATCAAACACTGAACATGCGCATTATATATATGGAAGCAGAAGAGCACGATCGTCATATTGCTTACGTTTCTCATTTATCGCATATTACTTCTTTCATTTTAGGTAAAACTGTTTTGGATTTAGAAAAAGACGAGAAAAATATTTTCAATATGGCAGGTTCAGGTTTTGAATCTACCGTTCGTTTGGCTAAAAGTTCACCCGCAATGTGGGCTCCTATTTTAGAACAAAATAAAAAACACCTGAGTGTTGCATTGGATGCTTACATCAATAATTTACAACAATTCAAAAAACACATTGAAGAAGGAAACACTTACGAAACTTATAAGCTTATGAGTGAAGTAAATGAAATCAGAAGAGTGTTGAATGGAATTAAGCCAATAAAATAATTATCACGCGCAAACAAAAAACAAAAATCATGGAAGCACATAATTACAATGTAAATATATCATGGACTAGTGATCGAAAAGGTATTGTTAGTTCACCCGAACTACCTGGCACCATTGAAGTAGCTACACCTCCACAATTCCCTAAAGGTCATGAAGGAATATGGTCTCCTGAACATTTTTACACCGCGGCAATCAGCTCCTGTTTAATGACTACTTTTCTATCTATTGCCGATCATTCAAAGCTAGAGTTCAAATCGTTTACTTGTGAATCTTCTGGAAAACTAGAACAAGTGGACGGAAAATTATTAATGACGGAAGTTCATTTAAAACCCACTGTAATCATAGGAGACGAAGCACTGAGGGAAAAAACCGAAAAATTATTGCATAAATCTGAAGCAGCCTGCTTAATTTCGAATTCTGTAAAAGCGAGAGTTACTATGACTCCAAGCATAATTGTAGCATAATGAAAAAACAACTCCTATTTGCTTTCCTTCTTTCAATAACACTTTTTTCATGCGGAACTAATGGTTACGTGAATTTGGATACCACCACTTTTGAAGCCCAATTAAAAAGCGACGAATCTACTGCTCAAATTATTGATGTAAGAACAGAAGAAGAATTCTCTCAAGATCATATAAAAGGAGCAAAAAATATTGATTGGTACAATGATAAATTTGAAGAAGAAGCAAAAAAACTAGATATAGAAAAGCCTATTTATGTTTATTGTGCCGGAGGAAAAAGAAGTGCTGAAGCTGCTGCAAAATTTAGCGAATTGGATTTTAAAAAGGTGTATAATTTAGAGAATGGATTTCGTGGATGGACTAAAGATGGGAAAGCTACCGCTGTTGCTACGGCTCATGAAGTAGTAGCAATGAATCTTGAAATGTATAAAAAAATCATTTCATCAAAACAATTGGTATTGGTAGATTTCAACGCTCCTTGGTGCGGACCATGTAAAAAACTGGGGCCGATTATTGAAGAAATAGCTGCATTAAAAAAAGATACTTTAACCGTTCTTAAAATTGATGTGGATGAACAAACAGAGATAGCCACCTCAATGGGCGTTAGTAATATTCCTGCTTTATTTCTATACCAAAACGGAAAAGTAGTTTGGAATGATGTAGGTTTAATGAGCAAAGAGGAATTGTTGGAAATTATTAGCAGTTACCAATAGTAAGATTTTAAAAATCGTTAACTATTAATTAAATCAAAACAATACTTATCATTGAATAAAAAAATATGCAAATAAGACTTTTTGCCTTTGGCTTTTTCGTGTCGATTTCTTTTATCACACTTGCTCAAAAGTCTGATTCAATACAATCAAAACGATTTTCAATAAAACAACAAATTACTGTTGTTAATCAATATAAACCTTCCTTCGGTGCAAGTTCAAATAATGGTTCCGGAAATATTTTGAGTGCTGCCGAAGAAGATCAAACTTCCATCACCTCCACCTTTTATCTTGGAGCAAGATTATGGCATGGTTCCGGATTTTTCTTTAATCCCGAAATTGCTGGTGGATCAGGTTTAAGCAGTACGCTGGGAATTGCTAATGCTACTAACGGAGAAACATTTCGAGTAGGAAGCGCATCTCCAAAAGTATATATCGCCCGCTGCTATTTTCAACAAACTTTTGCACTTAACAAAGAAAGAATTATAGAAAATGAAGACTTCAATAAAATTCAGGGAAGTACTTCCACAAAATACCTGAGAATTAGTGTGGGGAAAATTTCAATGACCGATTTTTTTGATAAAAACACCTATGCACATGATCCTCGCGAACACTTTTTAAGCTGGGGATTAATGGCCAATGGCGCGTGGGATTACCCAGCAAACACAAGAGGATATACGGTGGGCACAGTATTAGAATGGATTACTCCTAAACATGAATTGCGCTATGCTTTATCAATGTTGCCTTTGTTGGCAAACGGGCCCGATTTAAATCACGATTTGTCGAAAGCTTCAGCCAACACTATTGAATATACTTTCAAATATAAAATTAAAGAAAACTTTGGGGCAATTCGCTTATTGGGTTTTTACAATACTGCCAATATGGGAAGCTATAAAGAGAGCATCAATAACTACTTTAATGGCGGTGGATATTTAACTTCCAACGGACCGAGTATAGAAGGGACCCGACAATACGGAAGATCTAAATATGGTTTTGGAATCAATGTAGAACAACAATTCAATCAATATTTGGGTGGCTTTTTCAGATTGGGTTGGAACGACGGTCAGAACGAAACATGGGCCTTCACCGAAATCGATCAAACAGCAAGTATTGGACTGGAAGCCAATGGTTCTAAATTCAAAAGACCGAATGATCATTTCGGATTGGCTTACGTTGTTTCAGGAATTTCAAATTTGCATAAAAATTATTTAAAAGATAATGGCAAAGGATTCATGCTGGGTGGAAATGGATATTTCAAATATGCGCAAGAACATCTTATGGAAACTTTTTATTCGTGGAGTTTGAACTCCAATATTTTTGTAAGCGGTGCTTATCAGTTATTATTTAATCCCGGATACAATGCAGATAGAATGGGACCGGTAAATATTTTCTCGATAAGATTACATTGCGTAATTTAACTTTATGATTAAGGAACCTATCATATTGGCAATTGAATCATCCTGTGATGATACAGGTGCTGCCATCATGAAGGGAAAAAAGGTTCTTTCTAATATCATCGCATCACAAAAAATACATGAGCAATACGGTGGTGTAGTTCCTGAATTGGCTTCACGATCTCATCAACAAAATATTATTCCGGTAGTTCATCAGGCTATTACCGCAGCCGGAATCGCTAAAGAACAAATCGATGCGGTGGCTTTTACCAAAGGCCCGGGGTTGCTGGGTTCTCTTTTAGTGGGTTCCTCTTTCGCAAAATCATTCAGCATGGCTTTAAACAAACCACTGATTGAAATCAATCACATGGAAGCTCATATTTTAGCACACTTCATTGAAGATGGTTCTCCCTCTCCTGAATTTCCATTTATTTGTTTAACGGTTTCAGGCGGACATACTCAATTGGTAAAAGTTAGTGCTCCCAACGATTTTTTTATTTTAGGCGAAACTATTGATGACGCTGCTGGAGAAGCTTTCGATAAGATTTCAAAAATCATGGGACTCCCCTATCCTGGTGGGCCCATATTAGATAAAATGGCCAGAGAAGGCAATCCTAATAAATTTACTTTTGCTCATCCTAAGGCAGGTGAATTAAATTTTTCCTTCAGCGGATTAAAAACATCAGTACTTTATTTTCTTAAAAAAGAAGTAGAAAAAAATCCGAATTTCATTGAAGAAAATAAAATTGATCTCGCTGCTTCTGTGCAAAAAACAATTATTGATATTTTAATGGGGCAATTGAAAAAAGCAGCACAACAAGAAAACATATCACACATTGCAATTGCAGGGGGCGTAAGCGCCAACAGCGGACTACGCAATGCAATTACCTCTCAACAAAACTGGAAAACATACATTCCTGCTTTTCAATTTTGCACCGATAATGCTGCTATGATTGGTATTGCTGCATACTTCAAATACATCCATCAAGACTTTAGTAACTTAAGCACAAAAGCAAGCGCACGCTGGGAGATTGGAAAGTAAAAAGTTAATTTAACTTTAGTTTTTATTGATATTTCCTTCATAATAAACTAACTCCCCTTCAACATTTCCTACATAGTTTTGTAATCAAATCATATGTCCTCAAAGCATAAGTAATGAATGCTTCATGCATTTCAAATCACCCCCCTCTTTATCTATTTTAGTGGCAGCTACTCCCAATAGCTGCCTTAATGATTAAAATCTATTCAACAATCGATTTATACTTTTCCACATCATTACCCTAAACTGTTTTTTGTTACTAAATTCGTGGCTCAAGAAATTAGTTATGATTAAAGAACATCACAAATGCCTTATTATTGGCGCCGGTCCTGCCGGTTATACTGCTGCTATTTACGCTGCCCGCGCTGAATTAAAACCTGTAATGTATGTAGGAATGCAGCCTGGCGGACAATTAATGGATACTACCGAAGTAGATAATTTTCCTGGTTATCCTAAAGGCGTTGAAGGTCCGCAAATGATGGAAGACCTACGTGCTCAAGCCGAACGCTTCGGTACAGATGTACGTGTAGGTGTAGCTACTCAAGTATTTTTTAATGAATCTCCTAAAAGAGTTTTGATCGAAGACAAAGCTGAAATTACAGCCGATACTGTAATTATAGCAACTGGTGCAACAGCCAAGTGGTTAGGTTTACCTTCTGAAGAAAAATTGAAAAGCGGTGGTGTATCTGCATGTGCAGTATGCGATGGATTCTTTTACAGAAAACAAGATGTTGCCATTGTAGGTGCCGGTGATACAGCTTGTGAAGAAGCAACTTACCTTTCTAAAATTTGCAATAAAGTAACCATGCTGGTTCGTAAAGATTCTTTCCGCGCATCAAAAGCAATGGTGAATAGGGTAATGAATACCCCTAATATTGAAGTGTTATTCAATACCGAAACAATAGAAGTTTTAGGTGATCAGGTAGTGGAAGGTGTTAAAGTAAAAAACAATAAAACCAATACAGAAAATAATTTAATAGTTACAGGATTATTTATTGCCATTGGGCACAAACCCAACACCGATATTTTTAAAGGCCAGTTGACTTTAGACGAAAACGGATATATCAAAACCATTCCAGGATCTACCAACACCAATATCCCTGGCGTGTTTGCTGCGGGTGATGTACAAGATCATGTTTACCGTCAGGCAGTTACTGCAGCTGGTACAGGTTGTATGGCCGCTTTAGATGCCGAAAGATGGTTGGCTGCTAATCCCCAGTAAAATGAAAGTTGAGATTTGGAGCGATATCGCTTGTCCGTTTTGCTATATCGGCAAACGCAGATTTGAAAATGCTTTATCTAAATTTTCGCTTAAAAAAAATGTAGAAATTGAGTGGAAAAGCTATCAGTTAGATCCTTATTTTAAACCCGTACTCGGACAAAACATTCATCAGATGCTGGCCGAGAAAAAAGGCTGGACGGAAGAACATGCTCGTGAATTAAATAATCACGTGATAAACATGGCGAAAGAAGAAGGATTAAATTACAAACTCGATGATATTATTCCTGCCAATACTTTAAATGTTCATCGTGTGATTCATCTGGCGGCAAAACACGGATTGCAAAATGAAGCTGAAGAAAGATTTTTTGCTGCTTACTTCACCGAAGGCAGAAATTTAAACAGCAAAGAAGTTTTAGGAGAATTGGCAGTAGAAATTGGCTTGTCGTTCGACGAAGTAGAAATATTACTCAACGGAAAAGAATTTGCTGATGAAGTAAATAAAGACGGGCACGAAGGCGCTGCTTTGGGAGTTCGAGGAGTGCCTTTTTTTGTATTCGATAGAAAGTATGCTATCTCTGGTGCTCAGCCCGAACATTTGTTTTTAGAAACTATGGAGAAGGTGGTTGAGGGAGAATAACCTTAATGAAGATGATATATTATTTGTGAATATCGCTTTATTCGTCATTCTGTATGTGCATTACCACATAACAGGTAAAGGAATCCTACAATAATCTCATACAAAATCCATCCTCTTCCCCTAGCACATGCCATTCCGCACTCTCCTCCTCCGAGGAGAAAACCGTAGTGATTAGAAGTATATTCAACATAAAAAAGACTGGAGGTTCATCTGTTTTTGCAAAATTTCTCACACCAGATCGTCTAAGCAGGATGCATTTTCTCCTCGGAGGAGGAGAGTGCGGAATGGCATGTGCTAGGGGAAGAGGATGGATTAAAAAAGCTTCAATTCCTTTTCTCTTTCATTTATTTCATGCATAATTGTTCTTTCTACATTCTGTAAATCATGCATTACTTCATCATCATGAAAACGTATAGTTTTATAACCCAATTCCAATAACTTTCTATCGCGTTCTAGGTCTTGTTCGTATTTGAAATTATGTGAATAACCATCAACCTCAATAATCAATTTCAATGTTCTACACATAAAATCTGCTATATAATTTGCTATGCTTCTTTGTCGTAAAAAGGTATATCCTGTTTGTTTATTTTTCAGAATATTTGTCCATAAATAAATTTCCGAATGAGTGGAGTCTTTTCGCATACCGCGAGCAAAGCTACGCAACTGCTTGTTGTAAAAATTTTGATGCATAATGTTTAGTTAGTGGCGCTAAGGTAGGAAAAGGAAAATAATCTTTTTAAATCCATCCTCTTCCCCTAGCACATGCCTTTGCACACTCTCCTCCTCCGAGGAGAAAACCGCAGTGCTTAGAAGTATGTACAATTTATTGATCCATCCTCTTCCTAAAACACAGGCACTTACACACTCTTCTCTTCCGAGGAAAAAACCATAGTGTTTAGAAGAATTTAGAACAATAAGAATTTGATAGATTAATAGAACTTTAGTAAAGTTTAAAAGGAAAAGTACATTTTGCAAACTAAGGGTATTCTACTTTTACCTAGGTAGAACTTCCATAACATTTTATTTCCTCACCAACACCGGCTGTCCGGCATCTACCCATGCGCTGTACCACAGTGATGAAACAAAAGAAATCGATTGTTTTAATTGTTGTTCAACCATGCCATCAATTTTTGAATTATAGGCATCGATATATTGAGTAGAAAATCCTTTTTTCTTTTTTCCAGCGTAAATGGTGTACGTTTTATCTTGTTCAAATTTAGCTCTCAATAATCTGTCTTCACTTAATACTTTAGGCATTAAAGAAAAACTATGTTTCAACATTTTCCAAGTGGTATCTGTTGAGTTAGAATAATAATGTGCTACGATAAAATCCAATTTGTAGCTTTTCACAAAGCGATCAGGAATATAAGTTTCCCATAATTTGTGTATCCCTCGTTGATCGGTTAATTGTCCATCGTAATTTTCCGTAACATGCAAAGGCACACAAGCATCGGCTGCGTAATGACCTAAATCGGCCGACAATTTTAAAATTTTAGCGGTATCCAATTCTTTAAATGCCTTCACCAATCGGTAGTAATAATCATGGATAGTCCATGGCAACACACCATATTTCCTTAAAGTATCTTCCGTGTATTTTGATACTGCATCTTTCCAAAATTTAGGAACACTATCAAAAGGATGTAGACCATAATGATCGATATCAATGTAATGCTGCGCACCTTCTTTTTCTATAGAATGTTTTCGCAAATCGGGATCTACTGCATGTTTGGTAAGGTAAGCTTCATTCATTTTATAAAACTCAATCATACCGGGAGGCAAAGCATAAACTGACTTTTGATTGATGAGTTTGTGACAATAAAAGCCCCAGGAAAATACAGAGTGAGTGAGGAGAGTGAGGAAAGCAAAAAGAAATACTTTTTTCATTACTTCACCGCACTAGCCAAAAAAGGAATACTCACCACTTTCGCCTTTAAGTTTTTATCACGTACCTGAACAAAAATTTCGCTGTTTAAAGAAGAATGTTCTTTGGTAACATAACCCATTCCTATAGCTTTTTTCATGGTAGGTGACATGGTACCAGAAGTTACCACCCCAATTTCATTTCCTGAAGCATCAACGATTTTATAATCATGACGAGGAACCCCTCTATCGATTAATTCAAATCCAACGAGTTTTCTTGAAACACCTTTTTCTTTTTGTTCCTTTAATTTATCGCTATTCACAAAAGGTTTAGAAAACTTGGTGATCCATGATAATCCAGCTTCAATAGGAGAAGTAGTATCGTTAATATCGTTACCATACAAGCAGTATCCCATTTCTAAACGAAGTGTATCTCGAGCAGCTAAACCTATGGGCTTAATGCCATACTTTTCTCCTTTTTTCATAATGGCATCGAATACTTTTTCAGCATCTTGATTTTGAACATAAATCTCAAATCCTGAAGCACCAGTATAGCCTGTTGCAGAAATAATAACATCATTAACACCGGCAAAACGATCGATGGCAAAAGTGTAATAATCCATTGCCGTTAAAATAGTGGGGGTTAAATCCTGTAATGCTTCTTTGGCTTTAGGACCTTGAACTGCGAACAAACAATAATCATCAGAAATATTTCTCATCTCCGCACCGAATGTATTGTGCTTAGCAATCCAATCCCAATCTTTTTGAATGTTAGAAGCATTCACCACCAACATATATTCAATATCAGAAACGCGGTAAACCAATAAATCATCAACAATTCCTCCTTCATTGTTAGGCATGCAAGAATATTGAATTTTACAATCTCCTAATTTCGAAGCATCATTAGATGTAACTGCTTGAATCAAAGACAAAGCACCTTCACCGGTAATTAAAAACTCACCCATGTGCGACACATCAAAAATACCTACAGAAGTTCTTACGGTATCATGCTCAGCATTCACACCTTCATAGGTAACAGGCATTTCAAATCCGGCAAAAGGAACTATTTTGGCGCCTAAAGCAACATGTTTGTGGTGCAATACTAATTTCTTCATTTTGTAAGTTCGTTAAAGTATTTCAAATAATTATTTTTCTCCGATTCAATGGAATAGTGTTCAACAACAGTTTGTCGGGCCTTTCTTCCTAATTCTTTCCTCAATTCTTCCGATTCAACTAATTTAGAAATTTTTTCTACCCACTCCTCCACTCCATCTGCCAAATAACCATTTACTCCATCTTGAATAATTTCAGAATTCACTCCCACAGGAGACATCAACGTAGGAATTTCCAAAGCCATGTATTGCAAACCTTTTAATCCACATTTACCTTTCGCCCATTCATCATTAGGCAAAGGCATAATACCAATATCAATTCCACTTAATTCTTTTACTTCATCAGCATGACTCCATCCTATTCCTACCACGCCTAATTTTTCATTGCGATAATTGCCATCACCAATGACTTTTATTTTTACTTTATTACCATATTTTTCTTTGATTCTCTCTAAAATTGGAATAGCAAATTCAAAGTGTTTGATAGTGGTAACGCTTCCACTCCAACCAATACAAACAGCAACATCTTTCGGAAGACTCATGCGCTGATATTCTTTGGCATCAATAGTAGTAGGGACAATCACTATGTTTTTATTATTCAATTTTGCGTAATCAGCCAAATATTGATTTCCTGCGAAAATTAAATCCGACAAAGCAATAATGTCTCCTGTTTTAGAAGGATTTTTTAAAAACTTAAATTTCTTATTTCCTTCAGAAACATCCATATGCCAAATTGCATCATCGAAATCAAAAATTACTTTGGCTCCGCTTTTAGCAAATTGTTTTTCAAAATAAATTGATCCCAACATGAAGGCTTCTCTTTGAATAAAAACCAAATCCATGCTTTTTGCCAAACGAATATCTTTTAGTCGCTGACGAACACTTTTAATCAGCACACCTAATTTTTTAAAAGTATTTCCGGGCTTATAAAAAAAGGCATCATCTTCTTTTGAGATAAGATTAGAAAAATGGCATTCCCATCCATTCTCTTTTAAAAACCCAAGGTATTGTTCAAATCTAAAACGCTGACTAGGTGATCTGTCCAGTCGATGAGCAGCAATGAATAATACTTTTTTCATGCTTATTTTTTCTCCACCCAAAAAGGAGGTAATTTTTCTGAAATTTCAATATTTTCGAATACACCTGATTTTCTGGCACCCACTACTTTCGCCCAATCAGCCATCTTTTTCAATCCAACAGCTAAGCTAGTAAAGTCACTGTCTTTGATACCAAATACTCTTTTGATTTTGCTATGATCGGAATGAGCATGCACCACTTCATTTCTAGCTTCCAAATATCTTAACTCACCTGTAATGCCCATAGCTGCCATTACTTCGGTAGCCAATTCTTTAACTGTATATTCCTGATCGGCACCTACGTTAAAAACTTCATTGTATGCTTCTTTTACATTCACCGAGTTGGCAATATAAGGAGCAACATCACCAATATAACTGAAGGCACGAGTTTGTAAACCATCTCCAAATACACTTAGTTGCTGACCTTGCATCAACTGATTCATGAAGATACCTACCACGTTTCTGTATTTATCGCCAATGTTTTGGTATTCGCCATAAACGTTGTGCGGACGGAAGATCACGTAGTTTAAACCGAACATTTCGTGAGCAGTTTTCAGATCCATTTCAACAGCGAATTTCGCTACACCATAAGGATCCTCAGGCATAGGGAAAGTTTCTTCTTTCATTGGAGGTTTAGCCGCACCATAAACAGCAATAGATGAAGTGAAAACAAAACATTTTACCTTGTGTTTCACCGATTCGTTAATCAAATTGATACTTCCAACCAAATTATTGTTGTAATTAAATCTTCTAATGAAGTGACTCAAACCTTCAGCCGCATAAGCTGCTAGATGGTACACATAATCGAATTTATATTCGTTGAATAATTTTTCTAATAAAGCATGATCGTATACCGAACCGTTTATAAAAATTGCCTTTGGATTAATATAATCTTCGAATCCACCGCTCAAATCATCTAATACTACTACTTTGTGGTTAAGCTTTACTAATTCATTTACAACGTGGGCTCCAATAAATCCCGCGCCACCTGTTACTAAAGAAACTGACATATATACTTTGATTTGGGCTCAAAAATATAAATTTTGACTAAAAATGCACTATATAATCGCCACATTCACTAATTAATTATCTTTGGCGGCTGTGATCACAAAACCAGAAATAAGAAACGCACCCCGTTGGTTCATTTTAGGAACCGATGTTGTTATTTGTATTATCTCCATTTGTATAGCTTTCCTGCTCCGTTTTGATTTTAATCTACATGAAGCGGACATGAAATATCTCAAAGGCGCAATGGTAAGTGTTATTCTTGTTCGACTGCTATCCTTTCTACTCTTTAAATCCTACGCAGGTGTTATTCGATATACCAGTTCCAAAGATATTCAAAGAATTTTCCTGGTACTTCTTTCCGGATCATTACTCTTCTTCATACTCAACGAAACCATTCCTCTTTTTAAAATACAATACAATATTCCCCGAACCATTATAGCCATAGATTTTATGGTGTCGCTGGTAATGATGGTGGCCTTTCGACTTACTATTAAAATATCTTACGAAAGAATAAAAAACACAGCAAAAAGCAAAGCCAGTGTTATTATTTATGGAGCTGGTGAGTTTGGAACAATAACCAAAAGAGCTCTTGATCGTGATGCAGGAACCAAGTACAATGTAATTGCTTTTGTGGATGACAGCAATGAAAGAAGGGGAATGAAAATAGAAGGCATAAATATATTGAGCAGCAAAGACTTACCTAAATTTACTGAAAGCAAAGATATACATCATATTATTTTGGCCGATCAGAAATTAACCACCGCCAAAAAGCAAGAAATTGTCGATTTCGCTTTATCAAGAAATATCAGAATTTTAGATGTTCCTCCCTCTCAAAGTTGGATCAATGGAGAATTGAGCTTTAAGCAAATTAAGAAAGTAAAAATTGAAGACCTCCTGGATAGAGACGAAATTGTTCTGGATAAAAATAAAATTCAAGAAGTAAACACCCACAAAACCATATTAATTTCCGGAGCTGCGGGTTCTATCGGAAGTGAAATTGTTCGTCAGCTCGCCTCCTTCAACCCTAAACTACTAGTTCTTCTTGACCAAGCAGAATCAGCACTTTTCGATTTAGAAGTAGAATTAAAAGAGAAATTCAAAAACTTAAAATTTGAATTGGTGATTGGTGATATTTCTGATGAAAACAGAATGAACTTATTATTTAAAACCTTTCAACCCGAAATAGTTTATCACGCTGCAGCCTACAAGCATGTTCCAATGATGGAGAACAATCCTGCAGAGGCGGTAAGAGTGAACGTAAAAGGAACTAAAAACCTAGCCGATTTAGCTATTGAAAATAAAGCAAAGAAATTCGTTATGGTTTCTACCGACAAGGCCGTGAATCCAACCAATGTAATGGGCGCATCCAAACGAATTTCTGAAATTTATTGCCAGTCATTAAATAAAAAAGGCACCACTAGTTTTATCACCACTCGCTTTGGAAATGTACTGGGATCCAATGGATCGGTAATTCCTGTATTTAAAAAACAAATTGAAAGCGGTGGACCAATCACTGTTACTCACCCTGAAATCACTCGTTTTTTCATGACTATCCCCGAAGCTTGTCAGCTTGTACTAGAGGCTGGCGCTCATGGAAAAGGCGGAGAGATATTTATTTTCGATATGGGGAAATCGGTAAAAATTATCGATTTAGCGAAGAAGATGATTAAACTTTCCCGATTGGAATTGGGTAAAGACATAGAGATTGTATACAGCGGTTTACGTCCGGGAGAAAAATTATACGAAGAACTATTAAACAACGAAGAGAACACAAAAAAAACGCATCATTCTAAAATCATGATTGCAAATGTAAAAGAGTACGACTTAAACGAAATCAGCACCAGTATTCAAGAACTCACTCTTCTTTTAGCCGGAACCAACAATGAAGAGATGGTAAAAAAGATGAAGGAGATTGTACCCGAATTTAAAAGTCAAAATTCAATTTACGAAAAGTTAGATTAAAAAAAATCCCGAAGTATTTCTACCTCGGGATCCTTTCGTATCAACCTGAATATTATTCAACAATAAATCTTCCCTGAGTTTGTGCTGCTCCTGTAACAGAGTAAAAATAAACACCTTTACTTAAGCCTAATGAGCTTACGCTTAATGTAGATTTATTGGCTGTTAATAGATTTTTAGAAATTTGATTTCCTAAGATATCATAGATAAAAATAGTAGAACCATTAGCACCTTCGATAGTGAATTGATCCTGCACTGGATTGGGGTAAGTTCTAACTTTAGCTGACTCATTTACTGAAACACTTACATTGGTTTGTTTCGCTAAAGTATAGCTTCCGGAATTTGAAGTTGATCCAAAATAAGATGTGCCTGAAATATTATTACTAATAGTAGTTCCTTTTAGTTGAATCTCATTCCAAGGAGCCGATTCACCTGTTTTAATTAAACCAGCAGTAATACCTCTTGCATGAAATAATTTTCCTGTAACTGTAGCCGCTAAATTAGTAGCCGATGTAACATTCCCATTATTATCGACAACTATTGAAGTGTTTTTAGTAACACTTCCTCCTACCGTTTGAACAATTGACCCATCCCATGTACCGGCATACTGACCAGCATTGGTTACTCTATAAAAAGTTAAAGGAATCGTCATTACATTCGGGATGATAGTTACTAACAAAGAAGCAGTACTATCATTAGTTAGATTACCTGCACATGGATAACTAGAACTATTGTAAACAATTGTACCTGTAATGGCACCTTGTGAATTGATAGAGTAAGTTCCCTGTCCACCCACAGCGCCTGCCTGTCCGGTTTCTGTAATTACACCTGCCCCATCAAAAATCACATAATTTTCAATTGCACCGGTTACTATCCATGGACCACTCCATGATGAATTGCTGTATTGAGCTTTCACAGAGCCCACCATTAGAAAAAAAGCACTCGAGAGTAATAGTAAAGATTTTTTCATTTCGTTATAAATTTTAAGGTTTTGTTAAAAATAGGGAATTGACTTTTACTTCGCAAAACTAATTTTCTTTAGTATTTAGGTTTGTGATTTAACTTTTCGCCTATCTTTGGCACGCTTTAAACTTATGCAAGAAAAAAACTCACACATGAACAAAGTGACAGCAGCCGGAATGCTGATCACTCTGGGCATTATTTTCGGAGATATTGGTACCTCCCCACTTTATGTATTAAAAGCTATTATTCTGGAAGATGATCAACCTATCAACAAAACAGTGATATTAGGTGGATTATCTTGTATTTTCTGGACGCTTACCTTACAAACTACAGTTAAGTACGTTTTCCTTACGCTTAAAGCAGACAACAAAGGTGAAGGTGGAATTTTCGCTTTATTTACTTTACTAAAAAGATTAAATAAAAAATGGCTGGTTTATCCTGCTATTATTGGTGGCAGCACTTTATTGGCCGATGGATTTATAACCCCTCCTATTTCAGTGACTTCTGCTATGGAAGGAATTAAAGTTTACCTGCACGATCCTAAGTTTAATGTAATTCCATATGTAATTGGAATTCTGGCTGTGTTATTTACTTTACAACAATTCGGAACCCAATTGATAGGTAAATACTTTGGCTGGGTAATGCTTACCTGGTTTTCTATGTTGGGTATTTTGGGTATTGGATTGATTGTTTATAACCCTGAAGTATTACTTGCTCTTAATCCTAAATATGCTTACGAAATGCTGGTACTTCACCCTGGCGGATTCTGGTTGTTGGGTGCCGTGTTTCTTTGTACTACCGGTGCCGAGGCATTGTATTCCGATTTAGGACATTGTGGTCGTGAGAACATTCGTATCAGTTGGTTTTTCGTGAAAGCTACTTTGATTTTGAATTATTTGGGCCAGGGCGCTTTTCTATTGGGAATGGAAGGTCAGATGATTGGTGATGTAAATCCTTTCTATTCCCTAATGCCTGAATGGTTTCTTCCTTTTGGTATTGTAATCGCTACGGCCGCAACCATCGTTGCCAGTCAGGCCCTAATCAGTGGTTCCTTCACTTTGATCAATGAAGCCATGCGATTGAACCTGTGGCCTAAAGTGAAAATTAAATATCCAACCGAAGAGCGCGGACAATTATATATTCCTTCCATCAACTGGATTTTATGCTTTGGTTGTATTGGCATTGTACTTTTGTTCAAAGAAGCTTCAGCAATGGAAAATGCTTATGGTTTATCGATCATCATTACCATGATCATGACCACTATTTTATTGGCCAATTTTCTAGTGCTTCGCAGATATCCAGATTGGTTGATTTATGTAATACTGGGTGTATTTTTAACCATTGAATTTTCTTTCTTAATTGCCAACTTAGTAAAATTCATGCACGGTGGTTATGTTACCATCATTATGGCCTCCTTACTCAGCGGTGTTATGTTTATTTGGTTGATTTCCCGCAGAATTCAAAACCGATATGTGGAATTTACCACCATGGATAAATACCTTCCTATTTTATTGCAATTGAGTAATGACAAAACCATTGAGAAATATGCAACGCATTTGGTTTATATGACTGGTGCCGCTAAAAACAATGAGATTGAAGATAAAGTGATTTATTCCATCTTAAGAAAACATCCAAAACGTGCTGATATTTATTGGTTTGTACATATCGACTTAGCCGATGAACCTTATTGCCGTGAGTTTAAAGTAACACAAATTGTTCCGCATAAAATCATTCGTGTTGATTTCCGTTTAGGTTTCCGCGAAATGCCGAGAATCAATACTATGTTCCGACAAGTGGTGAGCATGCTTTCTGAAAACAAGGAAGTGGATGTTACCAGTAGATACGAATCGCTTCACAAGGAAAACATTGCCGGCGACTTCCGTTTCATTGTAATGAAGAAATTCTTGTCGTATGAAAATGACCTTCCTTTCTTCGAAAAAATCATCATGGAATCGTACTTTACTTTAAAACACCTAAGCTTATCGGAAGAAAAAGCCTTTGGTTTAGATACCAGCAACGTTTCAGTAGAAAAAGTTCCATTGATTATTAAGCAAGTTAAAGACTGCAATTTGAAACGATTGGATTAATGAAGAAGATTCTTCTTATTTCTGATACCCATAGCTATTTAGACCCCCGCATTGAAAAACACATTGATGAATGTGATGAGGTTTGGCATGCAGGTGATATTGGCGATATAGAACTTACCGATAAACTAAAAGCTAAAAAGAAGTTGGTGGCGGTTTACGGTAATATTGACAGCCAAATGGTGAGAAGAGAATTCAAAAAAGATGAAATCTTTTTTTGTGAAGAAACCAAAGTGTTCATTACGCACATTGGCGGATACCCCCCTCACTATACTGTATCTCTTAAACAAATTATAAAAGAAGTTCAACCACAAATATTCATTTGCGGTCACTCTCATATTTTAAAAGTGATGTACGATAAAGAACTGAATTGCCTCCACATGAATCCGGGAGCAATAGGTACTCATGGTTTTCATCACGTTCAAACTGCTCTCAAGTTTGAAATCAATGGTAGCAAAATAGAAAATTTAAACATCATTGAATTGAAGAGAATCAACAATTAAAAACCTGCCAAAAAACCTAGGTTATTCACATTGAAGGTTTAACTAAATTAATTCCCTCCCGTTGATTCCCCTTTTTAAAATTCTGAAGTTTGAATGGAATTTTGTAAATTCTAGCTGTAAACAACTATGATCGATAATAACCAAATAAACGCAATGATTAAATTGTTAGATGATCCTGATGAAGAGATCTTCGGACAAATTGAAGGGCGTTTATTGGAAATGGGGGCTGAGGTTATACCTATTCTGGAAGGAGCTTGGGAAGATTCAGAAAACGATATCATTCAAGGAAGAATTGAAAACATAATTCAAAAAATAAATTATGATGATGTTTGTAGAAAGCTAGTAAACTGGGCAAGATTAGGAGCCCAAAACTTACTTACCGGAGCCTTATTAGTGGCAAAATATCAATATCCTGAACTCGACGAAGAAAAGGTAAAAAATACCATCAATCAAATAAAACAAGATGTTTGGTTAGAGTTAAATGAAAATCTTACCGCATTGGAAAAGGTTAAAATCTTAAACCATATTTTATTCGATGTTCACGGTTTCGATGGCAATAGAAAAAACTACCACTCTCCTAACAATTCGTACATCAACAATATTATTGAAAGCAAAAAAGGCAATCCTTTATCATTAGGGATTTTGTACATGATCATTGCGCAAGGATTAGATATTCCAATTTATGGTGTTAATCTTCCCGATCATTTTGTATTGGCCTACGAAGACGAATTAAAGCAATTTGCTTCTACCAATGAAAATGAGCAGGAAGGAATTTTATT
The DNA here is from genome assembly GCA_023251075.1 of Flavobacteriales bacterium. Lineage (GTDB taxonomy): Bacteria > Bacteroidota > Bacteroidia > Flavobacteriales_C > JAHEZL01. Next base: position 19,936 of record JAHEZM010000027.1, on the reverse strand, counting down.
TTATATCAATCCCTTTTCTAAAGGTGCAATCTTTGGAAAAAAAGAAATTCAAAGTTATCTCGATCAAATAAAAGTGAAAAGCAAAAGATCGCATTTTGTTCCTTGCAACAATATCGATATCATTATCAGAAACCTGAATAACCTTATTTTCAGCTACCAAAAAATAGGCAAAGAAGGAAAGGTTCAGGAAATTAAACATCTGTTAGAATTGGTAAGCAGTTATAAAACAGAAAAATAATCACTCCGCAATATCTCTTCTCGTTACAAATCCATTAAATCCGGTAATACTTGTAGGCAATGTGGTTTGGTCAAACAACTGAAAAGAACTACTGGGTTGATAAGTATTGTAAGTAAAATTCGAAGGATCATTTACAGGCACATCAATAACAGTATATGTTTTTATTGGATTAACTTGAGAGCTATTCATCAATACTCTCGGACCACTTCCCAAGGCACCTAAATTCAACAATTGTAAACCTTGTTTATGGGCGGGATAATAGGCATGTTGGTGTCCGCTGATGTACAAATCAATTCCGGTATTTAACAAGAAGTCACGGAGATTATCGGCATCAGGCAATACTTCTCCTGAATTGTTTTTTGCAGTTACTATAGGATATAATGGTAAATGCCCCAATAGAATTTGCAAGCGCGTATGTTGCGCAACGCTAGATGCCATTTGATCTTGCAACCATGTTTTCATTGGGGATGGAATAGTTGGTCCGGCAGCATCCCAACTCACAATAAACACATTGTTTTCAATATAGCTGTAATAAAAAGGATAGTTTGTAGAATCTACCATAGTAAGATGGGTACCATGACCAGAGGTAGTCCAATATTCTTGTGCCAATGTTCTATCGCGAGAATACGAAGGTGAAGCATCATGATTACCCACCGTAAAACCAAAAGGAATTCCTAAATCAGTTACTTTTTTTCGAACACTCACATCGAAAGCACTCCACATGGATCTCACCTGAGTATCACTTAAAGAATTATCTTGTCCGGCAACCATATCTCCACCACACAAAACAATATCAGGTTGAATCTCAGAGATTTTATTCATTACCGCTCCTACTTCTGTTTCATAAGTGGTAGAACCATAAGCGCTGTTCAAATCGCTAATCACCAAAATTTTAAGCGCCTGATTGGTAGTTTCACCTCCGTAGGTAGAATCGGAAGTACTGTTATTGTTGTTATTATTATTTTGGTTATTGCTTTGATTATTGTTGTTGGTATTTGCGGCTGTTTCCTTTTTGCAGGATTGGGCACTAAAAAGTAAAAAACAGAAAAAAGAAGAAATAAAAAGGAGGGCAGATAAATTAGCTTTCATACAAGATGATTTTAGTTTACGCCAAATGTCGGGTGTGAAGTGAATTATCCCTAAAAAAGAGGTGTGACTATTACAGGACAGACCTATAGGACAAAGTGGAGACTTACAATGTTTTCAAGAATTCCGTAAGGGAATCGTCTTCTTCCAGATTCCATTTTTTCTTCATCCGGTACTTTCTTTTCGCCACAGCCGCTACCGAAATATTTAACAAATTAGAGATTTCTTTATTGCTTTTCCCCATTTTAATATAGGAGCACATCAGCAATCCCGACTCATCTAAATCGCTATCTTTCTCCTTCAGTTTTTTAAAGAAATTATCTTGCGTATTATCTAAATGAACTTGAAATTTTTCCCACTTATTTTCATCGCTCTCCTCCATATCCATATTAATGGTGAGCATCAAATTCTTTAATTCACGCTTATCGTTTTCATCTGTCATGGTACTCATCAACTTTTGAATACTCTCGGTAACAGTATTTAGCATTTGCTTCTTTTGCGCGTAGTTCAAAGCCAAAAAGGCCATTTCGTCTTCTTTTCTTTGTGTTTCTGCTTGAGCTAATTCCTCTTCATAATGTACCTTTTGATCTTCAATAGCTATTTCTTTTTCGTGCGTGAGTTGAACGCGAACCTGCTCTGCTTTATTGAATTGTTTCACCACCCAATAAACCACTAGCAACACGAACAATGCATAAATCAAGTAAGCCATAGCAGATCTGTACCACGGAGGAAGAATAGAAAAAACAAATGAAGTAGCCAGACTTTTCTTATTGTTCATCATCGATGAAATCTCTATAGTGTAATCCCCTTCCTTCAAATTGGAGTATTCTTTAACTGTATTGATGGTGGAATCTATGGCTATGATTTCTCCTGATTTTTTCAGTACTAAAAAATAAACCACCGCCTCCTTATTACCAAAAACCGGAAGATTGTAATCAATTTTAAGGGTGTTAAAATCATAATCTATTTTGAAGGGAACTGAATTTACGCTAAGCAACGAATCCTTTGTTTTATTTGAAATTCTAATTTCTCTGATAAAAACTTTGGGTAATTCATTTCCTTTCTGGCGAGGAGTGAATAAGGTAAATCCTTGCTCTACTCCTACCAAATAATTACGTTCATTTATTTTCGTGATATTCTCAGCACTTCCCGCCACGTTGTAATCCATATCCAGCAGATTGTATTTTTCCTGATAATAACCATTCACTAAAGAAATGATAACAGGTTTTTGACCCACCTTAATAAACAATTCATGCTCATTAATTTTTCGAAGACGATGAAATGCGTAAGGAATTTTAGAAAAAAGTGCTGATTTCACCATTTCCATATCGCTATTAATACCAAAAACACCTCCGTAGCCAGCCACGAAAAGCGCACCATTTATCTCAATAATATCCTTGAAATAATTGCCCTCTAAATGATGTTGAACATTGTAATTCTCCCACTTCATTGCCGTTTTAAAATCCTTATCCAATTGAATTTTAAACAAACCTTTATTGCCATGAATCATCCACACCACATTATTTTGAATTTCAAATTTTCTGCACGATTCGGAAAACCCCCAAACTACACCTAATGATTTACAATCTCCATTTTCATTGATTTCCCACAAACTCAGATTGTCTATAGTCCCCATCAGAAATTTATTTTTCTCCCTAGGAATTTGTCGTATACTCCAAACCTTACCCACTCCTGTTGTAAACTTCAGCGCACTATTGTTCTTAATTACAAAAGCACCATACTCATTGGCACACAGCAAATGCCCATTAACATTTACTAAATCGTGAACATAACCATTCACCCCACTTATCTTTTGAGGATTGCTATTTAGAGTTTTACTGGAATAGAAATACAATCCGCTGGCACTCCCCAAATACACTTTATTATCAAAAACAATACTGGCATAGCCCATTCCTTCTACTCCCTGATTGTCGTTAATATAAGTATACGGAGAGCCATACTTAAGCAAGGAAACCCCATTATCCGTGGCAGCCCACAAATCACCAAACCGATCGGTATGTAAATAATGAATAATATTGCTGGCTATACCTTTCGATTTATCTACTATTTCAAATAATCCGCTATTAGGATCAAAAAGAATAATTCCATTTTTTTGGGTACCTAAAGCAATATCTCCATTTTGCAGAATGGAGATACAATTTACTTGAGACAAATCAATTGAACCTGTATTTATTTTCTGAATTTCATTTCGGACATTCCACCAAAACAAATTATTCGACCCCAACAATAAATACTTTTCGCCTACAGAAAGTACCTGATTTACTATAATTCCAAAAGGCATCATGGAAAAATCAATTCCCGAAACACTTAACTTTCCAACTCTTCCTTTAGATGTAAAAACCAAAACAGAGCTATTGACGACTGCTATAAATAAAAAGTTTTCTTCTTTATCGCATCTAAAATAGCGCGACTCTGTACCATTATAAAAAACCACCAAATCATGCGATAAAAAATACGTGTTTTTTCCAACACACAAAGTTTGTTTGAATACTTGTGTTTTACCCGTAGCAGGAATCGATTTCGCTAAAGAAGTAAAGAGTAAAGAACCTGGTAGATCCGACTTCAATACTCCAAAATCATTTTCACTTCCAATAAAAATATCACCGCTTGAATTATGATCACAGGAAGCAGATTCAGCATTGTAAACAGAATTCCATTGATCACCTGTAAACTGCAATAAACGATAGGCATTAGAGAAATACATTACGCCACGCGCTGTATCTTCATTCATCGACAAAACCAAAGGATGTGTTTTAAAATGATCAGAATTGTAATTCACTATTCGGGGAACTGTTGCATACAAAGGGATAACAGCGACAATAAGAATCTGTAATAACAGTGATCGAATCATGATAATCAGACGATGAGTTTAAGCATCCAAAATAGAGAATATTTGTACGTCAATCAATTAAACTATAAAAAGGGCAGGTGAGATCCTGCCCCTTTAAACTACATGTTCCCTTCAGGAGAGGGAGTACTACATAAAGAATAGGGAAACACGAGGAGAAACACTAACTACTGAATTAATATTTTATCGGAAATAACCACTCCATTTTGCAAGAAATAAATTCCCTGTGAAAGATGATCTAAGGAAATTAAATTCAATCCGGCATTCAAATAAATTTGATCAACCGTATGTCCAAGAATATCTACAAGCTTATAATTCCCCGATGTTTTAGAAACAATATTTACATTACCATTACTGGGATTAGGAAAAACACTAATTGCCTGTGCTAACTCCAGATCGTTCACCCCGACACTGCACATAACACTGGTTGACACTATATTTGCAACACCTGTTGTAAAACAAGATTGATTGCTGTTATCGGTTACCGTATAGTGATAAGTGCCCACAGCCAATGACCCTAAAAATTCGAAATGGAAATTGGGAACTTCCTGCCAATCGTAAGTGTAATTACCACTACCCCCTGTAGGGGTTAATTTTATAGAGCCATAATGATCTGTGGGACAAAGCACATTGTTTATTTGAGTTGCAACATTCAAACAGTTTTGGGCTTTTACGGTAAGTGTCGAGAGTAAAAAATTAAAAAATAAAATTCCTAAAAGTAAAGTCTGATTTTTCATTGGTAATAAGTTTAAATTATTTTGGTTTGGTAAATCTATATCACCGTAACAGTTGAAGAGTAAAAACAACAATAGACAAGAGTAGGACAGGGCTTTTGAACAATAGGACAATTAGGAGACGAGCAATGTTTATGGAGGGATCAGACTACTTGTTGGTGTGATTGAATCTTTACAAAAAAATAAGTATTCATACTTGAAATTCATAAGTAGCATTACTTTACCACCTCGGAATTACACTTAAAAAGTTCATTTTTTATGAACAATAAAAAACACATGAAAGTTATTAAAAAACTAGTTTAATAACTCTTATTACCATTTAAAATAAAGGAATACATGCGGTTGTATAAAAACAAATACTGAATCTTAAAAGTAACGAAATGAAAAAAATATTTTTGTAAAATCAATTTAGTTAAACTATTGTCAGATAGATTAGTGACTAAACAATAAAAACAACCTATGTTGTAAAATGCCTCCTGTTAATTTCCTAACCTGATTTTTCTAAGTTTTGGTATCATGCTTCATCCTCCCCTGATTAACAGGAGGTATTATTATAAATGTTAGGCTAATATTTATGGAAGAAAAATTAAGTGTACTGAGATTTTATCGTGGCTTTAATTTCTATAAAGAGACTTTGTCGGAAAAAATCAATGAAATAAAACAATTAGAAAAAATCCAATTGTTTTTTGAATTGTCTCTCGACTTAGTTTGCATCATTGGCATGGATGGCTATCTCAAAAAAATAAGCTATTCTTTTACCACCCTACTGGGTTATTCCTCTGAAGAGTTATTGGCTATACCCCATATTTGCTTTGTGTATGAAGAAGACAGGGAATTAACCTTACGGAAAATGAATGATTTAAAAAATGGTATTTCCGTAGTGAATTTTGAGAATCGATACATTTGCAAGAATGGTGATTTAATTTGGATTTCCTGGAGATCGGTACCCGTTGTAGAAAGTGGTTTAATTTACTCAACAGCACGAGATGTAACAGATCAAAAATTCACTTCTCAAATTCTTAATGAATACGGAAAAAGTCTTCAAAAATACAAAGATGAAAATGAAAAAAGTTTAAGATATGCTCTTCAGCTTCAAAACTCACTACTGCCATCGTTAACCAAATTAAAAACGATTTTCCCCTCTTCTTTTGTGTTTCAATCGGCAAAACACGTGGTTTCAGGAGATTTCTTTTGGTTTAATATTAATGAAAACAAAATTTACTTAACTGCTGCCGATTGCACCGGACATGGTATTCCTGGTGCGTTGCTCTCCATCATAGGCTTACAAACCCTAAAAAATGCTGTTAGATATAAAAAAATTATATCCACCTCTGGATTGATTAAGGAACTGGATAAAAACTTTAATACCCTACTAAACAAAGAAGAACAACCCAACAAATCAACCGACGGAATGGATGTGGCAGTTTGTATTATAGATCAACAAACACTCATTTTAGAATACTCGGGAGTGCAAAATCCCATTTACATAGTTCGGGGAAAAAACTTAGTGGTTCTATCTCCTAACAAATATGAAATTGGCTCCAACCAACAAGATGATGAAATAGAAACAAACACTTATCAGTTAGAAAAAAACGATATGCTATACTTGTTTTCCGATGGTTTTACCGATCAGTTTGGCGGACCTCATGATAAAAAATTCGGTCATAGCAGATTTAGAGAATTATTAAATTCAATATCTTCATTTACTGCCGAAGGTCAATACAATACTTTAGAAAAAACATTATTGGATTGGCAAAAACACACTGAACAGACAGACGATATCATAGTAGTGGGAATAAGAATTTAACAAAAAATTGATTGTTTCAATAAAATTTTCTGAACCTAACAAAATTTAGAAATTAAAGTGTAGATTAGATAAAAGTACCTATACTGAATAATTTAGATCTCAATGAAAAGTTTGCACAAGCTAGTACACTCTTTGAGTCAAAGCGAAAAACGATACATCAAACTTAGAATAAATGCCAGCAAATCGAACAGTGAACTGTCGGTGTATTTCGACGAATTTTCTAAGCTGAAAGAATACGACATAAAGGAATTAGAAAAAACTTTTAAGAAACCCGCTACGGTTCTCAGGGCAAATTTCAATAAACTATACTCCACTACTTTAAAAAACTTAAGGCTCTTTCATTCTAACAGCTCTACAGAGCATACTTTACAGGGCTCATTAGCCGATGTTCAATTGCTGTTGAATAAAGGATTATTAGATGACGCAAAAAAGCTAAATACCAGAATTATAGAACTCGCCCAAGAAAAAGAAATTTTTTATATACTCAACAAGGCTTACGATTCAGAATGGCAATTGCACAATTTCGCAGGCACACTCACTAGAGAAACTGCTGCAATACTGCAAGTGAAAATGAAAAAATTTTCCATTCAACAAAAAGAAATTGAATCCATATCAGAATTATACAGAGCAGCATTGGTAGCCTATAACGAATATTATTTCCTCAACAAAACTGAATCAGTAAAAAATGAATTGACTGAAATCATACAAAATCCTTTGCTTTCAAATTTTGATGATTTAAAAACAGATCAGTCGAAAATGGCTTTTTGCGAAATAAAAGCTATCCATTATTTTATTCAAAATGATCAGGAAAAACATTACGAAATAAGGCAACAACAATTTGATCTTATTTTCAAATCATCGGTTTACAAACACGATAACATCAATAAGATTCTCCTTACGGGGCATATGTGCACCTATTTGATTCATAAACACAGCATCCAAAAACTAAAAAAATACTTCAGTTTCTTCCATAATTATTTTCAACCTATGGTAGAAAATAGTTCGGATAGTATTTTTATAGAAAAGTACTACGACGTTTACTTTCAGAGTAGAATATATTTGTTGAAATGGACTGGAACAGACGCTGACATTAAAGACTTGTTAGATACCGTTCAAAAGGTTGTTACAGAAAATGTTCATGTAAATTCTAAATTACTGGGAATAACCTTATGGAATCTTGCCGAATTGATGTTACTCCATAACCGCTTAAAAGAAGCATTAAAATGGATCATAGAATTCCAGAATCATTCTAAAGAAAACAAACTCTCCTCCCTATATATTGAAAGTGAAATTGGCTTATTGCTCATCTATTGGCTAAGCAATAAAGAAGATGAATTCAAACGAAAATTAAAATTCATTCAACATAAAATAAGCAGCAATGACTATATTTTAGAGAAGGAGCAATTTATCATGTTTGAAATACTTACTTTACTTTCTAAGGATGTAGATACCAATAAATTTGACGTATTCGCAAAAGCCATCACTATTTCAGAAAATAGATTGTATAAAATATTTCTATTTTCTATCATTAGCAACACTAACATCAATGAAGCCAGAAAATTATTTAAAAAATAATTTTACTTATTTATTTATGGGGAGTTGAATAGTGATTGTTGTTCCTACGCCCAAGGCAGACTCTACATGAATCTCACCTCTATGCGCTTCAACAATACCATAAGCTATCGACATTCCTAAACCTGTACCTTTTCCTATTTCCTTAGTAGTAAAAAAAGGATCGAAAATTTTTGCTTTTGCTTTTTCATCCATTCCGCTACCATTGTCTTTTATGATCACGGAAAAACGATCCCCTGTTTCCTTAGTTTCTATAGATATTTCACCCCCTGCATTATTCTCAAATTTGCTTTCTACAGCATCTATTGCATTCCCTAAAATATTCATAAACACCTGATTCATATTACCCCCATTACATTGTACCGCGGAAGTGGCATTTAATTGTAAATTCAGGTTAATCTCTGTATTCAATTTGTATTTTAACAACAGTAAAGTAGATCTGATGCCTTCATTTAAATCACTCGGTTTCATGCCCTCTTCGTTCAAATGTGAAAAGCTTTTCAACCCTTTCACAATATTTTCTGTTCTGCGGGCCCCCTCCTCTATTCCTTCTAGAAGCTGTGCAATTTCCTGAATTGAAAAATCAACATCATTCTCTTTTCTCAATGCAGCGATTTTTTGAATTTCCAATATTTTATCTTCTTTATTTTCCAGGTCTTCCATTTTATTAACCAACTCTAAAACGTCATTCACATCTCTTTTCAAAGGAAGAATACTATTAATAATATAATTTATTGGATTATTGATTTCATGCGCAATGCCTGCTGTTAACTGACCCAATGAAGCCATTTTTTCGGCATTGATCAATTGCGCTTGTGCTGATTTCAAACTCTCATTGGTTTTTTGAAGCTCAAGCGTTCTTTCGTCCACTTTCTTCTCCAACATTATGTTTTGTTCTACAATGATGGTTTCGTTCTCTTTAGCCAGTTTCAATGCAACCAACTGAGATTGTTCTTTTTCTTGCTGAAGGATTTTAATTCTATCTGCCAATGCAAAAGAAAGCAACATGATTTCTGCAGCAGAAGCAATTAACATCATGTGACTGGTAAGAGAATTAAAAGGAAGTACTCCATAATCTTTTAGTAAAAATAAAATTGCACCCACCATTAAAACAATCCAGCTTATCGCAAAAAACATCGCACTCCTTTTGCCTTTCTTTACTGATAAAAGTGAAACCGTAATGATATATATCGTGAGCAATGAAGTGGTTAATTGCATGATATTAAAACTCAGTAAAAGCTTATTAAAAATGGCTGCTGCAATACTCAACGAAAATAAAAACGTAAGAATAGGAATACCATAATGCATTTTGGGAAGATTGCTTTTTGTTTGTAAAAATTCCTTGGTAAAAAACAAAGCAGCAATTCCGGCCAAACTAGCAAAAATAGGTAAACTCATTAATTGAAATTCTGGAAGATCAGGCCATAAATATTGAAAATTATATCCTTTAATTCCTATTTGTGTAAGAGCTACAAAAACAATATAAAACACGTAAAAAATGTAGCTTTTGTCTCTGGTTGAAATGAAAATAAAAAAATTATAAAAGATCATTATTAAAAATATACCTGCATAAATACCTACAATTAGATTATCTGTGCTGCTTAATTTAATGAGAGAGTTATTGTCGGCCACATAAATAGGCAAAATCACTTGCTCACTACTTTCTATTTTAAAATAATAGGTTTTACTTTCCCCTTTTTTGAGCTTAATATCAAATATATAATTGGGATACTTTAAATTTCTTTGATTGAATGGAATATTTTCTCCCGAAACAATAGAAGAATATTTATCATTCTCCGGAAAATAAAATTGTACCTTATCAATAATGGGGTAATCTATGATTATTTTATAATCTTCATCTTCACTTTTATTTTCAAGTGTTGCTTTAATCCAAATAGCTCCCTCCGCTAATCCAAAATTAGCCACCTCTGCGTTTTGTTTCTTAAAATCAGCTTTGGTTCTAATTGTTTCGAAATCGGCATTAGAACTGTCTTTAAAATAATAAAAACACTCCCCTAGAAGATGGCTTCTGGTATTTAAATTAGAAATAGTAAACTGACTATTTCCCTTTAGTACAAGACAAAGGAATAAGAATATTAAAATTCTGCTTTTCATAATTTTTGGGCATAGATCAAGATCGTATTGATAGAACAAACAAAAGCTCCTTTACTATCTAACTCATGAATGGTTTCATTTATTTTTCGATGTTCATTTTGGTCAATATAACAATGCTCTAATGCCTCGTTTAAAACGGTACTTATTTCTAACGCTGCATTAGCATCCTTTAATGACTTAAAATAAAAATTATGAATTTCTGTATTTAAAATTTTGAATGAAGAGTCTTGTAAAAGTTGAATAAGGGTTCGTGAAGCATAGCCATTGTTTACCTTTTTCTCCACCAAATATCTCGTTACTTTGTCTTCAATCTCATGCAGAGCATTGTAGAAAACAAGTCCTTTCCAATCGGTTTCAACAATTACAATGGGAGCATTAGAAGAAAGTACTCTATACAACTCTCTCACTGTTTCAGAGGGATGAGAAAGATGTTGAAAAAGCCGCTCTGAGCGCAAACCCGAAATTTCGCCCTCTGCAAAAGGCAAAATATGCGCTTCGGTTTGAAGAAAAGAACAGTTTTTATGACTTGCATTTTGTCTTCTCGCCTCTTCCAATAAAATTGAATTATGATCGATACCTACAATAGAATTACTTGAGTCAAGCATTTTTGCCATTGCATTCACATCGCCACCAGTTCCACAACCTAAATCAATAATTTTTGAACCAAGCATTTTGGTAAAAGGCTGGTAGGATGCCTGTTTAATTTTTTGCAAAATTAAACCCGTTTTCTGAAGATAATCTGCATCATAAAATTCTTCCACAAAATTACAGTTTTAAATCATAGCGAATATTGGTCTTACCCTTCGGTCCTTCTTCACTTCTGATTTGATTGGGATTATTTCTTAAATCAAAAATATGATTCCTCTCCTCATCCACAGCACTTCTTAAAGTAGTAGTGTCTTCAAGGAAAGCAATGTAGGCTCTAAAATCATCTGTAGGATAGGCAAATCCTTTACCGTCATCTAAGTCAATGTGTTGCTTAAATCCGGTTTTTATAGCAATAGGCAAAGTATATGAAGCACATAATGCAAATAACGAATTTATTTTTAAAGCCTGAGAAATAGCAATTCCCGCCCGCGCTACTCCAACTCTCACCAAAAAAATACTACCAATTCCCCATCCGGCAACTTCTCTTGAATTCCATAAACCACAAAACTCTCCTGTGCCATTGGGTATTTCTTTATTTACAATATCATATATCTTGGGATGAAGAGGTCCTATCGCCTTTTCAATAGGAAGTTCTTCATCCTGAACCTTTACTTGAATTTTGGCACCGCCGTATACTTTAGTACCATCTAGGGATTCAACTATAATGATATAGATATTCGGATTGTTAAACCATTGAGTATCTGGTGCAATTACCTCATCAACCCCATAACTCTTCAACACATTTCTATGACCTATGAAATACTTTTCAGTAGAGGAAGGATCATCAATTGCTTTAAACACTCTGATTTTAAACATAAAAGCATATTTCAATGTTGAAGCTAAAAAATATTTTTGAGAAAAATATTTAATTCAGTTCATTAGTTACTTTTCTTTTTTATAAAACCACTTTTGAAAATTCACCGTATACCGGCTCAGTTTTATTAAATGTACTTTTATTAAATAATAGTACCTTCAGTAAATATAAGCTTAAAATTGAATGGATTTAAATTCGATATTATGAAAATAAAGATTCTTTACGTTGATGATGAACTGATGAACTTAACCGCTTTCAAAGCTACTTTTCGTAAGGGATTTGAGATATTTACAGCGGCATCAGCTAAGGAAGGAAAGAAAATCTTAGAGCAAGAAAATGATATCCACATTATCATTACCGATCAAAAAATGCCCGAAACTACAGGTATTGAATTTCTAGAGTCTATTATTGAAAATCACCCCGATCCTATCAGGATTTTATTAACGGGCTATTCCGATATGAGTGCTGTAATTGATGCTATCAATAAAGGGAGAGTATATCAATACGTTGAAAAGCCATGGAAAGAAAATGATCTTAAAATCATTTTAGAAAAAGCCTACGAAATATATTCTTTACGCAAAGAAAATGTTAAACTAACAGAATCATTGAAAGAAGCAAACAAAAAACTGGAGTTTATGATTCGACAAAAATTTTTGTCGTAAATAATTATTCTAAAATCTATCGACTTATTCCGATCAGATACTTTAAACACAATTGACTTACCTTTTTTATTAGAATAGTTGAAAACATGCTTAATTATCAAATGTTTTAGAAGACCTAAAAATTAAGTAGCGAATCAAATTATTCAATTACTTTTGCCCCTCATTATAGAAAGGAGTGGGATTAATAAGATTAATATTGGCTATTGGGGTGGTGTTCTCGCATTCTGGTTCTGTATGGGGATACACCACTATCGGAGGCAGTATAGCCGTACAAGCTTTTTATATCATTTCAGGTTTTTATATTGCCCTAATTCTTAATGAAAAATATGTAGGCAATAATGGTAGCTATAAACTTTTTATATCCAATCGTTTTTTGCGTCTCTATCCTATTTACTGGATTGTTCTACTGCTAACATTTTTGAGTGCTTTCGCCTTTTCCCAATTGGATATGTACCAATATGTGAACAGCTATAGCATGTTTCAAAAATATTCTGATGCAATGGATATTGGCACTTTGCTGTTTATGATTTTCACCAATGTATTCCTGTTTTTTCAAGATGTAGTAATGTTTTTGGGATTTGATAAAGCCGATGGATCACTCTTTTTCACTGCTGATTTTCATCAAACCAATCCGAAACTTTACTACTTTTTATTTGTAGCACAAGCATGGAGCATTGGCATTGAAGTTATGTTTTATCTCATTGCGCCTTTTTTAGCCAAAAGAAGTTTAAAAATAATAATACTCATTCTTATTAGCTCTTTTGCCTTGCGTATGGTGATTTACTACCATTTCAATCTTCAACATGATCCTTGGTCTTACAGATTCTTCCCCACCGAATTACTCTTTTTTTTATTAGGAATTATTGCTTACCGAATCTACACTATATTGAAAGAAAAACAACTAAACAATATTTTCCTGAAATCTGTTTTTATTGCTGTTGTTGCTTTTAGTTTAATGTACCGATATATAACTATTCCAGGAAAAATGACATTATATCTTCTTCTTTTTTTTAGTGCTCTGCCTTTCATTTTTATTTTATCAAAAAACTGGAAAACAGACCGACAACTTGGAGAACTCTCCTACCCCATTTATATATCTCACATATTTATTTTGAGCTGGGTGGGCGCATTGCAAATAAAATCGGGAAGCTGGAGAACAGTAATCGTTATTCTTTTGTCGGTGTTATTTGCCTATTTGCTTAATATTTTTGTTGGAAATAAAATAGAGAAATTCCGACAAAGCAGAGTAAAATAAAAAACGGGAAGCTTTCACTTCCCGTTTTTGTTAAAGCTGATTATTATACTACTTATTTTTTATCTTCAGAAACCTCTTCAAAATCAACATCAGTTACCTCTGAATCACCTTTAGAGTTAGTTGCTCCTGGTGCTCCTTCAGCCCCTGGCGCACCACCTTGTTGAGCCTGATAAGCATTTTGAATATCAGCAGCCATTGTTTGTAAAGTATCATTTACATTTTTAGTAGCCGATTCAACCAAATTCAAATCTTGTGATTGATGTGCTTTTTTCAACTCATCTACCGCATTTTGAATAGTTTGTTTTTTATCAGCAGGTAATTTATCGCCCAGGTCGGCCAATTGTTTTTCCACTTGGAAAACCAATGCATCAGCCTGATTCAATTTATCTACTCTTTCTTTTGCTTGTTTATCTGAATCTGCATTTTCAGCAGCTTCACGTTTCATTTTTTCGATATCCTCTTTCGACAATCCGGAAGAAGCTTCAATACGAATACTTTGTTGTTTACCTGTTCTATTTTCTTTAGCCGATACATTCAAAATACCGTTGGCATCAATATCAAAAGTAACTTCAATTTGCGCCTCACCTCTTCTCATAGGAGGAATGCCATCTAAATGGAATCTTCCTAAAGATTTATTGTCTTTCGCCATTGCGCGCTCACCCTGTAACACGTGAATTTCTACAGACGGTTGGTTATCGGCAGCAGTAGAGAAAACTTCTTTTTTGTTGGTAGGAATAGTAGTATTTGCTTCTACCATTTTAGTTAATACTCCACCTAAAGTTTCAATACCAAAAGAAAGAGGAATAACATCTAACAACAATACATCTTTCACTTCACCAGTTAACACACCACCTTGAATCGCAGCACCAATTGCCACTACTTCATCTGGATTAACCCCTTTAGAAGGTTCTTTTCCAAAGAACGCTTTAACTGCATCCTGAATAGCCGGAATACGAGTTGATCCACCCACCAAGATAATTTCATTGATATCACTTACTGAATAACCAGAATTTTTCAAAGCTGTTTTACAAGGCTCAATAGTTCTTTTAATTAAAGAATCTGCCAATTGCTCAAACTTAGCACGAGTTAAAGTTTTCACTAAGTGTTTAGGAATTCCGTTCACAGGCATGATGTAAGGCAAGTTGATTTCTGTTGAAGCAGTGCTCGACAATTCAATTTTAGCTTTCTCAGCAGCTTCTTTCAATCGTTGTAAAGCCATTGGATCCTGACGTAAATCCAATCCTTCGTCTTTTTTGAACTCATCAGCCAACCAGTCGATAATTACGTGGTCGAAATCATCACCCCCTAAGTGCGTATCACCATCGGTAGATTTTACTTCAAACACACCATCACCTAATTCAAGAACCGACACGTCATGAGTACCACCTCCGCAGTCAAAAACCACGATTTTCATGTCTTTTCCTTTTTTATCTAAACCATAAGCCAAAGCCGCAGCCGTTGGCTCATTGATAATTCTCTTTACTACTAATCCGGCAATTTCACCTGCTTCTTTAGTTGCTTTTCTTTGTGCATCATTGAAGTAAGCTGGTACAGTAATAACTGCCTCCGTAATTTCTTGTCCTAAGAAATCTTTAGCAGTAGCCTTCATTTTTTGCAAAATCATAGCAGAAATTTCTTGGGCAGTGTAATTTCTATCGTCGATTTTAACACGTGGAGTATTGTTGTCTCCTCTTACTACAGTATAAGGAACTCTTTTCACTTCGTCAGCCGACTGATCGTAAGTGGTTCCCATAAATCTTTTGATAGAGTAAATTGTTTTAGTTGGATTGGTGATTGCCTGACGTTTAGCAGGATCCCCTATTTTACGCTCGCCATTGTCGGCAAATGCCACAATCGACGGGGTTGTTCTTTTACCTTCACTGTTTGCAATTACTACTGGTTCACTTCCCTCCATAACGGCCACACATGAGTTGGTAGTTCCTAAGTCGATTCCTATAATCTTTCCCATTTTAAATTTATTTTTAAATTGTTTTGTCTCCTATTGTCAATGCCTGTGCCATCGCATTTACACCGCCAGCTTGTCGCCTTTCTGTCACTTTTCCCGGAAATTAATTCTTAGCCCCAAGATATTTCGTGACAAAAAGACATTTATTACCTTAGCAATATCATTACGGGGTATCATTATGAAAAACACATTTTTAAAATTACTGCTGGCTATGCCAGTATGTGGCATTGCACAGCCATTTATAACCAATGAACAATCGGAAAAATTATTTTACGATGACTACACTGATAATACAGAAAACTGGCCTCTGTACAATGAGGCAGATATTAAATGCTATGTGGTGGAAGGCTATTATTACATGAACCGCCTTAGTGGTGATAAATCGAGAGCTGTAGTTCCTTCCTTTAAAAAAATTGAAAATAAATTCATGATTAAAACCTCATTGGCTTTGATCTCTAGCTCAGCAAGCAATCAAACAGTAGGTGTTTTGTTTATGGCTCAAGCCGATGGATCGGGAGGGTTTGTTTTAGAACTGAATAAAAAACAACAATTCAGAGTACGTGGAATTGTAAGTGCCGGGCAATATATTACTAGCGGTGAAAGCGGATGGGTGAAATCAAAAAACATCAATGGGCCCGATCAGTTCAATAAGTTAGTGATTAAGTGCTACAACGGAAAATACGACATCTACATCAACGATCAATATACTTTTTCCTTCGAAAACAATGCTTTTAAAGCGGGTGAAATGGGCTTGTTGGCCGGACCGGGATCGAAAAGCAAAGTAGATTATTTTTACTTGTATAAAATCACTGCCGATATTCCCGATAACCTAGAATCATTAAACAACTCGGTAGATGGTTTGAAAAAAGAAAACGACAGTTTAAAAAGCGTGATTGAAAATCAATTGATGCGCAAAATAGACTCTTTGGAAAAAGTAAATGCCAAACTAATTGAAGTAAATATTTTTTTAAAAGAGGCAGTAACTAAACGCGATACTATTGTTATCCATCCAGAGGAATCTGCAACAGTTCCTCCCACCAATGAACCTGTTAAAGAAGAAAAAACTCCCACCCCTGAAAACAAAGTAATTTTAAAAGAAACGCCAGCTGTCAAGGAAGAATAGCATCTATTTATTAGATTTACGAACTTATAAAAAAAACATGTCGGCAAACACCAAAGAAATTAAAAGAGTTACCACCAATACTCTACAAGAAATGAAGCGAAAAAAGCAAAAGATTTCTATGCTTACCGCTTACGATTTCACCATGGCTAAAATCATTGACGGTGCTGGAACCGACATTATTCTGGTAGGTGATTCAGCATCGAATGTAATGGCCGGACATGAAACCACCCTTCCTATTACTTTAGATCAAATGATTTACCATGCTGCCTCTGTTATTCGTGCCACGAATCGCTCTTTGGTGGTAGTAGACTTACCTTTTGGTTCTTACCAGGGGAATTCTAAAGAAGCATTGAACTCTTCCATCAGAATTATGAAAGAAGCAGGTGCTCACTCTGTGAAACTGGAAGGTGGAAAAGAAATAGTTGATTCTATTGAAAGAATATTATCTGCAGGAATTCCTGTAATGGGACATTTAGGCTTAACCCCACAGTCTATCTATAAATTTGGTACTTATAACGTTCGCGCAAAGGAACAATTAGAGGCTAAAAAACTATTAGAAGATGCATTGGCTCTTCAGGCTGCCGGTGTTTTTGCTATTGTTTTAGAAAAAATACCTGCCGCTTTAGGAAAAGAAATTGCGAAAAAACTGAAAATTCCAATTATTGGAATTGGTGCTGGGAGACATGTTGACGGACAAGTTTTGGTATCTCACGATATGTTTGGAATGAATAACGAATTTAGTCCGCGCTTCCTTAGAAGATACTTAAATCTTCATGATTTAATGAGCAAAGCCACCAAGAACTATATTAAAGATGTTCAAAGTGGTGATTTTCCTAACGAAAAAGAACAATACTAATGATTGAAGTACTTTACGAAGACAATCATTTAATTGCTGTGAATAAAGCAGCTTCGGATTTAGTGCAGGGCGACAAAACAGGTGATGAGCCCATGGGTGATAAAATCAAAGCATTCTTAAAGAAAAAGTATAACAAACCCGGAGATGTTTATCTGGGAGTAACGCACCGCATTGATCGTCCGGTAACGGGTGTGGTTTTATTTGCCAAAACATCCAAAGCATTGGCTCGCTTAAACCAAATGTTTCAAGATAAAACCATCAATAAAACTTACTGGGCAATAGTAGTGCAACCACCTCCTGAAAAAGAAGATGAGTTGAAAAACTATCTGGTAAAAAATTCAGAAAAGAATAAATCTTTCGCTTTCAAACAGGAAATTAAAAATTCGAAATTGGCCGTGCTTACTTACAAATGGCTCACGTCCTATGATCATCAGAATTTGTTAGAAGTTTCTCCTAAAACCGGCCGACACCATCAAATACGTGTTCAACTTTCAAAAATAGGATGCGTTATTCAGGGCGACACCAAATATGGTGCTCCTATGCCCAATAAAGATCGATCCATTTGTTTACACGCAAGATTCTTAACTTTCATGCACCCTGTTACCAATGTAAAAACAGTGATCGAAGCTCCGGTTCCTGACAATCTTTACTGGAAAAATTTCAAAAATTTTAAAGCATAATTCGTTTTATGATTTTAGTAATTATTCTCATTATTGCTCCCGTTGCATTAGCCCTTTATTTTTCCTTTAGTTCATATTTCAAAGACGGTGATCTTAAATCGGAAAAATTAATTCACAAACACAACAACTTACTGTTTCTTGCTCAAAGTCCGCTCATCCTTATTAAGCAACCACAAATTCATAATTTCTTAAATAAAGAATTTCCTTACTACCAAAAATTAAGCATCGATGAAAAAAGAAAATTTGCTTTACGTGTAGGTGGCTTTATGGTAAACACTAAATTTTCAGGCAAAGAAGGGTTTGTAGTTACCGAAGAAGTAAAAATTTACATATCGGCAGCAGCTGTGCAGCTAACTTTTGGATTGGATGGATATCTTTTAGAGAACATAGATTACATTCAGGTTTTTCCTGAAAAATATTATTCACGTATGTCGGAAGCGTATTTCAAAGGAGAATATAGAAAAGACCGATTGATTCGCTATTCATGGGTCGATTTCAAAAAAGGATACGACATGGCTACTTCGGGAGTAAACTTAGGTTTACACGAAATGGCACACGCCCTCGAATTAGGAATGTTGGAAAGCAATAGTACTGATGGTTTTTTTGAAAACTATTATATCAGATGGAGATCGGTAATGAAAAAAACTTTTCTCGAAATGGCGAAAGAAAACAAAAAAACTATTTTACGTAGCTACGCCAAAAGCAACGAACATGAATTTTTTGCTGTTTCTGTAGAACACTTTTTTGAACGCCCTCAAGAATTTAAAGAGAACTTACCCGACGTTTATGAAACCTTAGCTATCCTATTAAACCAAGATCCATTGCAAATTGGAAAATCACCACGAATTCATGAAATACCAGAAATAGAAAACCTGGATTTTCCTGAACACACTGAAAAAATGTGTACTAATTTTTCTATTGGAAGATTTATCCGTCTCATCGTTCGTATCGAATTGGTAGTTCCTGTGGGTTTTGTTTTATATCTCTTTCACAATAGTATTTCCTCTTTGAGTTTTATATTGACAGTTTCATTGACGCTACTTTCTTTAAGCGCCCAAAAATTTTTGCAATCAGCCATCATTCATGTTTATGATAAAGGAATGACATTCACTAATCCTTTCTCTCTTCGAAAAACACATCGTTTTGGTTTTGATAACATTGTATCTGCAACAGTAAATATCAGCCTAACAGGAAAAAAAACACTGGAAGTATATTACACCAATAAAGGTCAATTTGGAAAAAAAACCTTCTACCTTCCTTCTGCCTATGACAATATTAAACAAGTATTGGGTGTTTTGAAAGAAAAGAATATTCATATTTATGATAAGGGCTTGAGGTGATTTTTGAATCTCTTTAACCGCTTCGTCATTGCGAGATCCGTCAGCCGACGGATGAAGCAATCTTATAGTATTTTTAATTTCAATTGCCGTCGGTTTTAACCGACGGATTTGATTGTTTTCATAATAAGGCTTTAGCCGAACAATATTTTTTGGCTAAAGCCCTGTATGTGT
>JAHEZM010000026.1 GCA_023251075.1 Flavobacteriales bacterium | reverse complement strand
TAATTACAATTTCACCTCCATCCGGAATCGCATTAAAAGAAAGAGTATCATTCTTCAAAATATAATTATTGATAGCATTTCCATTTTGGGTAATGCTAGTAGCCCAAAAAGTGGGACTCACCTTCAACTGTATCGTTAGTGCCTGATCATAAATAGTATTGTCTGATAAAGTATCTTGTAAATTCAACTTCCATTCGCTGCCGTTATCACTTATTGTATTTAAAGTAGCACATCTTCTTTCTTTATGATATTTAACGGCATTAGCCAAAGTAGGAACCCAAATTTTATCATCGTAGGTTTTAATATAATCCAATAAAGATGCGTGGTAAACATCACTCATGGCATCATAACCAGTAGAAGAGCCATAATTATTATTAAAAATCTCATGCATCATTAAAGTCAATAAACCATTTTCTACTATAGCATCTCGAATTTCATAATACAAATTCAAAGTAGCTGTAGTGGTAGATACTTCCATAGTGGCTAGCTCATAATAATACCATTGAATATCATAGGTCCATTTGTAATTCCAAAACCATTTACCCCACACCGCTCTTGCTGCGATATGTTTTTTTCTCACTTCATTGATTATCGAATTATTATAAGAACCAAAAGGGTAAGCAAAGGTTAAACATTGCTGATTGGTTACATTATGATTGATAGAATCAAAACAACCATTGATTGATTTCTTTACCGAATCGGTAGTAATAGTTACCAAATCGGGGTGCGACATAGTATGATTCCCTATTTCCATTCCATGATTAACGGCATACATCATGGTATCGTAACCACCGCTTCTACCCGACCAATCGGAATTGATATAAAATGAAGCCACCATATCTCTTTGAATCAATTGATCAAGTACAATTCCGCCATGCCCTTCGAGCCAATCATCGTAGGTTAACACAACACAGGCTTTTTTATCATTGAGCCACTTGGCAATAGAATAATTTTGTGAAAAGGTATTGGTACATAGTAAAAGTAACGTTGGTAATAATCGTAGTTTATTAATCATAGTACTTGTTCGGAATTAGCAAGATATCTACTATTGAGTTAAATAGCAAAATAATCTTCCTAGCTCAACACCCATCACCTAAGCTCAATAAAATATACCTTTTCGGCTTTTTGAAGTGGTGACGGACCAGCACCGCCATGTTCTATCGTGTAATTGCTATGATTTCTCACCCAAGTTCCAAATCCGCCATAAGCAAGCAATTTTTTACCATCCCATAAATCAATGTGATCTCCTGATGGATATCCTTTTCTATCCTCTTTTTTAGTCCAATAATTTTCAAAATAGATTATTCCTTTCTTTCCCTTAACGTATTTATAATAGTTGGCTCCTTTTAATTCAACAACCTTATCTCTATATTTTTTCAAAAAAAATGCCCCTAATACTGAAGCATTAACAATATGCTTTCTATGTTTTCGGGTTGAGCATTCTCCCCAACACATTGAACCTTTAACACAAGGCAATTCGTAGCCACTACCCAGTAAAGCTTCACTAAGGTTAATTGCACAGTGAACTCCTTTAAAAACATCAAGTTCCTTTTTATACGAATGGTAAACTTTACACCCTTTGGATGTAGGAAAATTATCAGTTAAAATTTCAAATTGAGTTTGCCCTTCTTTGGTTGTAATTCCTAAATCAACTATTCTGTTGTTCAACGAAAATGAACTTAATAGAAATAAAATAATAGAAAGAAATAAATGTTTTTTGAAAAACATAGCCTAGTCAATTCACAGAAAACTATTTCACCTCTTCATACTCCACATATTCACCATCCTTAGAAGGGTTTTGTGAAATCTTTATTTTTCCTTCTTGTTTTTTGAGATGCTCTGCTTCTTGCTCCGACAATCCATTCTGACGTTTTTTCATCTCGTTCACCTTATTCTCAATCATTAAGGGAAGTATGTGACGAATAAAAAGTTTCGCACCGTAAATCACCACAATAATGATGAGCACGGTGCGAAAAAAACTTGATATCGTTAATAAATACATTATCTGCTTAAGTATAGATTTCTTTCAGAATAAACTTTTCTGAAGAATGGATCAGTCAAGTCATCAATAAATTGAATGGCTTCACCTGTTGATTTCATCTCTGGTCCCAATTCTTTATTCACATTAGGGAATTTATCGAAAGAGAATACAGGCACTTTAATAGCATATCCTTTTTTGAATGGCTTAAAGTCAAAGTCTTTCACTTTTTTATCACCCAACATTATTTTGGTAGCATAGTTCACATAAGGCTCTCTGTAAGCTTTCGCAATGAAAGGAACGGTACGAGATGCACGAGGGTTAGCCTCAATTACATATACCTTATCGTCTTTAATAGC
This sequence comes from Flavobacteriales bacterium, assembly GCA_023251075.1. Lineage (GTDB taxonomy): Bacteria > Bacteroidota > Bacteroidia > Flavobacteriales_C > JAHEZL01. The sequence continues at coordinate 47,254 of JAHEZM010000026.1, read as the reverse complement.
AAACTGAATATTCAATAAACCAACAGTTCTTAAAGCCACTGCAATTTTTTTGGTAATTTCTTCAATTTGAGTAATGATTAAATCCCCTAAATTGTATGGAGGCAATACTGCGTATGAATCTCCGGAGTGAATACCCGCAGGCTCAATATGCTGCATGATACCTATTATGTAAACATCTTCACCATCGCAAATCGCATCGGCTTCGGCCTCAATAGCTCCATCTAAATAATGGTCTAATAAAATTTTATTACCCGGAATATCTTTAATCAGTTCTACTACATGATGCTCTAGCTCTTGCTCGTTGATTACGATTTTCATTCCTTGTCCGCCTAACACGTACGAAGGACGAACCAACAACGGGAACTTTAATGTTTTTGCCAAAGCACTTGCCTCTTCAGCAGTTTCAATAACTCCAAATTCAGGATAAGGCACATTATTTTCTGCCAACAATGTAGAAAAGGCACCTCTGTCTTCTGCTAAATCGAGCGCTTTATATGAAGTGCCAATAATTTTAATACCGTATTTATCTAGCTTCTCAGCCAATTTCAATGCTGTTTGTCCACCTAACTGAACGATCACCCCTTCAGGTTTTTCGTGCATGATGATATCGTAAATATGTTCCCAAAAAACTGGTTCGAAATACAATTTATCGGCAGTGCTGAAATCGGTAGAAACCGTTTCAGGATTACAATTGATCATAATGGTTTCGTAACCTGCTTCTTTCGCCGCCAATACACCATGAACACAAGAGTAGTCAAACTCAATACCTTGTCCGATACGATTCGGACCACTACCCAACACCACCACTTTTTTCTTATTGGTAACGATAGATTCATTTTCCAATTCGAAAGTAGAATAGTAATAAGGTGTTTTCGCTTCAAACTCTGCCGCACAAGTATCTACTAATTTGTACACGCGTTTGATGCCCATTTCATGGCGTTTATCAAACACTTTACTCTCCACACATCTTAACAAATGCCCCAATTGACGGTCACCGTATCCTTTTTGTTTGGCTTCCATCAACAAATCTTTAGAGATAGTATCAATGGTGAATTTTTCAATTTCTTTTTCTAAAGCAATCAACTCTTCAATTTGATTCAGGAACCAGAAATCAATCTTTGTTTTATCGTAAATGGTTTTCAATGGAATGCCCAATTTGAATGCATCGTACACATGAAACAAACGATTCCAAGATGGATGCTCTAAACTATATAGAATTTTATCTTGATTGCGCTCTTCTTTACCATCGGCACCTAAACCATTTCTATTGATTTCTAAGGACTGACAAGCCTTTTGTAAAGCCTCTTGAAAAGAACGACCGATACCCATTACCTCACCCACTGATTTCATTTGCAAACCTAACTGACGATCGGCACCAGGGAATTTATTGAAGTTCCAACGAGGAATTTTTACGATAACATAATCTAAAGTTGGCTCAAACAAAGCCGAAGTAGATTTGGTAATTTGATTATCTAACTCATCTAAAGTATAGCCAATAGCTAACTTAGAAGCAATTTTAGCAATAGGATAACCGGTAGCTTTAGAAGCCAAAGCCGATGAACGAGAAACACGCGGATTGATTTCAATCGCAATAATATCTTCAGCATCATCAGGACTCACAGCAAACTGCACGTTACATCCACCAGAGAAATTACCAATAGAACGCATCATCAATATTGCGTGATCACGCATACGCTGATAGGTTCTGTCAGACAAAGTCATGGCAGGAGCCACGGTAATAGAATCACCGGTATGAACCCCCATTGGATCGAAGTTCTCGATAGAACAAATAATAACCACGTTATCATTTTTATCGCGCAACAACTCCAACTCGTATTCTTTCCAGCCCAACACCGCTTTATCCATCAAAACCTCATGAATAGGCGAAGCGTGTAAACCGCGGGTAAGTAAAGTATCGAAATCTTCTTTTTTATGAACAAAGGCCGCACCTTTACCACCAAGAGTGTAAGACGGACGAATTACCAAAGGGAAACCAATTTCTTGAGCGAACTCTTTACCTTCTAGGAAAGACCTAACGATTCTTGAAGGAGCTTGTCCGATACCAATTTTATCCATTAGCATACGGAACTTATCGCGGTTCTCACATATTTCAATCGCATCGATATCCACACCAATCAAGCGAACTCCATACTTTTTCCAAATTCCAATTTTATCGCACTCGATACAAAGATTTAAGGCAGTTTGTCCGCCCATAGTAGGCAATACAGCATCAATTTTTCTTTCTTTTAAAATATGTTCAATTGATTCTACCTCAAGAGGCATTAAGTAAACATGATCGGCGGTTACCGGATCGGTCATAATAGTTGCCGGATTCGAATTGATCAGGGACACTTCAATTCCTTCTTCTTTCAATGAGCGGGAAGCTTGAGACCCTGAATAATCGAATTCACACGCTTGTCCGATAACGATGGGTCCGCTACCTATAATGAGGACCGATTTGATGGATTTGTCTAATGGCATTTCTTTAAGTTTGAGTTGGTTTAAAACCGTTGCAAAATTATTTTATTCAATTCTTTATTCCCGAAGTAGTTTTCCAAAGTTTTACACAAAAAAAAAGGAAGTTTTAAAACTTCCTTTTCTTTATATATCAATGGCAATACATTCTTAACGCTTATGTCTAGTCTCGTCAGAAACTGTTAATTTTTTTCTTCCTTTAGCTCTTCTTTTAGCTAAAACTCTTCTACCGTTAGCTGTTTCCATTCTTGAACGGAAACCGTGCTTATTTTTTCTCTTCCTTACAGAAGGTTGGAATGTTCTTTTCATTACTTAACTTTTTTATCGGAGGGCAAATGTATAAGATTTTCGTGGAAAGGCAAAATAATTATAAAATAATTTCACTTTTCCTCTTTATTTACATTGTTCGCCCACCACTTTAGCAGCATCTTCATAACCCAAGTCAGCTGATTTTCTGTAATCGGCACAAGCCCCTTTATCGTCGTTTAACATTTCCTTTGCTGCACCTCTATTAAAGTAAGCCAAAGCATGTGCAGGATCCAAAGAAATAACTTTATTGTAATCTTGTACCGCTCCTGAATAATTGTTTGCGTTGTATTTGTAAATACCCAAATACAAATAGGAATCAGCATCCTGAGGATTCAATAAAATAGCTTGTTTAAAATCGGCAGTAGCACCGGGAATATCTGATAAAGCATCTTTTGCAACTCCTCTGTTGTAAAAAATCAAATATTCTTTAGGTTGTTTGGTAATTGCGGTATTGTATAAAGCAATTGCCGCCTTATAATCTCCTTTATTGTATTTCAGTACCCCTAAATTAATATATGAATCAGTATAAGATGGATCAAGCGCAATAGACTTCTCATAATCAGCAATAGCACCTGCAGTATCTCCCAGTGCCTCCTTGGTAGAAGCTCTTTCATGATAAATAGTATTATCGTCAGGACTTAATAAAGCGGATTGATCAAATCTTTTTAATGCCTCACCATATCGTTCTTTACCCGCTAAAAGAATACCCACGTTTATTGCCGCATCAACATAAGTTTCATCAACCGTTAAGGCTTTATCATAATCAGCAATAGCTTTGTCAATCTCTCCCAATTGATCGTAACTTACTCCTCTATTGTAGTAGCACAAAGCCTGGTTGGGATCCAATTCTACTGCTTTATTGAAATCATCAAAAGCACCCTGGCCATCACCTGCATTACTTTTAATACTTCCTCTGTTAAGATAAGCATCAACATAGGCTGGATCTTTTTGTATTGCTTTTCCATACTCCAGTATCGCAGCCTCATTATTATTCAAGTTTTCATACAATATACCCTTACGATAGTAGGCATCAGGATCATTGGGATTCAAAGAGATGTATTTATCATAATCTAACATTGCTCCTTTATTATCGCCCAAATTTGTTTTTGCCACAGCTCTGTTAAAGTATGCCAATTCATATTTAGCGTCAACCGCAATAGCTTTATTAAAATCAACTATCGACTCTTTGTCTTTTCCTGCATTTAACTTTTCTGTTCCTGCATTGTATAAATCTTCTGCTGTTTGAGCAAAGCCACTAATAGCTATAAAGTTTAATAGCAGAACTAAAATCCAAGGAATTGTTTTGAATGTTTTTGTCATGTTTAATTTTTTAAAAGAATCTCACTCCTAATTTACTGGGGTCAAACTTAATAAATTCTACTTATTGTATAAAGAATAAAAAAAAAACAAACATGACATTTTAAAAGTCTTTTAAAATATCTTTGCGCTCATGGCGCGAGAAAAAAGACCAAAAGTTGATTTAAAAAAAGCAAAGAGTTTCCTCTCTTTTATCAAACCCTACTCTTCTTATTATGCTTTAGGCTTTATGTTTTTGGTAGGTACTTCTCTTATCTCCGTTGCCATGCCCATGTTGATAGCTAAATTATTGGGAAGCGATTACGGTAGCAACGTTCCTTTTGAATTTGATTTAGGTGCCACCGATAGTGTTTATGGAGTATTGATTACTTTGGCAATATTAATGCCCTTATTAGCCATTTTCTCTTTCTTTAGAGTTTACCTTTTTAGCTTGGTAACACAAGGCACCCTTCGCGATTTACGATTGGCCGCTTTCACTCATTTAGTGAGCTCCCCTATTTCTTTCTTCGATAAAAATAAAGTGGGGGAGCTGACTTCACGTATTGCTACCGATACCAACATGATTGAAGAAACATTAACTACAAGTATTGCCGAATTCATAAGACAATTAATTGTAGTTTCCTTCAGTGTTGTCATCATCTTTATATACAGCACCAAACTAGCATTGATAATGCTTTCTGTAATTCCGGTAGTGGCAATTGTGGCGATGGTATTTGGGAAATACATTAAAAAATTATCTCGTTCAGCTCAGGATGAAGCCGCTAAATCGAACTCTGTTGTAGAAGAAGCTTTAATGGGAATTAAAAACTTAAAAGCTTACACGAACGAATTTTTTGAAATTAGTTCTTACAAAAAAACGGTAGATGAAATTCGTAAACTATCGATGAAATCAGCGTTGTGGCGAGGGCTATTTATCGCATTCATCATGGTAGTGATGTTTGGCGCCATTGTTTTTATTATTTGGCAAGGTATAGAACAAGTAAAATCAGGAGAAATTTCTCAATCGCATTTCTTTCAATTCTTGTTTTTAACCGTGATGTTAGGAACTTCTATTGGTTCTATTCCTGATCTATATTCTAAAATTCAAAAATCATTAGGTGCTACAGAAAACTTAATGAGCATGATGCAGGAAAAATTAGAAGCTGTGTCTACTAATCATTCTGTAATTGCAGAACAAGCATTGAAAGGTAATATTGAATTGAAAAATGTTTCTTTTCATTATGAAACCCGACAAAATGTGCAAGTTCTAAACAAAGTAAATTTGTGCATCAATCAAGGTGAAACCGTTGCTTTAGTTGGTTCATCAGGTTCAGGAAAATCTACCTTAGCCTCTCTTTTACTAGGGTTTTACGAAGTCACAGAAGGCTCAATATTATTTGATGGAAAAGATAAAAACACTTACAACCTCAGCGAATTAAGAAGCAACATCGCTTATGTTCCGCAAGAGGTGATTTTATTTGGCGGAACTATTGAAGAGAATATTCGCTACGGTAAACCCAATGCAAGCAATGAAGAAGTAATTGACGCTGCTAAGAAAGCCAATGCGCACAACTTCGTAGATGGCTTTCCTGAAGGATATCAAACTTTAGTAGGTGATAGAGGAATTCAATTATCAGGCGGACAAAAACAACGCATCGCTATTGCTCGTGCAGTATTGAAAAATCCATCGATATTAATTTTAGATGAAGCCACCAGTGCCTTAGATTCTGAATCGGAACAATTGGTACAAGAAGCATTAGACAACTTAATGAAAAATAGAACTTCTGTAGTGATTGCACATAGATTGTCAACTATAAAAAATGCCAATCAAATTTTAGTTCTTCAAAACGGCGAAATTGTAGAAAAAGGTACTCATCATGAACTCGCCCAAAAAGAAAATGGTGTGTATAGAAAACTGAGCGAACTACAGTTTAGAGATTAATTAGTAAGCTGTTTCCCTGTCAAATACCTGCTTGGTGATAGTAGTTTCATTTTTGAAATAGTAAGTACCACCCCATGAGTAAACAATCATTTTGTAAATTAAAACCTTACCTCCTTTACTCACTGCAACTTTTTTAATAGTACGCCCTGATTCAGTAATCAATTCTTCGTGAACTCCTTCTGGATACTGTCGCTCCAACTCATGAATTCTCTTGCTTACTTTCTCTTTATCTGCCAACGTAACTGCATTCTTTAATTCTTTGTTTAATCCTTCCATCTGACTATTCAAATCCTTCATAGAAATATTAGGAACTTTTCTGCTTGCTTCAATTCTTTTTTGTTTCTCCTCCTCTTGTTTAGCCAATGCTAACTCAGCATTGTACTCTTCCTCCTTTGCTTTAATATCAGTTTCCAAAGCATCAATTTCAACTTTGATTTTATCCATTGCTAAAACGATATTTTGATATTGCACATTCAACGCGGCATTCAAAGTAGTTGTATCTATTTTTGATCCTGTGAAATCTAACTGACGTTGAAGAAGATTTAATTCCTGACGAATTTTATTTAACTCCTCTTGCTTACCTAATCTTGTTAAATAATTTTCCTTTGCTTTAAGCTTCGTCTCCAATGCTTTTTTCTCTTGTAAAATGGCATCGGCACTTTTTTTAATTTTCTCTATTCCCACTTTTTGCTGACTCTCCACTTCTAATTGTTTAGCCATCGCATTTTCTTTAACATAGCCCTGTAGGATAACAACTTCTTTATTTTTTAAGCTATTGATTTCATCTTCCAACATTGTTTTCTCTGTATTTTTAGCCAATATCTGTTGTTGTAAAGGACGTTGTCTCTCCTCCTTCATAGCATTAAATGCAGCGATAGAATCCTCTCTGGCTTTTTGTTTAGCCATCATCATTTTTTCTCTTTCCAATACTTTATATCTCTGACTCTCCAGCAACTCTTTTCTTCTTGCTTCTTCTTTTAGCTGAGCATTTTTCTTCTCTAATCTTTCAGCCAACCTCATCTCTTCTTCATATTTCATTCGGGCCTCCTGAGCCTTACGCGCATCTTCAGAAACAACTGTAGTTCCTGTTTTTTTCTTCAATTGCTCTTCTTTTTGTTTTTGCAGTTCTGCCTGACGAGCAACCAACTCTTGCTCTTTTTTCATTTTCAGGAGAGTGTATTCATCCTGACGTTGTTTATTCTCATTAAATTTCACCTGAGCCAATGAATCAAATTTTCTTTTGTTGGTAGCATGAACCAAATCAGCTTCTTTACCTGCCTTAAAAATAGAATCTCTTAATGATCTTTCACGTTCCATTCTTTCCTTAACCAAAGCTGCCTTGAATTTCTCTTCGGTAGCCATCCTCTCTTTTGCTTCATTATCTCGACGAATTCTTTCCAACTCCTCCATTTTCTTTAGCTCTCGTAACTCTGTAGTTTTTTTAGCTGCCTCTATTGCACTTAGTTTTTCTTTTTCAATTCTTCTTTCCTCTGCCAATAATTTATCTTGCTCATCCTGCAATAATTTCTCTCTCTTTTCTTTTATTTCCAATTCCTTCCTTTCTCCTTCCATCTTCAATTTTTCCTTCTCAAAGTTCAACACACTTGCCTTCTCTTTATTTGCCAATTCTTCTTTTTTAGCCAACAATTCTGCTTTGGCTTTTTCCTCCTGCTTTTTTAAATTATCAGTTCTTCCCTTCTCAGCTTCCTCCATTCTCTTTTTATCAGCAATCATTTTCGCTTTAGCATTAGATTCTGCCAACTCTTGTTCCTCCTTCATCTTTCTTTTTTCTTCTGCTAATAACGCATCGTTTTTTTCTTTGGTTAAATCGGTTTCAGATTTAGCATGGGTTTTAATACTAGTCATATCTTCTCCTAGATTTTCCTCTTTCGCCAAATCTTCACGCAGCCCTTTTATCTGGGCAATGAGCTGTTCTATTTCTACATTTTTTTCAGATACTTTTCTTTTCAGTTTTGATTTTTCAATCTCAGAATCAACAGATGCATCTTGTTCAACAATGGTTAATTTATTTTCATATTCGTCTTTAGAGGCATATCCATCCTTAAGCCTTTTCTCTAGCTCAACCAACTGCACCTTTATTCCTTGAATTTTAATTTCTTTCTTCGTTGAATTACGCTCAGTAGGGTCGGTATTATTTTTCTCCGCCATTCTCCTTTCTTCCTCTTTCAGCTTCTCTAATTCTTTAGCTTTTTTGTCTTCAAACTTTTTCTCTTTAGCCGACAACTCATTATCAGGCAAAGAATCTATATTTTTCTTTGTTGTTTGAATAGCATTCAACTTCGCCAATTCTTTCTCCTTTTTCTTTTCTAAAGCAACACGTTCTTTTTCTTTTTTTGCTTCTTCTTTTTTCCTCAGCAATTCTTCTTTTTTTGATGCTACTTCGTTATTAAATGCTTTCTCTTTAGCAAGCAACTCTGATTCTTTGCGTTCTTTTTCTTTTTTCTCTGCCAATAATCTCTCCTTTTCTATTTTATCTGCTTCTGCTTGTTTTGCTTTAAGCTCTGCCATTTTCAATTTTTCCTCAGCAGCCAATTTCTGTTTCTCTAATTTTTCTTTTCGCAATCTTTCTTTTCTTTCAGAAGGCAATTCTATTTTATTCAATGCCGCCTCTTGATCCAATTTCTTTAAATTCTCCTCATTTTCTTTCACCAATTCGTCACTCTTCTTTTTACCATTTTCCTTATTCTTTTTCTCTTGTTGAACCAACTGGCCAGATCTTCCTTTCAATTTCGCCATCTCGGCCTCAATTCGTTCTATTTCTTTTTGTTTCTCATCAGATTGTTTTCCCAAAATATTTTGCTCTAAAACTATGTTCGGTCCAGATAATCCAGACTCTTTCAACTTAGTCAAATTATTTTCTATAATATTTTTAGCTTCTTTCTCTACCTTCAACTGCTCTTCTAATTCTTGCAATTTATTAGCGATATACTTTTGCTCCTTAGCAGCAGTCATGGATGATTGCTGAACTTTCTCCTGATCGGATTTCAACTTTTTAATAGCTTGTTCCAATGAATCTTTTTGCTGCTGAATAGCTTCGTCTTTCTTTTTGCGATATTCTAATAAAATCTTTTCTTTCTCCGCTTTTCTATAAAAACCAACTTTTTTACCTGCATAATAATCCTGAATAACTTGTTCCTCAAAACTCAATTTTTTACCCGACACATTACTTAATGAATCGGCCATTTTTAATTTACTTTTAAGATCCGCTGTATTTTGATTCTCCTTGTCCTGAAGCTTACGCAATCTTTCTTCTTCGGCTTGTTTCTCTTTTTCTTTCTTCGATTTTGCACTTACATTGGCTTTGGCCTCCTCAGAAATTTTATTCTTTATTTCTTCTTCCTTCAATTTCTCGGTATTGGTTACCGTATTTTTATTTAAGTCATTTTTAAGTTTCTCTGTTTTTTCTTTCTCTGCTTTCAATTGCTCTTCCGCTTTTTCCTTCTCTTTTTTTGCCTTCACTTCACGGGCCTTCGCAGCAATTTCATTGCGTTCTTTTTGAGCGTTATTTTTTATAGAATCCTCTCTGCTTTTAAGATCTCTTTTCTTTTGTAATTCTGCATCTTTAACAGTCAATTCCTGAGCTTTTAACTCTCTCTTTTTCTGAGCCTCTATATCTTTTTTGGCTTGAATTTCCTTTTCTTTTTCAATGCGCACCAACTCCTTAGCCGTTTTTTCTTTTTCGGCCTGGATAGCCTTTTCATTTTCTACTTTTTGCTTTTCTATATCACCTATTAATTTCTGTTTTCTTTCTTCAAAATCTTTAGCATTGGCAGCTTCTTCTGCTTTTCTTACAGCCTCTTTTTTCTCTTGTTCTATTTTTTTCTCTAATTCTTTTCTCAATTTAATATCCTCCACAGATGCTTTTTCTTCCTCCTTCAATTTCTTGGCTTTTTCAGCCTCCTGCTCCTTATATTTTCTGTCTTTGTATGCTTGTTCCGTTTCTGCATTATTTTCCTTCACCCCATCTTTGGTAGCTTTCTTCTCTTCCTCTAATGCCTTTAATTCAGATTCAATTTTAGCCTTATCCAATAATTCTTTTCTCTTCTTTTCTTCTTCTTTTTTTGCTTCAGCTAACTTTCTTTTAGATGCGGCTGCTTCTTCCTCCAGCTTCAACATCTCTTCTGTTTCTTTACGAATTTGATCAGCCCTCTTCGCATCTTCCATTGCTTTTTCAACTTTTGCAGCTTCTTTGGCACGAGCTTTATCTTCTTCCTCTTTTAATTTTTCTGCTTTTAACTCTGCTTTCTTCTTTTCAAACTCTGCTTTTTTCTTTTCGGCAGCTTCTTCCTTTGCCATTTTTTTCTCATCCCCTTCATCCCCACCTTTATCCAGTAATTTATCTTCCTTTAAACGTATTTTCTCCAGATCCTTTGCTTCTTTTTCTTTTCTTTTTTCTTCTCGAGCTTTCATTGCGGCCAGCTCTCTATCTTGCTCATCTTTCAACTGATTTTCAGCTCTAATGGCATCCTCCGCAGCTTTTTGCAGTTGCTCATTCCCCGATTCTCTAGCTTCGGCCAAGCGTTTTTCTTGTTCTGCTTTCAATAAAGCCAAACGCTCCTGCTCGGCTTTTTCAGCAGCTTCTTTTTTCAAACGGGCCAATTCTTGCTGACTCGTTTCTTCTTTCTTTTGTTGTTCAAATTTTTCCTTGAGCTCAGTTTCCTTCTCCTTGCTCTTGTTCTTATACTCAGCAATTTCTTTCTGGCGCTTCAACTCCTCCTCACGCTCTAATAATCGTTGCTGAAATTCAATTTCTTCCTTCTCCGCTCTAGCTTTTGCTTCCTCCTTAAACTTCCTGATATCTTCTTGCGCCTTTCTTTCTTTCTCTTTGTACTCAGCAATTTTTCTTTGAACCTCTGCTTGTTCAGCTCTTATAATTGCTTTTTCCTTTTCCTCCTCAACACTACCTTGAATTTTCTTTTTATCAATTTCCGCTTGTTTTTCAGCCTCTTCTTTAGCTTTTTTAGCAGCCTGCTCACGCACAGCCGCATCTAACTCTTTCTGATTATCTTTTTTCGAATTTTCATGTTTCTCCTTTTTCTCGCGCTCTTTAACAGCCTTTTCCTCCATCTCCTTTTGCTTTATCTTCAGCTCTTCTTCCTTCTTAAGAAATTGATTCTTCTTCGCTTCTGCTTGAGCATCAAGTTCGGCTTCTTTTTTCTTCTCACGTTCTTTTAATGATTGTAATTCCTCCTGCTTCTTCTTTTCCGCTTCCAGTTTTTGCCTGTGCTTTTCCTGCTCAACAAGTTCCCTTTTAACTTGCTCTGCTTTTCTTTTCTCCTCCAATGTAGCTTGTTTGGCTTTAGCTAGTTCTGCCTCCCTGTCCTTTTGAGCTTTTTCCTCCAAATCCTTTAACATTTGGGCACGCTCCTTAATTCTAGCTTTCTCAGCTAAAGCACTTTGTTCCTTTAATAATTTTTCTTTGGCCTTGGTTTCTTTCTTCTTTTCCTGCAATCGCTTTTCATACTCCTTATTTTCTCTTTTTCTCCTCTCTTCTTTCTCTTTGGCTTCTTTTTCTAATTTTTTCTTTAATTCTTTAGCAGAGGGAGAGTCGGTGCCGGGTTGAGCATACACAAGGGCCGGACCAGCAAAAACCATTGCCAGAAAAAGAAAAAGCGCCTTGTAATTAAACAATTTCATACTATAACACGTAACATAAATACCTTTTGCACCATCATTGATCATCAATGGCTTACTGCCAAAGACAATCGTTTTACGTTAAAATTCGTAAAGGGTTATAGGCTGTTTCCATGAGCATAAGTACTGTATAAAGCAACTGCATAGGAGCAAATTCAACAATATTTATCCACTACGGTCGGTGAAAATCAAAATATTGCATTTCACTTGTTGCGTTTTGAAAATTTTTCCTTAATATTGCACTCCCCAAATTTCGGGGCTTTAAATTTTACAGAGATGGACTTATTGAAACAGATTACATTAGAAATGTCGGAAACAAAGAAGTGGGCTGACTTTTCCGCAGGTGATACAATCACTGTTTATTATAAAATTACTGAGGGTGCTAAAACAAGAACTCAGTTTTTCCAAGGTGTTGTTCTTCAAAAAAGAGGACATGGTATCACAGAAACCTTTACTATCAGAAAAATTTCCGGCGGTGTGGGTGTAGAAAGAATCTTCCCTATTAACTCTCCAACCATTGAAAAAATAGAAGTGAACAAGAGAGGTAAAGTAAGAAGAGCTAGATTGTTCTACTTGAGAGAATTAACAGGTAAAAAATCAAGAATTAAAGAGAAAAGAGTTGCTGTGGTTAGTCAAGAGGCTTAATCATCAATCTCAAAAAGATAAAAAAACTCCTGGTGAACTCACCAGGAGTTTTTTATTTAATAACAATTGACGCTAAAACTTAATAAAACCATCAAGCATAGTGCTTAACGTTTTAATAGTAGCCTCATCATGAATACCTACTTCCGTATTTCCTAAATCAGCAATTCTCGACACAGGTACCTTATCAAAATACACGGGTAATTTCATGTAATGACAACAATTGGTGAGATAATCTAAACCTCTCAAATTTCCTGACCTTCCAGAAGCAACACCTATCAAGGCAACTTTTTGGTTGGTTAAGACTCTCGGACTCCATCCATCCATAAAGGCCTTTAAAACACCACTAAACCCTCCATTGTATTCCGGGGAAATCAACACCAATTTAGAACTAGAATAAATGTATTCTTTAAGAATCGACTCAAATTCAGGATTTTTATTACCATATAATGCCGAAAAAACAAAATCATGAGGTAAATCTTGTAGATCAAGAATTTGAGCTACCTCTCCTTTTTGTGTTAATAAATTTTTACAAAGTTGGGCAACTTGAAATGTCATGCTTCCCTTTCTATTCGTACCCGAAACAATAGTTATCATGATGAATTGACTAAGCGGTTTATGTTTAAAAATCTCTTCTGAAAAACAGTGTTTTAAAACTACCTTTACGAAGAATTTCAAAGTTAACAGATTATTTGAATTTGAATTGATGAAAATCACTTATTACGGACATTCATGCTTCGCCATAGAAGTAAAAGACAAAACCCTTTTATTTGATCCATTCATCACACCCAATGAGTTAGCTAAATCTATAGATATAAAATCCATAAAAGCCGACTATATATTTATTAGTCATGGGCACGAAGATCATATCGCCGATGCTATTTCAATTGCTTTAAATACAAAAGCGCTTGTTGTTGCGAACTGGGAAATTCACACCTGGCTTAACAATAAAGGTATTAGCAACACCCATCCAATGAATATTGGGGGCAACAAAACATTTGATTTTGGTAAAATAAAATTAACCAATGCCGTTCATTCCAGTGGTTTACCCGACGGTAGTTATGGAGGAAACCCAATGGGATTCATTATCGAAACCACTGAAGGAAACCTTTATTATTCAGGAGATACAGCGTTGCACCTCGACATGAAATTAATAAGCGAATGGACTACTTTAAACTGGGCTATTCTTCCTATTGGCGATAATTTCACTATGGGAGTTGACGATGCTATTAACGCCTCAACGTTCATAAAATGTGATAACATCATAGGGGTTCACTACGACACTTTTCCCTATATTGCAATAGATAAAAAACAAGCTGTAGATAAGTTTTTAAAATCCGGTAAAAAGCTTGTATTAATGAATATCGGAGAGACGATTGATTTATAAAAACAAAGAAAGATGGGCAAGATTATTTCGGTTACCAATCAAAAAGGAGGCGTAGGAAAAACTACTACTGCCATCAATTTAGCAGCATGCCTTGGTGTGCTTGAAAAAAAAGTATTATTGGTAGATGCTGATCCACAGGCAAATTCTACTTCAGGTTTAGGTTTTGATCCTAGAAATATCAAAATGGGTACTTACGAGTGTATCATCAATGAAGCCGAAACAAGAGATATAATTCTTCAAACTGAAACACCAAACGTTGATATTATTCCAGCAAATATTGATTTAGTAGGTGCTGAAATTGAAATCATCAATTTACCTAACCGCGAAAGAATGATGAAGTTGGCTCTGGAAAAAGTTCGCGAAGAATATGATTTCATTATTATTGACTGCTCCCCGTCATTAGGATTAATTACCATCAATGCTTTAACCGCATCTGATGCTGTAATTATTCCGGTACAGTGTGAATACTTTGCATTAGAAGGATTAGGAAAACTATTAAATACCATTAAAATCGTTCAATCCAGATTGAATACTGATTTAAGAATTGAAGGTATTCTTTTAACCATGTACGATACCCGCTTGCGCTTATCGAACCAGGTAGTTGACGAAGTGAAAACACATTTTCAAGACATGGTTTTTGATACTATTATTCAAAGAAATACCAAGTTAAGTGAAGCTCCAAGTTTTGGACACTCCATTTTAACCCACGATGCCAGCTGTAAAGGTTCGGTTAATTACCTTAATTTAGCACGTGAAGTGTTACAGAAAAACAACATGACCAGAATTGCTCAAGAAGATAAAGTGATTAATGTAGAAGATGAGCTCTAATAAAAAAAATGCATTGGGTCGCGGATTAAGCGCCCTGCTAGAAAACTCAGGAACAGATATTACCTCTAGTTTACCTGCTGATAAAGCGAGTCAAACTGCCGGTAATATTGCTATGATTGGTATTGAATTAATTGAAGCCAATCCTTTTCAACCAAGAACAGAATTTGAAAAAGAATCCCTTTTAGAATTAGCGCAATCTATTAAAGAATTGGGAATTATTCAACCTATTACCGTAAGGAAATTGGGGTATGATAAATTTCAAATCATTTCAGGAGAAAGAAGATTTCGTGCCTCTCAAGTTGCTGGATTACATGAAATACCTGCCTATATAAGAATTGCCAATGATCAGGCTATGCTTGAAATGGCATTGGTAGAAAATATTCAACGTCAGGAATTAAACCCCATTGAGGTTGCTTTAAGCTACAAACGATTGATTGAAGAATGTCATTTAACACAAGAAGAGTTAGGAGAAAGAGTGGGCAAAAACCGTTCTACAACCGCCAATTATCTTCGTTTGTTAAAATTACCTGCTCAAATTCAAGCTGCGTTAAAATCTCAGGAAATCAGCATGGGCCACGCTCGTGCTTTGTTGGCTATTGAAGACGAAGATGTTTTGTTGTATATCTTCCGAAAAATTGTAGCTGAAAATTTAAGTGTACGTAAGGTTGAAGAATTGGCCCGTCAAACCGGAGAAGAACAAAATTCTACAACAGCACCAAAGAAAAAAGGCAGTGAACTTTCTTTCGATGAACAAAAGCTAAAAGAAGATCTTAGCAAGCTGTTTGGTACTAAAATTAAATTGAAAAAAAGTACTGAAGGCAAGGGAAATATCGTTATTCCTTTTAAATCAGAAAAAGATTTAATCAGAATCAAAGAACTTCTTGATCTTTAAAATTGACCAAATTTCTTACATATTTTTTTGCTGTACTGAGTTTCACAGTAGTTGCTCAAACTACTGATTCAACAAGAGTATTAATTGATTCAACTCCCGTTGTTAGTACAAAAAAAGACAAGAAAAAGGAATCTATCGTTCATAACGACCCCAATCATTCACCAAAAAAAGCAGCAATGTATTCTACTGTTTTACCTGGATTGGGACAGGCTTATAACAGAAAATACTGGAAGATACCTATTGTTTACGCTGCCCTGGGTGGTGTTGGATATTTAGCATACACCAATACCATTTATTATAATTTCTGGCACAATGGGTTAATCCTTAAAAATGCAATGACCTACGGCACCAAAACCCAAAGTGATTTTGACTATTTCATCAATACTGATCCGCATAGAACTTTCGCTACCGGATACACCAACGATCAGCTAACCTCCTTAACCGAAAGCGATTTTCAAGTTCAAAATAATTATTACAGAAGAAATCGCGATTTATCGTTTTTCTTTTTAGGCATGCTTTATATGATGAATATTTTGGATGCTACTGTAGATGGGCATCTCTATAATTTCAATATAAGCGATGATTTGTCTTTTCATGTACAGCCTAGTATATTGAATTACGGCCTATACAATACCTCTACTATGGGCATGCAACTTTCATTAAAATTTTAATTTTCAGGTTACCTTTTCTTCTTCTCCACATTAAAGAAGAAAAAAATCTATGAAAAAGTATCTTTTCCTTTTTATTCTTCTTGTTTCACTAGGGTCATGCACCGCTCTAATTATTAAAAACAAAGTAGTAAGAATTGCGTCTGTCAACAACAATGTATGTAAACGACTAACAGGAAAAGTCGTGCTCTATGCAATTTTTGTTGACACCAAGGGCACTTTACCCTGGAGTGATTTCGATATCAATTCAACTCTTGATTCAATTAGAATTGCAAGTCAATGGTTGGAAAACCAAGCTTCAGAAAACAAAATTCCTCTTGATATTCAAATCGCCTATCATAAAAACAATAAAACAATCCCCATAAAAAAGGACTTCAATGGAGGAAGTTTAACGGGAACCCTCTTCCCTTCTCCCCTTGCTGGCATGATTAAATTAAATAAGTGGGCTGATTTTATTGCTAAAGAAGCAGGAAAATCTTTTCCAAAAGACACTGTTTCAAGCACCTTAACAAAAAATAAAATGAGCGATAGAGAAAGACTGATTGCACGATTGAGAAATGAACATAAAACCGATAATGTTGTGTTGATGTATTTCATTAACAATTATTACAAAGAAGAAATGTCACTCACCCTACACACCGGAAGCTTCACCGATATTGAATACTGTATCGTTAGCTTCAAAAGTCCGGCGGTTATTGCTCACGAGTTCTTACACATATTTGGCGCATTAGACCTCTATTTTTCTCCCTTCGATAAAGGCAAAACCATTCGTAAAAGAAAAGATTTAATTATGAAAGAATTTCCCAACGAAATTATGGCTTTTGCTTACAAAGACCTTAATACTCTAAATATTTCACCACTAACAAAATACACCATTGGTTGGACCAACAATCTTGAGGATAAATACAATCAAATGTTACTGGGTAAAAAATTCAAAGTTTTAAAGTATTAATAGCCCCATTCTTTTGCCGTGTATCTGAAAATCAGTAGGTTTGTTTGACAACAAAACTTTGATCATGAAAATCGCACTTTTAGGTTACGGAAAAATGGGGAAAGAGATTGAGAAAATCGCTCTATCGAGAGGACACGAAATTGTTCTAAAAGTTAATATTGACAATGCCACCGACCTTACCATTGATAATTTAAAAAAGGCTGATGTAGCTATTGAATTCAGTACACCGGAAACCGCTTATAGCAATATTCAAAAATGCTTTGAATCTAATGTTCCCGTGGTGGTGGGAACCACCGGCTGGTTACATAAAATGAATGAAGTAAAAGATGCAGCAGAAAATAAAGGAAAAGGATTCTTTTATGCTTCTAACTTTAGTATTGGTGTAAATGTATTTTTTGAAATCAATAAAAAGTTAGCGCAGTTGATGGCTCCGTATTCCGATTATACTATCGAGATGGAGGAAATTCATCACACTCAAAAACTAGATGCACCCAGTGGTACAGCAATTACCTTAGCAGAAGGAATTCTAGAAAATGTAAATTCTAAAACGAAATGGGTGAACAACACATCCTCTATACCTAATGAATTAGAGATCATTTCAAAACGCATTGGGAATATTCCGGGAACGCATACTGTAGTGTATAATTCATCAGTAGATGAAATATTTATTCGTCACACCGCGCATAACCGTGAAGGTTTTGCGTTAGGTGCCGTAGTTGCAGCAGAATTCATGAAAGGAAAAAATGGTTTTTTCGGCATGAAGGATATGCTAAAATTCTAATCCGCTCACGAAAGAGGAGTGAAAATTGATTTAAACATTATGAATAAAACATATTTATTGATTGCCTTCACCATTAGTTTTTTAGTGGGTTTGGCGGGATTATTTAAAAAAGCCGGACACCAACCCTGGAAAGCTTTCATACCTTTTTACAATATTTTCATTTGGCTGAAAATCGTTCAAAAACCCATATGGTGGTTGATTTTGGTATTCATTCCAGTAGTGAATGTAATTTTATTTATCGGGCTAACGGTTGAATTGCTAAATGTTTTTGGCAAAAGGAAAATATTTCATCATGTGTTGGGCGCAATAATTGGATTTGCCTATTTACCCTTCTTGGCTTACTTCGACAATGTAAGTTATGTGGGATTGGTTGACTATAGTAAAACAAAAAAATCAACTCCAAGAGAATGGTCGGAAGCCATTTTTTTCGCAGTAATCGCTGCTACCATCATTAGAACTTTCACTCTGGAAGCTTTTAAAATTCCCACTGAATCAATGGAAAAAACATTGATGGTAGGTGACTTTTTATTCGTAAGTAAATTTCACTACGGAGCAAGAACTCCTGTTACTCCTCTTTCCGTTCCTTTCACACAACAAACCATTCCTGTTTTAGAAATCGCAGCTTATTTGGATTGGATTCAATTGCCCAGTTTTCACTTACCAGGAATAAAAGATGTGGAGCGCAGAGACATTATCGTGTTCAATTATCCATATGAGCCCTATCGTCCTACCGATAAAAAAACATATTATGTAAAAAGATGTGTAGGAATTCCTGGAGATAGTTTACAAGTTAAAAATGGTGTGGTTTACGTGGATGGAAAAACGGAAGATTTTCCTAGCTCCGGACAAGGAATGGATATAAAACAAGGAGAAGGCGCAGGACCTCTATATCCAACTAATTTCCAAAACCAAAAATTCCAAAACCAAAATCCACCTAATAATAGATCGGTAGTAGGATTGAGAGAAGAAAGTGATTCGACATATCATTGGACCAACTTAAATTACGGGCCAATTTATGTTCCTAAAAAAGGGGAAAGCATCAAATTGAATGAAAATAATTTCTATTCTTATGGCAGAGCTTTTAAGTTTTACGAAAATTCAAGCGTTTATTATCTCAAAGAATTAAGAGATGCTTATTTGTTTTTAGAACAATTAAGAACCCTTGCCTCAGAGCAAGATCCTAAATGGATTTGCTACAAAATACTCAACTACAATCAGGGGCAGCCCGTTGCATTAGAAATTAATGAACTTGCTGATATGTTCTATGGTCAACAAAGTCCGGTTACTAAAAAAGAAGGCGAACAAATGATGCGCGTTTATGAAGATTATGTAATGGATGGAAGCGCTAAAGACCGTGAATACATTGTAGAAAAAATTAAATCTTTTGATCCTTCTTTAATAAAAAACGAAAGTATCGATGTTGAGGGCGTCAACAATTATCTGAAAAGCTCTAAACCTAAATTCAGAGATAATCACTCTTTTATTAACTCCTACACTTTTAAAAAAGATTACTACTTCGCAATGGGTGATAACCGTGATCATTCTGCCGATTCTCGTGCATGGGGCTTTGTTCCCGATGACCATATTGTAGGAACGCCTGTATTTATATGGATGTCGTACAACGGTGACAGAGGTGGCTTTCAATTCGATCGTTTATTTACTTTTGTTAGTAAAGACGGCATTTCAAAATCATACTTATGGCACTTCTTAATTGGTGGTATTTTATTATGGTTAGCCAATAAATTCTGGAAGAAAAAGAAAGCTCAAAAAGAAGATGTAAAATAATGACTGCGATATTTTCTACTGCATTTTTAGGTCCGATTGAATATTACGCACAAGTAATAAAAAATCCTGATGCGCTTTTAGAAATTCACGAGCATTTTCCTAAACAAACCTATAGAAATAGAACTGCGATTTACGGAGCCAATGGAAAACTAGTAATTTCTATTCCCTTAAAAAGCAGGAACAGAGAGCGCACTGCTGTTAAAGATATTCAAATCAGTTATGACTCAGCATGGCAAATGATTCTTTGGAGATCTATTACTACAGCCTATCGCTCTTCTGCATTTTTTGAATATTATGAAGCTGAATTTGAGAAATTGATTTTCCGAAAAACTCCTTCACTATTAGATTACAACAATAGTTTGCATACCTGGATTTTAGCAAAATTGAAAATGGATGCAAAATTTACCGCTACTGAGAAATACGAAAAAAAATATTCTAAATTGATAGACTTAAGGAATTCCATTCATCCGAAAATTGATAGTGGATTTAAGCATTCTGAGTATATGCAAGTATTTTCCGACAAGATGGGATTTATTCCAAACCTCAGCATTATTGATTTACTTTTTAACGAAGGGCCGCACGGTTTAAGCGTTCTGAAATGAAAGAGATCAAACCAACATATCTTACTTTATTAATCATTTTCCTATTTGTACTTCGTATGGTTTACGGAGTGGTGGGGGAATTCTGGGCCGATGATGAACAACAAATTTATTTGATTGGTTTAAAATCTTACACCACTCAAACATGGCCGTTTTACGGTCCGGATGTAGTATATACCAATACACAAATACCTGGAGCATTGCAAGGCCTACTGGTGAGTGTGGGATTTTATATTTGTCCGATTCCTGAAGCTCCTGCCCTATTTCTTGGATTGTTTTCTTTTCTGATACTTTTCTTTTTTGCTAAATATTTATGTGTTCGTTTTCCCGATTACCCTAAATGGTTTATCTACACTTTAACACTCACTACTCCATGGGTGATGCAGTTTTCACCACGCATTGTAAATCCTTCTTATGTAATGATTTTTGCTATTCCTTTTTTTATTGGGTTTATAGAAATTATAGAATTATTTGGAAAAAGGATACTCAAAAAATCGTGGCTGTTTTTCACTTTAGGATTGGCCACTACTTGCATCATGCAATTGCATTTATCATGGATTCTCCTACTACCTTTCACAGGCTATGCTTTCCTGCATATTCTATTGAGAGAAAAAAAAGAATTGATAAAAAGCGGATGCTTGTATGTTTTAGGGTTGGCAATTGGTATAAGCACTTTAATTCCAACGCTGCTATTTCCCGATCCATCGGGGGCAGGAGATGTGGGAAACAATATTGTTTTCGATTGGTCGAATTTTAAAAACCTAATTCCTATACTCACTAAATATGCGTCTTTCGCCGCTTACGAAATTCCATACATGCTGGGAGGAGATATCGACTCCAGATTAAAAGTACTCACCGAACACTGGTGGATGTGGTGGATGCTTCCCGTTGCATTATTTCTTTTCCCTTTCGGATTGTCACAAGCAGGATTTTTCATCTTGTCGTTTTTTCAAAAAAACAAAGATGCTGCGTGGATCAAGTTAAAATGGATTTTATTTTTCTCCTACATCATGCTCTTTGTAAGTTTTTTCTTTAGTACTAAAGGGCCTTCACCACATACTTTTATCATTTTATTTCCTCTTCCTTTTATTTATTCACTTTTTTGTTACCGATGGATTATGCAAAAATATTCATGGGTTTCAAAGTTATTGGTCATTGCAGTAATCATGGGAGTCTTCTTTCAAATAGGATTAGGCATTAATAGTTTTGAAAAAAAATCGGTTTATAAAGATCGCGATAGAGCTGTAAAAGCTATTGAAGAAAAGAATTACAAAATTTTGGGCACAAGAAGAGCTGATCACTTAGGTCATGGATATTAAACATGAAAAAAAGAATCATCATTATCGTATTGTCCATCGTTTTTATTAAATGCATTGCTATTCTATTTCTCGAAAACTTCAACACTTTTGAGGATTATGTAATTGCGCAAAATATTCTGTCTAATGGATCATTCTTCATCATTAGCGATGGCGCAATGAACCACAGTTATCAATTTCCTATCTACCCTATTTTAATTAGTTGTGCCTTTTTTATCAAAAACAATATTCATTCAGCAATTCTCATCAACATACTATGCTCTGCTTTTGCGTGTTTGTTATTATTCCGGAACATTGAAAGATTAAGAACATTGGGCTATATCTTTTTTACCGAAAAATGGTCGTATATACTAAGCGTATTGCCCCTTCTACATCCCGCTTTTTTACATTATGAACTACAATGCGTTCACCCTTTTTGCTTTGATTTTCTACTATTGAATTTGGGCATAACCATGCTAATAAGCTCACTATTATTAAACAATAACAGGTGGTTCGATATGGGGATTTGGTTAGGTATTGTGGTGTTGGGAAGAGGCACATTCATCATTTTTCCTGTTCTAATTATCTCTACTCTGCTATTAAAAAAGCAATTTAAATCTGTAACAACAATAAACATAGGAATGCTACTAATTGTGGGCGCTTGGTTAACACACAACTACGCAACTGATCAGGTTTTCGGACTCACCTCTACCAGCGGAAAACTATTATGGAAGGGAAGTTTGCACAACTCTGATGGTGGAAATTATTTGTTGAATGGAGAAAATTATAACTCTGCGCTAAGCATAGAAGAACAAAATACCATCGGGCGAGCAACGGTTGTTGAACAGAACAAATTTTTCATGGATAAATACCTGAATCAATGGAAAACAGAACCAAATCATGTCGTTAAAATGTTTTTCATTAAGCTTAAAAACTTTTGGTTTATCTCTTCGAATGCAGGCATCGAGTATTCCAGCTCCATAAAAAAAGCAATACCATTTTATCAGATTATAAATGCACTAAGCATTGGTTTACTTTTATTTTTAAGCTTCAAAACCAAACAATTTTATTGGTTTTATCTCGTACTGGCTTTAAGTTCCTTACAATGTTTTTTCTATTTTGAAACTCGTCACCGATTACTATTCGATCCTTTATTATTGGTGATTTGCTCTAATTTATGGATGAAATATCGTAAAACAGAGAAGCAACCCTAACCTTATTAGGGTCTTCACGTAAAGGGCAAATCAATCCCAAATAAATGAGTAAGAAAAAATCCATTTTTAAAAACCGCTTTTTTAAACGATGGCTGTATTTCTTCCCTCTACAACTCGTATGGGTGCATCTTAAAAGCAATCTTCTCATTGTTTTTCTTTGGTTGATTATCATTGGATTTATTACGGGTAACATTGCCCAACACTACGGAATTCAATATTTATTCCTTTCTCCTGAGTACCTGCACAATGTGTCGGTTTTCTCTTATTTCATTATGGGATTTGCCTTTGGTGGATTTGTAATGGCTTTCAATATTTCGTCGTATATCATGAACGGACATCGTTTTGCATTTCTGGCTACTTTGTCGCGTCCCTTCATCAAATATTGCATCAACAACTCTGTATTTTCTATTATAGGTGTTCTATTCTATCTCGGTAATGTGGTGTTGTTTTTAATCGATAGCGACAAAAGTTTTTGGTTTATTAGCTCTATCGTAATTGCTTTCATTATTGGATATGTAGGCAATATTTTCTTGTGTTTTGCTTATTTCTCTTCTACCAATAAGGACATAAAAAAAATGTTTGGAATCGATCATGCCGTAGAACAGGATTCTGATGACAAAGATGAAGACGATATTGATATTTATCCCGATCCTCAACAGAAAAATCAAAAAACAATAAAAGGAGTTCTACACAAAAAAGTGGAATGGGATAGCTTTATTAATATAGATAGAGAATGGAATGTATCTACTTACCTGACCAATCCTTTTAAAATTAAGTTAGCCAGGAATATCGACCACTACGATAATAAAATGCTGAAACAGGTATTCGATCAAAATCACCTGAATGCTGCATTATTTGAAATTATTATCTTCTGTTCTATCGTAGGATTAAGTTTTTTAAGCAGCATTAAATATTTTATTATTCCAGCCGGTGCGAGTTTAATCTTGCTCTTTTCCTTATTCCTCATGCTTGCTTCTGCCATACATTCATGGTTTAGAGGCTGGGCCGATACCGTTATGATCTTGCTTTTCGTAGCTTTTAACTATTTCTCTCAATTCGATTTTTTTGACTCTGCTAACAAAGGATATGGATTAAATTACGATACCGTAAAAGCTGACTTTAGAGAAGGTACATTACAGAATAATATCAACGCAAATAACTACACCGAAGATTTTTTACACACTATTGAAATTCTCGATAAATGGCGAATTAAAAATATGCGCTACACCAAGGAAAGCGGACACAAACCTAAATTGGTTATCGTGAATTGTTCGGGTGGTGGATTAAGAGCTTCCTTATGGACCTATTATGCCCTTAGCCAAGCCGACAGTACATTAAACGGTCAGTTATTGAAGCACACTCAACTCATTACCGGATCTTCCGGAGGAATGGTAGGAGCTGCCTATTTGAGAGAACTCTATTTAAGAAAGCAACAAGGTGAAGTAAAAAATTTATACGACGATAATTACTTAAACAACATTTGTAAAGACATGTTGAACAACTTATCGTTTCATGTTACCATGAACGACTTAATTTTTAAATTCCGTTCTTTTGAAGACAATGGTCACACATACACCGTAGATCGTGGTTATGCATTTGAAAATAACCTCAATGAAAACACAGGAAATATATTAAATAAAAGATTGTGGGAATATCGTGAACCAGAAGAGAAATCATTAATTCCAATGATGGTAGTATCTCCTACTATTGTTAATGATGGTAGAAAACTATTGATTGCGGCACAACCTATCTCTTACCTATCCTACTTATCGCCCAAAAACAACATTAGAAATGAGTGCACTTACGATGCTATTGAATTTTCACGATTCTTTAAAGAACAAGATGCCGATAACTTACGGTTCACCTCTGCCTTGCGTATGAGCGCTACCTTTCCATTCATTATGCCTATCACTCACTTACCTAGCGATCCTGAAATTGAAGTGATGGATGCCGGAGTTAGAGATAATTTTGGTATTGAGGCTACAATGAAGTTTATCTACACCTTCAGAAACTGGATTAGCACTAATACCAGCGGAGTGGTTATTCTACAAATCAGGGATAGTGAAAAACAATTCAGCATTGAAGAAAACCCTAAAAAAACATTTATTTCTGAATTCATGTCACCAGTAGGAAGTATATACTCCAACATGTTTAAAACCCAAGACATGAACCACGATCAGCTAATGCAATACTTCTCAGAATGCTTTAATGGCGATATTGATGTAATTAATTTCGAATTGCCTCAAAAAAATGGCAAACAACAATCCTTAAGCTGGCATTTAACCGATCCTGAGAAAAATCAAATTTTAAATGCTATTAATCTGCCTCAGAATCAAAAATCAATGCGTCGATTAACCCAATTGATGCAGTAAATAAAAAAACTTTGTTTTCTTTAGGTTACCTTTTCTTGTTTTTACCATAAAGAAGAAAAAGAACTTATGTCAGCAGATAAAGAATTTAAAGATTCAGCAAACAAAAGCTATAAAGAATACACCAAAACCAAGAAATTGTGGAAATGGGGAATTGGCGGGGCCGTTACCATTGCTACTGCGGGGATTCTGATTCCCTTAGCAGTTAAAAATTCTGATTCATCAAACAATCCATATTACAATATAGCTGTAGCAGATAGCTTAATTAAAGATGATGTTAAACTATCTCCTCAACATTTCTTTATTGACAACAGCAAAGACACCATTATTGAAAGTAGCGACGGAATTGTGTTTGCCATTAAAGCAAATACCTTCTTAAATGAAGATGGAAAAAACATCTCCGGACAAATCAACCTGGTAATTAAAGAAGCCTTAAGTGCCGATGAGATTGTGAGCTCAGGCCTAAGCACCACCTCCAACGGAAAATTACTCGAAACCGGAGGAATGTTTTACCTCAACGCCTTCAATGAAGGAAAAGAAGTGAAAATAAATCCTAAAAATGCCATTCAGGCGAAAGTGCCTACAGAAGAAGTAAAACCTGGAATGATGTTGTATGATGGCGAGAAAACAGCCGACGGGCAAATCAATTGGGTGAACCCTACTCCATTGGAAAAATATTTATTGCCGGTGGATATTTTGAGTTTAGATTTTTATCCAGGGGGATATGAAAAAAAATTAGAAGAGTTGGGGCATGGAGAAAATTCAAAGGAATGGAATGACAGTGTGTATTATTCTTTCTCAAGTTTTATTGAACATGAATATTGGAATAAGGACACTATTTGGGACGAAGTAAAACTCATTAATCCAGCCAAAATTAAATCCATATGGGATTTAAAATTCAACAACACTATACTGGCTACTAAAGAATTTGAAAGTAGATTGAAATTTATCTTCACTACTTGTGATAATGCAGTACTAGATTTATACATCAGCAATCTAAATAAAAACATGTACGAAATTGACGAAATGGCTGCAGCTATTACTTCAGGCGAAATACAAGAAAAATTCAAAGCTTTCGCTGCACGTAAAGATGGGAAAGTGAAAATTAATGATATGATGGCTAAAAGACTAACTGAATATTATCATAATAAATCGAAGAAATATGCTGAAGAAGCTAAACAAATAAGTGACAGATTTTATAGAAAACAGGAAAAACTAAATGAACAATTTACGAAAGCTCAGAATACACACATCAAAAAAGAAGTTGAAATTGCCAGCAAGAACTTCGCAATGGAATACGAGAAAAATTTGAACGAAACCTATAAGCAACTGGGATTCAAAAAAATGAGAGCAAATCCTATTACTTATACTGTTCCAGTAATTAGAACCGGATGGAAGAACATTGATCAAATTGTAATGGAAGCCACTACCGATAGAATGACCACACAAATTACTTTGAATGGAAAAACTGCGAAAATCGTATACAATAAGTTCTCTGTAAATATTCCCAATAAAAAATCTTTCGACAGAATATACTCTTATCTGCTAGCCGATAGTTTGTATAGTTTTCAACGCATGAATGAAACAGAATCTGGTTTCAATGAAAAACTGAATGGCTTCTTCAAATACAATTTGGCTCTTGTAGCTTATAAAGGAGACAGCATGTACTTTTACTCTCAAAGAGAATTGCCTAATGCAGGTGGAGAAATCAGTATTGAACTAAAACCTATTTCTAAAATTGAATTTAAAATGGCAATAAGCGGATTCCATTTCTCTGCCAAAAGAAATGATATATTAGAAGACTTGAAATACGAAAACAAAGTAGTAGCAAATAATAAACGTGTAGAAGAAAACAAAAAGATGGAGGAAATGAGATGGGATTTATACCCAGTTATTGCCCCTTGTCACGGATGGCCAGCAGATACTGCCGCTGTTGATTCCGTCTTTGCTAAATAATTTATCATGACCGACCAAGAAATTATAGCACTTATACAATCGAACAAAGAAGATAAAGCTTTGGTAAAGTTATATAAATTGTATCCGAAGATTGAGCATTTTTTGCTCAATCACGGAGCAAGTAAAGAAGAAGCGCTGGATGTTTATCAGGATGCTCTCTATGTTTTATGTAAAAAAGTAAAAGAAGGAAACTTCAACTTAACTGCTCAGCTGGGAACCTACCTTTACAGCGTTTGTAAATTCATGTGGAAAGATGAATTAGTAAAGAAAAACAGATCGGTGAAATTTGAATATGAAGTACACGACGATATTCAAGATGTAGATATTGAAGAAGAAAGTAAAATATCGAAGGCAGAAGAAGCTTTAAGTACTTTAGGTGAAAAGTGTTGGGAGATATTAAAAGCTTTCTATCACGAAGGAATCAGTATGGCCGATATTGCTGTTAATTTTGGTTTTTCCAGCGAAAAATCAGCAAAAAGTCAGAAATACAAATGCCTGGAAAAAGCAAAACTGAAATACGCTGAACTGAATGCCGCGCCATCTAGTCTTAATTCTGAAACATCTAACTTTTAAGTCATGAGAAGCGAATTAGAAAATATCGAAAGAATTGAAAAGTTTCTTCTTAAGCAAATGACTAAAGAAGAACAAAATCTATTTGAGCAAGAGCTCAACAACTCCCCTGCTTTGAAAGAGCAGGTGAATGAGCAGAGAGTTCTTTTAGAAGGTATTAGAAAAAAGAGCTTTAAACAAAAAGCAAACGTAGCTTACCAAAATCATTTGTTCTACAAAAAACTATGGAATTGGGGATGGGGTTTAGGATTAAGTTCTGTAATTATTTTAGCTGGTATTACGATAGCTACTTATGATTCCACCGAAGAAATAGAAGAACAAATACAAATGACTAATACCAAAACAGTGAACATGAGTGACACTAATCAAAAAGAAAAAATATTACTTGATTCTTCAGCAGGAATTACTACTATACCTTCCACTGCTCCATCCCCCGTACCTTTGGCTGAAAATCCAAAATGGATAAAGGAGGAAATTGTTCCGATTAAAGAAGGGAAAAATAAAGCACGCAACAATGTTTCCGAAAAATCTGAAAAAAAAGACATAAAACAAGATAGTGCTCGATTAAAATTAACAAAATTATTTAGTGCCAATGACCAAGCTCTAAGCTATTCTGAACTTAACAGGAGTGTAAACATAGGGGAAGGCGAAAGATTTATTCGTTTAGATCAGCCAAAAGAAAAATGTGACTGGGATTTAACCAGAATCACCTCTAGGGAAAAAGAAACCAAACCAAAGTCCTATCCGTCTCTAACCTTATTAAGCAACAAAACCATTAAATCTAATGAAACAGCCTTTCATGGAGCATCATGGAAGATGGAAAATGATATGCTGAGTATTGGCAAATCGAAATTCAAAATGACTTGGGTAGACGGAAATAATTCGTTTTATGTAGTAGTTGCTTCTGGCACAAATAGTTTAGAATATTTTTTCACAAAGTGCTTGAAAAAAGAGGAAACTACGACTCCAACAACTCTTAACAAGAAACTTGAATAAGCGAAGCAAAGGTCAGAAAAGCTGCAATAAATATTCATAAATTTTTATCTTAGCGGCTTAACGATCATCATGGCTTCATTTTTAGTTACCGGTTGTGCCGGCTTTATTGGTTCACATTTATCGGAAAAACTTCTGAACGAAGGCAATACGGTATTAGGCATTGACAATTTTGATCCCTTTTACGATAGAAAAATAAAAGAGAATAATCTCAAAAACTTACTCTCCAAATCTCAATTCACTTTTATTGAAGGCGATTTAACAGAGGAGAGTACTTTCAAAAAAATATCTAATAAAATAGATATTATAGTTCATTTGGCTGCAAAAGCAGGCGTTTTGCCTTCTTTGAAAGATCCTATTGGATATTTAATGGATAATGTAGTGGCCACTCAACGAATACTGAATTTTTGCAAAGAAAAAGGAATTAAAAAATTGGCATTTGCTTCCTCTTCGTCAATTTATGGAAACAACAAAACTATTCCCTTTAGCGAAACTGACTTGGTAGATTTCCCGATTTCTCCTTACGCTGCGTCAAAAAAATCATGCGAATTAATTAACCACACGGCATACCACCTTTACAATATAGACATTGTAAACATGAGATTTTTCACCGTATTCGGACCGCGTCAGCGCCCGGATTTAGCCATACACAAATTCATTAAACTGATTGATGAGAATAAAGAGATTACAATGTATGGAGATGGATCCACCTCACGTGATTACACTTTCATAAAGGATACAGTACAGGGAATTTGCAATGTTTGCGACTATTTACAAAAGAATAACAATGTTTACGAAATTGTAAATTTAGGCAACAACCAACCTGTAAAACTTAGTGATTTAATTGCTACCATTGGCAAGGTGATGAACAAAGAAGTAAAAATAAATCATCAACCTATGCAACCCGGTGATGTGGATATTACTTTTGCCAATATTGAAAAAGCTAAAAAATTATTCAATTACGCCCCCTCTACAAAACTGGAAGAAGGAATAAAAGAATTTGTGAATTGGTACTATGCACAAAAAAATTAGTGTTCTATATCTCTCTTACGACGGCTTGACAGACCCTTTGGGACAATCGCAGATTTTGGCTTATTTATCAAGAATCAACAAAGAAAAAAATGTTGATTATGATATTATCACTTTCGATAAACCGGAAAACTTCGTTAAAAATAGCCCTAGAGTAAATGAGATTCTAAAAACCACTACTATCAACTGGCATCATTTAACTTACCATAAATCTCCTCCTATTTTATCCACTGTAGGCGACTTATACAGAGGTTGGAAAAAAATTGAGGAACTCTTCAAAACCAAACATTTCGATATTGTACACTGCAGAGGGTATATGTCGGCAATCCTTGGTCAGAAAGTAAAAAAGAAATACGGCAGCAAATTCATTTTTGATATGCGTGGCTGGTGGCCAGATGAAAAGCTGGAAAGCGGACTATGGGGAAATCCCATTTTCAAACCGGTTTATAAATATTTCAAGAAAAAAGAACAACAGTTTTTTGAGGAATCTGATATCTCGGTGTCGTTAACTTATGCAGGCAAAAAAGAGATAGTTGATCATTTTCATCAACCTGAGAGCAAAGTAAGAGTAATTCCAACCTGCGTTGATTTTAATGTTTTTAAGGCTTTCGATGAAACAACAAGAAATAACATTAGAAAAAAAATGGATATACCGCTGGATGCTTTTGTTGTGATTTATAGCGGATCAATGGGTGCCAACTATCCACCTAAAGACATTCTTCAAATATTTGAAGCTATTCCTTCAACACAGAAAAAATATTTGATCGTATTATCAAAAGAAGACAAAAACCTAATCATTGAAGCAAGCAAATCGTTTGATACTGATTTTCAAATTCGTTTTGCCTCCGCTGAATACAGTGCTGTTCACGAATATTTACAAGCATCAGACCTTGGTATTATTTTATACAAAATGGCTTTTTCTACTATTGGTAGAAGTCCAACAAAACTAGGAGAATACTGGGCTTGTGGAATTCCGGCTATATCAATAGAAGGAATTGGAGATTTAGATTTTATAGCAGAAAAATACAATGGAACAGGATTAATATTAACCAAATCCGATTTTCAAGTAAAAAACAAAATTGAATTCGCAGATAAATCAATATTGCGAAAAAATGCTATTGATTATTTTGACATTAATAAAGGGGTAGAATTTTACTCTACTATATATTCGGAAATCAAGTAATAAGAGGAGACTAAACTCAATTATCAATCTTTCTGTTTCTTAGGAACTTTCGCATAATTACTCAAGATATACACCATAGAAACATAGAAAGGCATCAAGGGTATTTTATACCGAACTAGTGCACCGAAATTAGCCGTTGTTAATCCTAGAAAAAAAGAGAAGAAAAGAGAAAAAATAAAGGAGAAAAAAAGAATAGGATTTATCAATAAAATCCCTTGAAGATTGTATATTTTTATTCGAAAAATAGCAATAAAAGTAAAAATCAAAATCACGGTGGCCTCTAGTGCTGAAATAAAAACAAAGATATTTTTAGCTTCCCAAATAAATGGACGATAAAGCGTTGTAAATATTGCTATAGGGGCTTTCGATAATACACCTCCAATTGTTGGTTCAAACGTACCGATATCAAAGCGATGCCCTCCATAATAATCCTGTTTTAAATCATTTTGAACCAAAGCCGCTTCATCTAGTACTTTTTCAAGAGAATATTTCCCGGTATCAGAACCTAATACATCTAAAAAAAACATTACTATGCCTATGGAAAAACCCAATAACAAAGGCAATAACAAAACCTGAAAAACAACAGATTTTATCTTCACTAAATAATTAGATAAAACCCAAGAACCAATCCCTACAATAAAGGCATTTAGAATATAGGGTTTAATGGCCAACAAAATAAATCCATAGATTAAACAACCTATAACCGAAGAAGCAATATTTCTTCTTTTTAAAATATTATGGAAATTATGCATCAAAAAACAAAGTGCTCCAAAGGTTATAGGGTCTTTCAATACGCCCGCTCCCCAAAACATAACAGAGGGAATAAAAATAACAGTATAAATTAATTGCCTTTTAAATACTGGATAATACTCTGCAAATATTTTATATAATTTCCAAACACCTATAGCCGCAAAAGTTCCAAAAAGCATACTTGTTGAATAAAAAGAACCACCAGTAATTATAGCACATATACTAGCCAATCTTGCTACAAAAAAGGCTCGTTCATCATGACGGTAACTAAAATATTCTAAGTTATAATCTCTTAAATGAAAAAAGTGCTTCCATAAATTTATTCTTCCCTTCTCCGTATCATACATACCATTGAACAAAAAATCAAAATAATCACTGGGTAGTTTCCAAAAAACATTTTCAAGAATAAGTGCATCATGCATGTAGATAATAGTATCTCCCCCTTTATAGTAAAAAATGTAAATGGCACATATCAATAATCCCGACAATAATTTTAATATCAAAGCATTATTAAAAACCTTCTGCTCCCATGGATCATTGATTTTTACTGTGTGTCTGGAAATATAAATGATTAAAAAAAAGCAAATAGGGGCAATGTAAAAATCAGCAACTGTACCTATATCGTATCCAAAATAATTCATTTATCTAATGGTGGTATTTTTCGTTGGCTAAAATAGTAAAACTACGGTACAATTGCTCAGCAAATATTAATCGTATCATTTGATGGGTGAAAGTCATTTGAGACAATGCAATGGTTTCTCTGTACAAAGTTCGAACTTCCTCACTAAAACCGTAGGCACCACCTATAACAAAACAAAGCTCTTTTTTACCACTTAACTGATGCTTTTGAATGTATTGGGAGAAACCTACCGAGGAAAACTCTTTTCCTTTTTCATCCAGCAAAACAACGTTTTGTTTTGAATCAGCTAAAAATGAAATTAAATGTTTTCCTTCAAAATCACGAACGGCATTAATTTCAGTTTTATTACACTTAGGATTTAAGGTAATCAATTCAACTGTAGAGTACTTATTTGCCCTCTTAATATATTCATCAATTAGAGCCTGCCAATCCTTGCTTTGTGTTTTTCCTATCTCTATTATTTTGATTTTCATAGCTATTCCTTTGCTAAAATAATCAAAATAACTCTTATCTTTCCTTCGGTTTTTCTGATGGACTTAAACTATTTGGTTGCTTTTCTTTTTTTGGTTTAATAATTGCTACTAAATTGAGCACTGTAGTTTTAGTTTCAGGTAAAAAATAATATCAACTCGCATGAAAGTATTCTTTTCAATAGTATTAGCTGGCGCCTTATTCGTTGCTCCTGGTATTCAGGATACCATTAACATAGCATTGAAAACAGGAGATGCTGCAACATTAACTAAATATTTTAGTGCCAATATCGATCTTACCGTTAACAACACTGAAAGTGTATATAGCCAGGCGCAAGCCGGACAAATACTAAAAAGTTTTTTCGAAAAAAACAAACCTACTGGATTTAGAATGAATCATCAGGGAAATTCACAAGATGGTAGTAATTATGTAATTGGAACTTTAACTACCGCTACCGGGCAATTTCAGGTTTACTACTTTCTGAAAGCCATTAATGGCAATATGTTAATTCAAAAACTTCGAGTTGTTGCTGAAAATGGAGAATAGAGAGAATCTTTTCCTTTCCTTTATTACTGCTGCCATTAGTGAAGATATTAGCACAGGAGACCATACTTCCTTAGCTACCATTCCGGAAAACAGCCAAGTCGTTGCTAAAATCACCTCTAAAGACAAAGGAATTATCGCTGGCATTGAATGGGCAGAAAAAATTTTCTTGTATTACGATAAAAGTTTAGTGATAGAAAAATTAGTACACGACGGACAACCAGTTGATTTTGGAACAGAATTAATAACCATTTCAGGAAATGCAAGAAGTATTCTTGCTATGGAACGTATCGCTCTCAATGTAATGCAAAGAATGTCGGGAATATCTACTTATAGCTCATTTTTATCGAATAAAATAAAACATACCCACACCAAAATTTTAGATACCAGAAAAACCACACCAGGCCTTCGCTTTTTAGAAAAGGAAGCTGTTCTAACAGGCGGTGGAAAAAACCACAGAATGGGCCTATACGATATGATGATGATCAAAGACAATCATATTGATTTTGCGGGGGGAATTAGCAAAGCCATTGAGAGTGCCAAAAAATATATTAAAGACAGAAATCTCGACATTAAGATTGAAGTAGAAGTGCGGAATCTGGAGGAATTAAATGAAGTTTTATTGGTTGGAGGAATTCATAGAATAATGTTAGATAACTTCAAACCCGAAAACATTAAAATAGCATTGGAAATAATCGATGGTAAATATGAAACAGAGGCATCGGGAGGTATTAACGAAAAAAATCTTGTTGAATATGCAGAAACAGGAGTGGATTATATTTCTATAGGAGCACTCACACATACAGTTAAAAATTTCGACATAAGCTTAACTGCACAAAGAAATGGCTAGCAAGATTAAATCATTAATATTAAACAATTCTCTGGTGAGAAAGCTCATTGATTTTTCACAAAGAAAATCATTTCCAGGCTTCCAAGGTGCTTCAATTTATGACGTAGGTAAGCTCTTTTTAATTGGTGTTCAAAACGGAACTTTTTCAACCCGTGCCTCTTCCTTAGCATTCAAGTTTTTCTTCGCTGTCTTTCCAGGTATCATTTTCCTATTCACCTTAATTCCTATTATTCCTGTAGATGGTTTTCAAACTACATTAATAGACATATTAAAAACAAATATGCCTAAAGGCATTAGTGAGATTGCCATATCTACAATTGAAGATCTGATAAGCACACCACGCGGAGGATTACTATCCATTAATTTTTTTCTGATGCTCTATCTAACCACCAATGGAGTACACTCTTTAATGATTGAATTCAACAACAGTTACCACGTAAATGAAACCAGAAATCCGTTCATGCAAAGAGTTATCTCCGTAATTTTAGCATTTGTACTCACATTCCTTCTTTTATTGAGCATCGCACTGATAATTGCTACTCATCTTTTGGTTGATTTTGCTGAACAAAAGGACATTATAAACAATGACGGTTTAAGCAGCTTTTTGATTCACTCTGCCAAATGGATGATGGTTTTTGCGCTATACTACTTCGCTATAGCTTTGCTTTTTTATTACGGTCCGGCCAAAAGAAAACATTTCAAATTTTTCTCACCGGGATCAATCGTAACTACCTTTTTATTAATTGCTACCTCCTACGGTTTTTCAATTTACCTACAATACTTCAGTACTTACAATAAAATATATGGATCAATAGGAACTATTATGATTGTAATGTTGTGGTTCTATCTTAACTCCTATATTTTACTACTAGGCTTCGATATAAACACAAGCATAGCCACCGCCAAAAAATCAAATATATTAAGAGAAGAAGAAAATTAAGCCAAAAATTTGTAGATGGCTTCCACTATTCTTTCTGATGATCTACCATCCCATTTTTCAGGAATTCTACCAGTTTTATAAGTCCTCATCAAGATTTGATTCACATAAAGCATAATCTCTTCTTCATCCAAAGGCAATAAAGTATTGGTCCCAACTTCAACGGTAACCGGTCTTTCTGTATTATCCCTGATAGTTAAACAGGGAACTCCTAAAAAGGTAGTTTCTTCCTGAATACCGCCAGAGTCGGTAATAACACCCTTAGAATACTTAATGATTTTCATAAAATCAAGATACCCCAAAGGGTCACAAATAACAATATTATCACATTCCAATAAGTGATTAAAACCAAAGTGCTCAGCATTTTTCAAAGTTCGAGGATGAATAGGAAAAATAACCTTGGTGTTTTTTGAAATATTATTGATGAGTTTAAATATTGCTTTTAAATTTTTCTCATAATCAACATTCGACGGCCGGTGAAAAGTTGCAGTAAAATAGTTCCCCTTAACCAAATTCAATTTTTCCAACATTGAGCTATTTTCAATATTAGGTTGAAATTTAATTAACGAATCTATCATTGTATTGCCTGTAAAAACAATATCGTTTCTACTTTTACCTTCTCTCAATAAATTTTCATTTCCCGATTTTTCAGTAGTAAAAAACAAATCTGCTATATTATCTACTAAAATACGGTTAATTTCTTCCGGCATATTTTTATCAAAACTCCTCAAACCGCTTTCTATATGAGCAACAGGAATTTTATATCTGCTAGCTACAAAAGCACATGCAAAAGTAGAATCTACATCACCCGGCACCACAATTAAATCTGGACGATCGCTAATTATTTCTTTTTCGAACTGCAGCATAATCTGACTAACCACACTGATCTGACTTTCTCGTTGCAATTCAAAAAGAACATCAGGGGAAGGAATACCCAATTCTTCAAAAAAAACTTTACTCATTTTGTAATCGAAATGCTGACCGGTATGCAATAACTTAAATTGCAAGCTTGGATATTTTGCAAAGCACTCTTTCAGTCGAGTAATTTTGATAAGATTAGGTCGTGTACCAACACACACCAATACTTTCTTCGTCATTTACTGATTTTGTTATGGGTTCAAAACTAAGTAATTCACTTGGATTTTTTTTAAAAAATCAACATTTACTATTGTATATTTGAGCATCATATTTTAAGCATGAAAAATATAAGCACCCTTTTTGCCTTAATAATTAGTATCAATATAGTTGCACAGGTCTACGATCCACTGCACTCCCCCAACTCCTATCGCAACTGGAATAATCCTGAATATTGGAAAAACAAAAAACCTTACGATGGCTACTGGCAGCAAGATGTTCATTACACCATTCAAGCCGAATTGAATGAAAAGACTCATATTATTACAGGCAAAGAATTTTTAACGTATTGGAATAATTCTCCGGATTCCTTAACGGTGGTGTATTTTCATTTGTATCAAAATGCATTTCAACCTGGCTCCTATTATGATAACCTGCTAAAACAACAAGGCTATTATCCTTCTTATGGAAAGTATTATGAAATAAAGAAAAAAGGAACAGAGATCACTAAATTCAAGGTGAATGGAGTTGAAGTAAAAACCGAATTAGACAATACTATTCTGAAAGTGTTTCTACCTCAGGTTATAAAATCAGGTGGTAAAGCAGCTTTTGAAATTGAATTCAGATCCTACTTTGATCAAGGTTCAAACAGCAGAAGAATGAAATTATTTACTACTGGAAGAGGTTATGTTCATTTTGATGGGGTGCACTGGTATCCAAGAATAGCGGTTTATGATAGAAAATTTGGATGGTGTACTGATCAACATCTCGACAAAGAATTTTACGGAGATTATGGTACTTATGATGTGGAATTAACTTTGGCCTCAAACTATGTTTTAGAGGCCACTGGATGGTTACAAAACAGATCAGAAGTACTTCCAGATTCTTTGCGGAAAAAATTGGATCTAAGTAATTTCACGAATAGAAAACCCAACGATACCATAACAGTTATTACCCCTTATGAACCCGGAAAAAAGAAAACATGGATATACCATGCTGAAAATGTACATGACTTTGCTTTTACAGCCGATCCCACCTACAGAATAGATGAAAAATACTGGAACGATATTTTATGTGTTGCTGTAGTTCGAGAAGAGGATGCTCCTCGATGGAAAAATGCTGCTGAATATGCTTCTAAAGTCATTAAAACCTATTCGGAAAGTTTCGGAAAATATATCTATCCTAAAATGGTAGTGGCCGATGCAAAAGATGGAATGGAATATCCAATGCTTACCCTCGATAATGGTGTTGATCCCAACTATCGAAGTTTATTAGCGCATGAAATTGGCCACAACTGGTTTTATGGAATGGTAGGAAATAACGAAACTTATCGCGCTGCTCTAGACGAAGGCTTCACTCAATTTTTGGATTCATGGGCGGTATCTAAAATCGATGGTGATACTGTTTATCACCTACCTATCAAAAACTCGTATTTACGCAAATACCACAAAGAGCAATTGGTAGTAAACACAAGAGCTTATGATAATTATATTTATGCTGCAGCACAAAGAGACGACAGAGCTTTAAATACGCACTCCAGTGATTTCGATGGTGGATCTATCAAACATGCTGGCGGTTACGGTCATGTTTACTATAAAACTGCAACCATGTTGTACAACCTGCAATATGTTTTAGGCGATTCGCTCTTCATTCACGCAATGCAAAATTATTTCAACACATGGAAAATTTGTCACCCTTATTTTGAAGATTTTAGAAACTCCATCATCAGCTATACTCAAGTTGATTTAAACTGGTTTTTTGATCAATGGCTGGAAACTACAAAAGTGATCGACTATTCTGTGAAAAGCGTTAAGAAAGGAGAGAAAGAAAATGAATACATCATTACTTTTAACCGTAAGGGAGAAATGCAAATGCCTATCGATTTTCAAATTGTAACCAATAATGATAGCTTGATGAATTTTCATATTCCAAATACATGGTTTGTAAAAAACACTGATGCTACCGTGCTACCCAAATGGTATGGATGGGGAAATCTTGAAAAAGAATACAGCGCCTCTGTAATTGTTCCCGATGGAGTTTACAACGTTATTATTGATCCTACTCATCGTTTGGCTGATGTTTATGCAATCGACAATTCTAAAAAATGTCCACACACTTTTGAAGTAGATTCAAAAATTCAAAATACTGCCGATAGAAATAATTACGAATTCTTTTACCGCCCCGATTTATGGTACAACAGGTATGATGGACTAAAAACAGGAGTTCATTTGAATGGTAGTTACTTAAAGGTTTTTCATGTTTTTGATTTTAATGTTTGGTTAAATAGTGGGTTGGGGCAAGCGATTACCGACACCAATGTTTTCATTAATAAATTCGACAAGCTTTCTTACCGTTTAAATTACAGCACACTGTTAAATAAATTTGGTAAAAATGTTCGTGTTGACTTACACTCTAGTTATTTAGAAGGGCTACAGCGCTATGAATTAGGATTAAGTAAAAGCTCTAAAGAGAAAGATCATCGCTTTAGAATTTATGGTAAAGCTATGTACCGAAAGGATTTCAATGCATTACAATATTTATTAATTCCTAATCAATGGACATCCAACAAATGGAACAATACTATCAACATTGATTATTACCACATCTATCATTATGAAAGAGGACAAGGTGAAATTAAGGTGGGATTAAGAACTTCTATGCCTGGAAGCAACTATGATTATGCAACTATTAAGATGTCGGTAGTAAACCACAATTACTTGGATAGATTTATTTTCAGCACAAGGTTTTTCGCTCAATTTGGTTCTGGATCAAACATTCCTTTAGAATCTTCCTTAAATGCATCGGGTGCGAACTCAGAAGAACTAATGGATAATAAATACACTCGTTCAGCGGGAGCATTCTCTACTGCCGATGCAAAAATTGGTGGTAATATAAATCACTTCCAGCAAGGTGGAGGTTTAAACTTAAGAGGTTTTTCCGGATACCTAATGCCACAACTCGATAATAAAGGAGATGTAGTTTTTGGAAATAAAGGAATCTCTGGAACTTCGGTAAGTGCTGAGTTAGAATTTAGTGATTACATGAGATGGTCGAACAATAAAACCCGTCAGTATTTCGATTTCGATTACTACTTATTTGGTGATGCAGGAATGATGTTAGTACCTACTGGCTCTGTTCAAAACGAACTAGGAATATTTAGTGCCGACGCAGGTATTGGAACCACTTTTAAAATTAAAAAATTCGGAAGATTAGAAACTGTAAAACCTTTAGTGATAAGAGCTGATTTCCCTCTTTTCTTAAATCGAACTCCATACGTTTCTCCTGATTATATTCAGTTCAGATGGGTACTGGGAATCAACAGAACTTTTTAAAAAGATTTGCTGATAATTCTTTTAAGAATAAAAATGTGATTGTAAAGATTTCGTAATAATCCATAGTGTTTATTAAACAAACGAAATCTTTCTTTTACTGCTCTCCACCTGTTTTTACTAGATACTCCACCCACCATGAATTTCGAAATACAAAAATTGAACTTGTGATTGGATTTACTTTTTTTCAAACATTGTATAACCCAATCGATATCAGCGCTAATTTTATACTGTAAATCGAAAGGATTTGTAAGTGCTCTTTTTACAATAAAAGATTGATGACAAACCACCATTCCTCTTTCCATCGATTTCCATGTTAATGGATGGGGTGCGTTGTTATGGCCAATCTCGCTCAATAACGAAAGATATTTTCCTTGCTCATCAATCAATGCTGTATCACTATAAAAAATATCTGCATTAATATTAGAAGTGAAAATTTTAGAAAGCACCTCCGGATCTCCTATCTGATCACCTCCATTCATAAACCACACATATTCACCAGTAGCCAAAGCCAACCCTTTGTTCATTGCATCATACAAACCATTATCTTTTTCACTTACCAATATTTGAATTTTGCTTTTGTATTGATCAATAATTTCTAAAGTTCGATCGGTAGATTTTCCATCAATAATGATGTACTCAAAATCAGTATAGGTTTGCGACAAAACACTTTGAATTGTTTTTTCAATGATATGCTCACCATTGAACACTACTGTTATGATACTTACCTTAACACTCATTAAAAACCTTCAAATATTTATCTGCAATAACTTTATTACTGTAATGAGTCATCATCCATTCTCTTGCTTGAACCGATAAATTTTTTTGTTCTCCATTTTCTAGAACATCTTTAATTCCTAAAGCTAAATCTTTTGCATTTCTTGCTTCTGCCAAATAACCATTCACATTGGTTTGAATCATTTCTTTTATTCCACCAATATTGAATCCCACACAAGGAGTACCACAACTTAATGCCTCCATGATAGTATTGGGTAAATTGTCTTCTAAAGAGGGAATCACAAAAACAGAAGCAGCACTGTAAATTAATGCTGACTGCTCTTCCGATCGAATAAACCCTAAATTATTTACAGGTAAAGAAAGATCATTAAATATTTTCTGTTCTTTCCCCATTACCAATAATTCTAATTCTTCAGAGTTAGAATACTGTTGCTTTAATAGTTTAACTGCTTCAACAAAATAAACAAACCCCTTTCGTACGTCATTAGGATTTGCCGCAGAAAAAAGAATGTACTTTTTATCCGGATTCAACTTCAATTTCACACAAGCTTCTTTTTTAGAATGTGCTGTAAACAAACTTGAATTTAATGTATTGGGAACACAAAAACCTTTGCCGTTTTTTAATAAAGAAGATAATTTACTTTCATCCACCAACCACTGACTAGGTGCCACAACAGTCATATTGTTTTGTGAAAATAATTGCATTTTCTTTTTCCAAAGAGTTTGGGGAGTACTTTTGAAATAAACTAAAGGACAAGCTTTACAATCGACATGAAATTGAGTGCAATCTCCTGAATAATGACAACCGCCGGTAAACAACCACATATCATGGAGAGTCCAAATAATTTTTTTATTGAGTGCATATAAATTTTCTATCTCTTGAAAAGAAAGAAACCCGAAATTAATCCAATGAATATTTATCACATCTGCTTCTTTCACCAATGGATGTTGCGTTATATCAACGCCCACTTCATTGGTAGAAAACATAGAAATAGTTTTATCCTTTAACAGGATTTTTCTTTGATACAAATATTCCAAATACGTGAAAGCATTCAGAATTTTTCTCTTCAATCCGCTCAATGGAACTTCACTAACATTAATATCGTTAGTTATTTTTCGCACCACCAACATTTTTGAATGTACTCCATTATTATTCAAAGCATCATTTAATCGTCGCGCTGCAATAGCTGCACCACCACCAGAATCTGTATTACTTAGAATAACAACTTTCATTTAGGCTAAAAATTCTTTTGCAATTTTTTGTTGTAAAGTATCGTGTAAAATTCCGTTACTCGCTAATATTTCTTTTCCTGAAATCAAATCTCTGTTTCCCGAAAAATCGGTAACCTTCCCTCCCGCTCTTTCAACAATAAAAGCTCCTCCTGCAATATCCCAGGGTTTTAAACTGTATTCATAAAAAGCCTCAAATCTTCCCGCAGCCACATACGCCAAATCAACAGCCGCAGAACCAATTCTTCTTAAACCACGGGTACATGCTGTAAAATCTTTCATTATTCGCAAGTAAGCATCCATCTTATGAAAATCCCAGTAGGGAAATCCGGTTGCCAACAAAGAATCCTCCATTCTTTTTGCCGACGATACAGAAATTTCTTTTCCGTTGAGATAAGCTTTAGAATCTTTCCATGCATAAAAACATTCCTCCAAATTCACCTCATACACCACTCCTAAAACAATCTCTTCATTCTCCTTTAAGGCAATGGATACAGAGTAAATAGGCACACCATGAATAAAATTTGTAGTACCATCTAAAGGATCTATAATCCAATTGTAAACATCACCTATTTTATCGCTTGTACCTTCTTCTCCAATAAATCCGGCGTTGGGAATAAAGGTTTCCAACTTCGCTATCACCATCTTCTCTACCGTTTTATCTACATAGGTCACTAAAGAATTAAAATGTTCTTTTGACTCAACATCACTTCCTCTGATTTTCTTATTCTCTTCTTTC
The DNA here is from genome assembly GCA_023251075.1 of Flavobacteriales bacterium. Taxonomy (GTDB): domain Bacteria; phylum Bacteroidota; class Bacteroidia; order Flavobacteriales_C; genus JAHEZL01. The sequence goes on along the minus strand of JAHEZM010000026.1, from coordinate 5,133 downwards.
ATGAATCGGCCCACCTCTCTGGAGAGAGCAACCACATCCATACATAAATTCTGATAGTTCATTAAACAGCTTTCTTTTTATTAAAAACAAAGTAAATGATGCCTACAACACCCAATCCTATTAACGCTAGCGCAATAGCCATAGCCTGGGTTAGTCCGCCTACTGTTTCAGGATTTACCCTGATTTGTTCGATTAAATATCTCTCCACACCATTAAAAATTAAGTAAGAACAAAACATCAGCCCTGTGATATTAATCTTTTTTCTTAGCAGCCACAGAATTGCAAAAATGCTTAAACCCATTATTGTTTCGTAAAATGGTGTAGGATAGTGTGGCGTAGGAAGAACTGAACAGTATGGCGCCCATGCTTCGCAATTGTACATATGAACACCCACTTCATTTACATTATGCGGATAAGTATAACCCCACATCCAATCAGGTAAAAAACTCAACCATTCAGGTTTTGGATCTAAACTTTCAATTCCCCAATCTCCATCTCCGGAAACCTGACAACCAATTCTACCCACAGCATAAGCAAGAATTAACGCAGGAGCAATAGAATCCATAATTACCCAGGCATTCATTTTTTTCTTTAACACGAAATAAATTACTGATCCACCTCCACAAATCAAACCTCCATAAAAAGTTAAACCTTTAGTAGAAAATAAATTCCCAATTGGATCGGCTAAAAACTCATCCCAATACTCTAATTGATGAAACAACTTTGCACCAATAATTCCCCCTAACGCTGCAATCATTGTAATTTCGCCAACTCTCATAGAAGGATATACTTTTTCATCCACCCATTTTGGTTCTGGTAATTTCTCTTTCTCGCGCTCTCTGTATTTTAAATAGGCAAATAAAGCACCTACCAATAATCCCGTTAGCAAATTCCCTTGTTTCGATAACATATAATCCTCCATCAACATCCCCTCTGCACTTCCGAATACCAATCCCAAAAATTTAAAACCAAAAACAAAACCAATCAACCCATTAGAAACTAGTTCCCAAACAGAAGCAGGTTTACCTTTCAATACTTTTTCTTCCACAGGAAATAATAATCCCAAATCTTCCTTTCTTTTTAATTCCTTACCAAAAAAATAGGCCGCTGCGATAAACGACATTGCCACGCAAAAACCAAAACTGGGGAGGAATTTCAAGAACTCAATCTGAATTCCAAAAACGTCATAAAAAAAATGAAATAAAGTAGGATACATAATATAGCTTTTGGTAAAAATAAAGTAAACATCTGACACAGCCATGAAAACATTAATAGAATAGAGAAAACAAGGCTTATTAATGGCTTTCTTGCTTTATGACTAGTAAATTTATATTTTGGCATACTAATTGAAAATGATCTCATATCAAACATTAAAAGAATTTGAAAATTTAATACACAAAGCCATGAAAACAACAATTAAATCCTCAGTAATTTTATTAGCTCTAGTAGCTTCCTTTTCAATTACTGGTTGTAAAAGCAAAAAGAAAACAGAAGCAGCCGCTCCAGTAGGTGAAGTTTTGGTAAACGAATATTGTACCGGACCAGAATTTTTCTCTGATAAAAAAACTTTTCGTGCCAATGCAGTAAGTGAGAGTATGAATCAGCAAATCGCTAAAGACAAGGCACTAGTTGAAGCAAAAGCACATTTAGCGTCGTTCATTAATACTACTATCAAATCAACTCTTGATAACTATGTTAAAGACAACACTCACAACAACAGAGAAGATCTTGAGCAAAAGTATGAAGGATTAACTCGTGAAGTAGTTAACCAAAAATTAAGTGGGATAAGAGTTATTTGTGATAAAGTAACAAAATCACCCGAAGGTAATTTTAAAGCTTATGTAGCAATTGAGTACGGTGCTGATGAATTGGTTCAAGCAATTAACGACAGATTAACAAAAGAAGAAAGTTTGAAAGTTGATTACGATTACGAAAAATTCAAAAAGACTTTCGACGAAGAAATGAGCAAAATGAAATAAACTGACCTAATCCAAAAATAGAAATCCCCTTCAATGAAAATTGGAGGGGATTTTTATTGCTGCAAAAATGGGTATTTCAAATACAATTGATCGCTAGCTTTCTTCTTTTGATCGCTTATATCCTCTCCACTTAAACTTCTGTGGTTCATAAATTTATTGTGTGATTGTACCTCATGCATAATTTGCAATGTATCCAACTCAAAATACAATTCACTAAACTTTTGAAAAACATAATCAATTCCTACTTCATTCAAATGAAGCATGTCTTTTCCATAAAAACGATAATCTCGTAAATCGTCCATCGCTATCTCATAAGCTGGAAAATAATTTACATTATTAAATGCTTCAACAATTTGATGAACACTCTCCAACAAAATAGCTTTGCTTCTTTGATTCTCTATCATGCCATCTTTTAAATGCCTCACCGGACTAACTGTAAAAACAATCTTCAACTCTGGATTGAAAAACTGTAGCTGCATAATCAATTCAGAAAAACCATTTACAATTTCTTCCACTTTACTTAACTTCTTTTGAAAAACAGACTGAGGTAATTTATGACAATTCGCTACTACTTCATTTCTTTCCTTGTACCAATAGGCATAAGCAGAACCTAAAGTGATAAAAAGAACTTTAGATTGCTTTAAAAAAGCATGTCCTTCCTCCATTGATTGATTGATTTTTCGCAAACAGTTTTCGACATCAAAATCACTAAAAGAAGAATGATGATCAAAACTATAAAACTGACTCCCTTTGAATAACTCTGGCGAAGTATAATTTCTTTTTTCAATTAAACGCAACAAGTTTTTTTGTATAGAAATAGAATTGAAAACAATCCCAAATGGATTACAATTTACCTTCATTTTCAAATCAGAAAGTCGCGAACTAATATTCTCACTAAAACAAGAACCTATAAAAGCAACTTGATCTTTATAGGTCAATTTGAAAGGTGCTGGAGGCAGTTGTATTTCGGTTCTAAAATTCATTTTACTTAAATAATTCCATCATTACTTCTCCTTTTGAAGTAGGCATTTCAAAACCCAAAAGATAAGCAATAGTGGATGGAATATCTTTTTGATTTCTTTGTTTAGAAACAGTGATGTTGTTTTTAAAATCTGGACCTAATGCCAAAAGACTAATATGTCGGCACCCATCACAATCATCTCCATGATTGATAAAACCATTTTTCACGCCCTCTAAATGACGACCATGATCATTGGTAATAAACAAAGTTGTTTTATTAGCATAGGCAGAATCTGATTGGATATATTTCCATAGTTCATAAGCATATCTATCTCCAGCAACAATACCATTCAAATATCCTTGCCAATTGGCTGCATGCCCAGAATAATCAGGTTCTCTTAAATTAATCAACAACAGATTGGGATGATTGTTTTTTAAAGTTTTAAAAACATGAGCCATAGTGGTGGAATCATCTCTATACAAAGTTAACAAGCCTCCTGCACCACAATCGGTTTTAGGCATAAATTCATCCTGCCATAAAGAATCTTTGCAATTGGCCAATACTGCTAATTTATCTTTACTTGTAATAATCCAGGTTTTATCAGCATCATTGTTTTTACTCTTTAAATAGTATTGAAAAAAAGAAGGATATTGTGGAATTTCCTTGCCCGTATTATCAATACTTTGATCGATCCCTGTACAAATAGATGTATGGCCTGCAGCAGTATAAGTTTTTCCTACATTGTAAAAAGAATCGTAAAACACACCTTGAGGGGCCAGTTCTTTCGACATGAAAGGAATATATTGCCTTAAAGAATCACCCCAAGTTTCGGAATAACGAGGTCCGTCAATTACCAATACAATCACATTCTCAGTTTTGAATTTTGGAGAATTCAAACGACTAAATCCAGAACCTAAAACCAACACTATTGATAAAAAAACAATGAAAATTTTCATAAAAAAAGAGGTGCATTTTGTGCACCTCTCAAATATCGGAATTTAAAATTAATCTACTTCATTAAGGTTACATTACCCGTTGATTCGTAAGTATTACCAGCCGTGTTGGTATATTTTACAATATAAAAGAAAGTACCTGTATACAATTCACCTCCATTAAACTTACCATCCCAACGAGGTAAAACACTTTGCGATTCAAAAACTTTTACTCCCCATCTATCAAAAACAACAAATGATAAACTCACCATATTGGCATATTGCTGCTCAAAATTAGAATCATCAATATCCATAGGAACAAACTCATCATTATGTCCGTCACCGTTTGGTGTAAATACATCTGGAAATTTAAATTTCACATCATTACAATGTCTGGTTACATCGATAGATGCTGTGTTTACACAACCATTAGAATCAGTAGCTTGTACCCAATAAGCTCCAGTATACCCTATTTTAATATGATTAACATCTTTATCTGCAGTACTCCATAATAATTGTTTTGTGCCGGTATAATGGGCATTTATAACTATTCTATCATATCCGTTATCACAAATTGTTGTGTCGTTACCTAAACTAATAACAGGTAAAGGATGAATTTGCACGTGAATAGAATCCTCTCCTGAACAACCGATGTTATCTGATACCACAACTTTATAAGTTCCTGTAGTATTTACTACGATCGTAGGTGTAGTTAATACCCCTGGATTCCAATCATAATTTAAAATATTAGCAGTTCCAGGATCCAATGTTACTGAAGAACCAAAGCAAACTGCTGTATCAGGACCAAGCTCAGGTAGTGGAAATGGATTTTCCGTTACGGCTGCAAAATCCTGAGTGATACAACCATTAACATCAGTAGTAACCACATTCACTGCCAATGTTCCTCCTGAAATAGTATAACTGCTGGTGCCCGCTACTCCATTCCAAACATAACTTAACCAATTGTTGGGTAAATTATAAGTGTAAGATCCCCCTGCACAATAAGCCTGATTGTCGATGTTCACCTGTAGGGTATCAAACACCTCAAAAACATCACTCGTGCTATCGGTACACGAATTTACATCCGTTACATAATATTTCACAGTATGATTACCTGCTGCTAAATTACCTGGGTTAAAGGTGCCATTGTTTCCATCTCCATCCAATTTCCATGTTCCTCCTGTTGGGGTGGCTGCAAAAGATTTTGATCCCGCATTCTGACATAAATCACTCACTGCCGTAATTACTGGTGTTGGTGCTG